>NZ_JBIAFV010000005.1:0-253843 GCF_042869435.1 Nocardia sp. NPDC006982 | reverse complement strand
GGGGGGGGTGGGCGGGTACCCCCCCGCGGGGGGTTGGGGGGGGGCGGGGGGGCCCCCCCCCCCCCCCGGGGCGCGGGGGGGGGGCGGGGCGGGGGGCCCCCCCCCCGGGGGGGGCCCCCCCCCCGCCGATATCGGCGGCGGTGAACAGCGCACCGGCGTGCACGGTGCCCATGTGGTTGCGCACGGTATCGACTGCGGGAATCTCCACGACCGCGCGCTCCGGCGAGATCTCGGTGATCAGCGTGCCGACGTGTCGTCCGAACGGCACCATATCCTGCGATACCGCCCGCAGATATCCGTAATCGACCGCATCGCAATCGAGTTCGGGATAGGCGGTGGCGAATCCGACGATTTCACGCGTTGTCATTCTGTCTCCTTCAGCGATTGCGCAGTGCGCGACGGGCGATGGACCAGCGCAGCACCTCGGACGGACCCTCATAGATGCGGAAGGCCCTGGCCTCCACCAGGAATCGGGCGACCAGATAGTCCTCGCAGACACCGAGTCCGCCGTGCAGCTGCACCGCCCGGTCGAGCACCCGCCAGACTGCCTCGGAGACAAATGTTTTCGCGATCGAGGCATCGTGGCGCGCCTGTGAGGATGTCGGCCCCTGCTCGTCGATGGTCTCGGCGGCCGTGCGGATCACGCCACGGGCCGCGGCGATATCGATCTCGCTGTCTGCGACGAGTCCTTGCGCCAGACCGTGATCGGCGATCGGCACACCGAAAGACTTTCGGGTGCTGATGTGTTCGATCGCGAGGTGGTGCGCGCGCACGGCCAGCCCGAGCCAGTTCATGCAGAACACCAGACGTGACGGCGCGAGCCGGACTTGGGCCAGCACCAGTCCCTGACCGACCGCGCCCAGCACGGCGGAATCCGGCACCGCACAGTCGACGAAGGCGATCTCGCAGTGCCCCCCGGGCGCACTGGAATGGTCGAGCGTCGGCATCCGGCGTCCGACCTTGAGACCCGGATTGTCCTGGTCCACCAGGAACATGGTGGGTCCGTCGGTGGTCTGCGCGACACAGATGGTGAACGCGGCACCCTGCGCGCCGGTGGTGAAATGCTTGGCGCCGTTGATGATCCAGCCGTCGTCGGTCTCCTCGGCGACGGTCTGCAGCATGCCGGGATCGGATCCCGCGCCGGGGGCAGGTTCGGTCATCGCAATGGCCGAACGCACCTCACCGGCGGCCAGCGGCGCGAGATAGCGCTGCTGCTGTTCGGCATCGGCCACGTGGGCGAGCAGGTGGATGTTTCCGTCATCGGGCGCCCAGGCGTTCACCGCGATAGGGCCGAGCAGGCTGGCTCCGGCTGCTTCCAGCACCCGCGCCTGGGCCCGGGTGTCCAGGCCGAGTCCGCCGTACTCTGGGGCGGACAGCGGGCCGAATACGCCCGCCTCTTTCGCCTTCTTCTGTAATTCGAGCCGCAGCGCGTCGTCCATTACGCGCCCGTCGACAACGACCTCGCGTTCCACCGGAATTACCTGGTCACGTATGAACTGGGTGGTCTTGTCCACCAAATGCGCCACAGTGGTCATGGCGTCAGTTTCGGTGGGCGGGCGGCGTCTGAGTCGGGTCGATAGTCAACGTCGATTGTGCGAATCGACTGCGCATTCGTCCGGTGCGCAGCGGCGGTCTCTCGGCGACGGTAGTCGCGAAGACGAGATAGCCGAGGGGACCAGATGACGGACATTCCGGTACGGGTGTCGGCCCGCCGTGACGAGGCCGAGGGTGTGTTCTCACTCGAGCTGACCCCGGTTGCGGGCGGTCAGCTGCCGTCGTGGGAGCCGGGCGCGCACATCGACGTGGCGGTCGGCGTCGCGGGGGTGCGGCAGTACTCGCTCTGCGGTGATCCCGCGGATCGGCTGCACTGGCGGATCGCGATACTGCGCGAGCCCGACGGGCGCGGCGGGTCCGAATATCTGTACCGGACGGCGCTGGTGGACGCGGAGTTGCGTATTTCAGCTCCCCGCAACAATTTCGAGCTCGTCGAGCGGGCAAGTTACGTGTTCATCGCGGGTGGTATCGGAATCACGCCGATCCTGCCGATGGTGGCCGCCGCGCAGGCCGCCGGCGCTGAGTGGGAGCTGTACTACGGCGGACGGACCCTGGCGCATATGGCCTTCGCCGAGGAGATCGTTCGCCACCCGCAGGCACGACTGCTGCCGCAGGACGAGCACGGACTGCTCCCGATCGCCGACATCCTCGCCGAACGCCCTGATTCCGCGATCTACTGCTGCGGACCCGAACCACTGCTCGTGGCCGTGGAAACCGAAGGAGCTCTGCGCGATTCGGCTGTTTTCGTAGAACGTTTCGTGCCGCGAACGGTTACCGCGCCGCGGGGGTCGTTTCAGGTCCAATTGGCAAGCAGTGGAACAACTTTCCACATCGGCGCGGACGAGTCCATTGCCGACGTGCTCGACGCCGCCGGTATCGGCATCATCACCTCCTGCCGCGAAGGCACCTGCGGCAGTTGCGAAACCGCCGTGCTCGCAGGCGAAATCGACCACCGCGATTCGGTGCTCACCGCCGAAGAGCAGGCCTGCGGCAACACCATGATGCTGTGCGTTTCGCGGGCCAGATCGGACGTGCTCGTCCTCGACCTGTGACCGGCGAACCCTGAGCTGTCGGCGCTATCGGCGACCGGCATGCGGCGCGTTCGCGCGCCCGACCTCCCCGAAAAATCGAGAGGAAAGAAGTAAGGATGAGGAAAATCGTTGCGGTGGCCGCCGGATTGGTCGCCGCAGTCGGCATCGCCGCCGGTACCGCCGGCGCCCAGCCCGAAAGTGACGAAGCGGTCGGATTCACGGCCTACGCCACCGACACCCAGTCCATTGTCAAGACCGATGGCGGCTCCATGGTCATCGAGGACAACGTCTTCAAGATCAAGGCGAGCAACGGCACCGTGCTCACCGGCATGCCGCTGAAGTTCCGCGTCGACGACTTCGAATTCCCGATCGTGGCCGATATCGCCGACCACTCCGCCACCCTCACCCCGCAGTTCGACATCGCGCACGCAGCCTACAAGCCGGTCGCGCTGCCGTTCGAGGACAAGGCGCCGTGGAAGACCGACTACGACCGTGAGCAGGCCGCCTGGTCCCGCATGACCAGCACCATCACCATGGGCGCCACCCTCGGCACCCTGGTCGGTGGCATCGGCGGCGGCGCCATCGGTTGCGTCCTGGGCGGTATCGCCGGCGCGACCGTCGCCTCGGCCGCCATCATCGGCCTCTTCGGCGCCTTCATCCCGGCCGCCGCCGTCGGCTGCCTCGGCGGCATCGTCGCGATCGGCGCCCTCGGCACCCTCGCGGGCCAGATCCTGATCATCGCCCCGGTGGCCATCGGCGCTGCCATCCAGTACTTCTCCACTATCAACCAGCCGCCGTTCCCGCCGGCGAAGTAGATAGCGAAGAAGAACCCAACGGCGTTCGTTGGGGGACACCCGACCCCGTCCGGTTCCTCACCCCGGGCGGGGTCTTCGTTCGTGTCGTATCCGGTTGTGGTGATTGCGTTTCCGCTGCACATCGGCCCGCGCGCGGAGTACCGTGAGTTGTTGTGAGGAGATGGCGGATGGCGTGGTGGCTGCTCACTGCGGCTACGGCCGCGACCGTCAGCGGTTGCGGTTCCCAACCCTCGGCGCCGGATACGACGAGCAACAGCGCGGGCCCAGCGCTGGATGTGGTTTCAGGATCGTCGGCCGCCTCGGTGCCGGCGCGCGATTCGAATGCCGGTGTACCGCAATGTCGAACATCCGATCTGGCGGCCGATCTCGGACCGGAAACCGCGGCTGCCGGAACTGTCGCCTTTCCGATCGTGTTCACCAACAACGGGTCCGGTCCGTGTGTACTCGAAGGTTTCCCGGGTGTCTCCTATGCCGCCGGTCCCGGTAGCGCACCCGTCGGTGCGCCCGCCGCGCGCGAGGGCACCTTGTCCGGTCCGGTCCAGTTGGTTCCCGGCGGCCAGGCGTCGGCGCTCGTATTCGCGGTCAACGTGCACAACATTCCACCCGAGCAATGTCAGCCGGTGGCGGTGCCGGGGCTGCGGATCTACCCGCCCGACAACACCGCATCGGCGTATCTCGAGCGTGCTGCGACAGCGTGCGGTAACGGGCAGTTGACTACGACTCAGCTGCGGGTCCGCGCCGTCGTGGCGGGCGCCGGTGGCCAGTAGCTCGAGCGGCGACGGGTTTTGTTGCGGCGTCACCGATTACGACGTGGTCACGAGAAGTACGTTATCGATGACGTGACCGGCTGCGGCCCTGGAGAATTGGTAGCAACCACCCAGATCCGGTCCGTTCGAGGGCCGGTCGACCTCTTGGAGGGGATTATGGTTGATTCCCTTTTCGCCGATGTGTCCGAGTTCCAAGTTCCGGTCGATGATTCCTATCCGTATCAGATCTTTTCGTGCCGTTCCAACGACGGGACCTACCGGGACCACAACTTCTACACGAACTATGCCTGGGCTGCTCGAGCCGCGGACGCCGGGCGAATAGCCTGCTTCATCGTCTATTTCTATTGGCGGCCGAACTGGCTCGACACCGTGGACACCCACCGGAGCATGGTCGGCCAGGCGGGCGGTCCGCATCCGAAGATGATCTCCATGATCGATGTGGAATCGGGTGGCAATCCCGGCGGGGACCAGTCCGACGGGATCAACCGCGCCTATTGGCGGCTGGCCGACTGGTTGGGCTCCACCCGTCGGGTCATCGGCTATGCGAACCGGCCCGATTTCGACAGCATGTGGCCGGTGCGCCCGGATGGGCTCAATATGATCGGCGCCGGCTACGGCAGCAACCCCGATCTGCCCGGTCAGATCGCACATCAGTACACCGACGGCCAGGGATATGGCGGTGGCCTGCCCGAGGGCGCCTCGCCCTTCGGGAACTGCGATATGAACTCCGCCGACGGATTCTCGCCGGAGGACTTCGCCAATCAGGTCGGTGTCGGAGTCGTCGCGCCGGATCCGGTGACCGATATGTGGATTCAATTCATGGGTATCGGCGGCAACGGCTGGCCGCAGTTGGCCGGTCACACCCTCGTCGACGGGGTCGCCACCGTGGGGCAGACTCTCGGGCTGCCCGGGTTCGGGCCGCCGCCGGGGCCGACCCAGGTCCCGCTGCCGCGTGACCTCGACGGCCGCATCCGCGACGAGTGGATTCAGATGCGCGGTGTACAAGGCAGCGGCTGGCCGCAACTCGGCGGCTGGTCCCTCGTCGACGCGATCGCGGCAATCGGACAGAAGCTCGATATCGACGGCTTCCAGCCACCCATCCGATAGTCCCTCGAGGGAGTATTCGCATGCCGACAATCGCCAGCACGAACGGCCGCTTTTTCGTGATCACCGATTGCGTGCCACAGGTACAGGCGGCGGCGACTGCCGCCGCTGCGGGCGGCACCCTGGCTGCCCTCACCGCTGCCACCGTCGCCGAGATCACGTTCCCGGCAGGGGTATTCGCCGTCGTACCCGCCTGCGGCACATCGCAAGCCGGACCGACCGCCTGGTTCGCCACCTTCGACGGCGGGGCCCGCGAGGGCTGTGTCTACGCCATCGACCTCACCACTCGGCAGGTCTGGACCGAGAACGCCAACCGAGCCGCGGCGTGGACCCGATTCGTCCTCGCCGCTGCCGCCTGAGCCCGAATCGAGAACCTATGTCGAACCATTGGGGCACCGCGATCACCGGGTACGCCGGAAGTACGGCGAAGCAGTTCGGGGTGGGTGGCGCCGACCTCGGGATCCCATATGACCGGAGCCATTTCCAGCCGGGCCGGTCCGGATTCGTCTTCGGCGACACTTTCACAGGTGACAGCCAAGGCTCCGGCACGTGGCTGGGCTCGCCGATCCTGCTGTTCAGCTCCAACCTTCCGGATGCCACCACCACCTTCACCGCAACCCCCGGCGGGGCGCAGGCCAGACAGGCCGTCACCTACACCCACGACGCCGACAACGGCTACGGGTTCGAGGTCACCCGGATTCCCAATGACGCCTTCGTCGACCCGAACGGGCGAACATGGTTGACCTACACCAGCGTTCACGACTGGAAGGCCTCCAACGACCGGTACGGTGCGCTGTTCTGCGGGCTCGCTTACTCCGACGACGACGCCGCCACGTGGACGGATTACGCGACCGTGTGGCCCAACGACGGCAGCGACGGCTACGCCGGCTGGAGCCCGTTCATGATGCAGTCCTTCGCCGGCATCGGGAACAACAACGGCGACGGCTACCTATATGTCGTATCCAAGGAATGGGGGCGCATCCACAATCGGAACGGACCGATCCTGATGCGCGTGCCGTGGCGGCAGATCGCCGCCCGCGCCGACTACGAGTATTGGGGCTACAACGGCTCGACCTGGCAGTGGGGCAACCCGACACCCACCCCGTTGTTCGCGGGGGCGGGGCCCATCGGGGAGTTGAGTGTGAAAAACATTGCCGGAACGTGGGTCATGTCCTACTTCGACGTCGGCGGCTACTGCATCTCCACCCGCACCGCACCGGCAATCGACCGGGTGTGGACCGCCCCGAGACCGCAGATCCAGGGTGCCGTCCCATGGTGGCAGTTCTGGGTCCGCTCCTTCCCCCAGCTTTACGGCGGCTACATCCACCCCCGCTCCGCCTCGCCCACCGATGTGACCCTGTATGTCTCGCAATGGAACACCACCACGAACAACCCTTACTGGGTCATGCAATTCGACGGCATTACGCCATAGTCACCTTGCCTCGACGGCGGCGGGCCGCTTCGCGGCGCTCGACCAGGATCGCCGCGAACTCGCGCCAACGAGCTAGGTGGTGGAGCGGATGGCGCGGCGGGCGGCTATGGAGCCGAAGGTTTCGCGGTCGGCGAGGAAGCCTTCGAGGGCGAAGGTGGCGGCGCCGAGGCTGACGGGGTTGTGGGGGAGGGTGCACAGTTGCAGGGTTACCGTGGCGAAGGGGTCGGACATGGCGTGGTGGGCGGCCACGCGGCGGGTTGCGTCGAGGAGGCGGTCGCCGAGGACGTTCGCGACGAGGTCGCCGAAGACCATGGTGCGGGGGTTGAAGAGGTTCACCAGGTTCGCGACGGCGACACCCAGGTAATTGCCGGTCTTTTCGATGACCTCGCTCGCGATGGGGTCGTCGGCGGCGCCTATGGCCGCGATGGTGGCGGCATCGTCGGCCGCGAGTAGCGGGCTGTCCGGGGCGATTTCGCGCAGGGTCTGCACGATGCCGCGCGCGCTCACATAGGCCTCGACGCAGCCGTGCCGCCCGCAGCGGCATTCGCGTCCGTCGATGACCAGGTTGGTGTGGCCCCATTCGCCCGCACTGTTGGTCACGCCGCGATAGAGCGCGCCATCGATGACGACGCCGATGCCGACTCCGGCGCGCAGCGTGACCACGATCAGATCGTCCACATCCCGCCCCGCGCCGAACCAAAGATGCGCTGCCGTACTGGCTTTCAGCGGATTGTCGAGATACAGCGGATGCGGCACCCGCGGTTGCAGCAGCGATTTCAACGACACGTCGTGCCAGTCCCAGTACGGCGAGAACACCGAAACGCCGCCCTCGGGTTCCACCAGTCCCGGCACGCTCAACCCGACGCCGAGTACCCGCTCCGCATCGTCTGCGGTCAGCTCGCCGATGCCGCGAACGATCAGCTCGGTGACATCCTCGGGCCGGGTGGCCGCCGGGTCGACCGGAATCTCCACCGACCGCAGCACCGTCATCGCCAGGTCGAAAAGGTCGAAATGAATGCTGGTTTCGGCGATATCGACCCCGACCAGGGTGCCGCGCGCCGGATTGATCGCCAGCTGTGCGCGCGGCCGCCCGATGCCGGGTGCGTCGTAGCCGAGTTCGGCGAGCACCCCCACATCGAGTAGTTCGGCGAGCAAATTGCCCACCGTCGCGAACGAGAGCCCGGTGGCGCGGGCGATCTCCTGACGGCTGGTGTGGCCCTCGGCGGCGTAGACCGCCTGCAGTACATAGAACCGATTCCGGCGTCGGATATCGCGCGCGGTCAGCTGGTACACGGTCGGGCCATCTCCTTCCGATTGATATTCGCAGACGCTACCCGAGCAGTTCTGACAACACTATTTACAACGGTTAGCCGAAGTCCTACTGTAACCCAGGTCACTACAAGACGCCGAGTGCCCGGCGCAGCATCAGAGGAGCACCCATGTCCTGGACCCGCCGAAGCCGTTGGACCAGAGCCGTTTTCTGCGGGGTATCGCTCGCACTGGCCGCGTCGGCCTGTTCATCGGGCAAAGACGATTCGCAGGCGACCGGACCGCAGCACGCCACCGGCGCGATCAGCCTGGTCTACGCCCAGAAGCAGGGTGATCAGGAGTACTTCATCGGCGAGGCCGAAGGCGCGAAGGCCAAGGCCAAGGAACTGGGCATCGATCTGAAGGTGGTGAACCTCGGCAATGACGCGAACAAGGCGGTCACCGAGGTGCAGAACGCGGTGAACCAGAAGGCCAGCGGCGTGATCGTCGTGGTACCCGATCCTTCGGTTGGCCCGCAGGTCGCCCAGCTCGCGAAGGCCGGTGGTGTCGCGCTGCTGACCTCCGATGATCAGGTCTGCACGAACGGGCCGGATCCGACGTCCTGCGCGAAGGACAATCTGGTGCCACGGGTCGGCTTCAGCGGCACTCAAATGGGCACCGAGGTCGGTACCCGCGCCGGTCAGGACTTCAAGAAGGCCGGATGGAAGCCGGAGGAGACCGCGATCATCGACGCCTGGAAACAGGACGTGACCGTGTGCACCGACCGGGTCAAGGCCAACCAGAAGGCCTTCAAGGATGCCACCGGTGTGGACGTCAAGGTGATCGAGGTCGGCACCGACAACACTCCGTCGGACGCGCAGAACAAGATCTCGGCGACGGTGTCGGGCAATCGGTCGGTGAAGAACTGGATTGTCATGGGCTGCAACGACGAGAACGTCAGCGGCGGCGTCGCGGCGATCCAGAACGCCGGATACTCCGCCGACAATGTGCTCGGTGTCGGCCTCGGCGCCTACCTGGCCTGCAAGGAATGGCGCGGCGGCAAGCCGACCGGCTTCAAGGCGGCACTGTTCATCAATGGCAAAGACGTTGGCGCACTGTCGGTTCAGACGATCTACGACTACCTGAAGAACGGCAAGCAGATGCCGCCCGAAGCCTACGCGCCGACCAAGATGGTCGATTCGACCAACTGGCAGCAGGCGGGCGTCACATGCAGCTGACCGGACTGCGGGTATCCGGGCTGAGCAAGAGCTTCGCCGGGGTGCCGGCCCTGCGCGAAGTGAGCCTGGATTTTCCCGCTGGCGCGGTGACCGCCCTGATGGGTGAGAACGGGGCGGGTAAGTCCACCCTGATCCGCATCCTCGGTGGCGATCACCGCCCGGACGGTGGCCGGCTCGAGTTGGATGGTGTGCGACTCGAGCTGGCCACCCCCGCCGACGCGCGGTCGGCCGGAATCCGGGTGATCGGCCAGGAGCCGGAGATCGTGCCGCACGTTTCCGTCGCCGAGAACGTCTATCTCGGATCGTTGCCGCGGCGCTCGGGCCGACTGCTCGATCGGGCCGCCCTGCGCGAACGGATGCGCGCCGACCTCACCCGACTCGGCTTCGACCGCGACCTCGACCCGGACACCATCGGATCGAAACTCACTGCGGCGCAACGGCAATTGGTGGAGATCATGCGCGCGTTGACCACCGATGCCAAGGTGATCGCCTTCGACGAGCCGACCTCGTCGCTGTCGGACCATGAGACCGAATCGCTGTTCGCGCTGATCGGTCGATTGCGCGAGCAGGGCCTCGCGGTGATCTATGTGTCGCATCGGATGCGGGAGATCTTCCGGCTGGCCGATCGGGTCGCGGTGCTGCGCGATGGCGCGCTCGTCGGTGAACGCGCGACCGCCGACACCACCGATCGCGAGATCGTGCGGATGATGGTCGGCCGGGATCTGTCGACGTTATTCGCGCGCAAGCACAATACGCCGGGCCGGGTGGTGCTCGACGCGGATGCGGTGACCACCGACGACGTAACGGACGTCAGTCTGCAGGTGCGCGCCGGTGAGGTGGTGGCGCTGGCCGGGCTGGTCGGCGCGGGTCGCTCGGAACTGGCCGGTGCGCTGGCCGGTGATCTGCCGATCCGCTCCGGCGAGGTGCGGGTGGACGGGAAGAAGCTGCGTCTGCGGCAACCGCGGGACGCGGTGCGGGCCGGGATGGGGTACGCGCCCGAGGAGCGCAAGGCGCAAGCCCTGCTGCTGCATCGCGGTGTGCGCGACAATATTTCGCTCGCGATGCTCGACCGCTTACGACGGCTGCGGTTCGTCCGGGGCGGCGAGGAGCGGCGACTTGCTCGTCAGTACGTCGAATCACTCAGGGTACGAACACCTTCCATCGAGCAGGAAGTACGCAAGCTTTCCGGCGGCAATCAGCAGAAGGTGGTGCTGGCGCGCTGGCTCGCCCGCAAACCCAAGGTGCTCATCCTGGATGAGCCCACCCGTGGCGTCGATGTCGGCGCCAAAATCGAGATCTACCACATCATCGAGGAACTGGCCGAATCCGGTGTCGCGGTGTTGGTGATCTCCTCGGAGCTACCCGAAGTGCTCGGCCTGGCCGACCGCATCGTGGTCATGCAGCACGGCCGGGTCACCGGCGAACTGGACCGCGAAGAGGCCAGCGAAGAGGCGATTCTCGCGCTGGCCATGGCCGCCGACCTGTCGCATACATCGCGAGGAAACCCATGACAGACCAACAACTTTCGATTCCAGTGAAGACCGCCGCGCCCTCGGTGTTGGCTCCCGGTGCAGCCGCCCGTCGTCTGGTGCAGGCGATCGGCACCGGCAACCTCAGCCTCATCGGCGCACTGGCGGTGATCGTCGCGATCTTCGCCTGGCTCAACGACGGCTATCTGGATCCGGCGAACCTGGCCGGAATCGGTGAAGCGGTAACGGTTTTCGGTCTGCTCGCCGTGGTCCAGACGGTCGTGATCATCTGTGGTGCGCTCGATATTTCGGTCGGCTCGCAGGCCGGAGTCGCCTCGGTGATCAGCGCGATGGCCTTCACCGCGACCTCGGGCAATGCCTGGTTGGGCATTCTGGCCGCGATCGGTGTCGGGCTGGTGCTCGGGGCGATCAACGGGTTGATCATCGTCTACGGACGCGTCAATCCGGTGATCGCGACACTGGCCACCCTGGCGGCGTTCAAGGGCGTCGCGCAGTTGATATCCGGCGGTAAGGCACAGGGTTTCGTGCTGGGCGACGATGTGTTCATCTTCATCGCTCGCGGCAAGATCCTGGGTCTGCCGGTGCCGGTGGTCATCCTCGCGGTGGTCGCGATCGGTATGCATGTACTGCTGAAGTACACCGATATCGGCCGCAATATCTATGCCATCGGCGGAAATGACACGGCCGCAAGGCTTTCCGGCATCAATATCAACAAGTACCTGATCGCGGTGTTCGTGCTCGCGGGTGCGGTGGCGGCGATCGCCGGGATCATCCTGACCGCGCGGACCGGCTCCGGGCAGCCGGTCTCGGGTAGTGAGGGGCTCGAGCTGAAGGCGATTACCGCGGCGGCTTTGGGTGGGTGTGCGCTGAAGGGCGGTAAGGGCACGATCGGGGGCACGCTGCTGGCCGTCGTACTGCTCGGTGCGCTGGACAACGGGCTGAACGTTGTTGGTGTGAATACGTTCTGGCAGAACGTCGCTCAGGGGTCGTTGCTGGTGGCGGCGGTTGTTATTCAGCAGCGACGCAGCGGGGAACGTGCGGTCGGATTGCCGACCTAGCACCCGTCAGGAGCGAATGATGATCGAACTGAAAGCCGACCGGTGCTCGCCGAGACCGGGCAGGTTGTGCGAGGGGCCGGTCTGGGATGACCGCACCGATCAGGTGCTGTGGGTGGACATTCCGGCGGGCCGTATCCACCGCGCGACACTGCGTGACGGCGACCTCGTGCAGCGGTCCACCGTGGCGGTGGGGAAGCGGGTCAGCGCGGTGGTGCCGTGCGCATCGGGCGGGCTGATCGCGACTGCCGTCGACACCTTCCTGCATATCGCCGACGGCACAATGACCGAGGTGGCGGCGCTATCGCTGCCCGATGACGGGGTTCGGCGGCGCATGAACGATGCCAAGGCAGACCCGTGGGGGAGACTGTTTGCCGGGACCATGTCGGAAGACGAAATCCAGGGCACCGCAGCGCTTTATCGACTCGATCCCGATGGCGAGCTGAGCACCGTGCGGCAGCAGGTGACGATCTCCAACGGGCTCGGCTGGAGTCCGGACGGTGCCACTGTGTACTACGCGGACAGCCCGACACATCGAGTCGAGGCATTCGACTACGACTCGGCCACCGGCACGTTCAGCGGTGGGCGCACCTTCGCGGAATTCCCGGACGGCCTGCCCGATGGGTTGACCGTGGACGCACGGGGTTTCGTCTGGGTCGCGGTGTGGGGTGCCGGGCAGGTCCGGGCATTCGATCCATCGGGTCGGCCGCATGCGGTGATCGATGTCGGCCCGGCGCAGGTCTCCAGTTGCGCCTTTGCAGGTCCGGACCTGGATGTCCTCGTAATAACCACGGCCGCGGAAGGTTCCGCCGATCCGGATGCCGGGCGGCTGTTCACCTGTAGGCCGGGTGTGACCGGTCTACCGACGAATACCTACTCCGATGCGAGATTGGTGAGCAACCCATGACCGACCACGGCCTGATCCTGGATCCGCCGGTAATCGCAATCCTGCGCGCCCCGACGGCCGCTCGGTTCGCCGAAGTGGCCGCCGTATTGCACGAGTCGGGCATCACGGCGGTGGAGTTCACGCTCAACTCGCCGGGAGCACTTGACGCATTGCGCGATTGCGCCGGATCGGCCCACCCGGTCGGTGCGGGCACGGTGCTCACCGCCGTCGATGCCGCACGTGCCGTGGATGCGGGCGCGGCATATCTGATCACCCCGACGGTATGCCCCGAGGTGATCGCGGAGGGCCGCCGCCTGGGTGTCCCGGTGATCTGCGGCGCGTTCACCCCCACCGAGATCCACAGTGCGTGGCAGGCGGGCGCGACCATGGTGAAGGTTTTTCCGGCCTCGGTCGGCGGTCCCGGCTATCTGAAGGCGATTCGGGGTCCGCTGAACGAGATCCCGCTGGTGCCGACGGGCGGTATCGGGCTCGCCGATGCCAGAGCGTATTTGGATGCGGGGGCCAAGGCGCTCGGCATGGGGTCGCCGCTCGTCGGTGATGCGTGCGTCGGGGGTGATTTGGATGCGCTGCGCGAGCGTGTATCCGTGGTGCGGAAGGCATTGCTATGAGGGCTGTTTCGTGGGAGTTCGAACACGCTCTGCGTACGGAAGAAGTAAGCGGTGTTCTGCAGAATCAAGATCGACCAATCGGGCGAAATCGTCGTGCAGTGGGTCTTCTGCGAGGTCGACCTCGCCATGGTGACGGCCGAACCGGATACCTGAGCGCGCTGCCGCTTCCCGGATGCACGGGCGGGAGGCGATTCGTGTGAAATACGCCGCTATCAGCGCTGATTCGCGGAATCCGCATGCGGCCGTGAGCACGCGAAGGCCGCGGCCATGACAGGCGGATTGATAACTCTGGGCGAAGCACTCGGTGTCGTAGCCGCCACTGACCCCGGTCCATTGGCTCCCGGTGCGGCAATGCGGATGGATTTCGCGGGCGCGGAAGCGACGGTCGCCATCGGCGTCCGCAGGCTGGGTCACGAGAGCGCATGGGTGGGCAGCGTCGGTGCCGATGCCGTCGGCACGATGGTGCTCGACCGACTGCGCGCCGAACAGGTCGACATCTCGCGGTGCCGAATCGATCCAGAACTGCCGAGCGGTCTGATCCTGCGCGAGCGACGAACCGCCGCCCACATGCGAGTCACCTACTACCGCAAGGGTTTCGCGGGCTCTGGACTGTCGCCCGCCGATATCGACACCGACCGGATCGCCGCCGCACGGGTGCTGCATCTCACCGGCATCACCCCGGCACTGAGCCCCTCCGCCCGGGACGCAGTCCACACGGCACTCGACGCCGCCGTCGATGCCGGGGCGATCGTGTCTCTCGACATCAATTACCGCCGCGCATTGTGGTCGGAATCAGATGCGGCCGTGGAACTTTCGAAGCTGGTGTCGCGCGCCGATATCGTCTTCGCCGGTACCGACGAAGCGGCCATCCTGGTACCAGCCGCGAACCCCGCGGGG
This sequence comes from Nocardia sp. NPDC006982, assembly GCF_042869435.1. NCBI lineage: Bacteria > Bacillati > Actinomycetota > Actinomycetes > Mycobacteriales > Nocardiaceae > Nocardia > Nocardia sp. NPDC006982. The sequence continues at coordinate 239,697 of NZ_JBIAFV010000005.1, read as the reverse complement.
ATGGCGGAATCCCTTGCTGCGCTGGGTCCTTCGCAAGTCGTGATAAAGCTCGGAGCCGAAGGCGCGCTCGCACTGCACAACGGCGAGCTGATCCCGCAGCCTGCAGTGGAGATTCGCAGTGTCGACCCGGTTGGTGCGGGCGACGCATTCGTCGCGGGCTATCTCGCCGGCGTACTCGACAACGGGTCCGCCAGGCACAGCCTGCAATTGGCCGCCGCCTGCGGCGCATTCGCCGTGTCCGTACCCGGTGACTGGGCTGGTCTGCCGTTCCGGCACGAACTCGGCCTGCTCACCGGCGCCGACATCAACCGATGAAGGGAACAGCATGAGTCGTCTGGCAGACCGGGTCGCGGTCGTCACCGGGGGCGCATCCGGCATCGGCGCGGCCACCGCACATCGGCTCGCCGCCGATGGCGCCGCGGTCGTCATCGCCGATATCGCCGAGGCGGGTGGGCGTGAGGTCGCCTCCAAGATCCGTGCGGCCGGTCATCGAGCCGAATTCGTCCGGTGCGATGTGTCATCCGAGGACTCCTGGATCGAGCTGCGGAACAGCGTGAACGAGTGGTATGGACCACTGGACTTTCTGTGCAGCAACGCATCCCGGCAGGCCACGATCCCGGCGCACGAATTGACGAGGCAGGAATGGGATGACGGCCTCGCGGTCAATCTGACCCCGCTGTTCCTCGGCCTGCACACCTTCATCGACGATCTGCGCAGCCGCAGCGGCAATGTGGTCGCGGTGTCCAGCGTGCACGCTCAATTCGGGCTGCCCGGATACCCGGTCTATGCCGCCGCCAAGGGCGGGTTGACCGCATTGGTCCGGCAACTCGCGGTCGAATACGGGCGCTCCCACGTGCGGGTCAACGCCGTCCTGCCCGGCCCGATCCTCACCCCGGTATGGGACGACGTCGACGAGGCAGGTCGACGGCTATCCGCCCAGGCCACCGCCCTGGACCGGATGGGCGCGCCCGAGGAGGTCGCCGCCGCGGTCGCCTTCCTCGCCTCCGACGACGCATCTTTCATCACCGGTGCCAACCTGGTCGTCGACGGCGGCTGGAGCGTGCGAAAGGAGTCCCGGTGAAGATCACCGCACTCACCACCTACCTGGTCGCACCGCGCTGGTGCTTCCTGAAGATCGAGACCGACGAGGGCATCACCGGCTGGGGTGAACCGGTACTCGAGGGCCGTGCCCACACCGTCGCCGCGGCGGTCGACGAACTGGCCGACTACCTCGTCGGCAAGGACCCGATGAGCATCGAAGCGCACTGGCAGGTGCTCACCAAGGGCGGCTTCTATCGGGGCGGGCCGATCCTGTCGAGTGCGGTCGCGGGCATCGATCAGGCGCTGTGGGATATCACCGGAAAGGCGCTGGGCGTACCGGTTTGGCAGTTGCTCGGCGGTGCGGTGCGTGATCGTGTCCGGGTATACAGCTGGATCGGTGGCGATCGTCCCGACGATGTCGCGCGGGCGGCGGTAGAGCGAAAAGAACAGGGCTTCACCGCGATCAAGATGAACGGCTCCGCCGAATTGGAGCTGATCGATACGCCGCGCGCCACCCGGGGCATTGTCGATCGAGTCGCGGCGGTGCGCGAGGCAACCGGCGACGATTTCGATATCGCCGTCGATTTCCATGGCCGCCTGTCCATTCCGATGGCGCGGCGGGTGCTGCCGCTACTGGAACCGTATCTGCCGTTCTTCGTCGAGGAACCGCTCGTCCCGGAGTGCAGCGGCCAGATCGGCGAGATCACCCGCGCGACAAGCATTCCCATCGCCACCGGTGAACGCCTCTATTCGCGCTGGGATTTCAATGCGGTGCTCGATCAGGGCGTCGCCGTCGTCCAACCCGATCTCTCCCACTCCGGTGGCATCTCCGAGGTGCGCCGCATCGCCGCCCTCGCCGAGGCCCGTGATATCGCCCTCGCCCCACACTGTCCCCTCGGTCCCATCGCCCTCGCCGCCAGCCTCCAGGTCGGCTTCGCCACCCCCAATCTGCTCATCCAGGAGCAAAGCCTCGGCATCCACTACAACACCGGCTCGGACTTGCTCGACTACCTCGCCGACCCGACGGTCTTCGCCTACCGCGACGGCTATGTCGACCTGCTCCAAGGCCCCGGCCTCGGCATCCAGATCGACGAAGCTGCGGTGAGTCGCGCCGCCGAGCAGGGCCACCGCTGGCGAAACCCGATCTGGCACCGCAAGGACGGTTCCTTCGCCGAGTGGTGATGCCACAGGGCCTCGTTGTCCGTCTGACGTTTCCCGTAGATTTGCCCGGGTCGGCGACAATCCGGCACCGGACAAACCTGCAAGGAATATCGTGACCATAACCGACGAGCGCACGCGCTCACCCTTCTCGGCCTGGCTGCTACAGGGCGCGACCGATGAGCGCTACTCGCAGCATGCGGGCCCCATGCGCAAGCCGGGTGATGCCGAACACGAGCGGTCCTGGTGGCAGGTGATGTGCCTGACCGGTGTCGACTACTTCTCGACCCTCGGCTATCAGCCGGGTATCGCGGCGGTCGCGGCCGGTGTGCTGTCGCCGCTGGCCACGCTGGTGCTCGTCGCGCTGACGCTGTTCGGTGCGCTACCGGTGTATCGGCGGGTGGCGCGGGAGAGCCCGCACGGCGGCGGTTCGCTGGCCATGTTCACCGAACACCTACCGCGCTGGACCGGCAAGATCTTCATTCTGGTGCTGCTCGGTTTCGCGGCAACCGATTTCGTCATCACCATGACGCTTTCGGCCGCCGACGGTGCCGCACATATCGTGGAAAACCCTTATGTGCCTGCGGGTCTGCACGATCACAACCTGCTCATCACACTGGCCCTGCTGGCATTGCTCGCGGCGATCTTCCTGAAGGGGTTCGCCGAGGCCATCAAGATCGCGGTCGCGTTGGTCGGTGCATACCTCTCGCTGAATGTGGTTGTCGCCGTTGTCGGTTTGTATCACGTGCTCAGCGCGGGTGATCTGGTCGTCGACTGGACGCATGCGCTGACCGCCGCGCACGGCAATATCGCGGCGATGATCGGCGTCTCGCTGCTGGTTTTCCCGAAGCTGGCGCTCGGCTTGTCCGGATTCGAGACCGGTGTCGCCGTGATGCCGCAGATCAAGGGTGCGCCAGGCGATTCCGAGGAGAACCCGACCGCTCGCATCGCCGGGGCGCGCAAGCTGTTGACCACCTCCGCCCTGATCATGAGCAGCTTCCTCATCGTGACCAGTTTCATTACCGTCGTGCTGATTCCGGAGCGCGAGTTCGAAGCGGGCGGGTCCGCGAACGGTCGCGCGCTGGCCTGGTTGGCGCACGAATACCTCGGCGATATGTTCGGCACGGTGTACGACGTGAGCACCATCGCGATCCTCTGGTTCGCGGGCGCGTCGGCGATGGCAGGACTGCTGAATCTGGTGCCGCGCTACCTACCCCGGTACGGCATGGCGCCGGAGTGGGCGCGTGCCGTGCGGCCACTGGTGCTCGTGTTCGCGGTGATCGCGTTCGGTATCACCTGGTACTTCAACGCCGATGTCGACGCGCAGGGCGGTGCGTATGCGACCGGTGTGCTGGTGCTCATCACCTCCGCTGCGGTCGCGGTAACGTTGTCGGCCGCGCGGAAGGGCGAGCGCAACAAGGTAATCGGCTTCGGCGCGATATCAGCGGTCTTCGTCTACACGACCATCACCAATATCTTCGAACGCCCCGAGGGCGTGCAGTTGGCATCGCTGTTCATCTTGACGATCATCGTCATGTCATTCGTCTCGCGCGCCCGACGCTCCTTCGAATTGCGAGCCATCGAGGTGACTTTCGACGAAACGGCCGCCCGCATGATCGACCAGGCCGCGGCCGAGGGCATGATCCGCATCGTCACCCACGACATCGACCAGCGCAGGCCCGAGGAGTACCGGGAGAAGGAAGCGGACCAACGCCTGGAGAGCCATATCCCCGCGGACGCCCCGATCCTGTTCCTCGAGGTCATCGTCCGCGACGCCTCCGACTTCAGCACCGACCTGCGCGTCACCGGACTCGACCTAGAGGGCTACCGCATCCTCAGCGTCGAAGCCACCGCCATCCCCAACTCCATCGCCGCCATCCTGCTCGCCATCCGCGACCGCACCGGCCTGGAACCGCACGTGTATTTCGAATGGACAGAAGGCAACCCGCTGGTCAACCTCCTGAAGTTCCTCTTCGTCGGCGAGGGCGAGGTCGCCCCCGTAACCCGCGAAATCATCCGCCGCGCCGTCCCGAACCCCGCCGACCGCCCCCACGTCCACGTCGACAGCTAGTGCCCATCATTGCCGCGGCTGCGTGTAATTCGTCCACTGATACCCGTCGAACCACCGCACCAGCCCCGGATTCGCATGGTCCGGATACCAACCCGGAGCCATCGCCCCAGGCGCCTGGCGCCCACTTCCCGAACTCGACCTCACGATCAACACGATCGGCAACACGACCACTGCAAGTAAAACCAGCAGAATCAAGATGTGCCACACGCTGATCGGAACCCCGGGCAGCGATACGGCAGAAGCTATCTGGACACGGTGCCAGCAAGGTAGTACGAGACTCTCGCGCCAAAAGAGCGCTTCCACTGACCGGGATTCACTTCTTCCTGGCGCGGTAGGCGGCGACAGCGTTGCGATTTCCGCAGGCCGTGCTGCAGTAGCGGCGCGATCTATTGCGGGACAGGTCGAGAACCAGACCCGCGCAGTCCTCGTCGGCGCAGAGGGACAGCCGACTCAGCTCGTCGGAGCGGACCAGATCGATCATTGCCATAGCGGTCTCGACGGCGATGCGAACGGGTAGCGGAGCCTGTGCGGGCACCGCGTGGATGTGGTAGTCGACATCGCCGTGCCGGACCAATTGCGGCACGGCTCGATGCTTCGCCAGCGTCTCGTTGATCAGCCGCACCGTCGTGTCGCGATCGCTGGTCAGCATGCGGCGTAGCGGCCTACGCAAGGCGCGCACCGCCGCGAGCTCGGCGGCGTCGCCGGAGTGCACGCCGGTGTAGACGTGCTTGACGAAAAACTCGTCGAGCTGGCCGATCTCGGTCAACGTATCCGGCTCCTCCGCCGAATTCACCAGCTCCACCGCGGCAACCAGCGCCGCCTCAGTGTCATGAGCAAAGACCATGTTGACATATTACCCGACCGACCTTAGCGTCATGAGTCATGGTTACGATGACTCATGACGACACTGCGCAGCGGCTGCGGACCGGACTGCTCTGCGCGGTGGTGTCCGCGTCCTCGTTCGGGCTATCGGGATCACTGGCTCGCGGCTTGATGAATGCGGGCTGGAGCTCCGCATCCGTGGTGGCAGTCCGGGTGCTGCTCGCTGCCGCTGTGCTGGTGCCGATCGCGGTGGTGCAGTTGCGCGGTAACTGGGATCTGTTGCGCCGCAACGCCTCTTTGATCACCGCGTACGGACTGCTCGCCGTGGCCGGTACCCAACTCGCCTACTTCAACGCCGTCGCCCATATGCAAGTCGGCGTGGCACTGCTCATCGAGTACACCGCGCCGGTCGCCGTGGTGGGTTGGCTGTGGCTGCGTCAGAGTCAACGACCCAGCGCGGCAACGGTTCTCGGCGCATTACTTGGAATGACCGGCCTGGTCCTGGTCATCGACCTGCGCTCCGGCCTGGCCGCCAGTGGTATCGGCATCGCCTGGGCCCTCGCCGCCATGATCGGCGCCGCCGCCTACTTCCTGCTCTCCGCCCACGGCGACGGCACTCTGCCCGGCACCGTACTTGCCGCCGGAGGCCTCCTCCTCGGCGGACTCGCTCTCCTCGCGGCAGGCGCGATCGGCATCGTCCCCCTCCATGCCACCACCGATCCCGTTGTCTTCCAACACCTCACCGTCTCCTGGTGGCTACCCGTCCTCGCGCTCGGCACGATCACCGCCGCCCTCGCCTACGTCTCCGGCATCGCCGCCACCCGCCTCCTCGGCTCCCGCCTCGCCTCCTTCGTAGCCCTCTTCGAAGTCCTCGCTGCCCTGGCCTTCGCCTGGGTCCTCCTCGGTGAATCCCCCCGCCCCCTCCAACTCCTCGGCGGCGCCCTGATCCTCACCGGAGTAATCACCGTCCGCCGCGGCGAAACCACCCCGCAGGCCGCCGCCTCGAGCCGACAGCTTTCCCCGGAACGGTGATGTGGCCGCACAGGCTCGAGCTGTAACCACATCTGCCGCAACCGGCGAGTCAACCCCGGGCTTGACCTTCACGTATACGTCAATCCTTAGCGTCGCTCCCATGACTGTTATGGCGCGAACCGCACGGGCTGTCCAACTTTCCGCACGACCGGACGGATTTCCCGAACTGTCCGACTTCCGACTGGTCGAGCAGCAGGTGCCCGATCCGGTGCCGGGGCAGGTGCTGGTGCGGAATCTGTACATGTCGATCGATCCCGGGATGCTCATGCAGATCGGCGCCTATCCAGGAATTCCCATGCCGCCGTTCGCTGTTGGCGCCACGATGTTCGGCGATGCGATCGGCGAGGTCGTCGCCTCCGCGGATCCGAATGTCCCGGAGGGCGCGCTGGTGCTGCATCGGCTCGGTTGGCGGGAGTACGCGATGGCCGAGGCGAGCGCGATCCGGATCGTGGATCCGGGCGCGTACCCCTCGCCGTCCAGCTATCTCGGATTCGGGCTGGTCGCCTACGCGGGCCTGACGGCCGTGGCGGGTCTGCGTGCCAGCGATACCGTCTTCGTTTCCAGCGCGGCGGGCGCCACCGGTGGCATGGCAGGCCAGATCGCACGGCTGCTCGGCGCGGGCCGGGTCGTCGGTAGCGCGGGCTCGGCGGAAAAGGTGCGCCATGTCATCGACGAGCTCGGCTTCGACGCTGCGTTCGATTACCACGATGCACCCCTGGCCGAGCAGTTGCGAGCGGCCGCGCCGGACGGAATCGACGTGTATTTCGACAATGTGGGTGGTGCTCAGTTGCGGGCGGCGATCGAGGTGATGAATGTGGGCGGACGCATTGCGCTGTGCGGCGCTCTCACTCGGCAGCGGTCCGGCGGTCTGCCCGACGAAGGCCCCGGAGATCTGCTGCCGGTGATCGGTAAGCGGATCACGCTGCGTGGCTTCACCATGCTCGACCATCTGGATCTGGCGGCGGAATTCGGGCAACGGTTGCGTCGCTGGATTGCAGACGGGCAACTCGTGCAAACCGAGACCGTCGTCGACGGGCTGGAGAACGCGCCGCGTGCGTTGCTCGATCTGGTCCGCGGCCACTACACCGGGAAGGTGGTCGTACGCCTCGCGCGTTGACCGTAGCGACGAAAGGAACGAGATGCTGATCGGTGAACTCGCGGCTTGCACCGGAACGACCACCCGCGCCCTGCGCTTCTATGAAGAGCAGGGTCTGCTCACCTGCGAGCGCACCACCTCGGGGTACCGCACCTACGACGAAAACTCGATCAAACAGGTCAACAACATCCGCGAATTGCTCGACATCGGTTTCACCGTCGACGATGTCCGGGCCTTCCTGCCCTACCTGGACCACGACCTGCCCGCCGTATTTCCCTTCGAACCGCGCTGCGCCACTGGGTACGCGGCCGTCGGACCGCCGCGAGTTGCCGAGTTGAACGAGCGCATCACTCGGTTGACGGAACTGCGGGACCGGCTGCTCGACCGCATGCCCTGGCTCGCAGCCGACGCCCCAACCGCCCAGCGCGACGAAATCCCGACCAGGAATAGCGCGGACCCGGATCGATTGTGACTGTGAAGGGGAAGTGTTCCGAATTCGCCCGCCAGCGGGATCGGCGTGGCAGGATCGGGGTGCTACGGATGGGGATGGGATGACTGAAACTGATTCGACAGCAACAGTATTCGCCACGATCGCGAACGCGCGGGCGGGGCTGAGGCGTGGGGAAGTCAGTGCGGCCGAGCTAGTGGACGGGGCACTTGCTGCCGCGGATGCGCACGACGAGGCGTTCGGAGTGTTCTTGGCTCGGTTCGAAGAGCGGGCGCGGGCGCAGGCCGCCGAGGTGGATCGCAAGATCGCGGAGGGGGAGGCGCTCGCGCCACTGGACGGGATTCCGCTGGGCGTCAAAGATATTTTCGCGCACTCGGCCGGGCCGACCACGGCGCAGAGTTCGGTGCTCGATCCGGCATGGGCGAAGTCGGCAGGGGATGCCGCGGTCGTGCGGCGGCTCGAGCAGGCCGGTGGCATCGTGGTGGGAAAGACCACCACGATGGAATTCGCCATCGGTGTCCCGGATCCGGAGAAGCCTTTTCCGATACCGCGGAATCCGTGGGACGCGCAGCAGTGGGCGGGCGGGTCCAGCTCGGGTTCGGCCAGTGGGCTTTTGACCGGGGCTTTTCTGGGTGCGGTCGGCACCGATACAAGCGGCAGCCTGCGCATTCCGGCAGCCTTCTGCGGCATCACCGGTTTCAAGCCGACATTCGGCCGGGTGCCGAAATCCGGTGTGGTGCCACTGGCCTACACCCTCGACCATGCCGGTCCACTGGCTCGCACGGCCGCCGACTGCGCCTTGCTGCTCGAGGTGTTGGCCGGTCACGATCCCGAAGATCCCTACAGTTCAACCGAACGCGTCGCCGATTACACGGCCGCGCTCACCGGTGACCTGCACGGAATCACCATCGGCGTGGACAATCTCGACCGCTTTGTCGGCGACGGACACGATCCGCAACAGCCACCACGATTCTCGGCCGCTATCGATGCCCTGCGCGCCGCGGGCGCGGCCATAGTCCCGGTCGAGGTGCCGATGTACGTCGAGGCAACGGCCACCACCTTGATCGTCTTGGCCGCTGAGTCGGCCGCATACCACCGACCGACCCTGCGCTCCCGATACCACGATTACGCCCGCGGCAGTCGCGTCGTCTTCGCCGCGGGCACCACCGTGGCCGGTGCGGATTACGTTCAGGCCCAAAGGGTTCGGCACGTCGCGCAGCGCAAGATGGCAGAACTGCTCACCGAGGTCGACCTGGTGGCGACCCCGACCGGCCACCTCGGCGCTCCACGTATCGACGCCATGGAGCAGCTGAATCCGGTGAGCGTGCTGGCCGGATTGCATACGCCGTACTGGAATGCGCTCGGCAACCCCACCATCGCGGTGCCGATCGGGCTCACCGCCGACGGTGTCCCCCTGTCGATGTCGATCAGCGGCAAGCATTTCGACGAGGCAACCGTGCTGCGCGCGGGTGACGCCTTTCAGCGCCGCACCGATCACCACCGCCTGACACCCACGCTGAGCCGAAAGGTATTGCCATGAGTTCTTGGCCCGCCTCTGCGGAGGAGAACGCGGCCATTGCCATGTTGGAGCAACTCCTGCAGGGGATGGCAGGTCTGCTGCAATCGGTCGACGAGGCCCGATATATCGATCCCAGTGGCGGCTACGTGCCGTACCGGGGAAAACAGCCGAACTGATTCGGCATCGAGTACGCCGCAGGGGTGGGGCGGCGAATTCGGCTCTACCTCGGCGGTTTTCGACGTAGGCGGCATGCGCGTCGATTGTTCCACCGTTTGGAGTTGGATTCGTGACCACCCAGCAGTCTCCCGTCCCGCACGGCTCGCCCTTCGATACCGAGGGTGAACGCGCTCCGCTCTACACCCCGGAGTTCGCGGCCGACCCACATCGCGCATATCGGGACATGCGCCGCAAGTATGGTTCGCTGGTGCCGGTGGATCTGGCTCCCGACACCCCCGCGACCCTGGTGATCGGCTATCGCGCCGCGGTGCGAATTCTGCACGATCCCGAGCACTTTCCGCGCGATCCGCGCACCTGGCAGAAGAACGTCGCACCGGACTGTCCGGTCCTACCGATGATGGATTGGCGCCCAAGCGTTTTGCACAGCAACGGCGCAGTGCACGCGCGCTATCGGGAGGCCGTGAACGCGGCCATCGAGGCGGTCGACCTGCACGCACTGCACACCACGGTCGCCGAGATCGCCATCCCGCTGATCAACGCGTTCTGCACGACCGGATCGGCCGATTTGATCAGCCAGTACGCACTCCCACTCGCCTTCACCGCGATCAATGCCGTCCTCGGTTGTCCGCCCGAAATCGGCGGCCGCACCGCACTCGGCCTGGCGGCGATGTTGGATACGGTCAACGCTGCCAAGGGAAATGAGCTCGTACACGAGGCATTGACGGAACTGATCGCACTCAAGAAGGCCGAACCCGGCGACGACATCACGACCCGACTACTACAACACCCTGTCGGTCTGGACGATCTCGAGGTGCTCGAACATGTCATGCTCCTCTACGGGGCGGGCATCGAACCGGCCCAGAATCTGATCGCCAACACCTTGCTGCTGATGCTCACCGACGAGCGCGTCGCCGACAATATGCTGGGCGGCAGCCTGTCCACCCGCGACGCGCTGGACCGAGTGCTCTTCACCGACCCACCGCTGGCGAACTACTGCATCACCTATCCGCGGCAGCCCATCCTGATCGACGAAATGTGGCTGCCCCCAAACCAACCCGTCCTCATCAGCATGGCGGCCTGCAATAACGACCCCGAAATCGTCGGCGAGCACACCGGCAACCGCTCCCATCTGGCATGGAGCGCGGGCCCGCACGCCTGCACCGCAAACTCCATGGCGTACTTGATAGCTCAGGACGCGATCGACCAGTTACTCGACGCGATACCGGAACTCGGACTCGCCACCCCAGCGGCCGACCTCACCTGGCGACCGGGCCCATTCCACCGCGCACTGACCGCCCTGCCAGTGACATTCCCGAAGTCACCGCCGTGGAGCATCTGACAGCGCCTCGGCCGCAGCAGCCGCGATAGCACCGGCAACCCCACTGAGCGCAGGCGAATCGACCTTCCACTGCTGCCAATAAAGTGGCACATCGATATACGAATCCCCATCGATGGGCACGAAGGCCCGACTTCCCCGAGTCTGCAGATCCGGCAACATCCCCCACCCCAGCCCGATCCGAACCGCCTCCGCATAACCCGCCGCCGACGGCACATAATGCCGCGGCGGATCCACCGGCTGCCCACACCGCCGCCGCAGATGTCGATCCTGCAGATCATCTTTGCGATCGAAAAGCACAACCGGCGCAACGGAATACGCCTCGGCAGTCGGCCCATCCGCGAACCAGGTCCGCGCGAATCGCGGATTCGCCATGGGCCGATAGCGCATGGCGCCGAGCCGCTCCACCCGGCATCCCTGCACCGCCGCGGCGGTGGCGGTGATCGCGGCCATCACCGTCCCGTCGCGCAGTAGTCGAGTCGTATGCTCCTCGTCCTCGCGATGTATCTCGAAACACACACCGGGTGGGACCTGCCGCAGCGCGGGCATCACCCACGTTTCCAGCGAATCGGCATTGACCGCGATCGGCACCCGGATCGGCCGATCCACGGGTCGATCGGTATCGCCGAGTTCGCGTGCGGCGTCGCCGGCGAGCAGTTCGATCTGCCGCGCCAACCGCAGCACGGCGAGCCCGGATTCGGTGGGCCGCACCGGTTTTGTGCGCTGCAGCAATATGCGACCGGCCGCATCCTCGAGCGCCTTGATGCGTTGACTGATCGCCGATGGCGTGACACGCAGACTGCGCGCGGCCGCATCGAAGGTGCCCTCGGTGACCGCCGCATTGAGCGCGCGGAGCTGATCGAGCTGCAGGTCCATTAAGAAATTGTAAAGGTACTTCAGAACCTTTAGCTGGTCTGGTGCGATCTGCGGCTCTAGCGTCGATGCATGTGACGGCATCATCGGCGGCCCTGGCGGCCATCTCGGGACTCGGCTTCGGACTCTCCTTGATCGTGGCGATCGGCGCGCAGAACGCTTTCGTCCTGCGACAAGGTCTGCGCGGTCAGCATGTGCTCGCGGTGGTCGCGGTCTGCACCGTGTCGGACATCGTGCTTATCGCCGCGGGAGTCGGCGGGTTGGGCGTCGTGGTCGAATCCGCACCCGTGCTGCTGACGGTGATCCGCTACGCCGGAGCCGCATTTCTACTCGGCTACGGCATTCTCGCCGCCCGCCGCGCCTTCGCGGCATCGAGCCTGACCGCCGAGTCCACCGGCGCCACCGTCGCACTCGGCGCGACCGTCCTCACCTGCCTGGCCCTGACCTGGCTCAACCCGCACGTCTACCTGGACACGGTGCTGCTGCTCGGCTCCTTCGCCAATACCTACACCAGTCCGGACCGCTGGTTCCTCGGCGCGGGCGCGATGGTCGCCAGCATCATCTGGTTCACCTCGCTCGGCTACGGCGCCCGCAAACTCGGCCCGCTGTTCGCCCGTCCGATTGCCTGGCGCGTGCTCGATTCGGTGATCGCGGCCGTGATGTTCTGCCTTGCGCTGGGCCTATTGCTCACCGGCTAAGCTGGCATAACTGCAACGCCGGGGGATCGGCTCGCGATCAGTACCTGACTGGTTCGGCCGAAGCAGGGTGGGGGTCGCCGCCCCGGCGGGAGAGGTGGGCAGGCAGTGAATTATCCATACGGGGAGCAGCCGCGGCAGGATCCGGCGCCGTGGGGGCAGCCGGCGGACTATCCGGCTCAGCAGGGCTGGGCGCAGACGGGCTACCCGATGGGGTATCCCAGCGCGCCGACACCGGGCCCGCCGCCGAAATCGAAGACCGGTGTGGTCGTCGCGGTGGTGCTCGGGCTGGTCGCGGTGCTCGCCGTGGTCGGCGTAGGGCTGGTCGTCATCAGCGCGCGAGTCAAGGACCAACCGCAGGCGTCGGATGCCACCGCCACCGTCGTCCCGGCGACGAGCGCGGCGCGCACGAGCACCCCGCGAACGACCACGACAACGTCGCGCCCGGGCCAGCCGTCCTCGGGCAAGCTCACCTACAGCGACTTCGCCGGCGACTGGAATTTCAAGTTCGACAGCGTGGAGTTGCACGCCGACTGGGTCGAGGGCCGCGACCACGCCAACTGCCGCGATTTCGAGGTGAACGGCAAGCTCAGCGGCCTGGGCTGCGAGTACGCCGCCGAAATGGTGTACCGGGCCGAGGGCGGCGGGCTGAAGATCACCCAATTCGTCATGGCGATGTCGACCGAGGGCCAAGCCACCGCCGCGCTCGGCAAGTTCACCGATGAGGACCTGCACCTGCGTCCGGGCACCTATATCGATAATTTCGTCACCGGCAAATGGCGCGATGGGACCGAGAAGGAGTTCGTCGTGGTCACGGTGGCCACCGCCAACGCCGGCGTTGCCGCGGACACGGTCAAGAAGTATCTGCAGTACCGGCACGCGGATACGCTCGGCGCACTGGCCTTCCGCTAGCCATGAACCGCCCGCAAGCCTGTGGCAGTGTCGATGTCATGCGATTGCGAAGCTGGAAGACGACCGCCGCGATCTGCGCGTGGGGCATGTTGCTCGGCGGATGCGCGCACGACGCATCGGGTTCATCGGCGCGCACCACGACGCCGCAGGTCGGCGACGAACCGGCGACCTCCCCGCCGCGCTTCATCGCCGATGACCGCGTAGTTGTGATCGATCCCGGTCACAATGGCGGCAATGCCGCACAGCCCGGCGAGATCAACCGTCAGGTGCCGGACGGTCGCGGAAAAACCAAAGCGTGCAACACCACCGGCACGTCGGCCACCGATGGCTATACCGAACACGAATTCAACTGGGATGTCGCGATCCGTGTCCGGGATGCTTTGGCCGCCCGCGGAATTCGTGTCGTGCTGACCCGCGGCGACGATGCGGGCCTAGGCCCGTGCGTCGACGAGCGCGCCGCCATCGGAAACCGCAGTGGCGCAGCGGCTGTCGTCTCGATCCATGCCGACGGCGCCGCCGCGGGCGCACACGGCTTCCATGTCGCGTACTCGTCGCCGCCACTGAACCCGGCGCAGAACGAGCCGTCGCAGCGACTGGCAACGACCTTGCGCGACAACATGATCGGGTCCGGCTTCGTGCCGTCGACCTATGTCGGTTCCGACGGCATGAACCCGCGCGCGGATCTGGCGGGTCTCAACCTGTCCGAACGTCCGGTCGCATTGGTCGAGTGTGGAAATATGCGCGATCCGGGTGACGCCGCGCTGATCGAATCGCCCGACGGTCGGGCGAGGTACGCGGGCGCCATCGCCAATGCGATCGTCGCCTTCCTGGGGTAGTTGCCTAAACCGTGATCGGGATCACTATCTGTTAGCTGTGCGCCCCTATCGACACTGAGTTAACGGCGTTACGCTAACGCTGTTTACCCAGGGGCAGTCGAACTAGGGGAGATCGCTCATGCTCGTACGGATCGCACATCTGGCCACCAGGCATCCGCGGACGATCCTGCTCGCCGCCGCACTATTGGCCGTACTCTGCGGCGCATTCGGCGCCACGGTGACCTCGCAGATGAAGACCGGTGGTTTCACCCCCGACGATGCTGAATCGTCGCAGGTCGCCAAGTTGATCGCCGATAACTTCGGCGGCGCGGAACCCAACCTCATTCTGCTGGTTCGCGATGATGCCGGTGCGGACAGCCCGGCTGCCAAGGCCGCGGGCACGAAGGTGGTCGACACCCTGCGCTCGCGCGGCGATGTGATCGGCATCCAGTCCTATTGGAACGCGCCGCAGTCGCTGTCGTCCGCATTGCGCAGCAAGGACGGTAAGAGCGCGCTGGTGCTCGGCTATATCACCGGCGAGGAGTCCGTGGCCCAAAAGGCTGCCGGTGCGATCGCCGACGATGTCACCGGAACCTATGACGGCGTCAGCGTCGATCAGGGCGGCCTCAGCTCCATCTACCACGACTCGAACGAGCAGATCACCCACGATCTCGCGGTCGCCGAGAGCGTGGCCATCCCACTGTCGTTCATCGTGTTGATTCTGGTGTTCGGCAGCCTGGTCGCGGCCTTCCTGCCGCTGGCCGTCGGCATCTTCGCGATCTTGACCACCCTGGCGATCCTGCGCACCCTCACGGTCTTCACCGATGTGTCGATCTATGCGCTGAACTTGACCACGGCACTCGGTCTTGCCCTCGCGATCGACTACAGCCTCTTCATTGTCAGCCGCTACCGCGAGGAACTCGGCAATGGACTCGATGTCGAGGCGGCGGTGGTGCGCGCGGTGCAGACCGCGGGACGCACGGTGCTGTACTCCGCACTGACCGTCGCGCTGTCGGTGGCCGCGCTGGGCGTTTTCAATCTGTACTTCCTGAAATCCTTTGCCTACGCCGGCGTTGCGGTGGTCGTCGCGGCCGCCGCCGCATCGATCCTTATCCTGCCCGCGGTATTGATGGTGCTCGGACACCGCGTGAATGCGTTGGATCTGCGAAAGCCGTTGGGGCGCTTGCTTGGCCGGGACCTGCACGCCCAGCGCGCACCCGAGCAGACCTTCTGGTACCGCACCGTCCAGTGGGTGATGCGCCATGCCGCACCGGTCGCCATCGCGATCATCGTGCTGATGCTGGCGATCGGATCCCCGTTCCTCGGCGTGAAATTCGGCTATCCGGACGATCGAGTACTCAATGCGGGCGCCGCCACCAGCAGTCGCACGGTCGGCGACGCACTGCGCTCGGACTTCCAATCCAATGCCGCGACCAATGTCAGCGTGGTGCTCGACGACTACCACGGAAATGCTGCCGCCATCGGCGATTACGCCGCAGCGCTGTCGAAGGTGGAAGGCGTGTCCGGAGTGCTCTCGGGTCCTGGCCTGTACGCAGGCGGCATGAGGGTGGCGCCGGGATCGCCGCAGATGACGAACGATACCGGCGCATTCCTCACCGTCGAGACGACAGTCGATCCCTTCATCTCCGCGGGTAAGACGCAACTGGACCGGCTTCGCGATGTCCCGAGCCCGGGACCGGCGCTGTTCGGCGGCAGCGCCGCGATCAACCGCGACTCCCTCGACGCACTGGGTGCGCGACTCCCGCTGGCCGGTGGCCTGATTGTGCTCGCTTCCTTCGTGGTGCTGTTCCTGTTCACCGGCAGTGTGCTGCTGCCGCTGAAAGCTCTTGCCCTCAATACGCTTTCGCTGACCGCCGCGTTCGGCGCGATGGTCTGGATCTTCCAGGACGGACACTTGTCCAGCGTTTTCGGCAATGACGCGACCGGATATCTGGTCCCGACCATGCCGATCCTGATGTTCTGTCTCGCCTTCGGAATGTCGATGGACTACGAGGTATTCCTGCTCTCGCGCATTCGCGAGGAGTGGCTGGCCTCGGGACGCACCGCCGCGGACAACACTCGCGCGGTGGCGCTGGGTGTCGCGCGCACCGGCCGGATCTTCACCGCGGCCGCACTATTGATGGCCATCGTGATGGCCGCCATGGTCACCTCGAAGGTATCGTTCATCCAGATGACCGGCCTGGGGCTGACTTTGACAGTGCTCGCGGACGCAACGCTGATCCGCGGCCTGCTCGCGCCCGCACTCATGCGGCTGCTCGGCACCGTGAACTGGTGGGCCCCCGCGCCACTCGCCCGGCTGCATGCCAAGATCGGCCTGAGTGAGGGCGAAACCGTGCCTGGCACAACCGAATCCGATAAACACCAACTAGCCGGACGAATGTGAATTTTACCCGTAGGCAGCGTTCGGCACGTGGCTCCGGTGCGGAGCTACGCGCCGAAATCCTCGACGTCACAAAGAAACTGCTGGCCGATGCCGGTCACGTCGACGCGGTTTCCATCCGCGAGATCGCCAAGATCGTCGGTGTCACCCCGCCGTCGATCTACCGCCATTTCGCGGACAAGGATCAACTGATCGAGTCGGTGGTGGCCCAGGTCTTCGAAGATCTGGACGCGGAAATGCTGGCCGCATCCGATCCGAACGATTCGCCTGTGGAGCGTCTGCGTCAGCAGGGGCAGGCGTATGTCCGGTTCGCCAGGGAGCATCCGGAGCAGTACCGCTTGGCCATGACGCCCGGCGAGACGGCAGGCGCGGTCGACCAGGTGCTGACCAGCAGTGCCTTCGCCCAACTCGCGGCGACCGTCACCGAATGCATGAACCTCGGCCTGATCACGCCAGGTGATCCGGTGCCGGTCGTCTTGGAGCTGTGGTCGAGTGTGCACGGCATTGCTTCGCTGCTGATCGCGAAACCCTATCTGCCGTGGGGCGATGTGGAGGCGTTCGCCGATCGCGTACTGCGCTCGATCTGCGTCGGGCGGGTTGTCATCGATAACGTGCTCGGCGAAGACATGTCCCCCGACGCCGTCGCCGAGTGGGCGGTGGCGAACCGTCGGGTGCCCTGAGCCGCGCACAGCGCCGCGAAGGCGAGAGTGGCGGCTACTGTGCGGACCGCATGGGAGAGCTGCCAACGATCACGGATGGTTGCCCAGTCGCCGGGCGGCATGGTGACGATCCAGTCGCGCTGGTCGGCATTGATCGGCAGGTTGACGATGACCGTCAGGATCAGGACGCTCGCGAGGAGGGCGAACGCGATGGTCGGGAGCCAGCGGGTCGGGCCGCGGTCGCGGAAGCGGGCCGCGATGATGAGAGCCGTGGCGATCAGGGCAGGTAGCAGGGTGACGGTGGCGAGTACGTCGAGCCATTCCAGTTCGATCTGCCTGACCTGGGTATAGACGGCTGCGGTTGCGTCGCGCATCGATAGTTCGAGGACGAGGACGGCGATCAGGAATCCGGCGAAGACGCCGCTGAATATCTGGGCGGCGAAATTGGCGATTATGCGCATGGTCCGCACTCAATTCCGGAACGCGGCAGCGTTATCAGCGGCCCACTCGGCGAAAGTTCTTGTGCGGCCGAGGATCTTCTCGACATCGTTGGTAACCGGTGCAGGTTGGCCGACGCCATCGGCGTAGCGGGTCAGCAGGGAGTCGACGAAATCCTCGGGAAAGCCGCGCGCCACCATGCCTTGCCGCACCACGGCGGCGGGGACTTCCTCATAGCGCAAGGGCCTACTGATGACCTCGCCGATGATCCGAACCATATCCGCATGGGTAAGTGATTGGGGCCCGGTCAATTCCACTCGTTGACCCAGCAGATCGTCGGTCAGGAAGGCATGCGCCGCGACCGCCGCGATATCCCCTTCGTGTAGCGGACTCTCGGCGAATTCGGCATAGGGCCCGCGCACCACATCACCCGCCCGGATCTGGGCATTCCAGCCGCTCTGCACGACGTTCATGGCAAAGCTGCTGGCGCGCAGGCTCACCCACTCCAGACCGCTGTCCACCACCGCCTGCTCGGCCTCTCTGTTCCGGTCGCCGCGGAAACGGGACGGCTGTGCGTCGAGTGGGTCGTCGATATTGATGGCCGAGAGGGCGACAAGCCGCCGCACACCACGCTTACCAGCCAGTTCCGCGAATTCGAAGGCCGCATCGCCCACGGCGCGTGGATGCAGGAATGCCGCGGACGCACCGTCGAGGGCGTCGGCAAGCGTGTCCGGCCAGGCCGGATCGCCGCCCACCACTTCGACACCGGCGGGCAGCGCGGCACTTTCTGGGTTTCGGGTGACGGCTCGTACTCGAACCCCTTGTGCGGCAAGCAGTTCGACTAGCGGGCGGCCGACGGTTCCGGTGGCTCCGGTGACAAGGATCATGACATCTCCATCTTTGAAAACCATATCGTATGAGTCTCATATTAGATTGATTGGAGTGTCATGATATATGATTTCCGTAACATCGAGCCGCGGCTGCGAGCCCGAGCGGAAGCTGCGTCCGAACTGTTGGACCGGCGCCCGAAGGCGGGCATGGTGTGGTCGGCGCTGCGACCGTGCGGTGAACCGGCTGGAACGGAATTACACGACCGCTCAGGACTCCAGGTCTGCGGACCGGATACTCAGTCGAACTCTGCGAGCCGAACGGCGTACGGCTGCGCGGCGAGCAGCGGCGGCAGTGAGGATCAGCGGCTGGAGGACAGCCACGACGCAGCTCGCGCCGTTGTCGTCGCGCGTCCGCGTTCGCTGATCTGCCAGCACCCGCTGTGCGAAATGGCGACGACCAGACCGCGTGCATGCAGCCGCGCCAGCGCACTGCGGGTGCTCCACCCCGTCAGCTGTGCCTGTCGCTGGATCTGAACCGCCGACAGCAGGCCGCCAGGACGAAGAATGCTCAGCACCACCGATTGTGCTGCCTGCCCGAACCTCATGCGTACTCCTCGAAAGGCTAGACATGCCGACGGTGTACGCGGAGCCGCCGACGCGCGCACACGCGGGAATGTCATAAAAGGTTAATAATCGACATCGCGTGATGTCAACAGCGTGTGATGTCAACATTATTGGGGCTTATGGGGATTCGGTCATGCCGACCGCCGCGGAGGAGCCCAGAGACGAGTCGCGAGCGCTGGCGCGGTCGTGAGCTCGCCGACCGTACGACGACCCGGCCTCGGCCAACAGCAAGAACTCTCGAATCCTCCACAGACGAACAGGTCGAGGCCAGTGCGGCTGAGCGATCGCACGCAGAGGCTGAGGGAGGGCCCAAGGGGTAGGCGGCGCGGCAATCCGCGCTGAAGCGTGCCCTCGGCTCGGTGGTATTCGCGACTTTCATGCCACCAAATCTGTTGTGCAGAGCGGCTTTCCGCGACAATAGCAACGGCCCCGCGTCGACGTCATGGTCGCGCGGGGCCGCTTTGTGGTGTTCGGTTTTGTCCAGCTCAGGCGGGGTGGTTGAACTCTCCGACGGTGACGCCAGCTGTGAAGGCATCCCATTCGCCCGGGCGAAGATCAGCGATGGGCCAGTCGGGTTCTTCGAGTCACGAACGCCGACGCTGCCTCCGTCGAGCCAGGCCACCTCGACGCATTCGGTCTGGCCGCTGCTGTGGCTGCTCTTGAAGGCGCGCCGACAATGCGGTGGAGTGCCACTGGGCGATATCGACGACCGCCCACCATCTGCGGCCTCGCCGAGGTCGAGTTGGCGCACCACCAGATGCGGCACACCGCGCGTGCCGGATCGAGCGGTGCGCGTGGAAATGGGCGGCCTACTACACACTTCGTACGGCACGGCCGGATCGCGCCGCAGGCGTTGAGCCCGCGCGAGCGAGCCCACCGGCGCGGCATCGCTTTCCCGGCCGAGACCATCGAGCGCTGCCTGCCCATCGGTACGCCCGGACTCCAGACGTTCCAGCAGGTGCTCGACGGGCTCGCGCATCTAGCACTGCCACCGACCCGTCCGGGCGAGGATCGCGGGCGGTGAATGACCATGGGCGCATGGCAAGTGGTGCGCAGTGTGCTCGCGGTCATCGGGGGCGGCGTGTTCGCGATGGTCGGGGTGGCGTGTGTGTGGCCGGTCGATCGGCCTGGCAGGCATCGGCCCGCCGCGAGTCGCCGCCGAAGTCCGGTCGAATGGCCGAAGGCATGGACGTGCGGCCCACCCTGGCACTGCGGCCGAGTCGCGTAAGTCCGGTGATCTCAGGGCGATCAGCAGGTCGGGTGGGGGTGCTGGCCCGCACGCCCAGCGGCGATCAGGAAAACGTCTTGTGCGGAACTCCCACGGTCAGACCGCCATCGATGACGAATTCAGCGCCCGTCGAATAGGACGCTTCATCGCTGGCCAGATAGGTCACCAACGCCGACACCTCGGACGGGTCAGCGCCGCGCCCCAGCGGGATCTGCAGGAAATCCTCCGGAATACCGTCGGTCATCGGTGTGCGGATCAGCCCCGGATGGATCGAATTCACCCGAATTCCGTACTGCGCCAACTCGAGTGCGGTCGACTTGGTGAGTCCGCGGACCGCGAATTTGGTTGCGGTGTACCCGTGCAGGCCGGGGCTGCCGCGCATGCCCTCGACCGAGGAAATATTGATGACCGAACCGCCGCCCGCCTCGATCATCGCGGGGGTCGCGGCCTGCATGCCGAGGAAGGTGCCGGTCAGATTGATATCGATGATCTTCTGCCACTCGGACAATTCGAAGTCGACGAGCAGGTTGCCATTGACGATCCCGGCATTGTTCACCAGGACGTTCAGCGCACCGAAGCGCTGCACGGCCTCGGCGACCGCATCCTGCCACTGCTGCTTCTCGCGCACGTCGAGGTGGACGTACGCGGCATTGTCGCCGATTTCCTTGGCCAGGGCCGCGCCCTCCTCGTCGAGGATGTCGCCGAGCACCACCCGCGCGTCCTCGGCCACCAGTGCCCGCGCGTGCGCGGCGCCCATGCCCCGCGCGCCGCCGCTGATCAGTGCCACCTTGCCGGTCAACCGCCCCATCGCGGCCTCCTCTCGATCTCGTCGACTTGCTGAAACACGTTACAGATGATTGCCGGTCGAATCTCGCCTCGGTATCGACCAGTGGGACTCGGCGCTACTGTGCGGTCTATGAGTGAACCGACCGTCTTCACCATGGAATCACTGCGCACCGCAGCGGGTACCGATCTCGGCGTGAGCCGCTGGATCGAGGTCCCCCAGGACCGCATCGACGCCTTCGCCGAGGCGACCGAGGACCGGCAGTGGATCCACATCGATACCGAGCGTGCCGCCACCGGCCCGTACGGCACCACCATCGCACACGGCTACCTCACTCTCTCCCTGCTCCCGCCGCTGATGGCCGACCTGATCGCCATCAAGGACGCCTCGGCGCGCCTCAACTACGGCCTGAACAAGGTCCGCTTTCCCTCGCCCGTGCCCGCCGGTTCCCGCATCCGCGGCCGCGCCCGGATCGTGAGTGTCGACGAGGTTCCCGGCGGCCTGCAGATCGTCATCCAGGCGACCATCGAACGCGAAGGCGGCGATAAGCCCGCCTGCATCGCCGAATACATCGTCCGCGCCCTCGCCTGAACCGGGTCCTATGGCATCATCGATGTAGAACGCGTTCTAATATTGCCGCGCGAGGAGGCCGACGATGACGAATCCGAATCCCGCGGTGGTGGCCATGCGGCGGTTCTCCCGGCGTTCGGGGGTGCCCGATATCGCGGAGGTGCCCGGCGGTCGGCTCGTCGAGCTGCCGGGGCGCGGGCGCACCTACGTCGTCGATATTCCGGGCCCTGCGGGCGCGCCGACCCTGATCCTGCTGCACGCCACTGCCTGCACGGGCTACCTGACCTGGTTTCCGGCGCTCGACGCGCTGGCCGAGCGTTACCGGGTGATCGTCTTCGATCAGCGCTGGCACGGCCGCGGTATCCGCTCGCAGCGGTTCTCGGTACAGGACTGTGCCGACGACGTCGTCGCGGTGGCGGACGCGCTCGGCATCGAGCGGGCGATCCTGGCCGGATACTCCCTCGGCGGTGTCGTGGCATTGCTTGCCGCACACCGGCATTCGGATCGGGTGAGTGGTCTGGTGCTGTGCGCGACGCCGTATCGGTTCCAGGAGAAGTTGCGCGAGCGCGCATTTCATCTGACCTTCGGCGCATTGGCCGGAGCCATCGGCCCCTACTCGTACCGCCGTGCCGCGGAGTACGTGGGCCGGTTACCCGAATTACCGGAGCACACCTGGGCCCCGGGAAAGCTGAATCGCTGGGCGCTCACCGAATTTCGCAGCAGCAGTGGTTGGGCCATGGCGCAGGTCATCGCCGAGGTCGGCCGATTCGATGCGACCGCTTGGCTTTCCGAGCTGAAGATGCCGACCGCCGTCGTGATCACGACGCGGGACCGTGCGATTCCGGTCTATCGCCAATTGGAGATGGCGACCATGATTCCCGGTGCGAGCATTCATCTGGTCAAGGCCGGTCACGCATCCTGCGTGCTCGAGGCCGACCGCTTCGTGCCGGTCTTGCTGGAGGCTTGCGCCGCCGTTGCCGCAAGGCAGAAATAGATTTCGAATGCGGCCCTGTCCGGCGGCGATGGCGAACAGGGCAGCGGTGGGCATCAGCCCAGATCGCGTGCCGCGGTCAGCAATTCATCGACGACGCCTGGGACCGCATCGGCGATCGCCTGCAGATCGGGCACCAGTTCCCGGCAGGCGATGAATCCGAAGTCCAGATCACCGCTATTGGACAGCGCGGTGACGGTCAGTCCCGCGCCATGGAAAACCGGCCCGAACGGATACATGCCCTCGACCCGAAGGCCGAGGAAATACAACGGCATCGGCGGGCCCGGCACATTCGACACCACGAGGTTGTGCACCACCGGATGCAACTCGGCCAGCTTCAGCGACGAGTAGACGCGCGCGGCCAACTGAAAGGTGTTCGGCGGAGCGTACTTCGACCAGTCCATCAGGAAATCCGCGCCGACGAATTCGTGTTCCTGTTTGGCGTCGCGGTTGGCCTCGGCCACCTGCCGCAGGCGCTCCACCGGATCGGCGATATCGGTGCCGAGCTGGGAGAACAGCGAGGAGACCTTGTTGATGCCCGCGGTGTGCCGGGAAGCGTCGTGCACCGACACCGGCACCGAGGCGATCAGCGATTTGTCGGGCAGCTCGTCGTGCTTCTCCAGATAGGTGCGCAGCACACCCGCCACGATGGTCAGGACGACATCGTTGATTTTCACATCGAAGGCGGCCTTGATTTCCTTGATCGCGGCGAGCTCGGCCTCGGCACAGGCCACCACACGATCCGGGCTGATCGCGCCGTTGAACGGGGTTCGTGGTGCGGTCAACGGTAAGGCCATGCCCGCCTGACTGTTTCGGCGTCGCTGCGCGAAACCGGCAACCATGCCAAGGGTTTTCGGCACCATGCCGACCAGGCCGAGCTTGTTGGGCAGGTTCAGCACCGCCTCGGCCGCCAGCTTCAAGTCACTGGGCTGCGGCTCGGCATGCCACTCCTCGGCCGGTTCGGGCTCGCTGAGACCTGGCTCCAGATCGCACAGATGCATCATCATGTTGGCGCCGGTAATGCCGTCCACGGCAGCGTGGTGGTACTTGCAGATCACCGCCAGTTTTCCGTCGGTCAGGTGCTCCACCACGCTCATCTCCCACAGCGGACGGCTGCGGTCCATCGGCACACTGGCGATCTCGCCGACCAAGTCCGCGAGTTCCCGGCGTTCCAGGGGGCGCGGCGTTTCGATGCGTCGGATGTGGTGGTCCAGATCGAAATCCGGGTCTTCCACCCAGACCGGATGATCGAGATTGAATGGCACCTCGTGGATTCGCCGCCGCATCTGCGGGATCAGCGGCAGTCTGCGGCCGAGTTCTGCTTTGAATTTTTCGAAGGTGTAGTGCGCGCCCCCTGCGGCGGGATCGAGGATCAGCAGTGCACAGACGTGCAGGTGCTGGGTCCCGGTCTCGAGGTACAGGAAGCTGGCATCCAATCCGGTGAGTCGCTCCATAGCCAAAGACTACTAGAACGTGTTCTAGTTTACTGCCGGATCGCGGGGATCTCGGTCACAGTGGAACTTTCTATTGTCAAGCAGGCTTTCCGTGCCGCATCTGCGCTGCCCAGGCATGTATGTAACCGAGGGTTTCACATATGTGTATGATCATTGCTACGGCCATGAAGGAAGGTACGCAACGTCGCGGGTCGTGGCTCTTTTCGAGCCGTGGCGCGGCGGGTGAGATCGAGGAGTATCGATGAAGCTACTTCGTAGGGTGCGGCAGGACGTCGATCCCGGTGAGGTTGCCCTCAACGCGCGCAATGTGCGGTTCGACTGGGTGGACACCCCATTGCACTGGATGCCCGCGGAACCCATCGCCTCGCATCTGATCAATGCCTTGAACCTGTTGCTGCCCGAGGGCGAGCGGATGTTCTGCGCCGCGTACTCCGACGCGCTGCCCTACGTCAAAGACGAGAAACTGCGCGAGGCCATGCTCGGCTTCATCGGCCAGGAATCCATACACGCGGAGACACATGACAAGGTGCTGCACGAGGTGCTCGCCGCGAACGGCATCGATCCGGAACCGTATGTGCGGCAGGCGGAATACCTGTTCCGGAAGTCGCTCGGGCCCAAGAGCGTCGATGGTGTCGCCCAGCGGCAGGTCATGGTGGAGCGACTGGCATTCATCGCCTGCCTGGAGCATTTCTTCGCCTACCTCGGCGATTGGGTGCTCAATGCCGATCTGGAGAAGTTCGGCGCCGACCCGCGAGTGGCCGACCTGTTCCGCTGGCACGGAGCCGAGGAGGTCGAACACCGGCACGTCGCCCACGATGTGGCCGTCTACTTCGGCGCAGGCTACGTGCGGCGAGCGGCGATCATGATGATCGTCTTCCCGATCTTCATCACGCTGGTGGTTCGCGGCACGAAATTCATGGTGCACCAGGATCCCGCGCTGCCGGACCTCGGTTATCCGCGCCTGATCACGCGCGTCTTCGGTTCGATGTGGCGCGGTGCGCTGCCCGGTGTGCCCTCGCTGCTGTGGAGCGCGCTGACGACATTCAAGCCCGGCTACAACCCGGAATCCGTCGGTTCGACCGCGCAGGCGGTGGCATATCTGGCCAAATCGCCTGCGGCGCAGGCGGTTGCGTCTTGAACTGGCGGCCGATGCCGGAGCAGCGGCCGGCCGATCTATTCGGTAAGCGCGAGCAGGATCGGGCGGTGCGGGTGCTCGACGCGGTCGCCTCGGCGCGGCTGCGGTGGACCACGATCATCAACCGCCGGGATCTGTCACCGCGCGCCGATGATCACCGGCTGTCGCTGGTGGTGACCGGTCGACGCATCGAGGCGCACGACCAGGATGTGGTGAGCCTGCGGCTGGAATCGCCGGACGCGCGCGAACTTCCGCCGTGGCGACCGGGTGCGCACCTCGATCTGGAGTTGCCTTCGGGTCGGTTGCGGCAGTACTCGCTGTGCGGTGATCCGGCCGATACCCGGGCATATCGGATTGCGGTGCGCCGCATTCCCGATGGCGGCGGCGGTTCGGTGGAGGTGCACGACGAACTGCCGGTCGGATCGCGCGTTGTGGTTCGTGGTCCGCGCAATGCGTTCCCGTTCGCGGTACCCGGTCACGGATCACCCGCCACCCGTTTACATTTCATCGCGGGCGGGATCGGGATCACCCCGATTCTGCCGATGGCGCGGCTGGCGATGCGGCTGGGGATCGACTGGTCGATGGTGTACACCGGGCGCAATCGCGACACGATTCCGTTTCTCGACGAGATCGCCGGATTCGGGGATCGGGTCACCGTGCGCGCCGATGACGAACACGGATTGCCCGATGCCGCAACGCTACTCGCTGGGGTCACCCCCGACACCGCGGTGTATTGCTGCGGCCCGGTCCCGATGACGAGCGCCGTCGCGGACGCCGTGCGCGAAATGCCCGGCGTCGAACTGCATTCCGAGCGATTCTCGCCGCCGCCGATCGTCGACGGTGTCGCATTCGAGATCGAATTCGCCTCCACCGGTGAAGTTGTCGAGGTGCCTGCGGATGAGTCGGCGCTGGCGACGATTCTGCGGAGCCGCCCGGATCGGCCGTACTCGTGTCGCCAGGGCTTCTGCCGGACTTGCAAGGTGCGGGTGCTCTCCGGTGAACCGGAGCATCGCGAGAGCGTGCTCACCGCGGCCGAGCACGAGGCGGGGGAGATGCTCGTCTGCGTCTCGCGTGCGCGGGGTGGGCGATTGGTTTTGGACCTGTGAGTAGGAACCTCGAGGAGATACGTCAATGACGACGACCGACCTGGACTCGGCCGCGACGCGGCGGACCGTGCGCAGCGGCGAATTCGATATCGCCGTCTTCGAATACGGCGATCCGAGCGCGGAAACCATTGTGCTGGTGCATGGTTGGCCGGACACCCACCATCTCTGGCATGCGGTGGTGCCACTGCTGACCGACCGCTTCCACGTCGTCACTTACGATACCCGCGGCCACGGGGAGTCCACCCGCACCCGGCGCGCCCGAGACTTCCGCCTGGATGCGCTGGCCGGTGATTTCTTCGCCGTCGCCAACGCGGTCAGCCCGGATCGACCGGTGCACGTCCTCGCGCACGACTGGGGTTCGGTGCAGGTGTGGGAGGCGGTGTGCGAACCGCAGGCCGCGGCCCGGGTCGCGTCGTTCACCTCGGTTTCCGGGCCGAATCTGGACCATCTCGCGAAGTGGGTGCGCGCCAGGCTGTCCCGGCCGACGCCGCGCAATCTGTGGCAGCCACTCACCCAGGCGCTGTCGTCTGGATACACGATCTTCTCGATGACACCGGGGCTAAATCAGGTG
This sequence comes from Nocardia sp. NPDC006982, assembly GCF_042869435.1. NCBI lineage: Bacteria > Bacillati > Actinomycetota > Actinomycetes > Mycobacteriales > Nocardiaceae > Nocardia > Nocardia sp. NPDC006982. Next base: position 212,911 of record NZ_JBIAFV010000005.1, on the reverse strand, counting down.
TTCCGGGTCGTCGCGCACGAAAAGCGTTGGCAGCGCATCGTTTCGATCATGAACGACACCGCGCCGTCGAATATCGTGCTCGGCCCCACGTTCCGTCGTGACGCCGTGGAAGGTCTGCTCATCTACCGTGCCAATATCCTGCCGCGAATGCTCGCGCCGCGAGAGCGCCGCACCGAGGTACCGGTGCAGTTGATCGTCGCCGGTCGCGATGTCGCGGTGCGACCGGCGGGATATGACGATGGGCACAAATGGGTTTCGCGGCTGTGGCGCCGCGATGTGCCCGCCGGGCATTGGATGCCGTTCTCCCATCCCGAATTGCTCGCGACCGCGACCACCGAGCTCATCGATGCGGTGAATAGCGGTGTGGCGCCGCGCGGCCTGCGTCGCGCTGAAATCGGGCGCAGTCGAGAGCCATTCGAGGATCAGCTCGTGGTGATCACCGGCGGCGGCAGCGGCATCGGTCGCGAGACCGGCCTGGCGTTCGCGCGCCTGGGTGCGGAAGTCGTGCTGTCGGACATCAATCTGGACGCGGCCAAGGAGACGCGAAAGCTGATTGCCGCCGAAGGCGGTGTGGCGCATGCCTATCAGCTCGATGTCTCCGATGAGGAAGCGGTGCACCTGCACGCGGTGGAGGTGCTCGCCGCGCACGGCGTGCCCGACATTCTGATCAACAATGCCGGAATCGGGCAGGCCGGTGGGTTCTTCGATACGCCATCGGCGGAGTTCGATCGGGTCATGCGGATCAATCTCGGCGGCGTGGTCAACGGCTGCCGTGCTTTCGGTTCGGCGATGGCCGAGCGCGGACTCGGCGGACACATCGTCAACCTGTCCAGCATGGCGGCCTACAGTCCGCAGCAAGGGTTCAGCGCATACTCAACCAGTAAGTCGGCGGTATTCATGTTCTCCGACTGCCTGCGCGCGGAACTGGCCGGGCGCGGCATCTCCGTGCACACCATCTGCCCCGGCATCGTGCACACCAATATCGTTGCCACCACCAGATTTTCGGGTGTCAGCGCGGAGGAAGAGCAGCGCAAGCAGGAGCGGTACGACAAGCTGTACCAGGCGCGGCGCTACGGTCCGGATAAGGTGGCGGCGCAGATCGTGCGGGCGGTCGAACGGGATCGCAGTATCGTGCCGGTCACCCCGGAGGCGCGGTTGCAGTACCAGTTCAACAAGTTCGCCCCGGCGGTGGTGCGGTTCTTCGCCGCACGGGTGAAGCTCACCTGAGCGTCTGAGGTGTGCCTGCGAGTTCGGCCTCGATGGCCGCAACTCGCTCGGCACCGATACCCCATGGGTGCTCGACGCCCACCTTGCTGTCGAGATCCCAGAGCACGCACGTCTCGCCCGGCTTTGCGACCATCGACCACGCGACGACGGTGCGGCCGAGTTGTTCACCCATGGACCCGTGTGAAATACCCTTCGTCGCAACGCCTTCCGGGAAGTGGTGGAGGAAACGGCCGTATGCCGCGGTGCAGAATGCGGCATACATCTCCGTGCACAGAATGAATCCGTGCCAGGCCTCGTCGACCGCATGGGACGGCATACCGATGACCTGACCGTCGCGCATGGCCGCACCACAGCAGCGCAGCCACTGCCGCAGCCCGGTTTCCACCAGTTCCCGCGGCTGCCACGGGCTGGTTTTGAAAACCGCGTCGGGAAATTCGAGTGCGGCCACCACCCGGCCGACATCGCTCAGGTCGATTCGGCGCTGGGTACGGTGTCGTAAGAAGGCCACGATTCACTCTACGGCGAATGGGTGATTGTTCGGCGAGCCGTTGCTTTTCGTGGGTTCAGTGTCGGGGAGTGGGCCTATACCATTTCGGAATGGCGGTTTTCTTCGTTGTACTGCTGCTGATCATCCTCTTGGTCGGTGGTGGCATCACGGCACTGGTCGTATTTCTGATCACCCGGGCGACCAACCGGGGAGTGCAGCACGGGCAGAGGGGGTATGGGGGCTCCGGTGACTCGCCGTGGGCTTACGGGGCCGCCGGGTTCGATTCGGGGATGGGTTTCGATCCGGGCAGTGGTGGGGGTTATGGGCATGGCCACGGTCACGGACATGATCACGGGCACGGGCATGGTCACGATGGTGGCAGCGGCAGCAGCTGTGGTGGGGGTAGTAGCTGTGGTGGCGGGAGTAGCAGTAGCTGCGGCGGTGGCGGGAGTAGTTGCGGTGGCGGCGGGAGCAGCTGCGGCGGTGGTGGGTCCTGAATGCTCGCCCTGCTGCTGGTCTTCCTGATCACGGTCCTCATCATGTGCGGGATCGCCGGGTTCGTGCTGCTGGTGACCAACTTGCCGAGTCGGACGCCGCGGCGCGGGTTCGGGTGGATCGGGGGGCCCAGTTCTTCGTCCTGGGATGCCGGTGATGCGGGCGGCAATGACTCGGGGAGTGGGGGTAGTTGCGGTGGGGGTAGCAGTAGCGGCGGCAGCGGCTGTGGTGGTGGTAGCTGCGGTGGAGGAGGTTCCTGACGGCCGTGCGGTCGACCGGAGATGCGAGCTAGTTGCGGGACGGCGGCAGTAACAGTGGCGGCGGGAGTGCCGCAACAGGCGAGGTCCCCTGTTGTCGGAGCCGCCGGCTTGGTCTGCGGATGTGTTGGCGGCGTGGGTGAGTTCGATTCCCGTCCGGGCGCAATTGCGCGCTCAGCGTAATTGGTGCGCTCGACTTGACCTCAACTCTGCTTAAGGTTCCAGGCTGGTCCATGTCGGATCGAGTCAGGAATTGATGGAGGTTGTCATGCGCGCTGTACACGCTGCGGAATTCGGTGGGCCCGAGGTTCTTTCGGTGCGTGAAGTGCCCGAGCCGGTCGCCGGACCGGGACAGGTGGTCGTCGATGTAGCGGCCGCTGATGTCATGTTCCTTGATGTCCAGCTCCGAAGTGGTTGGGGCACCGAGTTTTTCCAGCTCGAACCGCCGTATGTGCCGGGTGGCGCGGTCGCCGGGGTGGTTACTTCGGTCGGTCCGGAGGTCGACCCGAGCTGGGTCGGCAAGCGCGTTGTCACCGATACCGCCGCGAGCGGCATCGGGGGCGGTCAGCCGATCGGCGGCTATGCGGAGCAAGCGCTCGCCAAGGTCGAAACTCTTGTCGCCGTGCCTGAAGGGTTGAGCCTGACGGCGGCGGTAGCGCTCGCCCACGACGGTAAGACCGCGCTCGCCATCTTCGACCGAGCCGCGATCCAACCCGGTGAGTGGGTTCTCATCACCGCGGCAGGTGGGGGATTGGGCACCCTGCTGATTCAGCTCGCCCGCGCGGCCGGAGCCAATGTCGTTGCCGCGGCCCGTGGTAGCGCCAAACTGGACCTCGCGGCACGACTCGGCGCGAACGCGGTCATCGACTACTCCGAGTCCGATTGGTCTGCGAAGGCCCGCGCCGCGACCGGTGGAGCCGGTGCGAACGTTGTATTGGACGGTGCGGGCGGCGAATTGGGTGCGGGCGCGATAGAAGCCGCAGCCGATGGCGGTCGCTTCATCGGATATGGCGCTGCCGCAGGACAATTCGCCGACTTCGATCGAGAAGCCGTGGCGGCGCGTGGAATCGACGTGCTCGGGCTGTTCGATCTGACCGGAAAAGGCGATATCGATTGGCTCGCGTTGACCGGACGTTCGCTCGCCGAAGCGGCGGCCGGACGGCTGGAAGTCATTATCGGCCAGTCCTTTCCGCTCGAACAAGCCGATCGCGCACATGTGGCAATAGAATCGCGAACCGCCGTCGGACGCACACTTCTTACGGTCTGAACGGCCTTCCGGGACAACTTGTCTCGGTACCTGCGGGTACCTTTTTTGGGCATTAGGGTGCCCCGGGTGGAAACGCTGATTGTCGTTGTCGTCGTCCTCATCGTGCTCGGTCTCGTCGCTCTCATCGTGCAGTGGGCCAGCCGCCCGCCCCGGAGTGAGTCCGCTTGGGACCGTGGTGATGTCGACGACGACTACGATGCCTGAAAGACCGACTGAACTCAGCCGACCGGAGTCAGCACCACCACCGCGATCGGCCGCTTGGTCATCTTCTGGTACTCGCTGTAGCGCCCCTGATTGACCTTGTCGACAATCGCCCAGCGCCGCGCATAATCCGGATCGTCGGGCAGCGTCGCCCGCGCGATCACCGCTACCTTGCGCCGCCCGACCTGAATCTCACACTCCGGCTTCGCCTTCACATTCGCCAACCACCCCGGTGGCCGCGGCGACCCACCATTCGACGCGGTCACCAAATAATCCGCCCCATCCCGCCCATAAGTCAGCGCCGACGTCCGCGCCTGCCCCGTCTTGCGCCCCACCGTCCGCAACAACAACGTCGGATTCCCGAACAGCACCCGATGCCCCACCACCCCGCCACTCTTCTCATAAACCCACTGATGCACCTTCAGCACATTCGCAAACAAACTCGCCACAGCCCACCCTCCAGCCAGTTCCCGGGTTACACCCCCACCCTATCCACCCCCACACGCCACCCACCGTCACCACGCCGCCCCCATCCGACTGGTGCCAGCCCCACCCCACCCGGTACCATCCCCAACGCTGTCGGTATCCACCGCACACGGGGCGGTAGCTCAGTCGGTTAGAGCCGTGGACTCATAATCCATTGGTCGCGGGTTCGAGCCCCGCCCGCCCCACAAGCACCCGCTGACCAGCGGGTTTTTGTTTTTCTGGAGAGGTTTCGATCTAGAACAGCGCTCTTCCACGAATAGATTATTGCGGTAGCATCGGGCGGCATGGGGACCGTTTCGCTGGACGACATCCGCGAGTTGCGCGACGACTTCGCGACCGAGCTTCGGCGGAAGAACCGCGCCAAGAAAACGATCGACGTCTACATGGTCCACATCGGCTACTTCGCCGATTACCTGATCTCCGAAGCGCTGCCGACGGACGCGCCCGAGATCACCCGTGACCACATCGGCGGGTACATCGAGACCCTGCTGTCAAGGACGAACCGCCGCACCGGTGAGCCATTGTCCCCGCAGTACGCGCGCAGCCAGTATCGGAGCCTTCAGCAGTTCTTCAAATACCTTGCGGCCGAGGAGATCATCGAGTCCAACCCGTTCGACAAGCTGAGTCTGCCGGACGCTCCGGACAAGCTCGTGCCGGTACCGAGTCTCGAATCCCTGCGCGCCCTGCTCGACCAGTGCGCCGGAACCGACTTCGATTCGCGGCGGGACAACGCGATCATCCGCCTGTTCGCGGATACAGGGTGTCGTTGTGGCGAGGTCGCCAACCTGGGTCTGGACGATCTCGACTTCGAGGAAGACAGCGCGCTGGTCGTCGGCAAGGGCGGCCGGCCACGATCGTCACCGTTCGGCGACAAGACGCGGATCGCGCTGCGCCGGTACCTGCGCGCCCGCAACCAACATCCGTTCGCGAAGAAGAGCGACCGGCTGTGGCTCGGTCGGCAAGGGCCAATGACCGACCACGGCATACGGCAGATGCTGGAACGCCGCGCCCAGGCCGCGGGCATCGACCACATCCACCCCCACATGCTGCGCCACTGGTTCGCCCACAACTGGCTCGCCAACGGCGGCCAGGAGCAGGACCTTATGATGCTGGCCGGATGGCGCTCGAGGCAGATGCTCGATCGGTACGGCAAGTCCGTTGCCGACGAACGCGCAAAAGCAGCCCACCGCCGAGCGCGTCTTGGGGACAGGCTGTAGGTGCATCGGCTGGAACATCCGGCGGCGCGCTTCGAGCCTGTCGGTCAGGCGTTACCGTTGGCGGTATGTCCGACGATCTCGTCGCCTGGGCGGCACAGCTTGCGCAGGATCACCTCATCGGTCTGACGCGACGGTGGCAGCATGTGCAGGGAGTTGCGCAGCATGCCCAGCGGGCCGCGGGCATTGTGGACGACTCCGATCTGCTGCTTGCCGCGGCGTGGCTGCATGACATCGGTTACGCGCCGACGATCTGCCGAACCGGGTTCCATCCCGTCGACGGAGCCGAGTTTCTGTGGCAGCGGGGTGCTTCATCGCGGCTGTGTGCTCTCGTCGCCAATCATTCATGCGCGCGGGTAGAAGCGCGAAACCGCGACATCGAGATCGACTGGCCGGACGAGCAGACAGCCCTACGTGACGCCCTATGGTGGGCGGATATGACGACGACCCCAACCGGAGCGACTACGGACGTGCGCAGTCGCGTTGCCGAGGTTCGTGAGCGGTACGGCCCAGACCATGTTGTATCCAAGTCGTTGGTGGAGGCCGCACCCGAACTGATCGAGGCAGCCGAGCGCACCGAGAAGCTACTACGCGGTTGATGAGGCCGTGAATCTAGCTGTTACGTGAAATACGTTCCTGTTGCGGGACTTAGACCTCGTTCTATGCGAAGTGCAATTGAGGGATGTACGTTCAGTGACGAAATATCGTTCGGCGCAACCCATCTGACTTCCTTCGACTCCGAGCTCGTACGGAGGTCACCGCCGATAGGATCGGCGTGAAAGCAGATCGAGAACTCTTGGCGCACCTCTCCGTCGTCATATGCGATGACGTGCTCCGGATTCGAGAATATGCCGATAAGGTCTGTCACTCGGACATCGATTCCGGTCTCTTCTTTGACCTCTCGCACTAGAGCCTGCGTGATTGTCTCGCCAGCCTCCAAGCCACCGCCAGGGATCGAATAGCGATCGTTGTCGGTGCGGTGAATCATCAGGATTCGACCCTGTGAATCACGCACAACGGCACTCACGGCTACTTTTACGCTGTTAGGGGTGGGGGCGTTGGGGTCGTGAAAATAGTCGGTCCGACTCATGAAGATCACCTTTCGGAGGTCGCGTTCGACCACACATGCTCGAAGCTGGTCATGTATGTCTCGAACATGTCGCCTGCAGGCAATTGTCGAAGATGAAGGGCTGGGGCATGCGCACCCGGAAGTCCGTATACGTGCATGTTGACGATCATCTCGTTGTCGAATCGGAATACTGAGTTGTACAGCGTCGTGTCGTGGTACCGCAGCTCAACGCCGTCGATCGCGGCCAGCGGCTCGATAAGCGCGAGCGCGTTGTTGATGCGAGAGGGGACAGTGCCCACCGCCAAGCGTTCCTCGGCGCTACGTTTGTCGGCCTCTGCTGCTGAAGGTCGACCGAACAGCAGCCGTACTTTCAGTCCGTCGCGAGTCTTCGAGCGTAGCGTCCGTGCGAATTCAGGCTCCTCGGCGAGAAACAGGCCCGCGAGAACCAGGACATCGAGTTGTTCGGTTGTGCTGGACAGCAGTCGCTTCCACAAGTCACTTGGAATTGCACTCCGGTGGGGGAAGATCGTCAGCACCTCTGACTGGGCGACCTCGATCTTCCGTTCCGGTGCAAGGGCGTCCGGCCACAAGTAGTTCTCGGTTTCTCCGAGGAGGGCCGCGACTGCGTGCCTATGCCGCGGATAGGGCGTGCGCGCCTTCGTGATCCAGCGCTCAACGGTCTTGGGCTCTACGCCGGTCTTGTCCGCGACATCCGGAATGTCCAGCCCAGCCTGCTGCATCGCACTGCGAAGGCGTTCGTTCGCCATGTCTCCTCCAATCGAAGGGACTTCTAGGGACTTCTTTACGGTACCTGAGACGTCTGGACAAGTCCACCTATGCGGTGCTTCTGCCTGCCAATTCCACGAAAAGTGGGGAACTGCAAGGAATTTCCCACTTTCGAAGGAGCGGACACCCGATGGAGAGGACTTCCACCGAGGCTCGGAATCTGATCAGCCTCAAGACTGCGGCAGCACTTGTCGACGTTGATACCAAGACGATCCGGAACTGGATCGCGGCCGGTGACCTCAGCGGGTTCCGCGTGAATGGTCGCCTCCTGCGAGTGGAACGTGACGAGCTGCTGGCGCTGATTCAGCCGACCACGATGTTCGTGGATGGCGGTGCGGCATGAGCACCCCGGTCGAGAGGGCGTTGCAGGCGCGAATCGCCGCGCACGAGTCCTGGGCAAAGACGTCGGATCGAGCCGCCCGGACGGCGAAGGCCCGTGATGCTCTGCTGACCAAGTTCGATCGCCTCGTTGATCCCGATGGGCTGCTCAGTCCTGAAGAGCGGGCTTACCGAGCGGCGCAGGCGCGGAAGGCCCATTACACCCGGCTGGCGTTGAAGTCGGCTCAGGCTCGTCGGCGCCGCGGTGGCAAGAGCCGCCACGAAGGCGGTGGTTCGTAATGCGTGCCCGCACATTCGGTTTCGCGGTTGCGGCGGTGTCGATCGGCTACTTGGTTCTGACGCATCCCGCGGTTGTCGGTTTCACGGTGATGCTGCTGGGTGCGTTCGCGTTCTGGGGAGCGTCGCGTCGGTGGGGGGTGCGGCGATGAGTGTGAACGAGTCGTTTCATCCGCTGGAGTTGTTGGACGAGTTGGACGCGATCGCGCGTGAGCAGGAGTTGTTGCGGCTGCGGACGACTGCGTTGCAGGCCCGCTACAGGGCGTTGGAGCCGTACGCCGACTTGTTCAACAAGCCGGGGCCAGACGACAAGCCGTGGTCGTGCAAGGAGTACGGCAGCGTCAACGTCAAGTACACGGTGCAGCACCTCGGCAGGGCTGCCCATGACATGGCCGACACTGTGAAGTACTGGCTTCATTCGGCGCACGAGCTGGCGGAGAAGGTCCGCGAGTATCCACAACCTGAGCTTGAGCAGGCCGACCGACCGCGCGTTGATCGGGGGCGGTCGCGGTGAGCGCGTCGTGGCAGCCGGGTCCGGTGTCGCAGGGGTACACGGTCACTCATTTCGACCGTGGCCGTGGGCATACGGCGTTGCATTCGATGGCGGGGCCTGAATTCACCGGTGTCGGTGCGGTGTACGCGCCGTTGGGGTTGTTGCCTCCGGTGCTGCGGTTGGTGGCGGTTGGTGTGTTGCTGCTGGTCGCGGTCGGTGCGTGTGCGGCGTTGAAGGACACCGGACATCACTATCCGCCGTCACAGAACATCTGCCGTTCGGTGAATTCCGGTGTGGCACCGGAGAAGCCGGGCAGCTGCGTCCCCTCGGGGGAGGTGAGCGGGGGTGAGTGATCTGGACGATGCGCGGGCACGGTTCGAGCGGCTGTCGATGGCCGATGAGGTGTTGTTCGACATGTCGCAGGCCGCGTGGGCGTCGATGGAGCGCAACGACTTCGCCCAGACGACGGGTGAGCGCGCCAAGCTCGATTACCTCAAAGGTGTTCGGGACGTGGTCAAGCGCGAGACCAGCGAGGCACGGCGCAGCTGGCGTGCGGCGCTGGAACGGGATATCGCCCAGCAGCGTACTCGAACAGGTTCGCGGCGGATCGAGCGGTCGCGATGAGCCGATTCCACGATCCCGAAGGGGAGAAGTTCGGCATCCCGACGTGGCCGTGGGGGTTCGCGCCACAGCATCTGCGCACGCATCGGCAGCTGGCGCGGGAAGGGCTGCGGCCGGGCGCGGACTACGAGGCGCAGGTGTTGCGTGCTCGGGGTGGTTCACGGGGGCCGTTGAAGGCGTTCCTGTACGACGCGGAAACGGCTGTGCCGAAACGGGTTCCGACTCCTTCCCAGTTGGAGGCGTTGGAGCTGGCACGCATGGAGCGGTCGGTGCGGGCGTGTGAGCGTCGCGGGATCGACGCCACGGACATGCGTGAGGTGATCACCCAGGCCCGCGCCGATATCACCGCCCGCCGCAGCCAGCGGCCGGGCCGGGGAATCGAGCGTGCACGATGACCCGGGAACCAGCGGCCGCGGCCTGTGGGTGCGGCGGGGCTCATTACGCGCGTGGCATGTGCCGGCGCTGCTATCGCAACAGCCGCAACCGGCAGATCGCCTATGGGCGTTGGGATCCCCGCGAGATCGTGCCCGCCGCTGAGGTCCGCGGCCATATTGGCCGGGTCACGGCGGCGGGGGTGCGGCTGACTCAGCTGGCCCAACTGGCCGGGGTCGACTACATGACGGCGTGGCGGGCAGCTCGTGACGGCGAGGCCCGGATGGATGCTGAGGCCGCGGCCGCGATTCTGGCCGTCCCGGTGCCCGAACGTGCGGCCGACATTGTCGCGGACAACGCGTTGGTCCCCAGCCATGGGGCGCAGCGGCGGATCCAGGCGTTGATCGCGTTCGGCTACCCGCGCAATCAGCTGGCCCGGGAGCTGGGCATGCGCTCCAACAGCGGCGCCATGGAGAACCTGGTCGGTCGCGCCCACGGCGAGAACCGAGGGCAGTCCATCACCGCGGAGCGCGAACGCGCCGTGAAAGACCTGTTCGACCGGCTGCAGATGATTCCGGGTCCGTCCGAGCGGGCCCGAGCGCGGGGCCGCCGTAACGGGTGGGCGTTGCCGTTCGAGTGGGACGAGGCCGCGTTGGACGACCCGCACGGCACCCCGCAGCGAGCCCGGTGGACACAAGGGTCAGCGACGCGTGAGCGCCGCGAACAGGTCACCGATCTCACCGAGCGCGGACTGTCGAGCGAACAGATCGCCGAGCGCCTGCACACCACCACCCGCACCGTCGAGCGTGACCGCGCCCTCACGAAAACGCAGCCGAGTCAACCGGTTTCGGCGGAGATCGAGGCCATGGGGGCGCTGGTGGTGCAGGCGCGGCAAACGATCGCCGCACGCCGCCACAGCAGCCGTGCCTCTGCACAGCGAAGGGAGCGAACCCGATGAACCACCACAGCAGCAAGTCCGGCCGCTACGTCGAGCTGGAGTTGATGTACCGGGACCAGATCATCGGCGGCCTGCGCACCAGCGGTCTGTCGTATCGAGAGATCGCGCGGACGTTGGGGGTGTCGGCCCGCCAGGTCGAAGCCGTGCTCGGGGAGATCGCGGTGTTGCGGCGCGGCGGACGCAGCCTTGACCAGATCAGCCGTGCCATCGGGCTGCCACGCAGCACCACCCACGAGATCCTCGGCCCGGGCCGTTCACAATCGACTGCGGTGAAAACCGCTGTGCTGGCGGGTGTTTCGGATATGCATGGGATGCAGCTGGATGTTTTGGGCTGGTTTCTCGGGATGGAACGCAACCACGTCTACAGCCTGGCGAAACGGCTGCACGAGGACGGCAAGATCCACGAGCTCGATCACGTGCAGGCCGGGGAACGCTGGGTTGTCCCGACGCGGTTGACCGCGGCCCGCTACCTGGGGTGGCGTCCGGCTGATTGGCATCCGCCGTTGGGGTTGGCCGAGCATTACCGCGCGGTCGCGCAGGCGCGGATCATGCTGGTCGGTTCCGACCCGCAGCTGTGGGTTTCCGAGCGCCGGTTGCGCCACCGCATCGGCAAGACCGCGGCCGTGAAGGGGACACGCCGCGAGGTCCCGGTCTCGACCGGGCGGGAGCCGATCCTGGGGCATCCACACGTGCATGACGGGCGGTTCCTCGGTGTGGTCAAGGGCCGTCACGGCTGGTGGGCGGTCGAAGTCGAGTTGTCCAAGAAGGACCCCGAGTACATGGATATCGCGCTCAAGGGCGCGATCCGCGCCGCGCGTGACAGCACCGACGAGGTGATGGTCGGGGTGCTGTATCTGTGCCGCACCTCGGCGGTGCTCGACAACGTCACCGCCGCCTCGCAGCGGTTACCGGAGGCCGAATTCGGTGATCTCGCACTGGATTTGGTGATCCGCGACTTCGACCGCGACTGGTCGAAATACCTCACCCGCTACGGCCAGATGCGCGACGCCGCCAAAGCGCGCAGCTCGAACCGGCGCCGCCGCACCCTCATTCATCTCACCCAGACAGGTAAAGCGTCATGACCAACCAGAACTGCCAACCCATCCTCACCCCCACCGACTGCAACCCCCTCACCACCGCCGCGCCGGCACCGACCGCACCGCCGAGCATCGTTCAGGATCCGCCGCCGGCGATCGAGGTGCACCCGGTCAAGCCGCCGATCAAGCAGCTCGACGGTATCGACTTGCCCGACCTGAGCGCCCTCACGCATGTCGCGGGGACCGCGACGGTGTGCGGGGTGGTGGTGGTCGCGATGCTGGTGATGATCGTGGCCGTCGCCGCACGGTGGCCGTTGGCGCCGCACCGGTTGCGCAACTTCGCGATCGGATCCCTGCTGCTGCCAGCATGTTCGGCGTTGGCGGGTGGTTCGTGGACCACCCCAGCCTCCCTCTTGTGGTCAGGGGCGTCCCGGGTCGCCGAGGGTGACTGGTCGGGGTTGCCGATGATGCTCGCGTTGGGGGTGCCGTTCGCGGCGGTGACCGCGACGTATGTGTGGGCGAAGTTCGTGCACAAGACCAACACTGTCGGGTTGAAGTCCCTGGGTCGTACTGAGCGGGTCAAGGACGCGATGAACGCCCGTAAGTTCGCTCGCGCCGCCCAGGCCGCGAAACTCGGTGCCCCCTACAGCCTGGCCGATGGCATCGTGCTCGGCCCGCTGGCGGATCGCACCACCGCGAAACCGGCCGGGTTGTGGCGGGAGCTGACCACGCGGCATCAGACGTGGATGGTGGTGCCGCACAAGCAGGCCAAACGCCACATCGCGTGTGTGGGGACGACCGGCTCCGGCAAGACCGAGCTGATCAAACGCTATTTCGTGGGGATGCTCGACTACGAGTGGCGGGCGTTTGTGCAGTGGAAGGACGTGCCCGCGATGCGGGCCAAGCACCCGCGCCCGCTGATCGCGGTGATCTCCTGCAAGGGCGGCCAAGACGACCGCGACCTCGGTATCGAGATCCGTGACTACGCGGTCCGCAAAGGCATCGAGCCCGCGCGGATCGCGAATGTGATGCCCGGTGGGGACCGACTCAACCTGTTCGACCAGTCCGCCCGCGACCAACGCGCCGCCTTCGCCGACATGCTCAACGCGGGAGAAGCCACCACCAGCGAAGGCCAGCACTTCGACGAAATGCGCCGCCGCATCGTGTCTTTGGTCATCGACGCCCCGGTCGGACCACCCCGGTCCTCGCAGGAGTTCCTGCAACGACTCGACGCCGATGTGCTCGTCGACATCTGGGGCCAAGCACCGGATGTCAAACGCATGGTCAAAGCGCTGCAGGAGGAGAAGGTCCCCCAGATCGACGACGCCCTGATCAAAGCGTCGAACCTGTTCGACCTGTTGCAGGACTTCAACGGGCAGTTCGTGTTCGACGGCGGCAAGAGCCTCGACGACATCGACGTGCTGTATGTGACCGTGCCCGGGTTGGACAAGGACGCCGCCCGCGCCCAGGTCGCCGCGATCCTGCGGATGGTGATGCAACGCGCCGGACGCACCGCCAAAGATCAGCGCCGCAGCGTGACGATGATCATCGACGAAGTCTCGGCGACCACCACCGACCGGGGCGCGATCAACCTGATCGACACCGCCGAGCGAGGCCGCTCCCAATGTGTCGCGATGCTGTTCGCCGCCCAGTCTCAGGAGGGTTTGGCGCGGGATGCGTGGAGCCTGAACCGGCTGTTGAAGGCGTGCGCGGGTGGTGTGCTGCTCGGCTACAACGAGAACGCCGGAGACCTGTGTAAACACCTCGGATCCGTGCGCGGAATGCTGCCGTCACGGCATCTGATCAAGGGCCAACGCCACGGCGATGAGGGCCAGGTCTCGGTCGGGGAGATGTGGCTGGTCGACCCGGATGTGCTGCGGCAGTTGGACACCGGCGAATTCGTCTACGCCCGCGGCCGCCGCGCCCAATGGGGCCGCGTCGTGCAGGTCAACCCAACCGAACTCACCCCCATGCCCGGCACACCGGCCGCCCAAGCCGCCGCCGACAACACCGGAAACAACCCGAACCCCTCCAGCGCCACCGCCGTCGCCTGAGGCATCCCTGTTTCCCGAAACCGATTGGAAAGCAACACATTATGCGCATCATCCGCGATAACGACCACAACGACGATGAGAACCCGGACGAGGGCCGCGAACCCGTCGACCCGAAGGCGATCGGCGACATCATCGCCGACGAGTTCGCCGACTACCTCGCCAAAGCTGTAGCCGCCGCCGACAACCCACCCACACCGCCCGCCCGCAGCAGTGAACCTGAACCGGCCGAACGCCCGGTGCTGCGGCTGGTCAAGACCGACACCACCGATACCGGTGTCACGCACAGCGATTGGGACAAGCCCGCCGACCCGGGTGCGGTTGCCGCGGCCGGGCGGGTCGCGCGGCGGCGCATGGTCGGCAGTGCGGCGGGCGGCTCCTGCCTTGTGGTCACCGCGACCGCGTTCGCGACGTGGGGGCAACCGCTGCTAGTGGCCGGACCACTGGCCGCCTACGGCGCCAGCTGGCTGGCCTACGTGTGGTGGAACGCCGCGCTGCGGCCATCGATCCCGCAGATCCTCGCCACCGCCACCACCAGCATCGGCCACGCGATCGCCGCCGTGTTCACCACCATCACCGCACTCGTGCACGCCGTCCTCGGCCGCATCGACGTCGCCCGCACCCGGCACGAAACCCACCGCACCGCACCGGTCCCGCCGTCCCTGTAACCCCGAAAGGAACCCCAGTAATCATGAACCGCAACATCATTCGTCCCGCCGCGATCGGCATCAGTGCTGGCGTGAGCGTATTCGCCGCCTTGTACGCACTGGTCGAATTCGACCCGTTCGACGACATCGAGGACTACCTCGCCCGCCGTCGACTCACTCCCGGCGAGCGCGCCGAACTTGACCGCATCGCCGCCGAGCAGGCCGAACGGGACCAGCTCTATCGCGCTCAGCGTGAGCAGGACGAGCAGGAACGCGAGCAGCAAGCCGCCACGGTGGCCGCGGGATTCGCGCCGGAGCTGCTGAGCACGCCCGGCATGGTCGCCACCGCGCAGGAGCTGACCCTGCCGCAGCTGGTCGCTGAAATCATCCACGCGGAGCAGCAGTTTCGTAGCGGCTGTGGTCCCGCCGAGCGGTACGCGCACTGCGCGGCACTGTTCGGGGAGTGGCGCCGCCGCAACGACTACCGGATGCGTTCCACGTTGCCGCGCGTGGAGTGGTTGCGCCTCGACATCGCCCGCGAACAGATCGAGACCGCGCGCCGCCAGCCGTGGCCGCATATCGCGTTTCCCACGCCCGAGCTGGACGACACCACCGCGGCTGCGTCGGTCGAGGGCGTCGGCAACGAGATCGGCGGGTGATCGGTGATGCCTGATGACACCAACGACCCGATCCTGCCGGTCCCATCCGAGCTGTACCAGGACTTGGCGGAGTTCTACGACCACATCAACCAGATGCGCGACCAGCTGAACCGGGTCAGCGAACGCTATGTCGATCTGGCCCATTCACCGCAGTCGCTGGCGGTGGACAACCTCGGTGAGCCGATCGAACCAATCGACGCCAACGGCGCGGTGCTGACGGCACTGGACGACGCAGACCGGCGACTGTGCCGGGTCGAAGCCGCGATCGACGAGGCCCGCAAGAACGCGAGCCGATTGAAGCTCACCGACCAGGCCGACGAGCACCGAAACCAGCAGCTCGAACAGCAGCGACGCGGCACCCGCCGCCGCAGCAGATAACCGAATTCCCCTACCGCTGAAAGGAATACAACACCATGACTGACCGCAGTCCCGAAGATGAGTTGATCGCCGAGGCCCGCAAGTTCGGGTACGCGATGAAGGAAATGCTGCGTTTACACGCCCAGGCCGGGAACTGGCTGGACCGTCGCCGGATCCGCAAGCAGATCAGCCTGACCTTGCGCGAGCAGCGCCGCGGCGAGCATGCCGGCCGTGAGAAGCAGCTGGTGTGGACCCAGCAGATGATCGACCGCTACCGCGCGCACTCCCTGGCGGTTGCCGATCGCGGCGCCGATCCGAGTGTGGATCACCAGCGCCGCTACCGTGATTCCCAAGCCTTGGTGCGGCATGCCGACGACCTGCGGGCGCGCATCGTCGCCAACGCGCGGTTGACGAAGGTCGAACAGGGTATCGCGCTGGATGGTCTGGACGCGGCCACGATCTTCCCGCGGTTCGAGCCGGGCCGGTTGTTCGCCAAGGCGCACAAGGTGCGCGGTATCGAGGCGTTGCGCTACCGCGCGCAGGTCGCCCGCACTGTCCGGGAACAGGCCGACAGCCCACGATTCGATCAGCAGCAGTCGCAGCCGTCGTATGAGGCCCGGTTGACCTGGACTGATCGGGATGGGCAGATCGCGGGTCGGGACGCTCGCGGGTTCGGTAGTCCGCGTGAGGGTTTGGCGTGGATGTACCGCGATATCGACCACTCGATGTGGGTCGATGGTCAGCAGGTCGAGGCGAGTTTGCGGGATCCGGCTGGGCGGCAGGTGTATCACCGCCACGGCGCACCGGAAGCGGTCGCCGAGCAGCTCGAACACCCGTTGGGCATCATCCGCACCGCTGACGGTGCTTACCGGCAAACGCCCGACGCCGGGATCTTCGCCGACGCTGACACCCTCGCCGATCACCTGCGCACCGTCGCCGACGCGCAAGCCGAACAGCTGCATCCAGCCGCCGAGCGTCCACCCCAGCAGCTGGGGAAACCGTTCGTGGTCAACGTCGGTCCCTCCGATGTGCTGCACCTCGACGACGCTGAGTACGCCAAGGTCCCGCCGCAGGACCGTACGCAGTTGCGCACGTTCGACACTCGTGAGCAGGCATACGACTGGACGTTGCATCAGCTCGACACTTACCGCGATACCAGCAGTCGCGCCGGACAAGACTTCTCGGTCACTATCCGCGAACAGGGCCGAGTACACGACGCGCAGGTCGTGGACGGGCCGCTCGGGATGGTTACCGACGAAGTTCGTGGCCTGCGTGAACAGCGCCAGCATCCCCAGCGTGGACAGGCTACTGAGCAGCCGAAAACCCGTACGGCCGAGCAGCAGTCGGCCACGTCGGTGGATCCGGATCGGTTCGCTCAGATCGAGCGCCAGTTGAAAGACATGGCCGCCGATCGTGACCGGTTGGAGAACCGTGTCGGTGTCCTGCAGCGCGGTTTGGACGCGGTCACTGCCGACCGCGACGAGTTCAAGCGCAATCTGGCCGGCGCCGAGGGCCGCATCGAGGAGTTGAAGAACCGCAACATCCGCCTCGCCAACGAGATCGGTGAACTGCGCGACCGCCCGAAGGTCGATCAGGTCGCCGCCGACCGCGACCGCTACAAGCGTGAACGCGACGAAGCCGTCCAGAAACTCGCCCAGACCTTGTGGACCCAACGAAACGGACGCACAGCAGATCGGGCCGAGCAAACCCAACAGCGCGGCGAGGAACAGCACCACGTGGTGATCGACGCCGAGGACAACCACAGCGCCGAACGGACCAAGCCTGCCGAACGACTCGACGACACCCAACCGTGGCGGCCAATCGACGTCGACAACCAGCGTGCCGAGCGTAATGGCCAGCGCCGCAACGGGATCGAAAGGAGTCGTTGAGATGGAACGCGAACACGAAGAAGCCATGCGCGCCGACTTCACCACCTATGTCGAGCTGGGACGGCAGATGTACCAGGCCTCGAACAGTGAGGCCGAGATCCAGCTCCTCGACATGCAACAGCAGGTTGTGGCCGATCGGTGGGAGTCCGGTCCGCACGCCGAGCACTGGAACTACCTCGAAGACGCCCGCGAGGACTGGCGGCGAGCACCGGACACCATGCGCCGGTTCCTGGACAACATCGACCACAACGGCGGATACGGGCTCACCGATATCCAGTACCGCAGCCAGGAACAGGCCCGCGACCTCACCGCGCAAGACCGCCCGCGGACACGGTCGCGGATCGAACGAGGGCGGTGAGCGCGATGCACATCGAGCACGAGGAAGCGATGCGTGAGGCGTTCACCGAACTGGATCGACTCACCGGCATGGCGTATCGGCCGGAGGCGACTCAGGCTGATATCCACCGCCTCTACACCGACGGCGCCGCGATCGATCACGGTTGGCACCACGGCCCGCACCGGGAGCAGTGGGGATTCCTCAAACACGCTCGCGCCCAATGGGAATCCGATCCCAATATGATGCGGCGCGCACTGGTCGAATCTGTCCACACCCCGGGCGGGAAATTGGACGCGGTACAGCGCCGCAGCATCGAACAGGGCCGTGTCTTGGCCGCTGCCGACACCACCCGTCCCGGCATCGAGCGGGGGCGGTGAACCATGGAACGCGAACACGAAGACGCCATGCGCGCGGACTTCGCCGACGCTGAGCGGATCAACGCGGAGGCGTTCCGGGACTACCGCGCCGGACGGTGTAGCGAGGTTGAGTTCCAGCAGCGGATCAATCAATACGCCGATATCGATGATCGGTGGATGGATGGCCCGCACCGCGAACAGTGGGTCTACCTGCGCTATGCGTGCGATGACTGGCAGCTCAAGCCCAAAGCGATGCAACGCAAGCTGGCTGCGACCGATACCTCGCCGGCCGAGGCATCCGCCAACGTCTCCGATGTCGAGCGGCGCAGCCTCGTGCAGGCCTGGGAGATCGAGCAGGCCCGCGCGATCGAACGCGCACGTGTGCGCCGACAGATCCAGCGGGGGCGCTGAGGATGGAACCACAACAGCCGCAAGGGCATTCATACCAAGTCGTCACCGACGCGTTGACCCGCCGGGTCGGTCCAGCTCCGTATCCGCGATCCCCGGTGCAATGGACGAACTACCTGTGCCCGGTGCATGAGGGCGACGGGCAGCACCACAACCCGTCACTGGGTGTGCGCTATGACCCGCGAGAAGGCAAGACCATGGTGCGGTGCTGGGCTCGCTGTGACGACGAGGAGGTTTTGGACCGGATCGGGTTGCGGGTGCGTGATCTGTGGGATCGGCTGCCCGAACGTGACCTGAACCAGCAGCGCAGCAATGGTATTCACGGTCAGCGGTACGCGGTCGCTGAGGGGCGGCCGGTGACTCCGGTGGAGCGGGCGATCGCGGCCGCCCGGTTCCCGGTCCTGAACAAACCGGATCTGGGGGCGCAGATCGGGCCTGCGGAGAACGTTGACACCTACGTCTACCGGTGGCACACCGATCGCATCGAGGGCGCGGTGTTCCGGCTGCAGACTCCGCATGAGCACGGCTACGCGAAATCGTTCTGGCAAGCCAGGTGGACCGGAACCGAATGGGAGAAGGGCGGTTTCGCGCCGATCCCGTGGAAGCTGGCCGATATCCGGGAAGCTCTCGACACCGGCCGCGAGATCTATGTGTGTGAGGGCGAGAAGGACGTCCAGGCGGCGAACCGGGTCGGGATGATCGCGACCTGCAACGCCATGGGGGCCGGATCCTGGACACCCGAACACGCCAAATGGCTGCGCGGGGCGGGGCGGGTGATCGTGGTCGCCGACCGCGACCGCCCCGGCTACCTGCACGCCGCCAAGGTCGCCGACACCCTGGCGGACCGCGTCGGAGAGGTGCGGGTCGTGCAGGCCCGCGACGGCAAAGACCTCTCCGACCATTTCGCCGCCGGCTACCACCTTGAGGAACTCGATCCGGTTCCGTACCTGGATCGACCACAACGGCAGCGATTTCGCGAACCCGCGACAGGGGCACGAACCCGAAGCCGCTGATCCAACGCACCGATCACATTGGAAAGGAAGACCACGAATCATGACCGAGAACGTGACCGGTGCGGACACGGTGCGCAGCAACGACGCTGCGCACCGCAGCGCACCGGATAAGGCACAGACCGGTGCGCAGGCACCGAGACGCCCGGTGCGGGCGTGGCCGGTGCTGTTGTTGGCCCTGCCCGCATTCGTGGCGATCTGGTCCGGCTGGGTCGGCCTCGGTGAGCTGACCGGATTCGGGCCGGTGCACCCGCTGCCCGGTATCGCCGATGACTTCGAGATCAATACCGCGATTACGTTGCCGATTGGGATGGAGGCATACGCCTCCTACGCGCTGTCGGTGTGGCTGTCCGGGCGGATCCGTTCAGGACGAACCCGCAGCTACGCGAAGTGGTCAGCGTTCGGCAGTCTCACCCTCGGTGCCGTCGGGCAGGTCGCCTACCACCTCATGCAAGCCGCCGGCGTGACCGTGGCGCCGTGGCCGGTCACGGTGCTGGTGGCCTGCCTTCCCGTTGTGGTACTCGGCATGGGAGCAGCGCTGGCTCACATGATCCTCGGTGAGCACCACCACGCACCAGCCGTGCGCAGCGCCCCGGAACCGGTGCATACGCCCGAATTGGTACGCACCGTCTCGGTGCGTGAAGTTCACACCGAAACCGGGTCGGCCACCAACGAACTGACCGCCCAGCACGGTGCACCACAGCTCGACAGTGCGCAGCAGATTGAGATCGAGGCACCCGTGCGCACCGACGACGCCGATCAGCCGCTGCGCACTGACCGATGGGCGATGGTGGCCGAGATGGTGTGCAGCACCGACCCATCCGGGCGGCGCGACCCCGCTAAGGTTGCTGAGATCCTGCGCCTGCGTCACGAGCAGAACTGGTCTCACGCACGCATTGCCGAACAGGTTGAGCTCAGCTCGTCGTCGGTCACGCGCACCCTCTCCGCGGCACTGGAATACGCCGATCCAGATGCAGCAGGCGGGAACCGTTGAGATTCACGGCGATACAGCCTACTGGATGATCCCGGAACCGTGCCGACCAAGCTCATACGCCGTCGGCACGGCTTCCGCTCACGTGCCGATTGACTGCCTAAAGACTTCCTTTTCGATTCCCCTGAAGTTCCGGTGAGATGCGCCTCTCTAGTCTCTCAACTTACTGAAAATGGGCGCTGACCAGGTGGTTTGACCAGGAAGTGCGGAGGAAGTGCGGAGGAAGTGCGGAGGAAATTCTGGAATGTCAGGATGATAGAATTCGGCAAGTGAGCGGAAGTCGCAAGACGTCCGCGGACGATCCCGGGGAGCTCTGCGAGCTCCCCGGGCCGCCGCTAGCGGAGCGATCTCAGTTGTCGAGACCTCTGATCGCTGCTAGTGCCTGTGCCGCTGCCTCGGCGATCGCCTTGATTGCCGAGGCAGCGGTGGCATTATCAGCCACATGCTGTATCAGCCAGTAGGCGTTCGCCCCTGCACGAACCCACGTCAGTGATTCGAGCGAGCGCTGGAGTTTCTTCCAGCGAGGGTTTGGCGGTGTGTTGGGTTCGGGCGCAGTGCTCACACGCCCTCCTCTCTTCTTCGGTTGTTCCGCCGCAGGTGCGACGGCTCGAGTCCACCCCGAATCGCTCGGAGGGGGCCCAGCCGTCGCACCTGCTGGTCGAACAGTGCCGTGCGACCCGTTGCGTGAGTCGCTGAAGCAAGGAGATCGGCCGAATCGGGTTGCCCCGGTCCAACACTGGCCGATCGGGATCCAATCATAATGGCCCAGCCGGACCCCGCTGCACCCCGATCACCCGCCGAGAGAGTCGACGCCTCACTCGTGCGCCCGACCAGCGAGAGCATTGGACTGGTTCGGGGTCACACCTACAGCGAGGTTTGACCGCTCCAGCTGCGAATTTCTGCAGCGGACAACCGAGCAACTATCTGAACAGATAGGCCCGCCGGGCACCGGTCCCGCGGGGTCTATCTCGTTGTCCGAGTGTGGAATCCGTCCGGGATTTGTCCGGGACATGTCCGGGATCTATCCGGGACATGTCCGGGATTTTCAAGTCCCGGACAAATCCCGGACCCCACGTCAGAACTACGTTCTGACGTGGGTGTTTGGTGCCGTCTCCTGCCCTGCCCGGCCAACACTCTCTATGGCTTCGCTGTTCATAGAGAGTGTCAGCCGGGCAGGGCAGGAAACAACACCAAACACAAAGCAGGGAAGGTCCAGAAGGGAGGAGAAGAGAAGACCACAAGAAGAGGGACCACAAAAGGGGGCTTGGGAGCGTGGTTGCGTCAGGTGCGGAACTTGCGTTTAGAGCAGCGCCACCTCCGGTGGCGTGTTCGCGCGCCAGGGCGCGCTCAGTGCGCCAGATCAAGTCAGGTGCGCGAGTGGCGGTTTCGAGCACGCGAGTTACAGCATGTGGCCGATTGCGAGCGCGGCCCGCGGGAGCTTCGTGCGTCGAGGTGGGACCACAACAGGGGAGTCGCCCTTTGGTCAGTTTGATGCCTAGTCGTCAAGACAATTCGCGGAGGTTGATGCTTACGAATCATTTGATTCCTAGGCATCAAATGATTGACGTATATGCATCAAAATCATTGGGATACAAGGCTTTTCGCGGTAGAACTGATGCATAAACATCAAGGCGGGGAGGTCTTTCGATGAGTACTTTCGCCGGGTCGATAGTGACCGCAATCGAATCGACATGGGCGACAATTCGGGACCGGCATCCGGACGTACCGGATGTGGTGGTCGCGATGGCGGCCGGTTCGATCGGCTCCCCGCGCGGGGTGCGGCTCGGTCACTTCGGGCCGGATCGCTGGCTGCACGGCCAGGAGTGGATGCCGGAATTGTTCGTCGGCGGTGAAGGATTCGCGCTCGGCGCCCGCGATGTTATCGGCACCCTGCTGCACGAAGCCGCGCACGGCGTCGCCCGCACTCGCGGGATCCAGGACACCAGCCGCGGCGGTGCCTACCACAACGCGAAATACCGTGGGATCGCTAATGAATTCGGTCTCACCGTCGCCCGACAGGCGAACCGCGGCTGGTCGGAGACTGCCGTCCCGGACGAGATCGCAGAGCAGTACCGGCAGCAGATCGACACGTTGGACAGCGTGCTGGTCGCCTACCGCCGGTCCGAACACGGTGGCGCGCTGGCGGGCCCGCCAGGCGACGGCGAGACCGGCGACGAAGGCGGCGAGGACGATCAGCGTGCACCGCGCAATGGTCGGGCCTTGACCTGTGGATGCGATCCGGTGCGGCGAGTCCGCGCGGCGCAGCGCACCATCGACGCCGGGCCGATCCTATGTGGGGTATGCCAGCAACCGTTCGCTACCGCGGCGCTTACACCGGACGCAAACCCGCCCTTACCACCGAACAAGCCGATGCACTCCGGTCGCGCGCTGCTGCTGGCGAACCGAAGTCCATGCTGGCCAAGGAATTCGGGATCAGCCGCGAAACCGTCTACAGCTACCTGAGGTCCGCGACCCTATACCGCACAGGCGCGAAAAAGGACGGGTGAGGCGATCGTAGCGCCCCACTAGTGGCAATCTAACAGCTATCTATTTGTGACCTCGAATCGGGACCACGACGGCACGCTGTCGCCCTACGATCAACGGGAACTGGGAACGCTCTCACTACTGATCTGTCCTGTCCCTTTACCGGGGAGGCGCACATGGTCGAGCCAGTGCAGGTGCTGTGGCCTCCAAATGGGTGACGATGTGCTCGCTGGGGACGATGCACCTGGTCGACATCACTGATGGTGATACCTCCACCCCGCAGCCGACCCGGCAACCGCCGGACGTGGCATCTAGGGAAATGCCGACACCCTGCCGCCGCCATGCGCGTCCGACCTGTCCCAGAACGCAAGGTCCACCTCTAAGCGAATGGAGCAATCGTGGCGAAGAACCCAGGAAACGATCCCGGTGACATCGGTGGTCTGAGCAGTACGCCCGATGAGCTGTTGCAGGCTGTGCAGGAGCGCGGTGACGAGAGCATGGAGACCGGGCGCTATGTCATCACGTTCCGGGAAGACGCCGAAGAAGGAGGTGTGCAGGCGCTCCGCAGCCAGGGCTGCAGCGTGGTCAATGCCCGCGAATTCGGCGACCGGGCAGTTACCCTCGAAGATATCGGCGACAATGAGGCTTTGGTCCTGCCGGAAGTCGGATGCGCGGTTGTGTCCGGTACTGCATTGCAGGACTATGGACTACTCGCGCAGGTCGAGTCCGCGGACAGTCCGATCGAAACAGTCGAGCCGGAGTACTTCGCGTTCAGCGAGACTGACGTCGACTACCTGCGTGGCTTCAACAGGGCAGCCGAGGTCATCGCCGACGACTTGCGGGTGAACGGCGGGCACGAGCTCGTCGCGGAGGACGAAGTCGAGGCCCAGATGGCCGGCGCCACCTGGGGCATCGTTGCCGGCAAGGTACCGCCCAGCACCCGCAGCGGCGCCGGAATCCGGGTGGCGGTACTGGATACCGGCATGGACCTCGGCCACCCGGACTTCAAAGGCCGGAATTTCGTCAGCAACAGCTTTGTCGGACAACCGGTGCAGGATATGCACAGCCACGGAACCCACTGCATCGGCACCGCATGCGGCCCGAAGGCGCCCGCCGGCGCGATCCCGCGCTACGGAATCGCCTATCGGGCCCCGATTTTCGTCGGAAAGGTCCTGAGCAACGCCGGAATCGGGTCGACCGGGGGCATCCTCGCCGGGATCGACTGGGCTCTTGCAAACCGATGTGTCGTCATCTCGATGTCGTTGGGAGCCCTGTCACCGGTTCAGGCCGCATACACTACGGCCGGGGAGCGTGCGCTGCGGCGTGGGTCGCTGATCATCGCTGCCGCCGGAAACATGCCCGGGCTTGCTACGGGGGCACCGGCGAACTCGCCGACGATCATGTCGGTGGCATCCCTGGACAAGAACTTGACCCCCTCGTCCTTCTCCAGCATCGGCAAGATCGATATCGCTGCTCCCGGCCGCGACGTCATCTCCTCGGTGCCGCGGCCGCAACTCCACGGCCCGAAGAGCGGCACCAGCATGGCAACTCCGCACGTAGCCGGATGCGCGGCGTTGTGGGCAGAATCCGACGCCGGTCTGCGTGGCACGAAGCTCTGGAAGAGGCTGGAGGAGACGGCGAAGCGGCTACCGTTCCCGCATTCCCGCGTCGGCGCGGGGCTGGTGCAGGCACCGTAACCGAATCACCGCCCGTCGAGTCGAGTCCGAGAAGGAGGAAAATGGGTGGCGTGAAGAAGTGGATCGTCACAACGACGGCGCCCGACCGTCCCATTTCGGAGATCGTCGACGAACTGACCGCCGCGGGATTCACGACCGACAAGATCCTGGAAGAGCTCGGTGTCGTCACCGGCGACGCCGGTGACGACACCGCCCAGCGGCTGCGAACAATCCCTGGTGTCACTGACGTCTCGTTGGATTCTTCCGTCGACATCGGGCCGCCGGATTCCTCAGAAACCTGGTAGAACCCGGGGATTGATGCTGGTGGAATCGCGAAACCAACTTTGCGAGTCGATGGCGCCCAACCCGACGGTGTCCATAGTGGTGGCTGGCGGCGTAGCGGGTCCAGGTAGCGGTGACTTGAGCGGCCACGCGTGATCGACATCCCTAATTGAATCCGCCTCTCGCGCGCAGAACGGCTGCTCGATCCCACGTCGCGAAATGCCCGAACTCACCACCTTCCGCCTCTTCATCCTCCCAACGACCGAAAATTGCCCATACTAGGAAGGAAGGCCATGTTAAAGGAAGATACCCCTCTAAGTTCAACAAGCGACGAACCAAAATTGCCCAGCAAATTTGAGGCAGATGACATTCAAAGCAGAGACTTAATGTGGAGCGCGCCTATCTTTCACGGCGATTGCAAACTATCAGGTCTCATCTTCGGCACCCTTGACAAAGGGCCAACCTTCCGGTTCCGTTCGGACGGAACCTGTGAACTTTTGGCCAGGTTTTACTCGTCTGGTTCAGGTGATGCTTGGGTCATCCACAATCTTGATTTGAAGGACGCGAACGGAACGGTTCTGTTCACGATGCCAAAGTTCTCCAGTCCCGGAACAGTAACCGAAAACCAGGTAATCGACTGGGTTCGCCCACTACTGTATCCCGCCATTTACTTTTCGTGGATTGCTCAGGTGACTATTAGGTCTAGTTGCTGAACTCCTTTCCGTGGGACAGCTCGGTGTCCGGTTGGGCTTTACCCCAACCGGACACCGTTTCTGGTCGCTGCTGACCGTCGACCACTTTCATAGTTCCGAATCCAGAACCTCACCCACTCTTCGGTGCTGTCCCGGAGCAGTCGGTGCGGCCCCGACCATGGTCCATTGGCCCGCGGCAAGGTAGCCCGGACAGCATCAATTCTTCCGATGGCCCAAAGAACGACAAAGAGGTTCTCCAAGGTGGTTCGTCGTTGTTGGGGTACCACGACACCGCGGCGATCGAAAAGAATCGCATCAAGGTGGTGCCGCGCCTCGGCGACCCGATCTGACGCGACGTAGTCGATCACGTTCAGCACACGGTCGTACTGGGCGCGGAGAGCCGTCAGCCAACCGAAGACAATGGCCGCCATTGCGGCGACCGAACCGACACTCGCAGTTGCGACCACACTCCATGGCATAGTCTGCAATATACGGAGGCGAGAGACATTGTGCCGGTGAATGATTGAGGCTAACCGGCAGCCGGATCCTCTGTTCGCCAGAACGATCAGAGGGTCAGTTTCTTTCTCGCCATCGGGCAGTAGTCCACGATATCGAGGAGCGCGCGAAAGCACCTGTCGCGCAGGTCGATTCGAATCTGAATGCGCATGTGGTGGCGTTCCCGCGCTGGCTGGTTCACGAGACTGACGACCTACCGCAACGCCCGGCCGCCGATGGCACCGATCTCGTGAGACAGCACAACCTAGCCGCCGTCGGTGACGAGTGAGTAGACCTCGCGAATGAACGTCCGCCGTCGCTCACGGGCGCTAGGGCCTGTTGCTCGCATCGAGATCTCAAGGGTCCGGTGCAGCGGACGCGGCGATTCGGCGATGGCGTCGTTGCGATCAAGCAAGCGCTCGATCTCATCGGCACTGGGCAGGCGCGCACCCTTGCCCAGATTGCATGGGGCACAGGCAAGGACAAGATTCCAGACATGATTCAAATTCGGCCCCCGCCACGATCCGGTCTTCATCCATGCGAAGGGGAAGACGTGATCCACATGAACCCCAGCATCCTTGAGCGCTTCGCGGCAGTAGAAACACCGACCGTGCTGGAATCCGATGATGGCGCCGCGAACCGATGTCAGCGAGACTCGGCGGGCTGGGGAAACGATGATCGCCGAGTCAATATCCACATCTACACCCGAAGCGACGAGATTCTTGCCGATTCCCGCATCGAAGGATGCCTCGACGATCGCCCAGCGAGAATCCAACTCCGCAAACAAGCTCGGTGCGACAGAAGCCAACGACAGCAAGTCCGGTGTAAGCCGGACGATCCGATTGCTACCCCGCCCGCTGAGCTCGTAGAAGGTGTGTGGAATCTGGCCAGCCCGCAGATTGTGGAACTTCTGCATCACCATCGACGGGATGGATTTCACCGCGGCGTCAACGAGAGCCTCGGTAGGGCGACCGGCGGCGGTGGATTCCTGCCGCTCCCGGTCCAGCACGGTCAGAAAGTCCCTGGCCCCCAACGCGACTCCGGTGGGTGACTGCCATCTCCCACTCGGTCGTTCTAGAAGCTGTGATGTGTACGCCGCCGCGAACTCGCCGAGCGGGACAGCGTCATGCCCGGAAGCCGCATACTGCAGCAACGTCGCTCCCAACGGGAACTTGTAGGTGCGGGAATTAGCACCCATCAGGATCGCCAGGCGCCAGGACGTTCGCGCTGTGGGCTCCGCGCGGTAGAACTGCATGACCGCAGTATGCCGAGGAGGTACGACACAAATGGGAAAACTCGTCCGAGACCTGATACCGGAAATCATCCGCGCGACCGGCCGAGCGCCCGCGGTGCGTGTGCTTGACGCCCAGGGATACGAAAACGCGCTGCACGACAAGCTTCTCGAGGAGGCCGCCGAACTCCGGCAGGCAACCACCCACGACGAGCGTCTCACCGAAGCCGCCGACGTCCTCGAAGTTCTCCGTGCACTCAGCATCTTCAGCGGCTTCACCTTGGATGACGTGATCCGCGCCGCCGAGCAGAAGAGAATCGAGCGCGGCGGGTTTACCGACAGGCTGTGGCTCGAACACTCGTGAGGCGCCTACCGTCCTGCCGCCTGATCCAACTCGAATACGGGATCGACATCGTGGCACCAATTTCATGAGACGGCACAGCTAGGTCTCGTGCCTGCCGGCGTACCCTCATACGAATCAACGGCGCGATCGGCCGAGGATCGGCGACCAATAGATTATGGTCACATGCTCTGTGGCATGCACTTTCTTTGCAGGTAAGTACAGCGCCGACAGTGTTTGATCTCATAATCCATTGGTCGCGGGTTCGAGCCCCGCCCGCCCCACAACACCAGCCCTCTACCAGCGGAAACATCGAACTCGACAGCTTGACCGACACACGGGGTTCGTATTCGAGTCCGGAAACGAAGGTTGGTGAGACGCTTCGGGCGCTGCGTGTTCCCGCCGCGCGTGATCAGGGCATGCCGAAATGGTTCAGGTACTGCGGATCGGCGCAGGTGTCCCAGTCGTCGAGTGACAGGCGGATCCAGGATTTGGCGTCGTCGTCCGGATCGTCGTCCGTGCGTTCCACGACCTCGACCGTTCGGCCGCGCCAGCGTAATTCGATTCGTTGCAGGCGCAGGGCGAGGGCGGCCGCACCGTCGAGAACGTCCTGCGGCAGACCGAACAGCCGTAGGTGTTCGTGCCACCCCTGGACATCAGTGCCCCAGAACCACGCGTTCGTCGTCGGAGTGGGTCTTTCGATGTCCGCGAGCGTGTTTCGCTCGTTGGCAGCACGCCGGCGACGTTCTCCGGTCGCGTACCACCAGCCGCTCGGGGTAGCCGACCACTTCGGGAATTGCGCCGGATCGGGCTCCCAGCCGGAACGCCATACGAGCCGGATACCGTCGTACCAATAGTCGCAGACGCGAAACTCCGACTCGTCTGCCATCGCGGCGGTTCGGTGACCGATGACATCGAAATCACCCCCGTCGTCGTAGTAACGAACCCACACCGAACGAAGCCGATCGCCGTGAACGGCCCAGATCTGATCGATGGCGAAGCCTCCGGTCCATTTCGCCCCGTACTGCAAGTCGAATACACCGTCGCCGACGCGATGCCAGAGCGGGACGTAGTAGGTGCCGAGATGGGGGTGTAGCAGATATCGAAAGAAGTCGTCCGCGGTCCACAGCGGAGCGTCGGGGGCCGACTCGACCCGGACGAATACAGTGGCGATATTGGCCATGATCGAGGTCTGCTTCCGTTCAAGGCAGTTGGACGGGCGCACCGTAGATAGAGGCTTCGGCGCCGACATCGTGCTCGAGGTCCTGCGCACGGTAGCGCGGTGCACCCGGGTTCCCAATGCAGGCGATGCCGCAACCGGCTCGCCCGAAGCGCACGCAGGTACTGAACTCGACGTAATCGGCTACGGAGCCAGTTCATCCGCCTGGTCGGTCACGACGAGCCGCTGCCGCTCGAGATCGGTGGTGAAAGGCCGACGTGAACTGACATGCCTCTCTGAGTCGCCTGGAACGCATCAAGATCGCAGCGCATGTCGATCGACAGCAATGTATTTTATTATTTTGCATACTCCTGACCAGGATATTGCCTGGTCAGGACAGTGTTCGCAGTGTTTGATCTCATAATCCATTGGTCGCGGGTTCGAGCCCCGCCCGCCCCACAAACCCCCTGGTCAGTGGGTTGCGGTTGGTGTTCGGGTCGTGCTTTTGACGGCCCAGGTCAACACTTACTCAACTTTTTCAAATTGCGGGCACATGCTGCTCCCTCCAGCTCCCGACACCCTGCCCGGCCAAGGCATCGGGAGCTGGTTGTTTGCTATCCAGCGGTGACCGACGTCGGGCGTCGCTGGTCACTCTCAACAGTCACGTGCGGCTTATCGCGGCAGTCCCGTCTTGCTCCCGTCTTGCTCATCCGGCAGAGCGAAGGCCGCGAAGCGATTCCGGGCGTCGGGACCTTGATGGGTGCGCTGGACATAGTGCCTTCGTGTCACCGCCTCGGTGTTGCCGAGTTGGGCGGCCGCGACGCCGATATCGGACTGCCCGCCATCGGCGTCTTCGGCAAGATGCGTGCCGACGGTCTTGCGCGCCGCATGGGGGTTCTGGGGTATCCCCATGACTCCGATGCGGTCGAGTGCCCGCTGTAGTTGCTTGCGGGCATTGCGAGGATCGCGCAGGGTCCCTCCTCGGGATGGGAACACGAGATCTTCGGTATCAGGTCACGGCGGGCGGTCAGCCTCTCTACGGCCCACTCAGGCAGCAGCAGGCGGCGTTTGCCGTTCAGGCCACCCTTGGGATGCGGTTGGATGATCATCCCGCCGCCGCGTACACGCACGACGGTCCCTTCAACGAGCGCTGTGGGCTTGTTGACGTCGAGATCGAGGTGCTTCCACTTCAACGCCATGGTCTCGCCGATCCGGCATCCGGTGGCCAAGAGGAGATCGACCAGATCGGCGATACCGTTCGCGACGGCGAGCTTGTCGTTACGTAGCCCGCTTCGGATGCGTTGCACCTCGTTGAGCGACCATGCCACGACCGGTTTGTCGTCGACCTGGATCGGTGCGAGCAGTTTGATGATGTTTCCGGTACTGGCGCCGTATCGGCTTGCTAGCGTCCACATTCCGGACAGGCAGGTCTTCGCGAGTTTCGCGGTTGGTCTGCCCACCTCATCGGCGATGTCTTCGAGTAATCCTTCCAGCACCTGAGTGGTGCACTCGGTGATGGTCAGCTTGCCGATTCTGGGGACGATGTGGAGGTCCAGTAGCTCCCCGTATCGGCGTTTGGTGTTCGCAGACAGCTTGGAGCGCTCGACTTTTGTCCGCCATCGCTCGGCAAGGCGGTGCACGAGCGTATCCGCCGTGATTTCGGATTTCGAGGGTGCGACCCGCCGGGCCAGCTTTTCCTCGAGCACCGCTATGGCCTTGGGCTTGGATTGGCCGATCGCTTCCACCTGTCGCAGGGCGCCGTCGAGGTCGCGAAGCCTGGTCTTTGCTATGTGCCGGATCGGTTTTCCGGCTTCATCCCGAACGACGGTGACTGTGATTTTCCCGTGCCGTCCGGGCTTGATTCGTTCGCGCGGCATCAGGCATCCTCGCCGTCCGCGCGCGCGACAGCGCGATTATTCATTTGTACTCCCGTAGATATCAATTCCCGGTGCTAGCCGGTCTTGTGCATTCCAATTCTACTGGGACACACGGTTTTACGGAGAGTCGGTCGGCGCGACCAAGTCGTTGGATTCGGGTGGACCGTTCGGGGCGTCACCTTCGTTCGGACGGTCCTCTTCTGGATGCTGTGCTGACGGCGCGCTGATCGGCACCTGGCCCAGCCTGATTGGACGAGCCAGCCGCGGATGGATCCGCGGCGGGCGCCGCCCGGCCTACCCCCTGCCATCGGCACCGCTGTGATGCAAGCCGGGTGGACGGCACTGGACAGACCGATACCGCCGGACATCGAACGCCAAGTCGGGCGACGGTCCCGAACAACCGAGTACTGCGGAAATTCCGGCTGAGTCTGCATCCGGAGCAGACGCTTGATAGTTCGGGTTCGCGAGATCGACTGCTGGCCAATGACTGTGCGCGGCCGAACGCGCGGATCGTGGCATTACTGGGTGTTCGAGATTGTCCGTTTATGGCCTGACCGATGGAATCCGCTCCCTCTGTACGGAAGTGATTGATCAGTGGTGAGTCGGTGCGGTGAGGCGTCGCAGTGCGGCGTGGGCGGGTGGGCCCCATGTGGGCTTCCCGCCGGGGTGTCCGTGGACGCCGGCGTATCCGATGGAGATGCCGCTTAAGGCGCGCAATACCGCCCATCCGCGGGCACGGCGCAGGGTCGCGGCGTCGGGGGCCGGCTGGTAGGCGGCATGGAAGCGGTCGGCGGCGCCGTCGGGCAGCAGGATCCAAGCGGCAGCGAGGTCGCAAGCCGGATCACCGGCGAAGAGATCGCCGAAGTCGATTACGCCGCAGATCGTGCCTTCGGCGGTCAGGACGTTTGCTGGATGCAGGTCGCCGTGGAGCCACAGTGCCGGGCCGGCCCAGTCGGGCGCGGCGGCGGCGTCTTCGAAGACCGCGCGGACGGCGTCTGGATCGGGGATCAGCCCCAGCCCGGTGGCCGAGGCTAGCTGCTCGGCGAAACCCTCGGAATACTCGGCCAGTGGTCCTCCGCGGTTCCGGCCGGTGGGTGCTTGTTCGGGGGCGGGTTGGTGAAGTGCGGTCAGGAAGGCAGCCAGGGTGGTGGCCGCCTCGGTAGCGCGGGTAACGGGGGCGCGGTCGGCAGGCGTGCCCGGCACCCAGGTGGTGACGATCCAGGGCCGCGGAAACCGCTCGGAGGGCTCACCGATCCGCTGCGGAACGGCAACCGGCAGCGGAAGGCGCGGGGCGAGGGCGGGCAGCCAGGTGTGCTCCTTGCGCAGCAGCGCGTCCGCGGACCCGGTCGCCCAGGGCAACCGGACGGCGAGGTCGTCGCCGAGCCGCCACAGCTGGTTGTCCCAGCCACGCGCGCCGAGCCGAACCGGGTAATCGGCCAGGTCGGGGTGCTGCTCACGCAGCAGATCCCGCACCAACTCCGCAGTGATATCGATCCCGGTGTGCGACATGCGGATCAACAGTAGCCAGATGGCAGCCGACCCGCCCCAGCTGCTGGCGGGGAACCGGGTCATGAAGGCTCAGGCGCCTGGACTTCGCATGCCTTCCCGCACCCTTCAGCAGACAGTGCACAGTCGGGGCTATGACACGACGGCTCGAGCTGCAATCGATCTCGCGCATGGAAACCGCGACCAGCGGTATTACCGCGCGCTGTGTTGAAGTGCGTCATAGGGTTCGGGTCGATCTTGCGTCCGACCAGCCGGCCACTTCTAAGCTCTGGTATCTGTGATCTCGATGGACGATCTGACACTTGCTCAGCAGTTGGCCGATGTTGCCGACACCATCTCTATGCGGTACTTCTCGGCCGGGAGTATCGCGACGCAGTCCAAGCCCGACGGCAGCCCGGTCACCGTTGCTGATCGCGTGGTAGAGCAAGCCATTCGCGCTCGACTCGCGAATGCCCGTCCTCAGGACTGTTGGGTCGGAGAAGAATTCGGTACGCACGGCAATGCCAGACGACGGTGGTTTATCGACCCGATCGACGGGACGAGCAACTTCTGCACGGGACGGGCCGAGTGGAGCACCTTGCTCGCGGTCGAAGACGACGGCGAGGTACTCACCGGCGTGATCTCCGCCCCGGCCCTGCAGCGCCGATGGTGGGCCTCACGCACCACAGGAGCGTGGACCAGTACTTGCCTGGATGGACGACTCGGACCGAATCAGGCGCTGACGGTGACGAGGACCGATACCCTCAGGGAGGCCACCGTTGTGATCTGGCCTGTCGCAGACTGGGTTCCAACACAGCGTCTGGCTAGCGCCGATGCGCTTCTCGCGCGGTGTGCTGACGGTGGCCCACTGTCGGACTGGGCCGGAGCATGTCAGGGCGCCATGCTCGTGGCTGCCGGACAGGCCGATATCTTTCTTCACCTGACTGCCGGGCCCTGGGACATTGCCGCCGCCGTACCGATCGTGGAGGAAGCAGGCGGACAGTTCAGCGACCTCCGCAAAGGACGCAGCATCTCATCCGGCGCCGCCGTATTCACCAACGGCCGCCTGCACGAGCAAGTGCTCGATTTGCTTGGACACGAACAGAACTGAAACAACACCGGGTCCGCCATCCGGTTCACCGATTTTATCTATGCACGCACATCGGCAGTTGCGGACGTTCACGAACGCGCGCCACGCGGCATTACCGTGCGTCCTGATCGGGATCAGTTCGAATCCGAGGGCAGCTCTGGCCAGAAACACAGCGCACACCCGGTCCAGACGGCGCGGTGAAGATTCTTTCGAACGCGGCGATGAGTTTTCCGGACCGCCCCCGTCCGTACTGGTGAACGCGCCACCAACCTGGCGCGACCGACCCAGAAGGAACAAGAAATGACCGCCATCACCGCCACCCAGACGACCGCCGCCGTCCACCCCGGCAAGCTCCGCAACCGCGTCCTGTGGACCCTGCAGGTCGTGCTCGGCCTGTTCTTCATTATCGCCTCCGGCGGCCCGAAGCTCGTCATCCCGCAGACCCTGATGGAAAACAACGCCACCGCCTTCTCGATCCCGTTGGCGCTGCTGGTCTTCATCGGTCTCGCCGAGGTCGCGGGCGGGATCGGACTCATGGTGCCCCGCCTGACCGCGGCCGCCGCGATCGGCCTGGCGATCGTCACCTTCCTCGCCGCCGGCTTCAACGCGTTCCTGGCCGACACCCCGGAATTGGCCCCCTTCCCGCTGGCGCTCACCGCGATCTTCGCTTGGATCGCCTACGAACGCCGGGCCTCGATCACCGCCCTGCGCGCGCTGATCAAGCGATGACCCGCGCATAAGGCCCGGCTACCGGCGGCGCCCAGCCGCCGGTAGCCGCGTTGTGCGTTACGGGGACGGTCCGGTCGGGTTGGTCGGGCTGTCGCATCGGAGTCGCGGGGCGGGCGTCACCGGTCGGGCCGCCCACCCCGCGACCCTCGAATCATGTGATGACAGTTTTTGTTTCGCGGCGGGCGGTTTGGTGCCCCAGCCCGACGCGCGAGCCTATGCCGTGCGCGGGCGAGTCCGCTTATCGCTCGTCCGGCGCGGTCATGGGAGCCATTACAGGATGTTCAGCGCCGGCAGTCGATCTCGCGCCCTGTTCGACCGATATGCGGCATTATGGGATGTCGGCACCGTGTGCGGGGTAGGGGTTACGCCGTGGGTGCTTCGGTGCGACTGATTGCGCGGGGGATTCCGAGGGCGGCCAATTTATCGGGGTTGCGGATGCCGTAGCCGTTGATGATCTTGTCGTCGGTGATGTCGAAGACGAGGAGGGCTTCCAGTTTGTCGTCGATGTAGCACGCGAGTGCTGGTTGGCTGTTGCAGTTCATTGTCTCGATGCGTACCTGCGGTCGCCGCTGCGCGTATCGGAAGACTGCCATGAGAGTCGCGCCCACCCGCTCGGCGCCGACCATGACCAGGTCCGGCAGCGCGGTCACCTTGCCGCCGCTGTCGGTGGTCCAAGTGATATCGGGGGCGAGCAGCGACAACAAGCCGTCCATGTCCCCGGTGGTCGCGGCGGTGATGAATCGTTCGGTGACCGCGGCGGTTCGGGCGGTGTCGACGGGGCCGTACCGCTTGCGGCGGGCTTGCACGTGGTTGCGGGCGCGGCGGGCCGTCTGATGCACGGCGTCGACGGATTTGCCTGTTGCGGAGGCGATCTCGTCGTAGTCGAAGCCGAAGACCTCACGCAGCACGAAGACTGCCCGCTCGGTGGGGGTGAGCGTTTCCAGCACCACCAGCATCCCCATCGAGACCGATTCGGTGAGTACCACATCGCTCGAGGCGTCACCGTCGGTGAGCAGCAGCGGCTCGGGTAGCCATGGGCCGACGTAATCCTCGCGGCGACTGGCGCTGGCCCGCAACGCATTCAGCGCCTGCCGCGTGACGAGCTGGGCCAGATAAGACTTCGTGTCCCGGACCGTGGCCAGGTCCACCCGCCGCCACCGTAGATAGCTGTCCTGGAGCACGTCGTCGGCTTCGGTTGCCGAGCCCAGGATTTCGTAGGCGATGGTGAACAGCAGTGGCCGCAAGTGGACGAAACGCTCGGTGTGCTCATCGGTCGAGGTCATGGCTGCGGGACTCCCTGCGGCTCGGCTGCGCTCAAATCCTTGCGCCTGCCCAAGCCTTTGAAGGTCGGGATCGCGCCGGGCTTGCGGGCCTCCTTGCGTATGGTGCCGATCGGACCCGCGAGACCCACCCGCTCCTTGATCCACCCGGCCGTTCGCCCGCCGATGTACATCGGCACAGGTGCATCGTCGCGCCGGCTGAACTGCATCGCACCTGCGCGGCGACCCAAACCGACGGTGCATGCGGTGAAGGCCACGTCCAGCACGGCGGGTTCGTCCCCCGCGATGCAGGCCAGCACATTGGCGGCGGCCTGGGCGCCCAACGGTTGGGCGGCATAGCAGCTCATCCGCAGCGGGCGACCCGAGGGCGCGACCGCGTCCCCGGCCGCCACGATGCGATCGTCGTCGATACTGGTCAGCGTCTCATCGGTCAGCAACCGGCCGAGCTCGTCGGTGCGGAGCCCGCTGCGTGCAGCCAACTCGGGCACCCCGAATCCGGCGGTCCAGATCGTGATCGCGCCAGGCAGCACATCGCCGTCGACCAAGACGACCCCGTCGCGCCGCACCTCGCGCACCCGCGCTTGCTCACGCACCTCTACTCCGTTCTCCGACAACCACTTCGACACCGACCGCCGGGCCGGATTCGAGAAGTTCGCCGCCAATTTACCGCCACCCACCAATGTCACGGTACGGCCCTGCTCCGCGAGTTCGGCGGCGGTCTCGATGCCGGTGAGCCCGCCGCCGACAACGACAATCGGTGCCTGAGCGGGCACGTCCGCCAGCGCCGCGCGCAGCCGCTGGGCGTGTTCGAATTCGGCGATCGGGTATGCGAATTCGGTGGCACCGGGCACCGCCGTGGGTACCGCGGCGGTGCTGCCGACCGCGTAGACCACATAGTCGTACCCGAGCGTGCGCCCCGAACCCAGTTCCACCCTGCGAGCAGCGGTATCGATGCGGACAGCACGATCCACGACCAGCCGCACCCCCGCGCCGAGCAGCGTGTCGTAGCTGATAGCGGCCTCGTGGGTACCGGCCACGAACTGGTGCAACCGCATCCGCTCGACGAACTGCGGGCGCGGATTGACCAGCGTGATCTCGATATCGCGACGCAGACGCAGACGATTGGCCGCTACGGCACCGGCGTAACCGCCGCCGATCACGACTACCTTTGTTATGGCGTTGAAATCAGTCATGCCCTCGAGACACGCCGCACCCCCCCGGAACTGACATGAAGTGACACACGTCACGTTCGTGGCCCGCACCGCCAGCGTTGCAGACCGGGACAACGCGCAGTGCACGCAAATCGGCATTTCCGCGTGCTCCGGATGGCAGCATCGATGTCGCTTCGTGAGCTCGTACCGCTCTCCGCCAATGAGTAAGGCTGCCGCCGCCCCAGTTCCGTGGGCCTGCCGCACCGATCGTCGGAGAAGCATCGACCCGTTGTCTTCGTGGATCTCGTGACTTCGAGTGAGATAGATTTTCTGGCTGGAGCGGTGGGGTTCCCGCTCGCCAGTTGGACCAGGAGGGGGACAGCGTGTTGGAACCGATCAAACGGGCAGCGGCCGCTCTGAGTCGGCGCTTGAAGGGCACGGCGAGCGGGACCGCGGCCACTTCTGGTGAGGCCGATCCCGTCTCGCTGATGGAAGAACTTCTGCCACTGCAGGAGCAAAGCCTCGGCCACGACCACCCGGACACCAACGAGACGCGCGATCGTCTCGCCGACGCTTATCATCGGGCAGGTCGGGGGGATGACGAAGTTCCGCTTTTGAAGCAGCTTCTGGCGTACCGGGAGCGGGTCCTCGGTCACGATCACCACGACACCAACGCCGTACACAATCGACTCGGCGGCACCTATATGTCGCTGAGTCGATGGGACGAAGCCATTCCGCACTTCGAACAACTTCTCGCGTATCGCGAGAAAATATTCGGACCCCAGGTGTATTCCGTCGTTGGCGCTCGCCGCGTGCTCGGCGTGGCGTGCTACCGGGCGTGCCGATATGCCGAGGCCGTCGCGTTGTTCGAACGGAACCTGACCTACGTCGACAGAAGCGGCGCCGACACCTACGAAGATCGCTGCAATCTCGCTGCCGTCTATGAGGCTGCGGGTCGCTGGGATGAGGCGATCCCGTTGTATGAAGAGATCCTGGCTTACCGGGAACAGCTTGTCGGGCACAAGGATCCCTTCGCACTGCGCGCCCGCGACGACCTCGTTCGCGTGTACCGGTCGGCGGGCCGACCCGACGAGGCTGCCGCCTTGTCCGAAGCAGGACCGCGCCGACCGCCCTCGTCGACACAGGAGTGACGGCATCTCGAACTTGCACGGGGGCGGTGCGGCACGTCGCGACTTTCCGCACTACGTGCACGTCCGGAGTGTTCGTCGTTGGCGCATGCGAAGACCCGGAATCGGCATGTGGGGGCGTCCGGCCACAGTCGAGTTCCGTTGCTGGACAAAATAGTTTAGAAACCTCTCACCGACCGCTCAACGGCATGGCCGTGCGTTCTCTCGGGGCTAGTACTGCAACGGCACCCGGTTCGGTAGTGTGCTGGGGGGGTGTTGGATGTTGTTGCGGCGGAGTTGGATTCGCTGTGTGGGAGGATCGGTGGCCGTTCGCGCGGTCGAAGCCGCGGGGCCGTGCGCGGGGGTGGTGGCCGGGTTGGATCGGAAAGGTCCAAGTGTCGTGTCCCGGCGTGTTCCTCTTGGCCACGCCCGCAGATTTCCCGGCTACGCAATCGCATGGCAACCCATCAGGCGCGAGTGCCTCGCACTCGATGGGTTGCCCGCCAGTACCGGCGTCATCAGCCATGTTCACCAGCATTCGATGCCTGGCAGTTCGCCGGTGATGCTCAGCGATTCGGCGATCTCGGCATGGGCTTGTCTGGGGGAGCGACGGAAAACGGGCCTTATGCGGCCGTTCCGCGCGCGGAGTGAGCGCGCGGCTTGGCGCGCGACTGACCACGCGCCGCGCTGCGACGACCGCTGCCTTGGCGCGGTCCGCCACTGCCCCTGCGCGCTCCGCCACTGCTACGGTACGGTCCGCTGCTGCTTCGGCGGTCGTCTTCACGTGCCGCGCGCTCGCTGTAGGAGGGCGCGACGAATGGGGCAATCGTGCCGACGAGCTCGGCCACCACGGGCGAATCGGCGGTGACCCGTTGCGGAGTCACAGTGATCTTGGCCTTGCGCATGAGGTCGGCCAGGTCGCGTCGTTCGCTGGGCAGCACCAGGGTGATCACTTCACCGGAGTTGCCAGCTCGCGCGGTACGGCCCGAACGGTGCAGGTACGCCTTGTGTTCGGCGGGCGGATCAACGTGCACGACCAGCTCGACACCGTCGACGTGCACGCCGCGCGCGGCCACATCGGTCGCCACCAGCACCAGGGCATCGCCGGCGGCGAAGATCGCGAGGTTGCGGTCGCGGGCGCCCTGCGAGAGGTTGCCGTGCAGATCGACGGCCGGAATTCCGGCGAGGGTCAGCTGCTTGGCCAGTTTGCGAGCCTGATGTTTGGTGCGCATGAACAGGATTCGCCGACCCGAGCCGGAGGCGAGCCGGTGTACGACCTCGCGCTTGGCTTCGACGCTCGCGGTTTCGAAAACGTGATGGGTCATGGCGGCGACCGGGGAGTTCGCCTCATCGACGGAATGCAGCTTGGCATCCGGCAGGAAGCGGGTGACCAGCTTGTTGACGCCGTTATCCAGGGTGGCCGAGAACAGCAGGCGCTGACCGTCATTCGGGGTGGCCGCGAGAATGCGGGTCACGCCTGGCAGGAACCCGAGGTCGGCCATGTGGTCGGCCTCGTCGATCACGGTCACCGCGACGGCATCCAGGGAGATCAGACGTTGGTTCATCAGATCCTCGAGCCGGCCGGGGCAGGCGACGACAATGTCGACACCGGCGCGCAGCGCCCGGACCTGCCGGTTCTGCGGGACGCCACCGAAAATCGTGGTGACGGTCATGCGATAGGCCGCGGCGAGGGGTTCCAGCGCGGCCGTGA
Organism: Nocardia sp. NPDC006982; assembly: GCF_042869435.1. Classification (NCBI taxonomy): domain Bacteria; kingdom Bacillati; phylum Actinomycetota; class Actinomycetes; order Mycobacteriales; family Nocardiaceae; genus Nocardia; species Nocardia sp. NPDC006982. The sequence continues at coordinate 173,812 of NZ_JBIAFV010000005.1, read as the reverse complement.
TCTGGGTGGCCAATTCCCGAGTCGGCGCCAGTACCAGGCCGGTCGGGCGGCTCGGTGCGCGCCTACCGGCGAGACCGCCGCCGAGACGGTTGACCATCGGGATGGCGAAGGCGAGCGTCTTGCCGCTGCCGGTCCGGCCACGGCCCAGCACGTCGCGTCCGGCCAGCGAATCGGGCAGGGTGTCGGTCTGGATCGGAAAAGGTTCGGTGATCCCGGCGCGAGTCAACGCCTTCACCAGCGGTGCGCTCACGCCGAGCGCGGCAAAAGAGAGGTCAGCAGAACTCATAGTTGTTGCGGTGCCTTTCGGGCATCAGGTGGTGCCCGAGCCGTCTGTGGACCTTCCGGGTCCGCGGCGGGGCACGAAATGGCGAGATTGCCAATGGGCAAAATCGATCGCCGTAAGAAGAGCGGATGCGGCAAGCGCTGGTTGCGAAGCGAATGCGATCTACGACGCTTGGCGTGACATGTCACGCACTTGATCAACAATAGCCTGTGATGGGCGGTTCGTACTCATCGGGTGAGGTTTCTCGCCTCTGGCCAGGGATGGGCCGCCAGGCTCGTGTTTCTAGGCCGGGACCGTATTGGCCAGCGGTAAGGGAACAGAGTCCGAGGTCAGACTTCGGCGCATGATCTGCAACTGGCCCCCGCGCTATCGCGGTTACCAGTGCGACATTGCTCAGTTTGGTAGACCGAAAGCGAGACCCGTTGTGGGATTGTTCCTGGACTTCTGGTACTTGGCCGTCCGACGAGGACCATCCCATCTTCTTGGTCTCAGTAGGTTAGACGCGGACCACGCACGTTCGGTTCCATCAGTTCATCGCGATCCGAACCACGCATCGGTGGCCACTCGTGAACAAGCTAGTCGCCGGAGAGGACGACAACTCCGGTGGTCTGAATCTTCAATGGCGGCCGTAGATGTCGGTTCGTCGCCGCGAGCGCGCGGATGAGATCTGTGACGAGCTTGCGTTGCTCTCGACCGAGGAGCGCTGCCTCCGGTGGAGGCAGGTACGGCTCGTCGAGCTCGAGCGCGATACCGGACCAGTGCGCGACATCGCGCACGTCGAGCTTCAAAGCTTGGGCGACGGCCCGGATGGTGTCGATCGAGGACGGGTGCTCAGGGTTGTCGATCAACCGGCTGACGGTGGTCGGGTGTACACCGGCGGTGTCGGCGAGTTCGTTTCGGCTGGTAATACCCGCTGCGGCCATGGCGGAGGCCCAGGGCTCGGGTACGGCGCGCTTGCGTGGCATGTCCACAAGCGTAGGGCATGTGTCGACACCGATATGGGTATTGGTGAGGAATCGAGGGTATGTGTGCAGTTATTTCAAACTATCGGGCATATCTAGCTGGTCAGATGTATCTCATAGATGTGGATTTGAGTAGACATCATTAGGTTCTGTTGTTACTGTTTGCTCAGGGGTGGGAGGACACTGGAGGGAGGCCAGGATGGTCTATCGGGCGAGGTTGAAGTCCCGGACAGCATTACGTGAGGCGATGCAAGCCCAGGGTGTGCCGGTGCGGGTTCTGGCCGAGCGCGCCGGGTGCGGCAAAAGCATCGTCGGGTTGTTGCGGTCGGGGGCACGGAGTTCGTGTAGCCCGGAGCTGGCGGCGAAACTCGCTGCGGCACTGGATGTTCCGGCCGAGAACATGTTCCGGATCGAGGAGAAGGGATAACCGCAAGGGTCGAGCACAGTTTGATCTACGGGAGAAAAAGGTTGACCCGGCGGGCTAGCACTCCGCCGGGTCGGTGCACATCTACGGGAGTAGTTATGCGGTATCAGTTTAACCCGGCCGCCGATGTCTTGGTGGCCGGGCTCGCCGTCTATCCATCGATCGGGTGGTGGTGATCGGGCGCGCGCTAGGCCTGGTCGCCGACGAGAACACCGACCCGGAGCAGGTCATCGCCGAGCTCACCGACCGCGCCAGCGCCTCGGACCGCAAACTGCGCGACTACCGCATCAAAGACGCCATCGCCTCGGCCGCCGACACACATCACGGCGACTACAAGCTACTCGTGCCCTACCTGCGCGGTCTCGGCGTCCTCGACGAACTCGACCCCGACACAACCGATTTCACCATCCGAGTCGCCACGCTGGTCGCCGACGCCATCACCACCAACCCGAAACTCGCCAACACCCCTCCCGTTGCGCGCTCGGGCGGGGAATTCAACGCCGCCAACGCCACCCCACCCGCCCCAGTGGTGGACGACGACATCGAGGCCATCCGCCGCAAAGTCCGTGACTCGATCGCCGACTCCCGCACCTAGGAGACCGCCGTGCCCAACATCTTCCTAACCCCCGACATCCTGGCGCGCCGTGGCCTGGCCAACCTCTACGAGCTCACCGTTATGCTCCCATTGGTCTACCGCGACATCTCGAGCGACTTCGGCCCACAAAAAGTCGGCAACACCGTCAACGTCAAACGGCCCCCGCGCTTCGAAGCCACCACCTTCGACCGCGCCCGTGGCATCGTCATCCAGGACACCACCGAATCCAAGATCCCCGTCGTCCTGGACACCATCGCTGATGTCTCGGTCGAAGTCACCAGCGAAGAGCTCACCCTCGATATAGAAAGCTTCGACGAACAGATCCTGCGCCCCGCCATGGAAGCGATCTCACAGAAAGTTGACCGCGATATCCTGTCGCTGCGCAGCCAGATCACCCAACACTGCGGAGCCGAACCCATGGAAGCCGGCACCGGCCGCGCATGGGAGAACCCAGAGAACCTGATCGAAGCCGGACGCCTGCTCGACATCAACAGCGTCCCCGCACCCGGACGACGCGCCGTGGTCGGTCCGACCACCAAGGCCCGCTGGCTCGGCAAACCGCTGCTGCTGCACGCCGACAAATCCAATTCCACCGCGGCGTTGCGGCAGGGCTCCATCGGGCAGCAGATCGTGGGATTCGACGCCTTCTGGACCCAGAACGTCGGCCAGCCCGCCCCCAACCCGGCCCCCGGCGAACCCAGCACCGAGGTCGGTGTCGCCTTCCACTCCACCGCTTTCGCGTTCGCGTCCGCTCCGATGGAACTGCCACCCGGCGCAGACGTCTACACCGTCGAATACAAGGGCCTGTCCATGCGCGTGGCCATGGATTACGACATCCGGCACAAGACCACCGTGATCTCCGTCGACACCCTCTACGGCGTCAAATGCCTCGACCCCGCCCGCGCTGTCCTGCTCAAGGGCCCCAACGCCACCACCGCACCCGCACCGAACCCCGCTCCGGCACCCGGCCCGGCTCCGGTACCGGCACCCGCGACGGAGACGGGCAACAGTGGCGCAGACGCGAATCCCGGGGCCGGGAAACGGAATACACCGACCGGCAAAGATGCCGCCAAGACTTCGGCGGCGGCGTGATGCTCGTCTACGCCACACCCGCTGACCTCACCGGCCGCCTCGACCCCATCCCCAGCAACGCTGCCTCGCTCATCGCGGCGGCCGCCACCCGGGTCCGTGATATCACCAGCAACGACCTCTACGACATCACCCCCGCGGGCTTGCCTGCCGATGATGACCTGCGCGAGGCAACCTGCCTCCAGGTCCTTGCATGGGTGGCTGCCGGAATCGACCCGTCGGCCGCCGGGCTACGGCCAGCGGTCGCCAGCCAGAGCGCCGACGGCGGATCGGTCACCTACACCCAGCCCGACCCCAACACGATCCAGCGGGCAGCCGAACGCCTCTGCCACGAAGCCGTTCTCGTGCTCCGCAACGCAGGCCTGGCCAGCGGACGACCACTCATCTGCTGATGACCACACCGGACTACCCACACGGGGTGATGCTCGAGATCTACCGCGAAGGCGAACCCGACGCCTACGGCGACCTACGCGACGAACACGGCCAACTCCTCGACCGCTACGCACACCCCAGCCACACCATCGGCCCCTGCGCGATCTCCTGGAGCACCAGCGAGGAATACATCGACGGCGAAACCATCGAAATCGCAGCACAAGTCACCGCCCCGCTCGGCTCCGATGTCCTGTCCACCGACCGAGTGAAAGTCAATGGCGAACCGTTCCGAATCGTCGGCGCGATGTCGCTGGAGGGGTATTCGTCGCTGGGGTTGATCGACAAGTCGGGTGGGCCGCAGTTCAAGCCTGAGCAGCAGCTCTCGGAGACCGAGAGCTGGGGGTGGCTCGAGCCGACGCGTTCGGACATCGTCAAACGAGACATGAGCGTCGGATTCACCGCGCAGGAGTTCAAACGTCCTGTGCTGGAGTTGGTTTCCGGTCGCAGTCTGGCCGATGTGCGCGCCGACGCGGTGACCAAGGAACTGTCGTGGAACGAGCCGGTCTCCCCGGACACCATCCACTATCGAGTGATCTTCTTGTTCGTCGACGGTGTCGGTGCGCGGGAGAAGTGGGTGTTGCGGGTGATGCCGCGCGCCGGCGTGACCGAGGTCGGTCAGCAGCAATGGAACGCCGAACAGGTCGCGTCGTGGCCGATCACGGTCAAGGCCACCGTCGATGACAAGCTCGGCTACTCGATGCGCAACGTCCTGTGCGGCCCCGGTGTCGGCGAGCTCGTCATCCCGATGGGCTTCACCATCGCCACCCCACCACCGACTCCACCGCCCGCAGGCACCAGCGGGACCGCGGGCACACCACAGAAGGTGGCGTAAACGGCGAACTCGGCGAGGCGGCGCAAACCGCGCCGCAAGAACCCCGACACCAACGCTCCGGAGAAGTCGACTTGGTTGCAGATGCGCGACGAAGCGCGAGCGGCCCGGCAACGGAACCGTAAGCGCCCCTTCATGTTCGACGGCACTACACCTGCGACGCCGATTCACGAACCCGACACCGTGTGGCAGGTGCTGACCCTCGCTGCGTTGCTGGACGGGCAGGACATGTCCGCAGGCCGGATCCGCGAACTATTCGAGGCACTGTGCGCGGACGGGTTCGACGCGGTGTGGGCGGTGGTCAAAGACGAACCGGCCGAGGTGATGTGGCCGCTGTTCGATGCGATCAACACCCACTTCAATTCGCTGCCCGACCCGCAGCAGGTGGGTGAGCTGCCGGGGGGCTAAGAGGCCTCGTGTGCCTCATCGAGGAGTGCGGTGAGGAGATCTAGGCCGACTTTTTCCAGCGTGGGTGGGATCTGCTCGACTACTTCCGAGGTACGCGGCCATGGCCGCAACTGATCCGGCTGCTGCGGCGGCTGCCGATGTGGTCGCAGGATCGTGATTGCTCGCCACGAGCGCGCCGCCGACGGCCTGGGCACTATACTGTCCGCGACCACGGCCACGTCGTCGCACTCGACCTCGCGGCGATGGCCGCGGCCAACACCGGCCGCCCCCACCGCCGCAAGGAACGCATCCCACCCGGAGACGCCGCCCGAGCCGCCGCCGCGGCGTTGCGAGCCGCCGCCGACCCCGCCAACTCATCCGGAACAGCCTCGGCGGCAACCGGGTCCACCAACACCGCCACCGTCACCGATCTGGCCGCCTACGAGCGCGCCGCCACCGCCAGGAGCCGCAAATGACCACCAGCCCCGCCCCGAAGAAAACCAGCCGCCGCACCACCAAAGCCGTCGGTGCCGACGAGACCGCGCCCGCTACCAGCAACTCCGATCGCACCTGGCCACGCTGAAACTGCATGCCGCCGCCGAAGCCCTGCCCTCGGTGCTCGAAGATGCCACCGCGCAAAACCTTTCGGCGACAGCCACGTTGGAGAGACTACTGCGGATCGAGGTCGACGACACGGAGGCCCGCCGGCTGGCGGGCCGGTTGCGGTTCGCGAGCCTGCCCACTCCGGCGTCGCTGGAGAACTTCGACGTCGATGCCGCCTCCGGCATCGACCGGCCCTTGCTCGACGAGCTCGGCACCTGCCGCTACCTCGAGACCGCGACCAACGTCCTGCTGATTGGAACGCCCGGAACTGGAAAGACGCATCTGGCGACCGGACTGGCACGGGCGGCAGCGCACGCCGGTTACCGCACCTACTTCACCACCGCCGCCGACCTGCCCGCCCGCTGCCACCGCGCCGCGATCGAGGGCCGCTGGGCCACCACCATGCGCTTCTACGCCGGACCGGCGCTGCTGGTCATCGACGAACTGGGCTACCTGCCCTTGCCCGCCGAGGCGGCCTCGGCACTGTTTCAGCGAGCACAGATGGGGAACTTCGGCGAGCGCAGTCACTCTGGCGTTGAGCCGCAACGCTTCTCGAATATCTTCTCTCCGAGGATGCCGGACAACGCGGCTCCGAGACGCGTAACGAAAAGCTCATGTGACCGATTCCCCCGTATGCCGACGCCAGCCTTGGACGCCCTTGAAACCGCGCTGTCAGACGTCGATCGGCTGCTTGCTCATCATCCCAAGGCAGCGGGCGGTGGACGTGGTCGACCTTCGAGCGACGAAGGGCCGTTACTTCGATCCAGCCTGGTGCTGATTTATGCAGCATGGGAGGTGTACGTCGAAGACAGTGCGGTGTGGGCGGTTGAGGAAGTGACGCGAGACATCGCCGATGTGGCAAATCTGCCCCAGTCGATCAAAGACTTCGTGGCCAAGCGGAAAGAAACCGATCCATGGGATCTCGCGGGCGATGGATGGCGAACCAAGACGTGTGAACTTGCCCGACTCCTCGTCTACGGCGACCCGGCGCGAAGTCAGTTTGGTATCAACACGGCTGGTCCCGGGCAGGTGGTGGACCTGCACTCTCGGCTGTTGGGGGCGGACTTACTCGGGCAATGCCGGTGGCAGAAGATGTCAGCTGCGAGCATCAAGAAGAACCTCTCGGATTTCATCAGTGTTCGTGGCGAAATCGCACACAAAGGAACCACGCCAGGTGCGCTTCACCTAAAGGGTGCTCAATCTTGGCGAAACTTCGTTTGGCGCCTGGCTCAAGCGCTCGACAACAAAATTGAAGGTTGGGTATCTGACGCCGTTTCCTGATCGGGAAGGAGCCGACCACGGTCGACAGGCCGACGCTTCCGCTCTGCATCCCCAGCCGCATCCGGATCACGCGTTACCGATCAGGCGGTAGTGAGGCTTGAACCGCCCCGGCATGTCGGGAGTCTTCGGACTCTCCGGGCTTCATTGTGCCTCGGGCAGTTGAGGCGAGGACCGTACGGAATCCGTACAGCCGAATTCGCCCTAATTCGATGCAGCGCAGCATGATTCGAGGGTCGGTGTGGTGAAATCTGTTGTATGTTAATCGAATTCGGATCAGGAGCGGCCGATGGCGAACGGCAGCAGGTGAATCGTGAGTTAATTGTGGAGGCTTGCCGCGGCCAATGAGGTCGGCGGAAGTGGAAGGCGAAACCACTGCTGACCAGGACAGGTGCATGCGAGGGGTGCCGCCAAAATTGTTCGTACACTACAGGATTCGTTGTCCAGCGATAGATGTGCATCTTACAATACAGTGAGGCCGCCCAGGCGGTCCTGTAAGCACTGGTATCAGGGGGTTCACGGTGTCACCGCAATCGGATCTGCGCTCGCTGTTCAGCCCGGGACGCGACGGCGTGGACGCGCAGGACGTTTTCGCCAATCGCCATGACGAGTGGCAGGCGACGACCGACAGTCTGCTCGCGCACTGGGCCGCGGTGCGAGCGCCAGGCTTCAGTGTGGAGGACTTCGCCACTCCGCGCCGCAATGTGCTCGTCTTCTACGGTGTCGGCGGCATCGGGAAAACCACTCTGTCCAAGCGGCTGGAAACGCACCTGACGACTGATTCGGAGTCCATAGGCTCGGAATGGGGGCCGGTACCTGCGCAGGTCGGCCGCGTCCTGCCGATCCGGATCGATCTGTCGCGCCAAGGCGGAGTCCACTTCGAAGATGTCATCCTGGCCATCCGGTTGGCGCTGGCGCGGGTGGGGCACCCTATGCGGGCGTTCGATCTTGCAATGCGGCGGTATTGGGAGGTCAATCATCCCGGTGACCCGCTGGAGGAACATCTGCGCCGCAACGGATTTCTACGCCGGGCAGGTGACGTGACCGATCTTCGGGAGCAGATGCGTGCGGTCGCTGAGGATGTCGTTCAGGCGTTGACGTTGCCGACCGCGGCCGGGGTGGCCGCGACCACCGCGGTGCGCGAAATCGTGCGAGCGTTGCGGCAGCGACGCAGTGCCGTGCGGGCCTTGGCGCGCTGCACCAGGTTGGCCGACCTGCTGGAAGCCGATCAGGATACGGAGACTCTGAGCTATTTCCCGCATCTGCTCGCCTGGGATTTGGCACAGCTGCCGGTCGATCGCTCTGGTGTGCTGGTGGTCCTGTTGGACACCTTCGAAGAGGTCGGGGACCGCAGTCACCGAGACCTCGAACGGCTGTTCCAACGGATGGTGTGGCTGATGCCCAATGCCCTGTTCATCATCACCGGCCGCAACCGGCTGCAGTGGGACGACCCCTCGCTGGAAGGGCAACTCGACCAAGCCGGACCGTTCCCGTGGCCGCAACTAGCACCGGCCGCGTCAGCGGATCCCCGCCAGCATCTGGTCGGTTTCTTGTCCGACGACGACCGCGAGCACTATCTGCGCACCCGGCTGACCCGCAACGACGAACCGGTTATCCCGCCACAGGTGCGGTCCGAGATCGCTTCTCGCTCTTACGGTCTGCCGCTGTTCCTCGACCTGGCCGTGATGCGGTTTCTCGACATCCTCAACCGAACCGGCACTGTGCCGGGACCAGCTGAATTCGATCAAGACTTTCCGGCATTGGTTGCCCGGATCGTGCGTGACCTGACCCCAGGAGAACGCACGGTCCTGCGGACCGTCACCCTGCTGGACTCGTTCACCGTCGACCTGGCCACCGCCGCAGCCGGACTGGACAGCGACGCCTCTGCCCTCAACCTCGTCGAAAGACCGTTCGTCGGTAACGATCCCGCCGCGCCATGGCCGTATCGGCTGCACGATCTGATCAGGTCCGCGGTCCGCGAAGCCGACGCAACCAGCGAAGACCGCTGGTCGCCGAGCGACTGGCGCCGCGCCGCGCAACGCACCCTCGACGCGGTAGGCACCCAGATGCCCGCGCCGGGCGGCTACCAACATCGACGCCAGCTGATGGCCTGTCTGACACAAGGACTACGGATCGCCTGCGAGTTCCAACTCGAACCAGGCTGGATCGTCGAGGCCGCATGGCGGTACGTGATCGAGTCGGTCTGGGAGCCCATCGACATCCCAGATCCCCGCACTCCAACCGACCACGAGCCCGACACCCCCTGCGCCGCAGCCGCGTTGGCTCAAGTCCTGCATTCCATATCCCGGGGGCAACGCGCACACAGGCAAGACACTGCCGACGAACTCGAAGCCGTTCTGAGCCTCGGTGTCCTGCCAGAATCTGCCGAAGATATCGCGCACTACTTCCTAGGTGAAAGCCTGCGCCATCTCGGACGCTACGAAGCCTCGGCGCAGCACATGAGCCATGTCGCGGCCGGGCGCAGCCCGATGGCCGGCGAAGCGCGCCGCGGACTCGCCCACATCGCCCGACACCTCGGAGAATTCCCGACCGCCCTCGACACCATCGAGGCACTCGACCACGACACCCATTACTACCGGGCACTCGGCCACCTGTGGTGGACACAAGGCGATCTCGCGCTGTCATGCTCCACCTACGGCACCGCACGCGAACTGGCACTCGCCGACCACAACCCAGGACATGCTGCACTCGCCCAAGCCGGGCTCGCGTTCGCAGCGGCACTCGGTGACCACACTCGCGCCGACCAGCAGATCGAGCTGGCCCGCAACCTGCTCGAAAACGTCAAGCAGAACTGGTCGGAAACACAGGTCCGTACCGCCTGCCTGCTGCGAGACGCTGGCTCGGACGCGCACGTGCCCGCCCGCGCCAGCGAGCTCGAACGCGATGCCGCCGAGACTGGTCTCGGGTCCGCGCTCGCATACATCCGGTTCGCCCGCTGCTTCCACCACGCTCTACGCGCAGAAAACGACCAACTCCACGTAGCCCGCGATCAGCTCCAACTCAGTGTCGATCACGGCGAATACGCATACCTCGTCGAAATCACCCACTTCTTCGACGGCACCGAACCCGACCCGGACCTGCGGCGCGCAAACTGGATCGACGGACCCGCCACCGTGGCAGGCCGATGGCAGAGACTGATCGCCGAACGACGCGCCGCACTCGGCTACGAACCCAATACCCTTCCACCCCAACCGAGTTAGACTCGCGCAGATGACCGTCGACCTCGACGCCCCCTTCTCCGATACCACAGCCCGCCGCGCCCTCGAACTAGCCGGTACCCGCCTCGGTGTAGCCACCGACGACGCACAGCTGATCCGGATGGGCGAGAACGCTATCTACGCGCTCCCGCCCGCCGATGTCGTCGCCCGCATCGCCCGCAGCGAGCAACGCCGGGCACGCGTGGAGAAGGAACTGGCCGTTGCACGGTGGCTCGCCCGACACGACTTCCCAGCCGTCCGGGTAGCCGAACAATTCGAACAGCTCATCCCCGCCGACGGCCGCCTGATCACGTTCTGGCAGCTGGTCGACATCACCGGCGAACCGACCGAGGTCGAGCTGGCTGCCCTGCTTCGTGACTTCCACACCCTCCCCGAACCCGAGTTTCCGCTACCGACATTCGACCCGTTCAGCGCCGTGCCAGCTCGGTTGGCCAATCCTGGGAACGCCGATCCCACCGCGATCGAGTTCCTCACCGAGCTCTACTACACACTCCGAACCCGTTATGCGGAACTGGAACTCACCACCCCGCACACGGTGATCCACGGAGACGCGCACATAAACAACATCATTCCCACTCCTCCGGGCCCGATACTGTCGGACTTCGAAGCCGTCGCCCGAGGTCCCCGGGAGTGGGACCTGACCACCGTCGCCATGACCGTCGACCGATTCGGTCTGCCCCGCACCACTTATCAGGCATTCGCCGACACCTACGGCTACGACGTCACCGGCATCCCCGGGTATCCCGTCCTATGCGCTGTCCGAGAACTCACCATGGTCACCTGGCTCATGCAGATCATCGACGTCAGCCCGCAACACGCTCAGGAGTTCGCCCACCGCGTCGACTCTCTGCGCAGCGGCGACCAACAACAGCGATGGCACATCTTCTAAGCCCCCGGCGACGCTAGGGAACAGTTTGCAGCCATCGGTGCAACCGGTCACGATTCCGGTGTCCCTGAGCACACGGGGATGATCCCGCTACGGTGCTCTGGTGCCGGTCGACCATGCCCGTGCTCCCCGCGCAAGCGGGATGATCCCGCCGGGGAACGATCAGCGACGGTGCTGATGCACCCGAAGGCGATCTCGCATCCCACCAAGTCATGGATTGCCGGTGGGGTGAATCCATTGGTCGCGGGTTCGAGCTCCGCCCGCCTCGCAAACCATCATCTACCAGCTGAAATGCGGTTCGCGCCCCTGCCATGCGCTTTCAGTGGTGCCGGTCGTCGGATGGCGGTCAACCTCGCGTGGTCGCGGGGGAACCTTTCCGATTGCCGCGGACGCTGTCCCGCTATTCGCGGATTCGGCTCAATTCGCGGGAGCCACGCGGAGTTTGGGATCGGCGCCGGGTGAGTGGAGCGGGGTGAGCACGGTATCTGGGTACACGACTTTCGTACTGGTCCAACGGAAGTCCAGTTCGTCATCGGTGGGGAACCACCAGGTCGCAGCCCGCACGGGGTTCCCGCCATGAAGGAACAGGTAGTAGGCCGTTGTCGGTTTGTCGTCGTTGTATGGACCGGGCAAGTTCTGCCAGCACATTCTGGGGGTATTCGCGAGTTCGTTCACCTTGTCGGCTTTCATGCCCGGCGTAACGACCACCATGGTGTCCCATTCGTCCTGCAGACCTGCGGCTCGGGTGATTTCCACCATCTTGACCGGCACGTCACCGGAAGCCGCCTGCCTCGCGGCAGTCAGAAGAGTGAATCCGCCACTCGGTGATGATCCGCCCGACCGCACGTCGAACGAGGCACGACAGTCGGTACTCACTGCGTCCCGGTTACCAGTGGACCGGTCCGGCCCACATCCGGCAGCCAGCAGCACGGGTACGAAACCGGCGGCGAGGGCCAGGGCTGCGATTCTCATCAGATGATCACTTGCTCCCAGGTAGCGGAATACCAACGCCGGCCGGCGATCCGGTCATCGCCTCGGTCACCCGATTGCTCCAGGTGATCTGCGGGGCGGGTAGTTGGCTGCCATCGGCATTCGAAGTCTGGATGACTACTGCTTTGCCATCTTTGATCTGCTGTCCGACCAGCGCGGCCAATTCCTCCGGAGTGGCTTTGGGGTTGGCTGCCCCGATCGCGCGCCCGATTTCGTTGTTGTAGAGGTCCATTGCTTCACGTTGTGGCGTATTGCCGCCGGTCTTTTCGTGGGCCGTGGCGTAGGTTTGCGCCCAGTCCTCACCGAATTGTTGCGACATGAGAGCGTTCCAGTACATGTGCCGATAGGCATCGCCTTGGCCATCGGCTACGGAGTCCGGATACTCCGCCGAGGCGGCATTCCTGGCCAGGTCGGGGAGGGTGAGGGCTTTTGCGACCGCGTCGACGCCCTGGTTCTGCAGCAGGTTCTCCATGGCCGAGATCTCTTCGGAGGTCATCAGCGAAGGGGTCACGTTTATGCCGTGATCCTCGAGGATGTCGGCTGGCCACCCGACCGGCCAGAGTCTCGGCAGCCCGGTGGAGACATCGGTTTGATAGTCCTCGAGGATTTTCGCGAGCTGCGGATCGTCGGGCTTGACAACGAGACCCTGCTTCACCCGGTCGGACAGCTTCTCGATTTCCTTGATGTAGATCTCCGCGCCTTCCTGATCCGCTCTTTGTACGAGCGTGAAGGCGGCCGAGATGAAGTTGTCCAGACGTCGGGTGACGATTTCCTTCGCGACTACCGCGACATCACCGAACGGGGTGTAGTCGCGGTAGGTTTCGGCGTTCGATGTGCGGGACTTGACGTGGCCGTCCTCGGTGACGAACAGATCCCATCTCGACTCCTCGGCTTCGGCTTTGCGGGTTCGGATCGTCGAAAATATTGGTTTCCAGGGTCGAGACCAGGGAGCTGAGCTTCGACGCCATCTGTTCGATGACGTCCGAGGTCTGAACAGTGTCGGTGCGATCCTCCTGGCCTCGTCGTCGTGCCGCGTCGCCCGCGGAACTGTCGAAGTAGTCGCCGGACTGCTCTATCGCCTTTCCCGCTGCGGTGGCCTCGGTCTCGATGAACTTGTAGGTCTCGTTCATCATGTCGACGACCTGACCGAGATAGCGTAGATCCCAGCCGAGCACCTTGGATATGGTCAGCGAATTGTCATCCGCCATCGCCTAGCCGCCCAGCTGCTTGAGTTGGGCAGCCCAGTCGGCATCTGTCTGCTCATAGACACCCGCGGCGGTCTCCACGCTGTCGCAAAAGCTGCTCAGGCGGCGATTGTGGTATGCCAGCACCGTATCCAGCGCCTTCAGTGATTCCTCGACCTTGACCGCCAGGTTCGAACCGGCCATCCGTTCCCGGGCCAGATCACGGCTCACCTTCGCGATCGGCGTCTTCGTCGTGATCCTGCCCGCGTTCATCCGTACGGACGTGGCGAGTGCGCGCATCTTCACCGGGTCGACGTTCACCTGGACTCCTCGAACAGTTGCACGGCTGCGGCTTCGGCATTGCCCAGTGCGACACGGTGACGGTCGATAATCAGGTTGGCCAGGTGCTGAGGGCCGTTGTCCATCGCATAGTCGGCGATGTAAAGATCGGTGATCCGACCACCGGCATCGGTCTCGATGCTCACGCTGCCGTCTCTGGAACGCGCGGAGCCACGCACCGCCGCGAGCCGCTCATTGATCCGCTCGATCTCGAGCATTCGCTCATCGCTATTCATCGCTGTTCCCCCGTCGAGTGGCGCTCCCCGAGAGCCTACCTAGATCGGGCTTCGGCTACTGCCCAGAGGCTTCACGGTGCCTCGCACGGTTGTAGCGAGGACCATACGGCACTCCGTATTTACTCCTTATTTTCAGCCGAATCCGGCCGAAACCGGTGCGGCGCAGCATGATTCAACAGAAGATAGCCAGGGGCTATTTATGCTGGTAGAAGTATGTAAGCGAAGATCATCGCAGAGCGCTGAATCCCGTTGTGCCAGAAGCGGAAGTTCTACCATTGAGCCGGCAACTTGCACATCGGTTGTACCCCTCGCTGAAGTCCGAGGTCGCCAACTGCAGCTGGTGCGAACTGAACTGGCTGGGTCATCGTTCGATTCCTTCGACCGCCGGTATTGGCGGGCTGCGTCGGCGGTGGCGACTGCGTCGCGCCGTGGGCCAGGTGCGGGAGCGTGAAAGTGCCTGATAGGTGCGCATCTCATGGATCATCTCTACGATCACCGGGGTGAGCGCGCCTGAGATGGTCCTGGAGTACATCAACGCCCTCAAATGGCCGGTAGTAGGACTCGCAGTCTCGTTCTGGCTGCGGAACTCCATCACGGGGCTGATCGGCCGCGTTGAATCCGCCAAGTTCGAAGCTGCAGGAGTATCTGCCGAGCTGGAAGCGCGGGCTGCCGAGGTCGCCGAGGATATGGACGCCGCCTCTAGGGAGCCAGCAAACTTGGACCCATCCGATCAAGAGGAATCTCCGGCCGAAACCGTTTCAGCCCGCGATCGCCTGGTCCGTTTCGCTATCAGATTCTCTCCCAGCACTCTTGGCCGCGTGAGCCAGTGGGTGGACGAACTTCGAACGTTTGCTTCCTCCGAAGCTGAGAAGGACATGGGGCTTACCCTGCATCTCAGTCCAGGGTCATATGCAGCACAAGCTGCGGCATCAGTGATCGTGAAGGGTGTCTGGAGGAGACTCACTCGTCACATAGCGCATACGTATCCGGGCCAAATGACGGATAGTCAACCGAGGCTGTGGCCGGAAACGCCTTCCGATCTTGTTGCTGGGTTCCGAGATTTGGATAGGTTGGCTGCGGCTTTCGAGGTTCGTCCTGAAAACACGACCTTGGCAGCTGCCAGGGAGTACGACCGGGCCGCGCGTGCGTGGGCAGCGGCCTACTCGCACCTCCTGCGGCAGGTTCTTGATGAGGTCCAGCAGGTTGATCCCGAATGGGTCCGCGTGCCACCAACCGACGGGCGCGACGGCAGCCCGCCGATCGGTGATCCATTGGTACACGGCATCAGCGCGGTATCGCAGACTGCGCGATGATTCGCTAGTTACGGTGAAGCGCCGCCGCGGTGCGTATGTTGGTTGCCTTCGGCGATTCCGTCGTCGGTGGCGGGTTGGCGTCGGTCCAGCTGGAATCGGCGGCGGAGTGATTGCGGGTCTGGCGGTGAGCCGCAATGCTTCTCGAATGTCTTCCTCAGTCAACCGCCAGGATTGCCCGATCTAGCGTTGCCGGTTCTGCAGAGTTCGCCGCCGATGGTCGCGGTTCTGCTGGTCAGCGTTCCCGCGGACCGGTCGTTTGAGCTGCCGCACCGATCGAGCGAATGCTTGACGTTGGCACGTTCGAGTGAAGGTCTTCATTGGCTGACCTGCCGAGACGACTGGTCTACTGGACCTTACTCGACCTTTTGTTCCGAATACGCGTGAATACAACGGGATTCGATCACATTGCCGAGATCGCTATCTGTGCAGGTAGATGCATGAATCCGAACGCGTCCGAAGATGGCCATAGGTAGGTCTGTCCAGGTATCGACCCGAAAGCGTCAGCGGCGAAGCAGAGTTGGCGCCAATGCTTCTTTCGGCGCCACCACGCCGCGCGATCTCGATAGTGGCTTTCCGGAAACGCCGGGGGATCGCTGTTCGCTGCAGTGAGCCGCCGAGGCACGATGTCATCTAATGAGCTCAGGATTTCCTCGATAGGTGAAGTTGAAGCATTCGCGGTTTGCCGCTGGCGGTAGGAAATCGGATGACACATCCGAAGTGTTCGTTCACACTGGTCTGATGCCTCGACCGAACCTGTCGGATCTCACACCTTCGCAGGTGGTCGAGCTTCAGAATGCGTTGCTACACAACGCCGACAACCTGCTGAATTCGGCGATCGCCGTGCTGGATCTGGGAAACGCGGGATTGGGTCGATCGCTGGCCATCCTCGCGCTGGAGGAGTCTGGTAAGGCGATCGCACTACACATGCGCCGCGTCCAGATCGCCTACGAACCCGAAGGTGCACCATTCGTGGACGAGTCGCTTCGACGGCTCTGGGGGGCCCACAACGAGAATCCATTGGTCGCGGGTTCGAGCCCCGCCCGCCCCACAAATGCCCTCTCACCTGCGGATGTCTTCCGAGCGTCAGCCGAGTTGGTCCAGAACAACGCTTCGTCACCAATGTATTTTGCGGATAAGATCCGGTCATAGGGCTGGATCTGGACGACATACGCGAGCTGGCGGCGGACTTCGCGAACGAGCTTCCGACCACGGCGCCGGACATCACTCGAGCCCATATCGGCGGCTACATCGAGGACCTGCTTACGCGTCCGAATCGCCGCACCGGTGAACCGCTGTCGCCCGAATACGCTCGCGGGCAGTATCGGTCGTTGCAACAGTTCTTCAAATACCTTGCGGCCGAAGAGATTATCGACGCGAACCCGTTCGACAAGATGAGCCCGCCGGCGGTTCCTGATCAACAGGTGCCGGTGCCGAGCATGCACGTGGTCAAGGCACTTCTGGCCGGTTGCGACGGCACTGACTTCGCGGACCGGCGCGACAACGCGATCATCCGATTGTTCGCCGACACAGGGATGCGCTGTGGCGAATTCGCGCCGCTCGAGGTGGACTCGCTGGACTTCAACGAAAACACCGTGCTGGTCACCGGCAAGGGCGGCCGACCGCGGACCTGCCCTTCGGCGACAAGACCCGAACAGCACTACGCAGGTATCTGCGGGTGCGGGCCAAGCATTCCGGTGCGAAGAACGACAATCCGGCGCTATGGCTTGGGTACCGCGGTTCGATGACGGATTCCAGGATCCGGCAGATGCTCGAACGCCGTTGCGATGCGGCCGGTATCGAGCGGCTGCATCCGCGCCAGCTCCGCCATTTCTTCGCGCACACCTGGCTTGACAGTGGTGGCCAGGAGCAAGACCTCATGATGCTCGCAGGGTGGCGGTCGAGACAGATGCTTTCTCACTACGGCGCCGCTGTGGCCAACAGTCGCGCCAAGTCAGCGCACCGACGAGCACGCGTACCGCGGTCAGCTCGATGAACTTGACCTGGCGATGATCGCGTATCGACATCGGGAGCCGGAACGACCTGGACGCGCGAACAGCAACAACGGGATCAGCGTGGCTTGCGAATGCGGGCCGCTCGCCAGCGTGGTGGCCTTGTCCTCCCAGATCCTTGCCCGGATGAAGCCGTCGTTAGCGCGCGGCCGAGAATCCATTTCCGCGGTATGTCTACCGCCATCCGGTGGGTTCCATGCGCATAACCGGCTGGGCATCGAGCATTCGGCGCAGCGTAGCATCGAGCGGCCAAGGAAACAGCAGGTCGTGGCCGAGCCGATTGTCCACCGCAGACACCGCTCCCGGCAGCATTGACGTGGTACCGACCCGGTCGACGATCGATTCGAACAACTGGGGCGGCGTCGCCAGGTAATACAGGGGCCGCCGCATTGTCCCCGCCGGTACTCGGCGAGTGGCCCTTCGCCGCAACGGCGCGCTCAATCCGGCGGCATAGAGCAGACCGTCGGGTGTTATCAGCAAACGCTCCGAGGTAACAGCGACGTTGCCGGTGGATTCGCTGCTGCCCCATTCCATCGCCGCAAGTCGACCGTGCATCACACGCCATCGGGCGTCGTCGGACAGCACCCTTTCGAGGTCGTCACGGCACAACCACGGATACGGCCCGGCGCCGGAATCGAAGCATTGCCGCAGGGCCTCGTCGATGAAATCGAACAATCGCTGGTTCATCACATGCTCCTCGATCGCGCTACATCCGGACAAGCTGCGTGTCGTCCGGCATAACTTCGCACTGAACATCGCCTCGGCGGAGCGGTCGAGATCCATCATCGCGGCCTCGATATCGAGACTGGCTGGTGGTCGAACGACGGTTCCGCCGCCGCACTCCGTCCACTGCACCGTGACCCTGCGGCTCAGGGCGCGCGGGCGCGATTGTTCCTTCTTCGGCCAGATCAGCGGGACCTACGTGGTACGTCCGGATAGCTTCGGCTTCTCCGTCGACGCTCGTCACTTCGAACGCGAAGATGGCAACGCGTTCTCCCTTGGCCGGACGCCCGGACGGCCCGGGAATGTCGTACCGTCCCCCCAACGGATTCCCGATCGTCTTCGCGATTATCGTTGTCGACTCACCCATGATTCCCGTTCCTCACTTTCTTCGGCTTCCGAAGCGTGGGGCCCGTCGCGGATCGAAAAAAGCTGGTCAGCTCCACCATGACCGCATAGTCCACCCTAGCGCCGGGGCGCTGGGCCGGCCGCCCTTCCGGTCGAGATCTGTGCAATCCGTCAGTCCGAGTTGCACAACGAGTTCACCGTCGTCGGCATCGAGGGTGATGGTGGCGCCGTCGTCGATCCCGCACGATGACATCGAGAATTGCCGGTACGTTGCTTAGTGCGACCCACCCCGCGCGTGCCGCAGCGGCCATCAATCCACCTGTCGTGACTGCAGGAACCTTCGTCGACCGGTCTTATCGAATGTCCGGGCGCTGTGGCTGGGCGTCGATGGCCCGGACATCGGTGCCGAACTCGGGGCGATGATCTTCAACGCGCAGGTCGAGCCGGTCATGCGTACATAACCCGAAAGTAGCGACATGGTGCCGGTTCCGCGGAGTAGCCTACGGTTCCATGAGCGCATGCGAGGTTTGCGGTAACGATTACGCTATGCCGATCGTCGTCGAGGCTCAGGGAACGCGGCATGTCTTCGACTGCTTCGAATGTGCGATCCACCGCATGGCACCTATCTGCGAGCATTGCGACTGCAAGATCATCGGCCACGGAGTGGAGTCAGATGGTCGATTCTTCTGCTGCGCGCACTGCGCCGTGTCCGAGGGTGCCAGAGGCTTGGTCGACCACGTCTGAGGGCGGCGTGCCGGCCCGGGAGGGTCCTTCCCGTCATCCTGGGCGGTGTCCAACGCCGTTCGGCTTGAACACCGGCGCAGGTATGCGCCCACTTGCTCAGCGGAGCGGATAGTGAAACCGAGTCAGGGGAATGCCGTGCCTGAGTGCCCCGGATACGAGATCACTGAGCGCTTTTCGGGCCTCGTCCCGGGTCGGTGTCCTGTGCGGGGGTTGTATTACTTGCGTGCGACGCCCGCGTAGGCGGACACTTGCGCGTCCATTTTCTTCGGGGGTGCGACACCGTCCGGGTGCCAGCGGTGCGGCACCTCTATACCCGGATCGACCAGCTCTAGTCCCTCGAAGAACCGCACGAATTCGTCTCGGCTTCGAACTTGGCATGGCAGGCCGCTGCGGCGGTAGATGTCGACCACGGTAGCTATTGCCGTCGGATCGAAGTCGGGCGTGACGTGTGTCATCACTAAATACGAGCCAGGGACGAGCTCGGCCATCAGAGTATCGACGATTCCGTAGGCATCCTGCTCGTCGGGGATGAAATGCATCAGTGCATTGAGACTGAGCGCGACCGGTTGAGTCAGGTCCAGTGTCTCGAGCAATCCTGGGGCTTTGAGGATCTTTTCGGGTGTCGTGACATCGGCGGAGACGTAGTTGGTACGCCCCTCCTGTGAACTGACCATCAATGCCCTGGCATGGACGAGCACGATCGGATCGTTGTCGACGTAGACGACTCGCGCGTCAGGCGCAACCCGTTGGGCCACCTGATGCAGATTCGGCTCGGTCGGGATACCGGTTCCGATATCGAGGAATTGACGAATGCCCGCGTTTGCAAGGAACCGTGTCACGCGGTGTATGAAGGCCCTGTTCTGCTGGGCGGCCATCCGAACTCCCGGCCAGATGCCCACGACCTGTTCAGCCGCTGCCTCGTCCGCGCTGTAATGGTCCTTGCCGCCGAGGTAGTAGTCATACATTCGGGCGGTGTGGGGCTGATTCTGCCGCAGGTCGACAGGGGAGCCGGGTTCCACGTTCGGCGTCCTTTCATAGGCGGGGCAACATCAAGGTAGCAAGCGGGCGGTGTGCGGGCGCGTCGATTCAATCTCGTTGGGAGGGTGCATCTTGCGGCCCACTACAAGCGTGTGAGCGCGCCGAGCACTTGTCGGCGGCGACGTTGGGTCGGCGAACAGGACTGATCCCTTGCTTGCCACGCTAGTCTATTCGGCGCCTTTGATCAGGCCGCCCGTCCGCCCTACCGTCGGATCCGAGATCGCAAGCGTTGGACCGAGTTTCGAGCCCTTCCGCAGTCATTTGCGCCAGCGCTGGCCGGGTGAGAAGTTGTATGTGATCGTCGATAACGTCCCCGCATGAACGCAGCGAGTGCTCGAGCGTTTCCTGTGGCGAACGGTCAGCGCAGTGACCAGGGTGCGGCGGCTCGCTGTTGAGCCCACCGATGCGGATCGCATTCGAGTGTGCTGCGATCCCAATGGCCGAGTTCGGCTGCGGCCTCATATGTTTCGTGGAGAAACTTGGCGACCACGGCATTCGGATCGTCCGCGGTGCGCACCGTTTCGTAGGGTAGGACGAATTCACCCAGGTTGGGGTCGTAGGTCGCGCCGGGCACCTGCAGCTGGTGTTCGCGGTAGCCGTCGGGTTCGGGATAGGAGTAGGCGTAGAACGCGCCTTCCGCTCCACCGCCGGGCCAGAATCCGCAGCTGCTGAGCTCGTGTGAATAGCCCTCCACCATGACCCAGTCGGCGCAGTGCGGTGCGCCGCCGCTGTGTTCGGGAGCGGTGCGTCCCGAAAAACGTGTGTAGGCAAGATCCATTGCGCCCCAATAGAAATGAACCGGACTGGTCTTGCCGGTGTAGCCGGAGCGAAACTCGTTGAGCAGGCGGTTGGCATGGACGAGCTGCCGCCAGAACGCCTGCGCGGACGTCGGATCGTAGGAGGCGTGCCGGGTGTCCTCAGTGAACGGAATCGACACCTCGACTTCATTGGGGTGCCCCTGAATTCGGGTCTCGAACCCGAGTTCGTCCAGCGCTTGCATGGTTTCGGTGTAGAACTGCGCCACCGATTTCGGTGCGAGTGCCACGGTGCGGGTGTCGCCGTTGTCGGCGCGGATGACCAATCGGTGCGCGAGGAAATCGAATTCGATATCGAAGAGGCGGTCGGCGTAGGGGATTGCCGAGGTCGTCAGCCCGCGCGGGCTCACATACAGGGTCACCTGCCACCAGTGATTCAACAATGGTGCGTGGGCGAGCCGGATCTTTCCCACCACCTGCGTCCACATGTGCAGGGTGTCACGGGTATCTGTCCAGTCCGCCACACGCAGCTGCGGCCATGTCGCGGTGGAATTCGCTGCCGATAGCTCCGACATGTCAGATTCCCTTCGTCGCTGGATTCGATTCAGTCGCGGATTCCGCGGAACGGGCCTATTCAGCGTGTGAGGGGTTCGTTGCGTCCAGTCACGAAACGACGTCCAGTCGACCTCGGGTTCGAGCGATGCAGCGCATCGATATCGACGCGATAGCCGCCGCCGTTGCGGAATGTCCACATGGCGTGCATATCCGCGGAGGATTTGTCACAGCACCCCAATCCGAGCAGTAGGTCCGAAAGTGCCGACGTAGCTACCGTAGCGCGAACTCGGAGCAGAGGTCGTGGCACTGTCCGCTCGACGGCGATACGAGGCCGGTTTGCACACCATATATTCACCATGCGTTCAGCCGGGCCGAGTAATCCGAAGTCACGGTGACCCAGCCCGACGATGCCGTGCCCGCGCCCGAACTTACGGGGACTACCTCGGGTTGCGGGTGCGGCGGCTGACCACCACGATGATCGCCTTCACCGTCGCACTCGATGTCGGCCTCGACGCCTTGTCCGAACCGGCCGCCGCGGCGGCCGCTGATGTCGTCGCCAGCCGGTGGGGTTTCTCGCGGTGTTCCTGATCGCGGCACCTGGTGGGCCGCACGCCCGCTGTGGATGGTCGCGGCCGCGGTCGTACTGTTCGGATTCGTCCGGATCACTGGTCGGTGGGACGCGTTCTGCGCCCGATACGCCGCCCGCACCGCAACACTTCCGGTCCTTGCGGGCTCAGTGCTAGCGGCGGCGGGCATTTTCGCGCTCTGGCGCGATGGCCTTTCGCCATATGGGATGGCTGGTCTCGCCGCGCTTACTGTTGTCCTCGCCGCCGCACTGCTCACCACGACCCGGCGAATCACCCGCTGGTCGCAGCCTGTCATCCGCGCGGACCGGATGACGGCTTTCGGATGCGCGAGCCGAAGGAGGTCTTATGGGTCCAGTCGCCGCGTCCCCTTGGCGGTTCCCGGTCAGCAGGTGCCGGTGCCGAGCATGGCGATCAGGGTCTCACGCCGTGGCACTACGATCAGCCCAACGTTCTGAGAGGAATTCATGACCAAGTCGACGGCCTTCGCCGCTGTGCTCGCTGCGGCCGCTGCCGCTCTGCTATTCCTGCCCGCCGTACCCGCGCACGCCCAGTCCCCCCACTGCGCCAAGGCCATCGAGCTGATCAACATCGCGATCGACACGAGCGGCGGCACCCTGGACGACGCGACGGCGACAGCACTGTCCGACAGGCTGAGCGGCCTGGCCGATTTGGCCCAGGGCGCGGAGAAGGATGTCATCGCCGCCTACGCCTACGCGCTGGTAGATGAGAACGTCGCCAACCTCGAACCCTACACCGACGAGCTCAACCGCGTCTGCGCCTGACCGCTACCAGGATCGGCACTGACCAAAGGCAGTCGGCGAGTTCGTGTTCCAAAGCAGCGCGGCCTCCGGGCATCGACCGGGTGCCTTCGGCCGCCATGACCAGCTTCGCGAGATCACCGACTTCGCCGACGAACCCGCATGAAGTCCTGGCGACTCCATGTGCGGCCTCGCTCGGCGAGGTTCAGTGCGTCGTAGAGGTCGTGAATCGCGATCGCGCGGTCTGAAGTTCCCGAATGTCCATGTCAATTGTCTACCAACATCTTTCAAACCGAACCGTAGACGGCTGCATCTGCCGAGCCTGCCGCACCGATTGGGCGCGACCTACTACTGGATTTTCGCCGCGCGTGGGGTGTCAACTGCCGCGGGGAGTTTCCGATCTCCCGACGTCATACGCGAGTCGATGGGAGTAGCCGACGATCCGGTTGGAGATACGGCGGCTGCGGTGTCGGAGCCGGTAGCGTCGGTGACGTGCGGGATCAGTTCGAGGTGGGGCTGTCGCGGCGTTGGAGGGTACTGCTGGTTGCCTGCACCAGTGCCACGTTGTTGCCGGTAGTTTTGCTCGTTCCTCAGGGGGTACCCACGGCCCGCGTCGTTGTGGTCGGGTTGGTGGTGTGCCAGGCGGTCGTCGTTTGGTGGATGGACCGTCGGCCGGTTTTCGTCACGATTGCCTCCCTGTTCGTGGGAGCAATGTTGGAACTGCTGCGCGTTCCGGTGGGTTCGGGCGTCGCCTTGATCGTGTTGACGACCTTTTCCTGGGTGCGTCCCGCGCGTACGTCGTTGTCGGGTCTTGCCGCTGCGGTGTTGTTCTTCGTGCTCGCGTTGGGAACGACCGGGCGAGGGTTGCAAGCTTTGCTGTGGTCTGGTGCCGCCCTGCTGGCCTGGAGCTGGGGCGCGTTGGGACGCGCGAGATCTGCACAGCGCGACTCCGA
The DNA here is from genome assembly GCF_042869435.1 of Nocardia sp. NPDC006982. Taxonomy (NCBI): domain Bacteria; kingdom Bacillati; phylum Actinomycetota; class Actinomycetes; order Mycobacteriales; family Nocardiaceae; genus Nocardia; species Nocardia sp. NPDC006982. The sequence goes on along the minus strand of NZ_JBIAFV010000005.1, from coordinate 150,276 downwards.
AGCCCGGCGTATGGTCCAGCAGGAACGTGCCCGCATCACGCGCGAACTACACGATGTGCTCGCGAACACGGTGTCGCTGATGGTGCTGCAAGCCGCAGCGGCCAACGATGTTTTCGACACTCACCCGGACAAGGCCCGGGAGGCTGTCGCCGCCCTGGAGTCCGTTGGCCGACAAGCTCTCGGCGAAGTACGCCGGCTGCTCGAGGTGATCGACCGCGACCCGAGCGTTTCCCCCGGACTGGAGGATCTGGACAGGTTGGTGGAGTCGATGTCACAGGCGGGAGTCGAGGTGGTCGTGAATCGGCACGGGACGGACGGCGCCGCTGTCGTGCCGAGAGTTGCGGAAGCTGCCTATCGGATCGTGCAGGAGTCCTTGACCAACGTCTTGCGCCACGCGAGAGCCGATCGAGCCGAGGTCGAGGTTCGGATTGCCGCAGGGCAACTTATGGTGGCGATCACCGATAACGGCGGCGGCGGCCGGCTCGGTCACGGTAGCGGTCGGGGCGTGGACGGCATGCGGCGACGTGCCACAGAGCTGGGCGGACGATTCGAGGCCGGCCCTTCCACTGCTGGTGGCTTCCGCGTCGCGGCATGGCTTCCGGTCCGGTAGTCGGCAGCGCTGTCTCCAACTTTCGACAGAGGCGAATACCCGCCTGGAAGTTGATGTTTCCGGCTCGGCGACAAGAAACACTGACGTTACGCCGTTAGGGACCCCGCGGCGTGAACACTCGGCGGAGTAAGGAGTCGATCAGTGGTACAGCAGGAATGGCGGGGGACGGTTGTCAAGAAGTCGCGTGGGTTGTTCGACGGGGCGAATCTGTACCGGCGCTTGATTATTCGGCTAGAGGACGGCAGTACTGTGAAGGTCCGGGTAAGCCGGCAACTGTGGAATATGGTGGAAGCCGGTGATTCGGTGACCAAGCACGCGGGAGCCGATCCGGTGAAGGACTGACATGCCCGCATGGATCTCCGCACCCGGATGATTGGATGCTCGCCATGAACCAGCCGCCGCGACGTGCGTGCACCCGGCAGATCACATGGAGGCGGGGATGACTGTCAGTGTGCTGGTCGCCGACGATCAGGCCTTGGTCCGTACCGGGCTTCGGATGATCCTGGAGGCCCGTGAGGACATCCGAGTCGTCGGTGAGGCTGGGGACGGGGAGGAAGCGGTCCGCTTGGCCGCTCAGATGCTGCCGGATATCGTGCTGATGGATCTGCGGATGCCGCACGTCGACGGTGTGCAGGCGACACAACGACTTTCCGCATTCCAGCCCAGGCCCTCGGTCATCATCCTGACCACCTTCGACGAGGACGAACTGCTCTACGCGGCCCTGCGTGCCGGTGCGGGCGGTTTCCTGCTGAAGGACACCCGCCCCGCCGAACTGGTCGAGGCGATACGGGTGGTGGCCGGCGGCGAGGCACTGCTCGCGCCGCGGGTGACGCGTCGGCTGCTGGATCGGTTCGTCGCCGAGATACGCCCCGAAACGGCGGCGATGCCGGATCTCGCCGATCTCACGAATCGCGAGGTCGAGGTCCTCACGCTCATCGCGCAAGCGGCCTCCAACGCCGAGATAGCGGCGAAACTGGTTGTCACCGAAGGCACTGTAAAGAGCCATGTCTCGGCGATTCTGCGCAAACTCGGCCTGCGGGATCGAGTGCAGGCGGTGGTGCTCGCCTACGACATCGGCCTGGTCCGGCCCCGAAATTCCTAGGGTCCGCAACTGGTCCGCATTGTCTGCGTCGTTTGAAATCGTCTTAGCGAGACCGCTCATCGGCCGGTGAAGGCAGGCGGTCTGTGCTCCAGCATGGCCGTGACCGCCTCGCGGTGATCTTCGGTGTGGTGGGCGGCCGCCTGCATCGCGGCGGACAGTTCGAGGTGGCTGTCGAGGCTCTGGTGTCGGCCTTCGCGCAGTAGTCGCTTCGTCATTCGAAGTACGTGCGGTGGGTTGGTGGCGATCCGGGCGGCGAGGCGGTGGGCGGTTTCGAGGAGGGCGTCGGGTTCGACAACATCGGAGATCAGACCCCAATCAAGTGCGGTGCGCGCATCGATCGGTTCACCTGTGAAGGCCATCTCGCATGCTCGGGCCATGCCGATTGCCTTTGGTAACAGCCACGACCCACCGTCGCCGGGCACGAGTCCGACCCGGACGAAGCTCTCGGCGAATACCGCGGTGCGCGCGGCGATCCGCAGATCGCACAGCAACGCCAGATCGCATCCCGCACCGATGGCCGCACCATTGACGGCGGCGATGGTTGGGATCTCACAGTGGTACAGCGCTTTTGGAATACGCTGAATGCCGTGCCGGTACCCCTGTCGCAGTTCCGCCGGTGCGCCACCGAACATTCCGGCCCGATCGCGCATCTGCTTTACATCGCCGCCGGAGGAGAAGGCCGTCCCGGCACCGGTGAGAATCACCGCGCGCACGCTGTGGTCTCGATTGACCGCCGTCACCGCGTCCTCGAGGGCGGTTATCGTGTCGACCGCGGATATCGGGTTGCGCGCTGCCGGGCGGTTCAGTGTCCAGACGACGACATGGCCGACACGGTCGACGCGGATCGGTTCAGCCATTGTCGTCTCCGGTCTTCTCGCGCAATACAATTCGAACGTCGACCGGGACTATGTCGGAACCCGAAGCGATCACCGGATTGAGATCGAGTTCGGATATCTCCGGGTGCGCGGCTACGAAATCGCCGACGCAGACCAGAAATCGGGCCAGCCCGTGGCGGTCGACCGCAGGCAGATGGCGGTAGCCGTCGAGCATGCGTGCGGCGATCGTCTCGTCGATCATTTCGCGGGCCTCGAACTCGGTGAAGGGTGCGGCGCGAAATGTGATGTCGCGCAATGCCTCGACCATCACCCCACCACTACCGAAGGCCACCACCGGCCCGAAAATCGGATCGCGAGTGGCGCCGACCAGCAGTTCGATTCCGGCATCGGCCATGGGGGCGACGATCATCCCGTCGATGCGGGCGTCGGGTATATGCGCATGGACAGAGTCGATGATCGCCTGTGCGTCCTGGGCCGCCTGGGCGGCCGGCACGCCGACCCTGACCCCACCCACCTCGGATTTGTGGATGACCTGCGGGGAAACAACTTTCAGCGCGCACGGTCTCTGATAGTCGGCGACAGCCGCAACCACATCCTCCACGGTGCGTGCAAAAGTCCATGCGCCGAGGTCGATTCCGGCGGCGGCGACCACTCGTCGTGCGGTCGGTTCATCGAGGAGTCCCGATCCGGGGATGGCGGGTGCCTGCGGTGGAAGTACGAGCGCGGAGCGTTGTGGAGCACTCGCCAGCAGGCGACCACGCCGCTCCAGGGCCGCCACGACCCGCACGGCGTGATCGATGGAGCTGATCACCGGTACGCCGCCGGCTCGTAGGCGGTCGTGGTTGGCGATGTCGAGACCGGCGTAGCAGCTCTGGATCACCAGGGGGACATCGTGTTCGGCGACGAGTGTGAGCAACACTCCGGCGGCGGCATCCTCGATCGCGCGCAGTCTCGGGTCGAAGCGCAGGTGATAGCCGCCATAGAGGCCGATTACTAGCACGAGGCCGACTTCGGGATCGCACATGAGGATTTCGGCGGCCTCGGCGAACGCCAATGGGTCGGTGTCGGTGGCGCCGGCCACGTCGACCGGACCGGCCACGGCAGCGGTAGCGCCGAGTAGGTGCCGCAGCCGCTTCTGAGTCCGATCGCCGAGCCGGGCCAGTTCGATGCCGCGCGCGGCGAGGGCATCGGCGGCCAGGGTGGCGTGGCCACCACCGTCGCTGAGGATCGCGACCTTGCGTCCGGCGGCGATCGGGGCGCAGTCGGCAAGGGCGCCTGCGACGACCGCGAGCTCGTCGGAGCGGTCGACCAGCTCCACCCCGGCCTGCCGCAGCACCGCGGTCGCGACGGCGTCGAGTCCGGCGATCGAGCCGGTGTGCGACCGCGCGGCGCGGCGGCCCCCTTCCGAACGGCCACCGCGCAGCAGGGCAACCGGTTTATCCGGAACCGCACGAGCCGCGGCGATCAGGAACGACCGTCCGTCGGTAAACCCCTCGGAATGAACGGCAACTACGCCCGTACCCGAATCGCGGACGAATTCGGTGAGGCACTCGTCGTACCGGATATCGGCCTGGTTACCCAGCCCCACACAGATGTGGAAACCGGGACCTTTGATCGCCCGATCATCGTTGACCAGCGACAGCAGCATATTCCCGCTCTGCGTGATCACACTGATCGGGCCACACGGAACATCCTCGATGCCAACGAGATTCGCGCCCGAGGCGACGTTGAGCAGGCCGGAGGTGTTGGGCCCGACGACCCGAATGCCGGTCTCGGCGATCGCCGCTGCGAGCGCGGCGGCGAGTTCGGCGCCGGTTCCCCCGATCTCGGCGAAACCGTTGGCGAGCACAACGGCTCCGGCGATACCGGCAGCGGCGCACCGGCGCAGCATGTCGGGGACGGTGGCGGCGGGCAAAGCGATCAGCGCGACGTCGATGCCGTGCGGGAGCCGATCGATCGAGGAGTACACGCCGAGGCCGAGGATCTGCTGTGCTGTCGGGTGGACCGGGTAGATGGGATGGGCGTAGCCGGACTGCTGCAGGGCGCGGATGGCCTGGAACCCACGCTTGGCCGGATTGCCGGACGCGCCGATGATGGCGACGGAATGCGGGTCGAACAATCGCTCGAGTGCGGTGCGGGCGGGCGCGCCGAGGCTGGACGTGCGGTCGTCGATGCTGGTCATCGCTACTTTCCTTCGAAGACAGGGGTGCGGCGTTCGGCGAATGCGGCGACGCCCTCGGCCCAGTCCTGGGTGGCCATCAATTCCAGGAGCTCACGCTGCTCAGTGGTGAACGCGAGGTCGCCGGGATCATCTCGGTGCAGCGCCGCCTTCATCCGGGCCAGCGCGAGTGGCGCCTTCGCCGAAAGGGTTTCAGCGAGCGCTCGAGCCGACCCGAGCAGCAGATCCGTGGCTACTGCGGAATGCGCCAACCCCCAATCGAGTGCCTGCCGACCGGTGAATCGCTCTCCGAGGATCAGCATGTCCGTGGCCCTGCGCAGGCCGACCAGACGCGGGAGCCGGTTGGTCACGCCACCACCGACGAAGGTGCCGATGCTCACCTCGGGAAACCCCATCTGCGCGTCCTCGGCCATGACCAGGAAGTCCGCGCTGACGGCCAGTTCCGCACCGGCACCAAGGGCGTATCCGTTGACCGCCGCCACCACCGGGGTGCCCATCGTCTGGATCTGCTCGCAGGCGCGCTGGCCCAACTCGACGTAGCGCGCCTGCTCCGCGGGAGTCCTGGTGCCGGAGTTGTGCGCTTTCAGGTCGGCACCTACGCAGAACGCCCGTCCGGCACCGGTGAGGACGACACAGCGGATACCGGGATCGGAGTCGGCGGCATTCAGCTCGTCGACCAGCGTCCGGTACAGCTCCGCACTGACAGCGTTGAGTCGTTCGGGCCTGTTGAGTACGAGCGTTGCGATGGAACCGGATCTGCTCACCAGCACGGTGGACATGGGCCTCACTTCTTCCTCGGCGGGGTCGACGACTGAACTATGCCATAAATTTTGCATAGTTCACATGTTCTGCAATTGCTATTGCGTCGAACCGCCTGAGCGTGTTCTATGTCACTACTCGCTATCGGGCAGCGGCCCACGGTTCAGGGAAGAAGGCATCGTGCCTACCTCGGGAAATCTGAAGCACAGCATCAACACTCGGCAGCTGACGATGATCGGCATCGGTGGAGTGATCGGCGCCGGGTTGTTCGTCGGCAGCGGCAAAGCGATCTCCGCGGCAGGCCCGGGCATCGTCATCGTGTACCTACTCACCGGCCTGGTGATCATCCTGGTAATGCGCATGCTTGCCGAGCTGGCGACGGCCAGCCCGGAAACGGGATCGTTCTCGAGCTACGCCTCTCGTGAGCTCGGTACCTGGGCTGGACTGTCGGTGGGCTGGGTCTACGCCTATCACTGGTGTGTCACAGTCGCTTTCGAGGCCATTGCCGGCGCGGCCGTCGCCCATCAGCTCCTGCCGTCGGTGCCGACCTGGCTGTATTCCCTGATCTTCATGAGCGCCTTGACCGTCGTAAACCTCGCGGCGGTAACGTCTTTCGCGCGTTTCGAGTTCTGGTTCGCCATGATCAAGGTCGTCGCGATCGTCGCCTTCATCGCAATCGGCATCGCGGCCATCTGTGGCCTGCTTCCGCACTACCGGGCGCCGGGAACGGCCAACCTGCTCGGGCACGGTGGTCTGTTCCCGAATGGCGCGATGCCCTTGCTCGTGGCGTCGTTGACGGTGTTCTTCTCGTACTTCGGCACCGAGCTGGTAACGATCGCCGCGGGCGAGGCGCAAGATCCGGTCAGCGCGGTGCGCGCGAGCATGCGCAGCGTCGCCGGCCGCATCCTGATCTTCTACGTCGGCTCGGTACTTGTCGTCGTCACGCTATTGCCCTGGAACACAACACAAATCACGGAGAGCCCCTACACCGCGGTGCTGGACCAGCTCGGCATTCCCGGTGCGCGGACAACCATGAATCTGGTGGTACTCACGGCGGTGCTGTCGTGCCTGAACTCGGGGCTCTACTCGTCATCGCGGATGCTGTTCTCGCTCTCGCGCCGCGGTGAAGGCCCCCGCGTGCTGGGCAGGACCGCCCGCACCGGGGTTCCGGTCGCCGGTGTTCTCGCCGCTTCGAGCGCCGGATTCCTGGCGGTCGTGGCGAACTACTTCCTGCCCACCGGAGCGGTTTTCACCTTCCTGCTCAGCTCCTCCGGTGCGGTCGCGGTCGTGGTCTACCTGTGCATCTGCGCCACCCAGATCGTCGGGCGTCGCCGTAAGACCGCAGCGCAGATCGCTGCACTGCCTGTGCGGATGTGGGGCGCCCCGTACCTGTCCTACGCGGTCGGAGTCGTCCTGCTGGCCATCGTCGGTGGAATGGCCCTGAATTCCGGTACCCGTACGCCGCTCGCGCTGACCCTGCTGGTCACCGCTACCGCGGTCACTGCGGGCGTGATTCATCAGCGCCGGGCCGGTGCGGCCCAACTGGCCACGGCGGAGTAGGTGACCGCGCGGATGTCAATCGGGGACGTAGACACCGAACTCGCTCAACAGCTTTTCCTCCTCGAGCAGTGTCGGGCGCACTTCATGCCCAAGGACTTGTGCAACGGCACCCGTCATTGCCTGGGCGAGGGAGGTGAAGGCGGTCATCGATCGCAGGATGCCGGCGCTGGACGCATCGACGTAAAACGTATCGTGCGCCGACACCGCCAGCGGTGATACGGCGGTATCGGTCAACGCGATGACATGGGTACCGCGCTGGCGAGCCCACTGCGCGGCGCGAACAGTGTCGAGGCTGTATCGGTGGATCGACATCGCCACGAAACAATCGCCCGCACGCACCCGACGCAGTTCATCTGTCAGTGTGCCCGCAGTGGCATCGATCGCCGACACATCCTCGCGCAGCATCCGCAGCAGGTAGGTCAGCAGATACGCCGGAGCGTGGCATTTGCGCAGACCCATCACATGCACCCGGGGTGCGTGGGCCAGCCGATCGACGGCCGAATCCCACATCGCGTCGTCGATGCGCGCGAATGTGCGGGCGATATTCGCTTGATCCAGCGCCACAGTCTGTTCGCGCGTCCCGACACCTTCGGCGACGAGGTGTTCGAGGTTGTCGAAGCGCCGCAACAGCTGCGCTTGCTCCTGCAACCGTTCGCGACACAATCGCGTCAGCCCCGGGTACCCCTTCAGTCCCAAACCATTGGCAAAGCGCACGACCGTGGCCTCATTGACATCGACCGCGCTGGCGAGCTCGGAGACAGTCATGAACGCCACCGCCTCGGGATCCGACAGCACTCGCTGAGCCAGCTTCTTGTGCGCGGTGGACAGCGAATCCATCCGGCGGCGTATCTCGACTGCCAGTTCGTCGAAGCTCGCCGAACCCGTCGTCTCCGCGCTCGTATCCACCGAACCTCCTCCGCAACCTCGCACCGCTTGCCTTGCCATGCGGTCCTCTGTCAAGTTAGCCGACTCCGCTGATGGCTGGCGTTCGAGGCCGCGCTGCTTCACTGCCCAGAAGGTCAATGCCGTTACCGGTCGCCGGGACGCCACGTCCGCCGGTCGTGATCAAGAAAGGCTGTGGCCCGCTCGCTGAACTTCTCCCGAGTCGCCGCCACTGTGTGGCTCCGGGAGAGGCCGATCGAGAAATCGTCGCGTCTTGTTCTGCGATCCCGCACGACCTCACCGACGCGCCGACCTGAGCCGAACCACCAACGGCGGCGACGAGTTTCAGTGAAGGAAGCTGCGGGCAAGTCTGAGTGATATCGGCTACGGAGCCGCGCGCTTACTCCTCAGCTGCGCTCATGTCCGGGTCGATCCGGCGTAGTGCGGAGGCCAGCCACTCACTCTCGCGGTGTTCGGTCGGCATCGCGATCAGCCCGTGGGTCGCCTCCTCGACTGCTTCGGCTGTGTGCCCCAGCAGGGCCAGGACGCCGCCGCGTTGCACAGCCGCGAATCCGGTGCTCCACCAATACATCGACGCGGGGGGTTCCATGCCGTCGGCTGCTTCCGCTGCTGCGTCGGCCATGGTCAGTGCGTGCTGTGCTTCGCGCCTTTCCCCGTGCGCGGCCAGTAGTTCAGCTCGCCGCATTCGCCCGTAGGCGCTAACGATCGGGTGCGCGCCTGGTACCGCCAGGGCGGCGTCTGACAGGGCGATGACCTCGTCATAATTCCCCGCGCTCACCGTCACGTAGCCAAGGAAGCCCAGGCTGTGTGCAAGCCGGTCCGGGGCTCGGGACTCCTTCGCCAGGCTCACGGCCGTGCCGAGGCTACGCCGTGCGGCCACGTCGGCGCCGATCGCGTGTTCCAGCCATCCCCGGTACTGCGTGACCTCCGACGCGAGAGCCGCCGCTTCGGCCTGCACCGTGCGCGCCTCACGGGCAAATGCTTCGGTCATCGCCGACATGCCCCGCGCTGCGGGAAGTACCGACACAGCCCCGGCCGCGTCCTCGATTCGGCGCGTAGCCGCCAACATCACCGCCACGTCGGACAGGGCAGTGGTGTCGACGCCGGCTGGTGTTCGTGCCACGACTGTAAGCCGCTCCACGTCCGTGCCCAGCACCCTCTGGTAGGCGGCGGAGACACCGGCAGGTACCGGGCGCTGGCCGGTCTCGATCAGTGACAGGTACGCCTTGCTGTAGTAGCTCCGCTCGGCCATCGCGCGCAGCGAGATGCCTGCCGCTTCGCGAGCGGCACGCAGGAGCGCGCCCGGTTCCATAACTCCAGCCTAATGGGCTGGCGGGCTGTGGACGCCTGTGAACAGCGAAATCGTATGCGGCCCAGCCCTTGCCTCATAGCGTCGGTTCCAGCCCCGCCGCCGGGTCGACTGTTTCCTCGGCGGCGGGAGCTTGCCAACGACAGGGGAGGAAGGGCAGGGAATGCACGCGCTCGGATGGATTGACCCGATATCGCCGACACCCGAATGGGATTCGGCTCAGGTGCGTCGGTTGGGGTATCCGCTGCACTGGGCGGACCCGGGTTCTGTGCTTGGTCTGGCTGAGCAGGTCGAGTCATCGGGGGCTGATGTGGTGTTGCTACCGTCGTCGGCGCATGTGGACGCCGTGACGCTGGATCGTGTGATGGCTGTTGCCGATGTCGAATGTGCAACGCCGCGAGCGTCGTTCGGCCGCTGGACGTTGATGGGTGGGGTGCGCCGGTGAGCGCGGCTCAAGTCGGACTCGTATTCGTGATCGGCGTGCCTCTTGCGGTGGTCGCTGCGATGATCTTCTGGCCCTCCGACTTCGACGGATGAGATCATCGGTGTCGGCTGTGTTCGACGGTCGGTGCTTGCTGAACTTCTATATGCATCAGAGCCGAAAGTCCGTATGGCAGAGCGTGATACCGACCAGCCATACGGGAGTATGTGATTCACGGCGGATCTTGGACCCAGTGCTGGTTAGTCGCCGGTCGGGGTGACCCAGCCTTCGAAGGTGATGGCGAACGCGTCATATGATGCTGGCATGCTCGGCCAAGTTCTCGGAACCCTTTCGGGGGTGGCCGTAGGCGGCGCGCTCGCCTTCCTCGCCACATACGCCAACGAACGTGCCAAGTGGACTCGGAGCCACGCAGTGCGATGGGATGAGCGCAGGCTGGCCGCGTATGTCGAGTACTCGAACTGCGTTCGTCTGATGCAGGTGCTGGCAAATCGAATAGCCGTGTCCCGCAATCTTCCTGGCGACGGTGAACCATTGTCTGTGGATGAGGGCATCCCACTTCTGGCGGAAGCCGAAGCGGCACGCAGTCAACGATGGCAAGAGGTGCTTCTCTTAGGAGGTCCGCGGGCGATTGAAGTTGGGTACGAGCTGAATCGATGTTCATGGACCCTCGAGTGGTTCGCTCGCGGAAAGCTCACAGGCGGCGACGACTGGCGATTGGCATCGGCCGAGGCCTACCGGCTGCGTCGGAGGTTCGTTGCCGAAGCGAGAAAGGATCTCGGAGTTCCGGACCCGGATCGGCAAATGCCCGCCTGGATCGAAGACTGGACGCCCGAAATACTGTTGAGTTCGTTGCGGCAGCGAGCGACCGAAGGAGTCTGAAACTGCCTGGTGCAGTTCGGAGTTCGGCGATGTTATTGCCAGAGTCGCTGACAAGGCAGGGGCTGCAGGGCTTCTCGCATATCCTGGTCGATCAGAATTGTTGCCAGTTGCGTGGCGTGCACTGCCTTGGCGAAAGTGTGGGCTGCTATGGAGTCTGCCCAGTAGTGCAGGGACGGCCAACCCGGAAACTTTACTGTGACATGGCATTGCATTGCGTTACTCGGTGATGTGGTGGAGGTGCGGTGCGTGGTCCGAGGTCTGTAGTCGCATAGGGATGTTCGCTTGGGCGTAGCATCGGATTGGACTCGTGGTCCGATTGCGGGCATTCGGTGGGATCTACCCGTGCCAGCTGCGTACCGCGCTGACCGATGGAGATTGCTTTCTCCGGACCTGCTGGCCCGACCGGAGGGAACCTCCGACAGGTGGTAAGTACAGCGGTTCGCCAACTGGGTAGCCAGTAACAAGAAATCCAAAGTCTGACCCGGTTTGTCCGATTGTCTTCGTATGAACCTCCAAAATCACCCCCTGTATCGCCCGATCTGGGTGTTGCGATCGTGCACCGTTCTGTGCGCTGACCAGGGGTTTCTCGACGTAGCGCCACCGTCGCAATGGCACGCTACTTATCAGTGTCGGATAGGTCCGATCTGCTGCGGACCCGGCACGGATCGCCGCATGATGGGTGAGGTGGGTACAGCCCCACCGTTCTAGCCGAGTTCGTTGTGCTCTCCATGACGTAGACGATGGCGCGACAGTATGTGCAGGTCTCGCGGATAGCGAGGACTGTGCCGCGCCCCGACAGGCAAGGAGATTTCCATGGCTATCGGCGACACGATCAGCGGCTCCACCTTCGTTGTCGATCTGGGAAAGTTTCAGGTGGAAACGGTTGAGCAGATCAGTGGGCTATCGCTCGGGGAGGACGCGGTCGAAATCAAACAGGTGACTCCAGATGGCGAGGTGATCGTCGGGGAGCAGCCGGGCTCAGCGCGCAGTGGGGAGATCACGATTACTCGCGGGTTGGATCAGAGCAAGGTGTTCACCGAATGGATCTATACGACCATGACCATGCGAGATGTGGATGAGGCTCGCCAAGACATCACGTTGATGGTGCTGGACCCGAACAAGAAGCCGGTCAAGCGGGTGCACTTGGCGCGCGCCCGGGCGTCCGACTGGCGGGGGCCGTCGCTGGATGCCGGAGCGAACAGTCCGGCGACGGAAGCGGTGACGATCGTCTACGAGGACATCACGGTCGAGAACACCTGAATGTCGGCGCGGACCGAGCAGTAGGCGGTCATGATCGGCGGCTTCGCGGAGTGAACGATAGCCGGGCAGCACCCCGCCGAGATGTTCAGGTTGCCTGCTCACCGAGGTTGTATTGGTGGTGCAGGCGCTGGACCGCGTCGTCCATGTGCTCGACCAGCAACGTGCGCGCCCTGCGCCCTGTCCCCGAGCCGATCGCATCGCGTAGTTCGACGTGCTCTCGTGCTTGTTCACGCAGGTCCGGATACGTTGTTTGCAACGCCCCCAGGCACATTCGGGTTTCGATCAAAAGGGTGCGGGCGGCGCGGACCAGGCGGGGGCTGCCCGCGCTGTCGACGAGGGCTTCGTGGAAGGCTTGGTCGGCGTCGGAAACGCCTGCGGCGTTGCCGTTTTCGGCGTGGGCGCACATGGCGGTGACGCTGGGTTCCAAAGCCGCATGGGCAATATCTCGGCGGCCGTCGAGGATGAGGGCCAAGGCGCCGCCTTCGATGGCGGTTCGGGCGCGGTAGATGTCGACGACGTCGTCGATGGTCAGTTCGATGACGAAGATGCCGCGGTTGCGGATGCTGTACAGCAGACCCTCGGTGAGCAGGCGTTGCAGTGCTTCGCGGACCGGGCCGCGCGATACGCCGAATCGGGTTGCGAGGTCGGCTTCGCCGAGTTGGGCGCCGGGGGCGAGGTTGCCGCGCATGATCGCCTCGCGGAGCCGGTCGGCGATCATTTCCGCCGTCGACTGCCGGTTCACCGGCTCGAAATCAACGACCGACATGGATATGCCTTTCCGAGAAGAGAGAGCCGAGCACCCCGGATGCCACCGTGCTGCCGGTCAGTCGCAGGCCCTCCCAGATGGTGACCTGATTGGCCGTCAATACGATCTTGCCCAAGCGGGCCTCGAGTTCCGGCAGTACCCCGAGGGTGTGCATGGCGGTATCGGGGATAAGCAGCGCTTGCGCGTCGGGATGATCGTTGGCGGCCGCCAGCTCGCGCACCTGCTCGGCGGTCAAGGTGCCGACTTCCGCGGCGGTGTCGATACCGGCGCTGGAGAAGGCGACCACTTCGATTCCGGCATCGGCCAGAAACTCCACGAACAGCCGCGCTACCTCGTCCGGATAGCTCGCGGCGATCGCGACGCGGCGCACGTCGAGCGCCTGTGCTGCCGCGACAAAGGCGAGGCTGGTGCTCGAGGCTGGTACTCCTGCAGCCGAAGCCAGCTCGCGCACCTGCTCCCGCGCACCCCGCGGTCCGTATACGAAACTCCCTGAGGTGCAAGCCCAGACGACGGCGTCGGGCTTGTCCGATGCGAGCAGTGCGGCGCCGTGGCGCAGTTTGTCCGGACTGCCCAGATCGAGCAACTCCGGAATGGCGTGCAGATCGGTGCCATAGATGTGGGCCACCGGCAACCGCACGCCGAGCAGCGATGCGGCGAGTGGGTAGTCGTCCTCGGCCGCGTGGTCGGGGTAGATGAAACCGACGGTGGGTGCCTGCATGTTCTTCCAATCAGAAAACGTTGAGTAGCCACTTTCCCGGACCGGTCATCGGCAGCTTCATCCGGCCCAGGCAGGCCCACATGGTGAGCTGATTCGCGGTGAGTACGGGTTTGCCGAGCGCCTGTTCGAGCGGTTCGATGACGTCGTAGGTGGGCAGGTTGGTGCAGCTGACGAAGATCGCCTGGGCCTGCGGGTCGTCCGCGCCGACGATGCGTTCGGCGATGGTGCGGTAGTTGACCTTCCAGATGCCGCCGCCCAATCCCAGGTGGTCCGAACGGATTACGGTGCAGCCCGCCTCGGCGAGGAAGTCGTGCAGTTTGTGGGTGAGGATTTCGTCGTAGGGGGTGAGTACCGAGACTCTGCTGATGTCCAGATGCTGGATCGCCTCCACGAGCGCACCGGAAGTGGTGACGGCGTCCTGCGCTCCGGCCCGGCAGATGGTGTCGCGCAGTGACCTCTCATAGGCGAGCCCCCTGATGAAACTGCCCGAAGTACACAGGTAGGCAACGACTTCCGGCTCGACATGCATCACATCGCGCGTCGCCGCCGTCAGATGTACCGGGTTGGAGACCAGCTCGGCCATCGCCATCGAAACCGGCACCGGTTCATACGGCGTACGGGCCAGGTGCAGGCTGACGTCGAGCGGCGCCCAGCGCCAGAGTTCGCGTTCGAGTGCGAGGTCGAACGGTGCGATGATCCCGATCCCCCGCTGTGCAACGGGCCCTTCGATATCGGGAAAGCCGAATTCCAATGCGGCCCCTCTCGCGCTCAGCCGTCAGACCTCCGAGAACGATCGGATTGTTGACAATCATACGATGCGATTTTAGTGTGTCAATGTGGAACAGGGCCCGATTGTCACCGTCCTGCACAGTGACAGTGTGCCCGACGCGGACCTCATGGCCCCGGTGGCCGATCGAGCCGAGGTACGGTACACGGAAGCGCCCGGACTCGCCGACGCACTGCGCGGCGCCGACGCGTTGTTCGTCTACGACTTCCTCACTCGCGCGATCCCCGGGGCCTGGCACGCGGCCGATCGTTTGCGTTGGCTGCATATGGGTTCGACCGGGGTGGATCCGGTGATGTTCCCCGAACTTCGGGAAAGCGAGGTCGTGGTCACCAATACACGTGGCGTATTCGATACGGCCATCGCGGAATACGTCTTGGGGCAGATTCTCGGTTTCGCCAAGGATCTGTCCGGATCGCTGCGCTTGCAGCAACGGCGCGAATGGCGGCACCGCGAATCCGAACGCATTTCGGGCGCCTGCGTCCTGATAGTCGGAACCGGCTCGATCGGTCGTGCTATCGCGCGGTTATTGCGCGCGGCCGGTATGACCGTGCGGGCGGTGGGACGCCGGGCGCGGGCCACCGACCCGGATTTCGGCACCGTGAGCACCGACCTGCTCGCCGAACTTCCCATTGCCGATTACGTCGTCGCGGTCGCGCCGTTGACGCCACAGACCCGGGAAATGTTCGATGCCAAGGCATTCGCCGCGATGAAACCGCATGCGAGGTTTGTCAATGTGGGCCGTGGGGAACTCGTTGTGACCGACGACCTTCTCGCCGCACTCAGCACCGGATCGATAGCCGGGGCTGCACTCGATGTGGTGGATCCGGAACCGCTACCGGCGCGGCATCCGCTGTGGGATCTGCCGAATGTGCTTATTACTCCGCACAATTCGGGTGATTTCAGCGGCTGGCGAACCGAGGTCGTCACGGCGTTCACCCGCAATTTCGATAATTGGATCGCCGGCCGGACTTTGGACAACGTGGTCGATAAAGAGCTGGGGTACGTGCCCGGCTGAAGGAGCCTGCCGTGAGCGAACGAAGTGAGCGAACCATGTGCCAGCGCGCCTTGCGCATGCCGGAGCCGAGCGTTAGCGAGGCACAGGCATGAGCTATCCGGACAGCAATACGCAACCGGCCGCGATGACCGCCGTCGAGTTGGTCTCGGCCTACGCGGCCGGCACCCTGTCCCCGGTCGAGGCGACCGAGGCGATTCTGGAAGCCATCGCGGCGCGCGACGGTGAGGTGAATGCCTACTGTCTGGTCGATCCGGATCGCGCATTGGTGCAGGCGAAAGATTCTGAGGCGCGCTGGAATTCGGGTTACGCCCGCGGGCTGCTCGACGGCGTACCGATTTCGATCAAGGACATTTTCCTGACCGAGGGCTGGCCGACTCGGCGCGGCAGCACCTCGATCGATCCGAGTGGTCCGTGGCAGGTGGACAGCCCGGTCGCGGCCCGGCTGCGCGAGGACGGGATGGTGTTCCTCGGGAAGACGACGACGCCCGAAATCGCTTGGAAGGGGGTCACCGACAGCCCGCTGACCGGCATCACCCGCAACCCGGTCGATCCCACGACGACCTCGGGCGGATCCTCCGGCGGCAGCGCGGCGGCGGTGGCGGCGGGAATGGGTCCGGTGTCGGTCGGCACGGACGGCGGTGGGAGCATTCGCATTCCGGCCGCGTTCTGCGGCATCGTCGGTTTCAAGCCGACGCACGGCCGGGTCCCGCTGTATCCGGCGAGCCCGTTCGGTCCACTGGCACACGCCGGGCCGATGACCAGGACGGTCGAGGATGCCGCGCTGCTCATGGACATTCTGGCACTGCCCGATCCGCGCGATCCGACCGCGCTGCCGCCCACGGTGGCGACCTTCCGCGGCCAGATATCGCGTGAGGTGCGCGGACTCACTGTCGCCTATTCGCCGACGCTCGGTTATGCCAAGGTCGATCCGGAGGTCGCCGCGATCGTGGATGCGGCGGTACGGCGGTTGGCCGATGCCGAGCTACGGGTCATCGCGACAGATCCGGGTTTCGAAGACCCGCGCGACGCATTCGAAGTGCTGTGGGCGGCCGGTGCGGCGACCATGTTGGCGAAATTCCCGGACGGCGCGCGCGAGAAGGTGGACAAGGGACTGCGCGCGGTGTGGGAGCGCGGCGAAACCGTCAGTGCCGTCGACTATCTCGACGCCCGCGCGGTTGCCGCCCAACTGGGCATCACCATGGGTGCCTTCCATAACACCTACGACCTGCTGATCACCCCGACGATGCCGATCACGGCATTCGAGGCGGGGCACGATGTCCCGCCCGGCAGCGGGCTCGACGGTTGGCCGCAGTGGACGCCGTTCACCTATCCGTTCAATATGACCCAGCAGCCCGCCATCAGCATCCCCGCGGGCAAGACCGCCGCGGGGCTGCCGGTGGGACTGCAGATCATCGGACCGCGCCACTCCGATGATCTGGTTCTCGCGGTCGCCCGCTACGCCGAATACGTCCTGGGCTAAGTCGCGTCGTCGGGATTGGTCACCGAAGAGCACTGCAGTCGATCATCCAGGAGTCCCTGGAAACGCGGGCACGTCATGATGTCGTCGTACGGGCATTCGCCCTCGAGCATGTCGAGTGCGGCCTGCGCCCGGGCGATCCGAGCCAGCAGCCTCTCGCGCTGGCGGACCGTCACCTCGTGGCGGGCGGGTGCGGACCGGGCGGCCAGCATCGTCCGGATGTCGGCGAGTCCGAAGCCCGCCTCCTTCGAGATCAGGATCGCCGCCACCCGGTGCAGGTCCGCATCGGTGTAGCGGCGGCGGTCACCGACGCGGGCCGGTGTCAGCAGTCCTTCCGCCTCCCAATGTCGCAGCACATGTGTCGGCAACCCGAACCGAGCCGCCACCTCGCCGATTGACTTCATGTCGACATTAAGTCGCACAATTGCGGCCATGTCCACGTTGCTCACCTTGCTCGACGCCTTCGACGATCTGCCCCAGGTTCGTAACCTGCGAGAACACACCTACGAAGCGTTGGGCGACACCGTTATAGACGTCGGTTGCGGGAGCGGGCGCGCCGTCGGCGAGCTGGCCGCTCGCGGGGTGCGGGCCATCGGCATCGACCTCGACCCCGCCATGATCGAGGTCGCCGTCGAGCGCTGGCCCGCAGGCCGGTTCCATGTCGGCGATGCCACCGCGCTGCCTCTCGATGACGGCTCGGTCACCGGCTACCGCGCCGACAAGGTCCTGCACACCCTCGCCGAGCCCGAGCTAGCCGTCGCCGAGGCCCGCCGGGTCCTGACCAGAAACGGCCGCGCGGTGCTCATCGGCCAAGACTGGGACACGTTCGTGATCGACTCCAACGATCCCGAACTCACTCGCACGCTCGTCCACGCTCGCGCGGACGGTATGGCCAACCCTCGGGTCGCCCGCCGTTACCGAAACCTGCTGCTGGACAACGGATTCGTCGACGTTACCGTCGAGGTCCACACGATCGTGTGGACAGATGCCGCGTGCCTGCCGGTGCTCGCCAATATCGCGGGAGAAGGCGCTTGGCTGGACGGCCAAGTCGCCAGGGCACGCGATGATCGGCTGTTCGTCGCCGTCCCGATGTTTCTCGCGGCCGGGTCTCGCGCCGACTGAGCCGATCACGAATTCTCAGGCGCGGGCGAATGCCAAGGTTTCGCCTTGGACACCGTGCAGCCAGAGCGCGTTGCACGCCGTCGCGATATCGGCGAGGCCCTCTTCGATGGTGGCGAAGACATTTCCGGGCACCCAGCCCAGATCGCCATTGATCAGTAAGTTGTTGCGGCCGTAGAACAAAGCGAGGTCGGTGGCGCCCTGCTCGTGGTGCGCCGCCGTACCGGGTTCGTAGCCGTAGGCCGGGTTGCCGATCTCCCACGCTTCGAAATCGAACAGGCACACGTCGCCCGGAATCGGGGTGACGGTCGGGTTCTCCCGGTGCGGTGCCGCGACGATCCGGGGCAGCAGGGTGTACACCTCGTTGCGGGCGTATTTGGCGTGGAAGGCGTCGCCTTCTTGCGGCAGCGCATCCCACACGGCCGCGCAGGTCCGTGGCGCCTCCGCGTCGAGCAGTCGGGCTCGGCAGGTCACGCCCGCCTTGGTCAGTGTGATCGAGATGTAGCGGGCCATCGGGTCTGCCTCCTGGTCACGCGGGGAGTTCGGCGAGCACGGTGGACCAGATCGCGAGCGCATCGTCGATCTGGGTATCGGTCACGATCAGCGGCGGGATCATCCGCACCACATTCATATACGCACCGCAGGTGAGCAGCAGCAGCCCCTTCTCGACCGCGAGCCGCTGGGCCGCGACGGCGGTCGCGGTATCGGGTTCGCCTGTGGCGGTGGTGAATTCGGTGCCACAGAGCAGCCCGAGACCGCGCACATCGCCGATCGCCTTGGTGGCGCCCTCGCGCAGTCCGGTCAGCAGTTGTGCGCCGCGCGCGGCGGCGTTGTCCACCAAACCCTCCGATTCGATCACCTCGAGTGTGGCGATCGCCGCCGCGCAGGCCACCGCATTGCCGCCGTAGGTGCCGCCCTGCGAGCCCGGCCAGGCCTTGGCCATCAGCTCGCGCGGGGCTGCGATTCCGGACAGCGGGAACCCGCTGGCCAGGCCCTTCGCAATGGTGATGACATCGGGCCGGACGTCGAAGTGCTGATGTCCGAAGAACTTTCCGGTCCGGCCGAAGCCGGTCTGGATCTCGTCGAAAATGAGCAGAATGCCGTGCCGGTCCGCGCGTTCGCGCAGCCCACGGAAGAACGTGGCATTGCCGGGAATGTAGCCGCCCTCGCCGAGCATGGGTTCGACCACGAATGCGGCGGTTTCGGCGGGGGAGGTGACGGTGGCGAAGAGGTAGTCGAGTTCGCGCAGTGCGAAGTCGGTGGCCTCGGCCTCGGTCCAGCCGTAGCGGTAGGCGGTGGGGAACGGTGCCACATGCACACCGGACATCAGCGGGCTGAATCCTGCGGAGAAGCGCGTGCCCGAGGTCGTCATGGTCGCCGCCGCGACGGTGCGACCGTGGAATCCGCCCTGGAAGACAACGATATTCGGCCGTCCGGTGGCCTGGCGGGCCAGGCGCAGTGCGGCCTCGACCGCCTCGCTGCCGGAGTTGGCGAAGAACAGCGTGTCCAGACCTTCGGGCAGCACCGTGCCGAGTCGCTCGATGAGTTCGAGCAGCGGCCGGTGCATGACGGTGGTGTATTGACCGTGGATCAGGCTGGCGACTTGGGCCTGGGCCGCAGCGACCACGTGCGGGTGGCAGTGGCCGGTGCTGGTTACGCCGATGCCCGCGGTGAAGTCGAGATAGCGGCGGCCGTCGGTGCCGTATAGGTAGCAGCCCGATCCGTGGTCGACGGTTACCGGGGTGGCCTGCTTGAGAACGGGGGATAACTCGGTCATGATCCGCCTCCCGGGCGCGTATCCACTGATTGTCTATTGTCGGATTGTTGACAATATGCATAACATGGGCACGGGGTTCACAGCAATGGCCGAAGGCCGCGTCGGGAATGAAAAAGGAGCCCACATGCTCACCGAAACCGCCCTGACCGCAGCTGAACGCGCCGCGATCGACACGGTTCCGACCGGACTGTTCATCGACGGCGGGTGGCGCGGAACAGCCGCTACGCTCCCGGTCACCGATCCGGCAACCGGCCAGTTGCTCTGCGCGGTGGCCGATGCCGATGCGAGCGATGGGCTGGACGCCTTGGCCGCGGCCGATCGGGCACAGGCGGAGTGGGCGCGAACGACGCCGAGGCAGCGCAGCGACATCCTCATGGACGCGCACCGGGCACTGCTCGCCGATACCGAACGACTCGCGCTGATCATGACGCTGGAGATGGGTAAGCCACTGGCCGAGGCCCGCGGTGAAATTGCTTATGCGGCAGAGTTTTTCCGGTGGTTCGCCGAAGAGGCCGTCCGTCTGGACGGCGGGTACATGCCTGCACCCGCGGGTGGTTCGCGCTTCCTGGTGACCAGACAGCCGGTCGGTCCGAGCCTGCTCATCACGCCGTGGAACTTCCCGATGGCCATGGGGACCCGCAAGATCGGTCCGGCATTGGCCGCGGGATGCACCTGCATCGTGAAACCCGCTGAGCAGACACCACTTTCGATGCTGGCGCTGGCAGACATCCTGGATCGAGTCGGGGTCCCGGCGGGGGTCGTCAATGTGATCACCACATCCGATCCGGCGGCGGTCATGACGCCGCTGATTCTGGACAGCCGTTCGCGCAAGCTGTCGTTCACCGGTTCGACCGCCGTCGGGAAGTTGCTGCTCGAGCAGTGCGCGCGGACCGTGATGCGCACCTCGATGGAGCTCGGCGGGAATGCGCCGTTCATCGTATTCGACGATGCGGACCTGGATGAGGCTGTCGAGGGCGCGCTCGCGGCGAAGATGCGCAATATCGGGCAGGCGTGTACTGCCGCGAACCGAATCTTCGTGCAGCGCGGTGTCGTTGACGAATTCGCGACTCGGCTCGCGGACCGGCTGACGGCGCTGCCGATGGGGCGCGGGACCGAGCCGGGAGTCGTGGTCGGTCCGCTGATCGATGCCGATGCGGTGGCCAAGGTGACCGGTCTGGTCGCCGATGCGGTCCGCCGCGGGGCCACCGTGCGTACCGGCGGCGCTGCCTGCGAGGGCCTCGGAAACTTCTATCCCGCAACGGTATTGACCGATGTGCCCGATGACGCCGAGATGTGCCACACCGAGATTTTCGGACCGGTCGCGGCGATCGCCGCCTTCGATACCGAAGATGAGGTCGTCGCGCGCGCGAATAACACGCCATACGGATTGGTGAGCTATGTTTTCACCGAAAATCTGCGGCGCGGACTGCGGGTGTGTGAGGCATTGGAATCCGGCATGGTCGGCTTGAACCAGGGAGTAGTGTCCAACCCCGCCGCACCGTTCGGCGGCGTGAAAG
The DNA here is from genome assembly GCF_042869435.1 of Nocardia sp. NPDC006982. NCBI lineage: Bacteria > Bacillati > Actinomycetota > Actinomycetes > Mycobacteriales > Nocardiaceae > Nocardia > Nocardia sp. NPDC006982. The sequence goes on along the minus strand of NZ_JBIAFV010000005.1, from coordinate 129,261 downwards.
AATCCGGGCTCGGCCGTGAGGGCGGACTCACCGGCATAGACGAATTCCTGGAGACCAAATACATCGGAGTGCGGATATGAGTACAGCAGCGCGTAGCGATTCCATGCGGGGTGGCGGTCGGGCGACGTATCGGATAGCTACCATTCCCGGCGACGGCATCGGTGTCGATGTCACGGCCGAGGCGGTAGCGGTGCTGGACGCGGTGCTGCCCGGTATCGAATGGACCCAATTCGACTGGTCCTGTGAGAATTACCTGCGCACCGGAGCGATGATGCCCGCCGACGCGCCCGGTCAACTGGCCGGATTCGACGCGATCCTGCTGGGTGCGGTCGGCTTTCCCGGTGTACCCGATCATATTTCGCTGTGGGGTTTGCTGATTCCGCTTCGTCGCGCCTTCGCCCAGTACGTCAATCTGCGTCCGGTCCGACTGTTGCCCGGCACCGAATCGGCCTTGCGCGACCGTACCGCCGAAGACCTGGACATCCTGATCGTGCGGGAGAATTCCGAGGGCGAATACTCCGCGATCGGCGGCATGCACCACCCCGGCCGCACCGACGAATTCGTCCGGCAGGAATCGATCTTCACACGGGTCGGCTGCGAACGGATCATCCGCTACGCCTTCGAACGGGCCCTCGAACGCGACGGCCGCCTGTGCTCGGCCACCAAATCCAATGGACTGCTGCACTCGATGCCGTATTGGGACAGCATCTTCGAGCGGATCGCCTCGGAATATCCGCAGGTGGAGACCCGGCAGCTGCATGTCGACGCGCTGGCCGCCGAAATCGTGCTGCATCCGGATCGGCTCGATGTGATCGTCGGATCGAATCTCTTCGGCGATATCCTGTCCGACCTGGCCGCCGCGGTAACGGGTGGCCTCGGCCTCGCTCCATCGGGCAATATCAATCCCGAGCGCACGGCACCGTCGATGTTCGAGGCAGTACACGGTAGTGCGCCCGATATCGCCGGCCAGGGCATTGCGAATCCGGTGGCGCAGATTCTCGCCGGAGCAATGCTGTTGGAGCACTTGGGCGAACATGCGGCTGCCGCGGCGGTCGATGGCGCGGTCTGCGATGTACTGCGCGAGGGTCGAATTCGAACACCGGATCTCGGCGGCACCGCCACGACCGGTGAGCTCGGCAGTGCCATTGCGCACCGTGCGGCCGAATTGGTCGAGACCGGTTCGGTATTCGCACAACCTTAGATCCGTATCGTCATGTGACCGCAAAGAATTCGGCAGGCCGATCGCAAAGTTCATCCGAGACCATGGGGCGACTCGCGTGTCTGCGGAAGGACTGGGTCATGAAGTTCGAATTCGGGGGTGCGCGTACGCGATTGCGTCGCGCCATGGCTGCGGCGGTGGCTGCGGCCAGCCTTGTGGTCGTAGCGGGCTGTGGATTGGGCGGCGACGATGCGGCAGCCGTGACCTACGAGGATGCGAAATCCTCGGGCAAGATCAAGGTCGGCTTCGCCAACGAGGCGCCGTGGGCATTCCTCGGTGCGGACGGCCAGCTGACCGGATATGCGCCGACCGTCGCCCGCGCGGTATTGAAACGACTCGGCATAAACGAAATCGAAGGCGTCGTAACCGATTTCGACGGACTGATCGACGGCGTTCGGGCCAAGAACTACGCATTTGTCGCGGCGGGCATGTTCATCAATCCCAAGCGGTGTGCGAGTTCGGCATTCGCCACGCCCGACTACCAAGTCGGCTCGTCATTCCTGGTGCCGGAAGGCAACCCACGCAATATCAACAAGTTCGAGGACATCACCCGGGAGAACGTCCGGATAGCCACACTGGGTGGCGCGGTCGAGAACGGTTACGCGCAATCCTCGGGTGTGCCATCGCAACTCATCGAGCCGATGGCCAAACAGGACGACATCCTGCGCGCGGTACGCAACAAGGACGTCTACGGCGCGGCAATGCTGGACGTCACGGCCGCATGGCTGGTGAAGAACAATCCGGACGCCAACCTGGCGGTCGGCCCGTCCTTCCGCTTCGGCAATAAGCCGGATGTCGGCACCTTCAACTTCCGCATCGGCGACGACAAGTTCCGCGAGGACTTCAACCGCGAACTGCGCGCACTGCACGAAAGCGGTGAATGGTTGAAGCTGGTGGAGCCGTTCGGCCTGACGAAGGCGAACGAGGCGGATCCGGCGGCCACGGCCGAGCAGTACTGCACGGCTTGACCTCGTGTCGTCGCATTTCTCGACCTACCTCGAGCGGGTTCTCCAGGGTCTTCCTTTCACGCTGTGGGCGGCGGTCGGCGGCATCGCGCTGACCGCCGTGCTGTCCTTCGTCGCCGGAATCGCCATGCTGTCGCCGTATCTGCCGGTGCGGTTCGTGACCCGCATCTATGTGGAGGGGTTCCGGGGCAGCTCGGAGGTGGTGCAGCTGTTCTTCTTCGCGGTCGCGATACCGATCTTTTTCGGGGTGTCGCTCGGTGCGACGGCGAAGGGCCTGCTGGTCATCGGCATTATCGTGCTCGGTCTCAACCACGGCGCCTACGGTGCCGAAATAGTCAGGGGCGCGATCGGATCCGTGCCGCAGGCACAGGTCGAGGCCGCGATCGCGCTGAATCTGTCACCGGCGCAACGCATGTGGCGGGTAGTCCTGCCGCAGGCCGTGGTGGAGATGCTGCCGTCGTTCAACAACCTATTCATTCAGCTCGTGAAAGCAACTGCGCTGCTGAGCTTTATCGCGGTGCCCGAGGTTTTCAAGAAGGCCGATGAACTGCGTGCGGTACCAGCGTTCTCTCGCGAACTCGGTCTCATCTACGGGATTCAGCTGGTCGTGTACCTGCTGATCGCGGTGGTGATCACGGTGATCATGCGGGTGCTGGAGCTGTTGGCGGCCCGGCGAGTCGGACGGCGGCCGAAGCGATCGAGCATTCGACTCTCGGCACATGTGGGGGTCTGATGGAGAAATGGCGGTGGGACCGCTTCTTCGACGCCTTTCCCTTCATTTGGGACGGGCTGCTCGTCACGATCCAGTACACCCTGCTCGGGTCGCTGGTCGCGTATGTGCTCGGTCTGATCTTCGCGGTGATCCGGCGGCTGCGGATTCCGGTGGTCGATCAGCTGCTGTGGGCATTCATCGAATTCATCCGCAGCACACCGCTTTTAGTACAGATCTTTTTCCTGTACTGGGTGGTGCGTCCGGATCTGCTCGGTGGGCTGTCCATCGACGCCCAACGGCTGGTGGTCGGTGTGACGGCCCTGGGCGTGCACTATGCCTGCTACACCTCGGAGGTGTTCCGCGCGGGCATCGACGCGGTGCCCGCTGCGCAATGGGAGGCTGCCACGGCGCTGAATCTGCCGCGCACGCGCACCTGGGTCGATGTGATTCTGCCGCAGGCGGTGCCGCGGGTGCTGCCCGCGCTCGGCAATTACACGATCGCCATGTTCAAAGAGGTGCCGCTGCTGTCCTCGATCGTCATCCTCGACATGGTCTATCAGGTCAAAACCGAGTACGCCGCCGATACCGGCGGCGCGGGACCCGAGGCATGGTTCGCGGCCGGTCTGACCTTCCTCGCGCTGAGCTATCCGTGCTCGATCCTGGTACGAAAGTTGGAACGACGTGTCTGAACCGATGATCCGGTTCACCGGTGTGGAAAAGCGCTACGGCGCCACGGTGTGCCTGGACGAACTCGATTTCGCCATTGCGCCAGGTGAATTCGTCACTTTGATCGGGCCGTCGGGCTCCGGCAAGACCACTATTCTGCGTCTGCTCATGGGGCTCGAGCGGATAGACGCGGGCACCATCGAGGTCGGCGGAGAATTGCTCAGTCACCAGCGGCGCGGTGACAAACTGGTGCCCGCCGGTCCGGCGCACCTGCGCCGGATGCGCCGCAAGATCGGGATGGTCTTCCAGCAGTTCAATCTGTTCCCGAATATGACCGTGCTGCGCAATGTCACCGAGGGCCCGGTCCGCGGTCTCGGCCAGTCCAAGGACGCTGCCGAGGAGCGGGCGCGAAAGTTGCTCGAACTGGTCGGGCTGACCGACAAGATCGACGCCCGTCCCGCGCACCTGTCCGGCGGCCAGCAGCAGCGAGTCGCCATCGCCAGGGCGCTGGCCATGGAGCCGGAAGTGCTGCTGCTCGACGAGGTGACCTCGGCACTCGACCCGGAGTTGGTGACCGGGGTCCTGCATCTACTGGCCGATATCGCGGCCGATACCGAGATCACCTTCCTTTGCGTCACCCACGAAATGCAGTTCGCCCGAAAGGTTTCCGATCGCGTAATGATGTTCGACGCGGGCCGCGTGCTCGAGGACGGTGATCCGGAACGAATCTTCACCGATCCCCGGCAGGATCGGACTCGCGAATTCTTACAGGCGGTCTTGGATGAAAATTGACCGCCGATCTTCCACAATCTGAAGCATGACCAAGCCGTGTCTAGTTCTGCAGTTGCGGCCGGAGCGACCCGCCGCGGATGACGAATACCGCGCCGTCCTGCGCATGGCCGACCTCGCCGAGGGGGACACGGTCCGGGTGCAAATGGATCAGGAATTCCCGGATATCGATCTCGACGATTACTCGGCGGTCATCGTCGGTGGCGGGCCGAGCAATGTCAGCAGTCCGGACGCCAAGAAATACGGGTACCAGCGGACATTCGAACCCAAGCTGAAGAAGCTGATGACCGAGATCGTCGGCCGGGATTTCCCTTATCTGGGCGCCTGCTACGGATTGGGCATCCTCGCGGACGTGCTCGGCGGCGAGGTGAGCGTCCAGAAATACAGTGAACCGGTCGGCGCGCAGACCATCGATCTGACCGAGCACGGCCGCACGGATCCGCTGCTAGCAGGTATTCCACCGACATTCCGAGCGTTCGTCGGACACAAGGAGGCCTGTCAGGAGGTGCCACCCGGTGCGGTGCTGCTGGCCGGATCGGCCGATTGCCCGGTTCAGATGATTCGCGTCGGGCAGCACGTGTACGCGACCCAATTCCATCCCGAACTGGACAGCGATGGGCTGGCTTTGCGCATCGAAGTTTATCGGCACGCAGGCTATTTCGAACCGCATGAGGCCGAGGATCTGATCGAGCTCGGTCATCGGGAATCGATCACGGTGCCCAGTGTGATTCTGAGCCGATTCATCGAGCGGTACTGCCGCGGATAGGTCCGATTACCTATCGGAGTCGAGGCGATGGCGATTTCGGTGTTCGGTGCGCGAGCTGGTACGCAGCGCCCAACTGGGGGAGTCGGGGCGCACGTCGGTGATCACGGGCCAGGAACCGGTCGTCGTGGCTGAGGATTCGCGTGGTGCGCGCCGGACGGGCAGCGTTTCGCGGGTGCTGCGTTCGTCGATCTCGGCGAGTCCGACGACGACCATCAGGATCATGATGACCAGCGTGACGGTCACGATCAGTGGCGACACCAGCTGGAGGGGATCGATGCCGCCGCGGTCGACTTGGTGGTCGGCATGGCTGGCGTGCATGGACGTCATCCCGACGTAGTGCATTCCGCAAACCGCGACACCCATGATCAGCGCGGCGCCGATGGTGGCGAACAGACCGCGGACATGCAGCATGAACCACAGTGCCGCGGTGGCCGCGACCACCGCGATCACGATCGACACCACCACCGTGTTTCGGTCGTATTCGACGTGTGCGTTGGTTTTCATCGCGTACATGCCCAGGTAGTGCATGGCGGCCACGCCGAGTCCGGTGACCGCGCCGCCGATGGGCAGTGCCACGAATTCGTTTCGACCGCGTACCACGATCGATAGCCCGCCCCACACGACCACGATCGCGATGACGGCGCTGAGCAATGTCATCGGAACGTCGTAGCGGATAGTGGCGCCGTGGATGGAGAAGCCGAGCATGGCGGTGAAATGCATGACCCAAATGCCCGCCCCGCCGAGGGAGACGGCGGCCGTGGCCAACCAACCGGCCGGCCAATCGGAGGACCGAGCGTGTGTCACACAACGGAGCGCAAGGCCGGATCCGACAAAGGAGACCAGGTAGGCCATGACGGGGGTCAACCAGCCGTGGCTGAAATGATCGAGTTCTAGCATGTGTACTCCGCGTTCACCAGTTGTGCCGTGGCGGCCGAATGCCGGTCAGTCGGGGCGACCCGCTATCGGTCGGCGGCAACCAGCTGTCCGTCGAGCACAGCGGCAGTAAACCAATGAACATCGGGTGGAACCTCACGATCTGCGGAAATTTACAGTGATATTTCCGCCAGGCGCTGACAATAGCCAGGCCGGACGCTCATGGCCAGCGCGGGTCCCAGATTCACAGCTAACGCATAGTTCCTGATGGACGTTCACGGAGCAATCGGCCAGCGTTCCGTTTCGGCCGCGCCGCACGATTCGGGTGATCGGCGTTGCGGAGGCGATCACGTGTCGGGGTCGCTGAGACCGTTCGTGGTCGAATGTATGTTCGCGCTATGGCGTGTCGCGGCGTTGCGGCGCAGAACTGTCCGCTATGACGTACGAAAGCCCCCGCGCAGCAGGGGCTTCGTCGATGTCGGAGCAGGCCCTAGATTTTCGTCACCGGCTCGAGGTCGACTACTCCTTTCCCGCTCGAGATGTCGAGCGGCACCGAGACTTGGTCGTGCGCGATCAGCCACGTGTCGTCGATTTTCCGGAGGCCGTAGGTGACTCTGACCCACATGCCGCTCGTCGTCGACCCGTTTCGCAATGTGCCGCTGAGACGAGCGAAGGCGTGCCCGAATGCCACTTCCTCGCCCATCGTGAGTGTCAGGTCGCGCACCTCGTAAGTCACGCTTTCGAAGACCGCGAACACCTTCACCCAGTTCTCGAGTTTCGCCGCCATCCCGACATGCTGGAGCGGCGGCTCGACATCGAATGACACGACGTCGGTTGTGTACATCTGCTCGAGGGCCTCGAGATCCTTGGCTCGCAGTGCTGCGACTATCTTGTCGATTTGCTGGCGAACCTTGGCCTCATCCACCTGGCGTTGCGTTTCGATTCGGTCAGCGAGTGACTGAAAGTCGTTCGGTGTCGTCACGATTGGCTCCTTCATTGGTGTGCGGGGTGTCGGTGCCGGGGCGCCGCAGCGGCGCGAGCGCGTTGCTCCATGCGACGAGCTGATCCAGCAGCGTGTTCAAGGCTGTGACGTGCCGGTCACCGGGTGTGAAGGTGGTGAAGTTCTCGAAGTCGTGGTGCAGCGAGATCGTGACCTGGGGGCCGACACCAGCCATGCTCAGCGTGCTGCAGATCAGCCGCAGCTGGTCCACCGCGTGGACGCCGCCACCCGCACCGTAGGAGACGAATCCGACCGCCTTACCGGCCCATTCCTGGAACAGGTGGTCGATGGCGTTCTTCAGTACGCCAGGGAGGCCGTGGTTGTATTCGGGGGTCACGATCACGAACCCGTCGAAGGGGGCGATCCGTTCGGCCCACGCGCGGGTGTGTTCATGGACCGACGGGCCGAACATCGGTGGCACCGGTTCGTCGAGATGCGGTAGCGGGTGGTCGCGCAGGTCGATCAGTTCGAACTCGGCATCGCTGCGGCGCGATGCCGAGTCGAGAACCCACTGCGCCACCTGCGGACCATTGCGGTTGGGCCGGGTACTGCCGAGAATGATGGCGATTCTGATCATGTCCGCAACTCCTGCTCTGCTGAAACTGTCACGACCTCCCGACGATGTAGGCGGTCGGAATGTCAGGTCGTCTCACAGTTCGGGCCGCTATTTCGTCGGATTCGGTGAGGGAAGCATCGACCGAAGGAGCCGAACACCATGACCGATCCGCAACTGCGCTCGGTGATCAGTGAACGCCGTCAGCTGATCAATCTCGCCTATCGGCTGCTCGGCTCGCTCGCCGAGGCCGAGGATGTGGTGCAGGAGACGTATGTACGCTGGTACGCGCTATCCGAGCGGCAGCGCCATGAGGTAGCGGTGCCGGGCGCTTGGTTGACGACGGTCGCCGGCCGGATCTGCCTCGATCTGCTCGGCTCGGCGCGAGCCAGGCGGGAACGGTATGTGGGCGAATGGATTCCGGAGCCGATTCCCGGCCACTCCGAATGGTTCGGTGGTCCGGCCCCCGCCGATCCGGCCGACCGGGTCACCCTCGACGAGTCGATCAGTATGGCCTTCCTCGTCGTACTCGATTCCATGACACCGGCCGAGCGGGTGGCGTTCGTCCTGCACGACGTCTTCCGCTACTCGTTCGCCGAGGTCGCCGACATTGTCGGCCGCACTCCCGCGGCCTGCCGCCAGCTCGCCTCCTCCGCCCGCCGCCGTATAGACACATCGCGGGGCCCGTCGAGCGCCCAGCGCTCCGAGGTGGTCAGAGACTTCAAACGGGCCTGGGAGACAAGTGATATCGAGGCCCTGATCGGTTTGCTCGATCCGACCGCGACCGCGACCGCCGACAGCGGCGGCCTGGCCCCGGCCTTCCGCCAACCGATCATCGGCGGTGAGCAGATCGCGCGCGCCTGGATCGAAATTGCCGCCCGAGGCCCCGAGGTAACGCTGCTCGAGCGCACCGTGAACGGCCAGCCCGGCCTGGTGGCGCAGCTCGCCGACACTATCGTGTCGGTTTACGCCTTCGACATCGCCGACGGCCGGATCACTCGCATCTGGGCGATCCGGAATCCGGAGAAACTGCGGCCCTGGACAGTTGGCTGAACCAGGTCCAGGCCGCAGCATGACGGTGCGTCGGGGAGTGCGATGAGTTCGCCGTGCAGGGTCAGTTCGCCGACGAGCGGATGGTGCAACGCGTACGTCCGGTTGCGGACCTGTGCGACCGGGCGTACAGACCACATACGTGCGAAGTCCGGACTCAGCTCTTGCATGTTTTCGATGTGCGCCATGAGTTCGGCGTGTCCGCGATCGCGTCCGAGCAGAATGCGCAGATGCGCGAGTGCCGCCTGATCCCAACCGGTTCCGAGTAATTCGCGCAGGTGAGGTTCGGTGAACAGGAGAGGTGAGAGGGTGCGGCGGCCGTGCGGGAGCGCGGGGAAGTCGCCGAATACCGCGACGGCGAGTCGGTTCCACCCGATGATCTGGGTGTGGCGACCAACCAGTGGGCGATGCTCACCCCGGCCAGTTGCGCGATCTCGTCGCGGCGCAGTCCGGCCACCCGGCGGCGCGCATCGGTTGTGATGCCGACGGATCCGGGATTCACCCGGGACCGTCGCGTGTGCAGGAAGTCGCTGAGCTCGTCCATTCCTTCAGTACTGCCGCGGCTTGGCGAGGTGCGGGTGGTCCCTGTCGATACCAGGAAGTCCGGCCCGACGGAGGAATCGCCCCTGGACCGCGGCCGATTGCAGGTTGACCGCGGGAATCACGGTGCATTGCAGCCGAACTGATCTCCCACGCGCCACAGGCGCATCCGAACTGTCGGCCGGGATGCCGCTGCCCGCGGCGTGTGCGGAAGATTCCGACCGGACGTCGGCCTCAAGCGTGCGCCGTTTTGCCGCCGTCGATGACCAGCTGCGCCCCGGTCAGGTATGGATGTTCGCCGGAGGCGAGGGTGAGTGCAAATGATGCGATCTCCTCGGGTGTGGCGAGCCTGCCGAGGCCGGGGACATTCGTTTTCGCCCACTGTTTCATCGCCACCTGGTAGGCGTCGTCGGGAAGGTTGCCGATGGGGCTGGCATTGCGCACCAATTCGGTATCAGTGGTGCCGGGGACGAGTGCGTTGACGCGAATTCCGTCGCCGGCGTAGTCGAGGGCGGCCGATTGCACCAGGCCGACCAGGCCGCGCTTGCTCGCGGTGTAAGCGGCTCGACCGGCGTCGGTAGCAAGGGCGTTCGAGGATGAGGTCACCACGATCGTGCCGCCGCCGGCACGGACCATATGCGGGAGTTCGTATTTCATCGCCAGGAAGCAGCCGCGCAGGTTGGTGTGCAGCACCCGGTCGAATTCCTCGATGCTGTACTCGTGCAGCTTCTTCTGGATGGTGATGCCCGCGTTGTTGAACGCGACGTGCAGGCCGCCGTACTTGTCGACGGCCCCGTCGACAAACTTACGGACGTCGTCCTCCACGAGCACATCGGCATGGAAGTAGGTGGCTTCGCCGCCGGCGGCACGGATATCGCGCTCCACCCCATGTCCACGCTCGACCCTGCGGCCACAGAACGCCACCCGGGCGCCCTCGGCCGCAAAAAGTTTCGCCGCGGCGGCACCGATGCCGGAGGTGGCGCCGGTGATCACCACGACCTGGTTCTCGAAGCGGCGCCGGCCCGCCGGCTGGAATCGGGGCGGATTGGAGTCGGTACCCAGCGCCACACCGGCGGCCAGTCCGGCGGCACTGGCTGCGATACCGGTCGTGGCCACGGCGCCGAGAAGTTTTCGGCGACTCGGCTTGACGGGGGAGGTGTGGGGAGCGGTGGCATCGTCGGTCATGGGTTCACTCTCACGAGTTCCGGCGCGCGCTGGATCGAACCGCGGGCCCGTTCCGGTGGCCGCTGGAATGAGCCGCCTCCTCCGCTGGTAGGAGACCAGCGGTAGCGGTATAGCGGCATAATGTGCGCGTGGTGGATTTTCCGGGTGCGACGCGCGACATGGATGCGCCCGGCGAGCTGTTCTCAGTCCTGCCGATGCCGGGTAAGACCCGCGCAGCAATGGATTCGCCCGGTCCTGCACCGGGTATCGACGTCCCGCTGTCCGGTACGCCTGCGGACGTGCCGGGCGACTTTCCGTTCGCGATGCGGCCGGCATCCGCAGTCGTCGACCGGCGACACGCGAGCGGGTTGTTCGGGATCTGGCGGTGGCCCCGGTGGGGTGCGCCGTGGCTTCGCGGGCCACTCGGATCAACCTTCCGCAGGGCCGAGCCCGGAGTCGCGCGGGGCGTCGAATGGCTGCTCGACGGGCGATCGCTGCCGATCCGGCTGAGCGTCTGGTTGGCGCTGGCCGTTGGGTGTCTGCTGTGGCTAGGGGACTCGCCCACGGTCGTCGACTGGGTGCTCGGGATGGGTGCGGTGCTGGTGACAGTGGGCGGCGCGCGTCTACCGCTGGCAACCTCGCTGGCGGCAACAGGGCTTTTGGCGCTCGGGTTCGAGTTCGGTCATACCGGGCCGATTGTCGGTAAGGTAGCCGCCGCAGTGGCGCTCACCGAACTCGCCGTGCACCGCGGAGGTTGGCGTCCCTGGTTCGGCGCGGCCGTCCTCTCCGCCGCCTATCTGCTGCATACCGTCGGCGGTACCGGCGCGACGGGATATCGGGCAGTGGTGATGGCGGGGCTGCCGTTGCTGATCGGTGGCTTGCTGCGGGCCGCGTTGGACAGTGCTGCTCGGGCACGGCAGGCGACTCGTGAGGTCGCGCAGCACCGCGAGACCGCGGTGGCGGCGGCGCGGGCCGCCGAGCGCACCGCGATCGCTCGCGAATTGCACGATCTCATCGCCCACCATGTGTCCTCGACGGTCCTGCGCGTCGGTGTGGCGCGGCATGCGCTGTCCGATACGTCACCCGCGGTGCGGAAGGTGCTCGACGACATCCATGCCAGTGGGAAGGAAACACTGGCTGATCTTCGGAAACTTGTGGCAATCCTGCGTGATTCGAACGCGGCCGGGGAATCTTTCGTCGCGCCGGGCGATCTGCCGGATGCGATCGAGGCGGCGGTGCGGCGAACCCGACAGCTGGGACCGGCAGTGGAGACCGAGATCGGTGATGTCACTGCGGTGGACGCGATATCGGCTCTGACGTTGCTGCGTTTGACGCAGGAGGGACTGGCGAACGTGGTCAAACATGGTGGGTCCGATGCCGTGGCACGGCTCGTGATCGGTGTCGCCGATGGAGTCGACTTCCTGTTGTCCAACACCGAGCCGAACTGCGAAAAGGTGCCTGCGGCAACAGGGTTGGGATTAGTCGGCCTTGCTGAGCGGGTGGAACTGCTCGGCGGTCGCCTGACCGCCGGGAGCACCGCGACGGGCTGGCGGCTGGCGGCGCACCTGCCTGGGCGGACCATAGGTACGGCGCCGTGACCATCCGTATTCTGCTCGTTGACGACCAGCGACTGGTCCGGGCCGGGCTGCGCATGCTGTGTGAGAACGCCGACGATCTGGAGGTGGTCGGGGAGGCCGCAACTGGCACCGACGCCGTACGCTTGGCCGACCGCACTCGCCCCGACGTGGTGCTGATGGACTTGCGCATGCCCGGCATGGACGGGATCCGTGCCACCGCAACGATTCTCGCTGCCCACCCGGCTACCCGCGTGCTGGCGTTGACCACCTTCGACGATGACGATCACCTGTACCCGGCGCTCGGCGCAGGCGCCGTCGGTTTCCTGGTCAAGGATGCCTCGCCGACCGATCTGCTCGACGGTATCCGCCGAGCGGCGTCGGGAGAGCGGCCGTTCTCGCCGGATGTGCTGAGCCGCGTGGTGAATTCGGCGGTCACAGCCCATACCGCGTCCGAAACTTCCCTGGCCGCGCCCACCGCCGGCGGGCTCACAGCCCGAGAAGGCGAAGTGCTGCAGCTGGTCTCGGAGGGGCTGTCCAATTCCGAGATCGCCGACTGCCTGCACGTGAGTGTGACGACGGTCAAGACTCATATCACGAGCCTGATGATGAAAACCGGTGCAGGTAACCGAGTTCGCCTTGCTGTGATTGGTTTGCGCGGCCGGTGATGGTGACCGAGTCCGCGTTGCTGTGGATGGCTCTTGGTGGTGACCGCAATGAGGTCTGCCTCGCCGTGATCGGCCTACGCAGCCAGAGCCGCCAGGCCGCCGATAGCCCAATTCGCAGCGGACCGATGTAACCGCAACCGCAAAGAAATCGGCAGGAGTGTGGTTTATGGACTTGCCCCACACCGGCGCTCCCTGCTCATCACCCGCCATCACGGATGCTGCGCACCATCCCCCACGGCATGGCTTGCCTGTTCGAGTTCGCCGCTGCGGGCTTGCACGGTGCCGAGGTGGCATTCCGGCAGCGTTCTATCTGATCGCGTCGAGCAGCAACTTCGCTGCCACCGTTGCCCCGTCAGCGCGGATCGTGCCGGCCACGACGCTCGCACGCGCTCGGGTGGTGGACGTCAATGTCATGTCGAGACCGGCGGACAGTGACGCTGGATCGGGATCAGCGTCCGCACACGCCGTGCCGATGCCGAGATCGGCCACTCGGCGCGCCCAGTACGCCTGGTCCGTCATCTGTGGTACCACCACTTGCGGCGCGCCGGCTCGGGCGGCGGTCGTTGTCGTGCCCGCGCCGCCGTGGTGGATGACGGCAGCGACCCGGGTGAAAAGCGCCTGATGGTTGACCTCGCCAACGGCCATGCAGTCGGAGAGGTCGTCGATCAAGGCCAACTCGGCCCAGCCACGAGACAGGAGCACGCGGCGGTCGTGCGCGCGGATCGCTTCGATCGCGATCCGCGCGATGTCGTTGCGCACCCGCATGCTGCCGAAGCCGATATACACCGGGGGCGTACCCGCGTCCAAGAACGCCTCCAACTCGGCGGGGAGCGGGCGCTCGTCGGGAACGATCCAGGCACCGGTCTGTACGACATCCAGACCGGGTGATTCTGGCCATGGCCCCAGAACCGGGTCCGCCGCCAACCACGGGCGGTCGGTGACGACGTGGTCGCGCACACTGCCTACTGGTGGCAGCCCGAGTGCCGCCCGGTGGGTATCCAGCGCATCGCCGAACTGCGCGTTCCAACCGTCGGCGTCGATCTCCCACAGCAGCTGGTTGCTGATTTCCTCCGGCGCGGGCCGCTCGCCTGGCATCCGCGGCATAGGCGGATGATGCGGCGAGGGCAGGCTGGTCGGCTGGTAGCTTGCGTACTGGTAATGGATTCCGAGCTTCTCAGCGGCCGACCGGGCGGCGATCTCCGTAATGCCGGTTGCTATTACCGCATCGCATCTTGCGGCTGCTGTGGGGAGCGTGTCGAACTGAACTGCGGGCCACCGGTCTACATAGTCGATCAGATCCGCCATCGAGGCTTTTGCACCATCCGAACCTGGTATCGGCGGCCCCAACGGCACCAGCGGCACGCCCAGCTCGGTGCAGCGCCTCTCGAAGTTCGGTGGCGCGCACACCCGCACCTGGGCTCCGAGCTCCTGCAGCCGCAGCGCGAGCCCCAAGGCCGGCTCGACGTCGCCGCGCGTCCCGCTCGCCGACAAAAGCACCTGCACGCCGTCACTCCTTATTCGCGTGGACCGGCGTCGGACCGTAGTAGGCCATCGGAGATCCGGCGATCAAAGTGTCCCCACCGGTGAGGACGGCTTCGGCGCCCCGCCTCCATGTCGTTGCCGCCGTGGTGAATTGGGTGATCACGCCATGAGTACGCAGCACCGGAGTCTGGTTGCGCGGCTGCGGTGGCTCCACGCTGTCAGACGGCGTTCACACCAACGAACGGAGAAGCCGTGCACGGAACACTCGGACTCATCGGTAGCGCAATGATCGGCTCCCCAGCGCCGACTGAACAACCTGAGGACCGCTGTCGAGCATGCTCGTCGACCTTCGACGAGACGTGATCTATAGCAGTTCAGCATATTTGCCGGTTGCGCGGGGTATGCAGGCATTGCGGTCGGATCTGGAGAGAGTTCTTCCGGATACTGATAACGTGAGCGGGTCGTCGAGTTCTGGGCGGCTGGTAGGGCGTCCGGTGATTGCGCGTCGAAATCGCCTGTCCTGCAGGGACTGTGGGGTGACCGCAGTCGACTGTGGTTGCCTCGCCAGGGTCCGAGTTCTCGACGCGGACCTCATGGCCGGGGTCACATACGGTCGGCGTCGCGAGGAGGGCTGAACTGAGTGCTGTGGCCGCAGGCTGTGTTATCGCCGCGGTGCTTCCATTGATCCTGGCCTTCTTGCTGATCCAACGTCTGGAGTCACGCCCTTGACTACGCCATCGTCAACCCACGCCACCGCGACCGGAGTCTGCCCCGCCCTGCACGGCTCACCGCTCGATCCCAGCGAACCCCGAGTGCTGTTGCATACGCCGGAGTTCGCCGCCGATCCGCATCGGGCCTATCGGGAGGCTCGCAGCCAGTACGGGTCGCTGGTGCCGATGGAGTTGGCGCCTGGTGTGCCCGCCACCCTGGTGGTCGGGTATCAGACCGCGGTGCGGATCCTCAATGATCCCGAACACTTTCCGGCGGATCCGCGGCATTGGGAACAGACGGTTCCCGACGACTCACCGGTCAAGCCGATGATGATGTGGTACCCGAACGCACTACGCAATGCCGGGGCGGCGCATGCTCGCTACCGGCAGGCCTACACCGGCAGCATCGACGGAATCGATCTGCACGAACTGCATTCGACGGTCGAGAAGATCGCCATCCCGGTGATCAACACCTTCTGCGAGGCGGGCGAGGTCGACCTGGTCACCCAGTACGCGCTGCCGGTCGTCTTCGAGGTCATCAACCAGATGGTGGGCTGCTCAGCGGAACTGGGGCAGCGGGTCGCGACCGGTATGGCGATGCTCTTCGACACCGTCGAGGCTGCCGCCGGTATGGCTATGCTCAGCGAGGCGCTGCTGGAGTTGGTGCAGCTACGCAGGGCCGAGCCCGGTGACGACGTCACCTCGCGCATGGCCCACCACCCATCCAAGCTCGACGACACCGAAATGCTGTGCCAGCTGATCAGTTTCTACGGCGCGGGCATCGAACCGATGCAGAATCTGATCACGAACACCCTGCTGCTGATGCTCACCGACGACCGGTTCGGCGGCGACATGCTCGGCGGTAGCCTCTCGACCCGCGACGCACTCGACGAGGTGTTGTTCAACGACCCGCCGATGGCCAACTTCAGCATCACCTACCCGCGCCAGCCGATCCTCATCGACAACACCTGGTTGCCCGCCCATCAGCCGGTCGTGGTCAGCCTTTCCGGCTGCAATAACGATCCGGCGATCCGCGGCGGCGATCGCACCGGCAACCGCTCGCATCTTGCCTGGGGTGCCGGGCCGCACGCCTGCCCCGCGAAATCCGTTGCCTACCTGGTCGTTCAGGACGCCATCGATCAGCTGCTCGACGCCCTGCCCGAGATGGAACTGGCCGTGCCCGCGGACGAATTGGCTTGGCGGCCCGGCCCCTTCCACCGCGCATTGGCGGCGCTGCCGGTCGTTTTCCCTCAGTCCCCTCCGCTGCCCGTTTTCTGAAGGAGATAACGATGGAGCATGAACCGCTGGTCCTGGATCTGACCGGCGCCGATATCCAAGGCGAGAACGAGCGGATCCGGGAGCGCGGGCCGGTCGCGCTGGTCGCGCTGCCCGGCGGCGTGCCCGCGTGGTCGGTGACCGATGCCGCCGTGCTCAAGGCTCTGCTCGCCGATCCGCGGGTATCGAAAGACGCACGGCAGCACTGGTCTTCGTTCATCAATGGCGAGATCACCCAGGAGTGGCCGCTGCTTCCGTGGATCGCGGTCGACAATATGTTCACCGCGTACGGCACGGACCACCGCCGCCTGCGCAAGCTGGTCTCGCCCGCGTTCACACACCGTCGCACCACGGCGCTGCGCCCGCGCATCGAGGCGATCACCGAGGGTCTGCTGAACGCGCTCGCGGCCACCCCGAAGGGCGAGGTGGCCGATCTGCGCGAGAGTTACGCCTATCCGGTGCCGATCGAGATCATCACCGAAATGATGGGTGTGCCCGAACATCTCGGACCCGGTCTGCGCAAATGCGTCGACGGCTTCTTCGACACCTCGTTCGGGCCGGAGGAAGCACAGGCCAACTACCTCGAGATGTACCGCCTCGTCAGCGAACTCGTGGCCTACCGGCGCGAGACCCCGGGCGACGACGTCACCAGTGTCCTCATTGCGACCCGCGACGAGGACGACGGCTCGCAGCTGAGCGAGAAGGAGCTCGTCGACACGCTGATGCTGGTCATCAATGCCGGTCACGAGACCACGGTCAATCTGCTCGACCAGGCGATCTTCATCCTGCTCACCCATCCCGAGCAGCGCGCCGATCTGGTCGAGGGTCGGGTGCCGTGGTCGGATCTGGTGGAGGAGACGCTGCGCTACGAGGCGCCGGTCGCGCACCTGCCACTGCGCTATGCGGTCGAGGATATCGAGCTCGGTGAGATCCGAATTCCCAAGGGCGAGGCGATTCTGGCGTCCTACGCCGCCGCGGGCCGCGATCCGAACCTGCACGGTGCCACGGCAGCGACGTTCGACCTGCACCGGGTCAACAAGGAGCACTTGTCCTTCGGGCACGGCGCGCATCACTGCATCGGCGCCCCGCTCGCGCGACTGGAGGCGACGATCGCTCTCCCGGCCATCTTCGAGCGCTTCCCGAATATGCGCTTGGCCGTGGATCCGGCGGAATTGGCGCCGGTCGGCAGCTTTATTTCGAATGGACACCGCACACTGCCGGTTTTCTTGGACGCGGAGTAGCACGGCCCGGGGGTGCCGCCAGATCGGCACCCCCGCGACGTGTCACCGCTCGGCGAGCACGATTTCGAGTTGTCGGCGTTGGGGCAGCAACAGGGCCAGGACGGACTCGGGGTCGCGTAGGCGGGCCGAGGTGGTCGAGAGGGTGAGGCCCGCGACGAGGGTGCCGGCGCGGTTGCGGATGGGGACGGCGAGGCAGCCGGAACCTGGGCGGAGTTCATCGAGTTGCATCGCGAAGCCATGCCGACGGATATCGGTACCCGGATCGGATTCGGCGAGGGCGAGTCGGCCGATTGCGGAGGCGGTCAGCTCGCGGATGACCAATTGTTCGTGCTCGATCGGGTATTCGGGGTCGGCGTCGAGGATGCGGACAAGTGGGCGGGTAGTGCCGGTGCGGTGGTATCCCGCAAGGTGGATGCCGCCTCGGGTACGGCCGCGCAGGCGGTCGAGAATGTCCGCGGCGGCGGTCGGAATGGTCGGCGGAGCGGCCATTCCGGCGAGATGGGTGACCTTGCTGCCGAGCGCGAAGCCGCTGAGATCGGGTGTGCGGACCAGATATTCCTGTTGGACAAGGAGATTGAGCAATCGGTAGATGGTTGCCTTCGGCATCGCGAGGTTGCGGCTGATCTCGCGGGCAGTGACGCCCGGTCCGCAGGCGGCCACCTCCTCCAGCACGACCAGCGCGCTGAGTACGGCCTTGGGTTGTCGGCCGCCGAGCGCTCCGGAGGCGGTCACCGCGACCGCCGGTCGGAGCCGGTCGGTGCACCCCCAAGGACCTCGTCTCGGATCGGGGTGTCATGGGTACCGATCCGAGGGAGCAGCCGCAGTCGCGCGCGGACGAACCACCCGAGGGCAAGCGCGACGCTGCCCAGGAAAAGCCAAACGCCCACTGCCCGAGGGCTGTTCGATTCTCTGGTCAGATACACGACAAGGCAGCCACCGAGACAGGCTGCGGCGCTCGCCGCTCCGATGGCGGGCCACATCGTCAGCTCCCCGATCCGGCGCAGGAAGAATACGGCGGCCACGCAGACCAAGGTGTAGGCCAGCACATACCCGCCCGCGGAGACGACCAGGAGAATGCCGACGGCCTGCTTCGAGGTCGCACCAGCGAGTAACAGGATGATGGGACCGATGGTGAGAACCGGCATCGCGGTGTAGATCGCGATATGCGGTGTCTTGAATCGCGCATGGGTATGGCCGACGGTCGCCGGGATCACACCGTCGATCCCCAACGCGAGCAGCACACGCACGAGCGCCGTCGAGGACGCGAGCGCACACGCGAAAAACGATGCCGCGACCCCGATATCGAGGATCGGGGTGATCCAGCCGACGCCGTAATAGGCGGAGAGCGCGGCCACCGGCGTGACATCCTCGCCGAGCGCGACGTCGGCCGCCCGGAATCCGGTGGTCTGCACCGAGGTCGCGGCCACCACGAGCAGGCCCGCCGCGATCGGCGACCAGGTCAGGACGCGCGGTACGGTCGCGAAGGGGCGGCGGGCCTCGACCGAGAGCGATGCGGCGCTCTCGAAGCCGACGAAGGCCGTGATCGCGATGACCACCCCGGTGACCAGTTGACCGAGGCTCAGCTGATGCGGCGCGATCAGCTCCCAGGAGATGGGCCGACTGCCCTGTCCGATGAACAGCACCACGACCAGTGCGACGAGCACGGCTACGGCGACCGACTCGACCAGCAGGCTGATCCGCGCCGATAACCGGATACCGCGCACCATGACGACGGTGCACAGCACTCCACACGTGGCGACGCACAGCAACGGAACGATCAGCCCGTGTGTCGGCCCGGATCCGACGTAGCCGAGCAGATTCGACACGTGGAAGCCGACATTGGCGAAGGCGTACATCGAGATGAAGCCATAGCCGAGGATCAGACTCACCCCGCTCGCGAACCCCGCCGTCGCGCCGAGCCCTTTGGCGGTGAAGGTGTACAGCGATCCCGCGGTCGCGATGCGCTTGGTGAACTGGTTGATCGTCGCCGCCGCGAGCAGGGTGAGCAGGACGCCGATCAGCGCGGCCCACAGTCCCGCGTTGCCGCTGTACAGTGCCAGCAGCGCGGGCACGGTGGCTGCCGCGGCGCACGGCGCGATAGCGGAGACCGACTGCGCCAGTACATCGCCGAAGCCGAGGGTGCGCCGATGTAGGCCGGACATCGGCGATGTCATACCCACGCCGGTCACCGGCTCGGGATCGGCAATGGCCCGGTCCAGGGCGCTGACGTGAGCGTTCATACGGTCGGAATGTAGGAACCGCGTGTTTCGGACATGTTGCTGTCGCGTCATCTGTGGGTGATCGGCAAACGAGGCGACGACCGGATCCGCGGTCTCATTCGGCGCACCGCTGACCTTTACCGCTGGGTGACTCTTCGGCAAAGGCCCCCGCCAACAGTGTGTGCATCGCAAATGTTCGCCTGTTTCGGAGGTTCACCATGGTCGCCAATTCCCCGCTCGACGCGACGGCCGCATCCCCGCCGCTCGGTAGTCTGCGCGGTTCGCTCGGCCCAGGGGCCATCGTCTTCATGGTGGTGGCGGCGGCCGCGCCGCTCACCGTGATCGGTGGCGCGGCGCCGATCGGCATGCTGATCGGCGACGGGCCCGGATATCCGACCATGTTCGTGGTGTCCGCCGTGGTGCTGCTGTTCTTTTCGGTCGGCCTCGGCACGATGAGCCGTTACGTGCCCAAGGCCGGTGCCTTCTTCACTTATGTCGGCTACGGGCTCGGACGTCCGATGGGACTGGGCGCGGCGTATCTGGCGCTGTTGACCTACACGATGATCCAGGTGGCGGTCTACGGGTACCTCGGCGCAGCGCTCGAACGGTCGGTCGTCGATATCGGCGGACCCGACCTGCCCTGGTACGTGTATGCGTTGCTGGTCGTCGCGGCGGTCGGTGTGCTCGGGTACCGGCACATCGAGCTCAGCTCGAAGGTGTTGGGGCTGTTGCTGATCGGTGAAGTGGGGATCGTGCTCGTACTCGCCGCGGTGGTGATGGGGCGCGGTGGGGCCGATGGGCTCTCGCTCGAGCCCTTTACCCCGAGCGCCGCGCTATCGGGTTCGCCCGGTATCGGTTTGATGATGGCGCTGGCCGGATTCATCGGTTTCGAGGCGACCGCCATCTTCCGGGACGAGGCGCGCGATCCGCACCGGACGATTCCGCGGGCCACCTATGCGGCGGTGATCTCGATCGGGGTGTTCTACACCTTCGGAACCTGGGCGCTGGTCATGGCGTGGGGTCCGGAGCAGGTGGTCGCGGTCGCCGCCGAGGATCCGGCGGGCATGATCGTGCGGACCGCTTCGGACTATCTGGGCTCGGTCGGTGCCGTCGCGATCAACGTGCTGCTGCTGACGAGCCTGTTCGCGTGTGTGCTCTCGTTCCACAATGTCGTCGCGCGGTACCAGCATTCGATGGCCTCGACGGGTGTGCTGCCGGGTGCACTGGCGGGCGTGCACGCCAAACATCTGTCGCCGCACACCTCGTCGATGGTGCAGACCGGCACCGCAGCAACGCTGGTGGCCGTGTTCGCGCTGTGCCGACTCGATCCCGAACTCGAGGTCTTCACCTGGTTCTCGGGAGTAGCGACGCTGGGCGTCGCGGTGCTCATGGCGACGACCTGCCTTGCCGTCATCGTTTACTTCGCGCGCACCCGCGCCGATACCCGGAGCTGGCACACGCGCATTGCCCCGGCGCTCGGCCTGGTCGGCCTGCTGGTGGCCGCGGGCATCATCGTTGCGAACTTCCCCACCCTGATCGGTGGATCGACCACGCTCGCCGTGATCCTGCTGCTCGTCACGGCGGCGTTTCCGCTGGCCGGGATCGCGCAGGCGCAGGCTCTGCGCCGTACCAACCGCACCGCCTACGACGGTATCGCCGACGCGATCGCCGCCTGAACTTCCAGAGGAGACCTGCCATGTCCATCATCGAATTCGATACTCGCGCAACCGATGTGCGGGTACTCGAAAGCCTCTCCGCCGACGAGATCACCATGGTGCGCGCGGTCGTCGCCGATGCGGGCCTGCTCGCGGCGACCGGCCGATTCGTATACGTGGGATTGAACGAACCCGATAAGGCGCAGGTGCTCGCCTATCAAGCCGGGACCGGGCCCGCACCGGAACGGTTGGTGCGAGTGCTGCTGCTGGACCTCGCCTCCGGCGCGGCGCGCGATGTCTCGGTGTCGTTGACGGCGGGTGTGATCCGCACCGATACCCCGATCGACGGTACGCGCGGCCAGGTTCCGATTCTCGAAGAGGAGTTCGCGGAGGTCGGCACGGTGCTCGCCGGTAACGAGCGGTGGTGTGCCGCGCTGCGGCAGCGGGGTGTCGACCCGGAGTCGGTCGTCTGTGTGCCGCTGTCCGCCGGGCACTACGACATACCGAATGAGCGGGGGCGGCGCATTATTCGTGTATTCGCCTTCCGCCAGGACCATCCGCTGGATCACCCGTGGGCGCATCCGGTCGACGGCCTGTGCGCCTATGTCGACATCATTGCGCGTGAGTTGGTCGACCTGATCGACTTCCGCACATTCGAGGTGCCCGCGGAACCCGGCAACTTCCAGGATCCGGCGCAGGCCGGTGCGCCACTGGAGGGGTTGCGTCCCATCGAGATCAGCCAGCCACAGGGGCCAAGCTTCACCGTCGAAGGTGATCGGATCGAATGGGCCAACTGGCGGCTCAGCATCGGATTCGACGCGCGTGAGGGATTGATCCTGCGGCAGTTGGCATTCCGGGACGGCGCGGAATACCGGCCGGTGCTCTATCGGGCTTCCATCGCGGAAATGGTTGTGCCCTACGCCGATCCGTCCCCGAATCGCTACTGGCAGAACTACTTCGACACCGGTGAATATCTATTCGGCCGATTCGCCAATTCATTGCGCCTCGGATGCGACTGCCTGGGCGAAATCCATTACTTCGATGCCACTCTCAGCGATGAACTCGGTATGCCACGCACCATCGAGAATGCGATCTGCATGCACGAGGAGGACTACGGCACGCTCTGGAAGCACACCGACCTGTTCACCGGGGTCAGTGAGGTGCGGCGGCAGCGTCGCCTGGTCATCAGCTTCTTCACCACGGTCGGCAACTATGACTACGGGTTCTACTGGTATCTGTACCTGGACGGCACCATCGAATGCGAGGCCAAGCTGACCGGCGTCGCGTTCACCGCCGCCTACCCGCCCGAAGGTTCGCCCTACCAAAGCGAAGTCGCGCCCGGTCTCGGGCTGCCGTATCACCAGCATTTGTTCAGCGCACGTTTGGACATGATGGTCGATGGTCTGGCCAATGCGGTCGACGAGGTGCAGGTACAACGGGTGCCGATCAGCGAGGCGAATCCGTTCGGCAATGCCTTCACCGCGAAATCCACCCGCATCACCAGCGAATCCGAGGGCGCGCGCGACGCCGACGCCTCGGTCGGCCGGGTATGGCACATCGTCAATACCGAAAAGACCAATCGCATGGGTGCACCGACCGCCTACGTCCTGTACCCGGAGCAAACACCCACCCTGCTCGCCGACCCGTCCTCCTCGATCGCGGCCCGGGCCACCTACACAACCAAACAACTCTGGGTAACCCGCTACGCCCCCGAGGAGCGTTACCCCGCGGGCGATCTGGTCAACCAGAATCCGGGTGGCGACGGCCTGCCTGCCTATATGGCCGCGAACCGATCCCTCGACGGTGCCGACATCGTGGTCTGGCACACCTTCGGACTCACCCACTTCCCGCGCACCGAGGATTGGCCGGTAATGCCCACCGACTATTGTGGATTCACGCTGAAGCCCTATGGATTCTTCGCCGCCAACCCAGTGCTGAATGTCCCGGCGACAACCAGTGATCACTGCGGTCCGGCACACGAATCCCATTGTCATGGTGGCTGATTCACCCCGCACGCGGCCCGGGACGATCATCCTGGGCCGCCTGCTCGCCATCGGTTCCATCGCTAGTTCCGGTCTGCACCTCGCCGGTGTCGGTGCGCACGGCCTGCTCCACGGCCTCGTTGTCCTCACCATGACACTGGCATGTCTGCGCTGTGTCCCTGCCCTTTGGATCCGCCCTTGCACCGACGCTTTCGGGCTGGCGGCGCTGCTGAACCTGGTGATGGTGGCGGTGCATTTCTCGATGTCGACGGCGGGCGGGCACGTGCACCACGGCGCCAACGCACCCGCGAACGGCTCACTCGACCCGCTCCAAGCCGTTACCCTCGGCGCTGCCGTATTCGAAGCCCTCTTCGCCACCTCCGTCGTTTTTGCCATGGCGCGTGGGGTGGTGATTCGCGAGAGTAACCGAATCGGATGCACCGACTAACTGTCGCCGAGTCGTGCATGACGATGTCGAGGAATTCGGCGACGTTGGGTTGCAGTGCGAACGCCGCCATTTGGCGCCCGCCGATCAATTGCGGGTTCACCGCCCGATTCGCTCCGGCCCGAAGCAGTTTCGACTTCGAACCCGCGGTGCGCGCCCTGGCGATAATGATCAGATCCTGCCGCAGCGCCCGGCTCGACAAGGTCACGTAGACGTTGTCGGCATCGGCGCCCCGCTCGCGCGACTGGAGGCAACGATCGCTCTCCCAGCCATCTTCGAGCGCTTCCCGAATATGCGCTTGGCCGTGGATCCGGCGGAATTGGCGCCGGTCGGCAGCTTTATTTCGAACGGGCACCGCGCACTGCCGGTTTTCCTGGACTAGATCGTGTCGGGGTGCCGCACAGCGGCACCCCGACACGATCCGAGTAGCTGCGGCAACGGCTATTTCCGACAATCGCCGCGCGCCGCGCGTCATGAGATCGTCGGTTGCTCCTCGGTTGGTATCGGGGTGACGGCACCGTGGACAACTCCGACAGCCGCGCCCGCGACGGCGCCGACCGCGGCGGCCGGGATGGCGATCACCGCGTAGCCGATGGCCGCGCCGATAATGGGGACGACCACCAAGCCCGCTGGGAGGAATGGGATCCCGGCGATGAGACCTGCGCCCGCGCCGACGACGGCACTGGTGGCGGCGAGCGGACTCGCCAGGGTGGAGCCCACCGATGCGCCTACGACCGCGTCACCCACGACAGTACTGGCGATTTGGTCGGAACGAGCGCGCTCGACGCCCACCGACTGAAGCCCTTGGGACAGTGCGCCTTCGGTAGCCGTGGAGGCGCCGTTGATCTGGGCGGCCAGTTCGGGCGGCAGAAAGTCCGGGCGATCGACCTGGATATTGCCGATGCGGATGCGATTGGTGGCCTGCGGGACTTGTTCCGGCTGTGCCGCGTTCGGAATGTCCGGCACTGTGGCGTCCGGCTCGGCCACCGGTGCGGTGGCGTCGTGCAGCGGCAAGTGCGTGTATGCGGCGGGGTCGTCGACCGGAGCCGATGGATCGGCGATGAGCGCCAGTCCATATGGAGTCGGCGAGAGCGTCGCGGCGCCGAGTGGTTGCGACTCGGCGCTAGCGGGTGTGGTGCTGATCAGGGCGGCGGACAAGGGAAGCGCGCTGGCCAAAACCAATGTGGCTGTCCGTCGACGGATGAGACGAACCGGATGTGTGGGTCGATGTTTACCCATGGATTACCTCATTCCGATCATCGATGATTACTTACCTACATTCGGAACCGTCCGGCTTTCGGATGAACACCCATTTTTCTCGAGCCGATTCGGGCTCGGATCAGGCCACGGCGACCAAGCGGGCCGCATTGGCCGACTCGTCGTCGACGGCCTTGTTGGCTGCCAGTTCGGCTTCGACCCGCTCGCGATAGCGGGTGATTTCGCGGTCCGTGCCTGCGGCATCCCAGCCGAGTCGCGCGCCCATGAGGAAGGCGACCGCGGGTGCGGCAGTCAGGCCGCGGTCGGCGGTTTCGATCGAGATGCGGGTCCGGCGGGTGAGGACATCGTCGAGATGCAGTGCGCCCTCATGGGTCACCGCGTAGACGACCTCGGCACCGAGGTACTCACCGGCACCGGGCAGCGGCTCGGCCAACTCCGGTTCGGCCGCGATCAGATCGAACAGCTCGGCGACGCCCGAACCATAACGACCGAGCAGGTGCTCGACGGTCGCGACGGGCAGACCGGCCCGCTGCGCGACGCTGTTCACATCGGCGGCCAGTTCCTGGTAGCCGACGGCACCGAGCAGCGGCAGGTATTCGGTCACCGACGGCGCGGCCGCGCGACCGAGCCCCTCGACGGCCGCGTCCACTACATCGGCGGCCATCACGCGGTAGGTGGTGTACTTACCGCCCGCGATCACGAACAGACCCGGAACCGGTTCCGCGACGGCGTGTTCCCGCGAGAGTGTCGCGGTATCGGCGGACGCGCCCGACAGCAGCGGGCGCAGACCCGCGTAGGTGCCGACAATATCGTTGCGGGTCAACGGCTCTCGCAGCACCGCGTTCAGATGATCGAGGATGTACTGCACATCGGCATCGCTGGCCACCGGATGGTTCTTGTCCAGCGCCCAATCGGTATCGGTGGTGCCGATGATCCAGTGCCGGGCCCACGGGATCACGAACAGCACACTCTTCTCGGTTCGCATGATCAGGCCGGTATCCAGGTCGAGCCGCTCGCGCGGGACCAGGATGTGCACGCCCTTCGACATGCGCACGTGGAATGGGAATTCCACGCCGGTCATCTTGTTCATCTCGTCGGTCCAGACGCCGGTCGCGCTGATCACCCGGCGGGCGCGCACAGTGTATTCGCGACCGGTCTCCACATCGGTCACGTGCGCGCCGATCACCCGCTCGCCGTCGCGCAACAGTCCGGTGACCTTGGTGCGGGTGAGTACCGTCGCGCCGTGCTGGGCGGCGGTGCGGGCGATGGTCATGGTGTGGCGCGCGTCGTCGACCTGTGCGTCGAAGTAGCGGATCGCGCCGATCATCGCGTCATCGCGCAGTGCGGGCGCCAATTCCATTGCGCGCGTGTGCGACAGGTGCCGGTGCATGGGCAGCGCCCTCGCCCCGCCGATGGTGTCGTACAGCGCGACGCCCGCGCCGATGTAGGCGCGCTCCCAGACCCGGTGCTGCAACGGCAGCAGGAACGACACCGGGCGCACCAGATGCGGGGCGAGCCGGTGCAGCAGCAGGCTGCGCTCCTTCAAAGCCTCGCGCACCAGCCAGAAGTCGAGCTGCTCCAGATAGCGCAGGCCGCCGTGGATGAGTTTGCTGGATCGGCTCGAGGTGCCCGCCGCGAAATCCCTTGCCTCGACCAGGGTTACGGTCAGGCCGCGGGCGGCGGCATCGAGGGCGGCGCCGGCGCCGACCACGCCGCCGCCGATAACCAGTACGTCGATTTCATTGTCGCCCAATGTGTTCAATGCATTGGCGCGGTAGTTCGAGTCCAAACATGCGGACACGGTATGTCTCCTTGTTTCGGTGCTACTGCGTCTTCGAGATGGGTTGATCAGTCGTCGACGTCGATCCAGCCGAGCGTGTGCGAGACCGCCTTCTTCCAACGTGCGTAACCGCGTTCGCGCTGCTCCGCCGTCCAGGTGGGGGTCCAGCGCTTGTCCTCGTGCCAGTTCTGTACGAGTTCGTCGGTGTCGCTCCAGAATCCGACCGCCAGCCCGGCCGCATAGGCCGCGCCGAGTGCGGTGGTCTCCGCGACCACCGGCCGCGAGACCGGCACATCGAGGAAGTCTGCCTGCAGTTGCATGCACAGTTCATTGGCCGTGACGCCACCGTCCACACGCAATGTGTCCAGGCGCACACCGGAATCGGCCTCCATGGCCTCGACGACATCGCGGGTCTGATAGCAGATCGACTCCAGCGTGGCCCGTGCGAGGTGGGCATTGGTGCTGTAGCGCGACAGCCCGACGATCACCCCGCGCGCGTCCGATCGCCAGTACGGTGCGAACAGGCCGGAGAATGCGGGCACGAAGTACACCCCGCCGTTGTCCTCGGCCTGCCTGGCCAGCGATTCGCTTTGTGCCGCACCGGAAATGATGCCGAGCTGATCGCGCAACCACTGCACGGCCGAGCCGGTGACCGCGATCGAACCCTCCAGCGCGTACACCGGTTTCTCGTCGCCGAACTGGTAGGCGACGGTGGTGAGCAGTCCGTGCTGCGAGCGCACGGGTTCGGTTCCGGTATTGAGCAGCAGGAAGTTTCCGGTGCCGTAGGTGTTCTTGGCCTCGCCGGGGCGGAAGCACACCTGGCCGACGGTGGCCGCCTGCTGATCGCCGAGCACACCCGCCAGCGGCACTTCGCCGCCGAACGGTCCGTCGGCGCGGGTCCTGCCGAACAGTTCCGGATTCGACGAGGGCGCGATGGTGGGCAGCATGGCGCGCGGAATCCCGAAGAGGGACAACAACTCGTCGTCCCAGTCGCATGTCTCCAGATCCATCAGCATGGTGCGGCTGGCATTGGTCGGATCGGTGACGTGCACGCCGCCGTCGATGCCGCCGGTGAGATTCCACAGCAGCCAGGTGTCGGTGGTGCCGAAGACGGCCTCGCCCCTGTCCGCATCGGCGGCGACGCCGGGCACGTTGTCCAGGATCCAGCGCAGCTTGCCGCCGGAGAAGTAGGTTGCCGGCGGCAGACCCGCCTTGCGGCGGATGATTTCGCCGTGACCCGCGCGTTCCAGTTCGGCGGCTATCTTGTCGGTACGGGTGTCCTGCCAGACGATGGCATTGCAATACGGCCGCCCGGTCCGGCGATTCCACACCACGGTGGTTTCGCGCTGATTGGTCACACCGACCGCGGCCAGGTCGCTCGCGACGAGATTCGCCTTGTTCAGGGTGGAGACGATGACCGAACGGGTGCGCTCCCAGATCTCGGTCGGGTTGTGTTCCACCCACCCCGCGTGCGGCAGGATCTGCTCGTGCTCGAGTTGGTGCCGGGCGATCTCGTTGCCACCGTGGTCGAACACCATGAAGCGGGTGCTCGTGGTGCCCTGATCGATGGCGCCGACGTACGAGCCGAGTTTCACCGTTGAGCCTCCGTCTGCAAAGACTGCCGCGGTCGCGGCCGTCGGGGCCGACGCTATTAGTGGATCGCCGAAACGGACATAGCGTGCGTTCGACAATGCCGAACGGTTGTGATGGCCATCGCCATGTAGGTTTCGGCGTATGCCCGGTCCGATCCAATCGATCGAACGAGCGGCGGCCGTCCTGCAGCTGCTCGCTCGGGGTTCTGGCCGCCTCGGGGTCGGCGAAATCGCGGGTGCGCTCGGGCTGGCCAAGCCGACCGCGCACGGCATCCTGCGCACATTGCAGGGCGTGGGATTCGTCGAACAGGATCAGGCCAGTGGCAAGTACCAGCTCGGCGCGGCCGTACTGCATCTCGGGACAAGTTATCTCGACAACAACGAACTGCGCTCGCGGGCGATCAACTGGGCCGATGCCCTGGCCGCACGGACGGGGGAGTCGGTGCGAATCGGTGCCGCGGCGGACGAAAGTGTGGTGGTCGTGCACCATGTCTTCCGGCCGGACAACACCGAACAGGCACTCGAGGTCGGCGAACTGCTACCGGCGCACGCGACCGCGCTCGGCAAGGTGCTGCTCGCCTATGACGCCGAGCTGGCCGTCGCTGTTCGCCGTGGTGAATTCGCGCCGCTCACCCGGCGCACCATTGTCGATCGGGCAGCGCTCAACCGGGCGCTCGTCGCGGTCCGGCAGGCCGGATGGGCCGGGGAGATCGAGGAATTCCGGTCCGGGGTGGCCGGTATCGCCGCGCCGATCCGGACACACGGTGGACTCGTGGTCGGTGCGATCGGGATCAGCGGTCCGGTCGACCGGCTCTGCGATCCGCAATTGCGCCACCGGCCGACGCTGGTCGGGCACGTCCGTGATGCCGCGCATGCGGTATCGCGGGATCTCGGTGCCGGACAATGAGTTTCGTACATCATGTTGCACCAATTCTCGTCCGACAGGGAGTAGCCGATGGCGCAACGCTATGTGCTGGCGATCGATCAGGGCACCACCTCCACCAGGTGCATCCTGTTCGATCAGCGCGCACGCCTGGTCGGCGTCGCACAGCGTGAACATCAGCAGCACTATCCGCGGCCCGGCTGGGTCGAACAGGATGCGCTGGAGATCTGGCGCAATGTCGAGCGCATCGTGCCGCAGGCGCTGCGGGATTCCGGTATCGCCGCGGAACAGGTCGTGGCCCTCGGCATCGCGAATCAACGGGAGACCACGGTGGTGTGGGATCGCCATACCGGTGTGCCGATCCGGCGGGCAGTCGTCTGGCAGGACGTGCGCACCGATGAACTGGTGCGCGAATTCGAGAGCAAGCCCGGTGCGGAACGGATTCGCGAACTGTGCGGCCTGCCGCTGGCCGGTTATTTCGCCGCGCCGCGGCTGCGCTGGCTGCTGGATACCATTCCCGGACTGCGGGATCGGGCCGAGCGCGGGGAAGTGCTGTTCGGCACCATGGAGACCTGGCTGATCTGGAATCTGACCGGCGGACCGGACGGCGGTGTGCATCGCACCGATGTCACCAATGCCAGTCGCACGCTGCTGATGAATATCGCCTTGCTCGGCTGGGATCGAGAACTATTGGAATTCTTCGGAATTCCCGCCGCGATGCTGCCGAGCATTCAGCCCTCGACCGCGTCCTATGGGACGACCAGCCGAGTGGTGCCCGGCATCCGGATCGCCGCCGCGCTCGGCGACCAGCACGCCGCGCTGTTCGGCCAAACCTGTTTCGCCCGTGGGGAAACCAAATGCACTTACGGCACCGGCGGCTTCCTTATGATGAATACCGGGCGCGAGCTGGTGCAGTCCTCGCACGGTCTGCTCACCACCATCGGCTATCAGATCGAGCCCGAACCGATGTACGCGCTGGAGGGGCCCATCGCGGTCACCGGCTCGCTGGTGCAGTGGGTGCGCGACAATATCGGTCTGGTGTCGAGTGCGCCCGAGATCGAAACCCTCGCTCGCACAGTCGAAGACAATGGCGGCTGCTATATCGTGCCCGCCTTCTCCGGCCTGTATGCGCCGCATTGGCGCAGTGACGCAAGGGGTCTCGTCATCGGTCTGACCTCCTACATCAACAAGGGCCATCTCGCCCGCGCCGTCCTGGAGGCGACCGCCTGGCAGACCCGCGAAGTCGTCGACGCCATGAACGCCGACTCCGGTCTGCAGGCCCGCACCCTACGCGTCGACGGCGGCATGACCTCCGACAACCTGCTCATGCAGATCGTCGCCGACGTCCTCGACATCCCCGTCATGCGCCCCTTCGTAGCCGAAACCGTCTCTCTCGGAGCCGCTTACGCCGCCGGCCTGGCCGTCGGCTACTGGCCCGACCTCGAAGGCCTGCGTGGCAACTGGCGCCTGGCCGGACAATGGATCCCCCAAATGGACCCCACCCACCGCCGAGACGAGTACGACAACTGGAAACGCGCCGTGGCACTGACCTTCGGCTGGTCCCGCTCGAAGCGCTAAGGTGTGGTGATCTTGCGGGGCTCATCGGTGACGGAGAGGATCCAGATGATCGTGTCACGCGTCGTCGGCGTTGTGGTTGCCTTGCTCGTCGGGACGGTGCTGGTCGGGGGACCGGCGGAGTCGGCGCCGAATGCTTGTGCGGTGGGAAATCCGTTGCAGCCCACTGCGGAACTGTTCGCGACCGATAACACGGCGACGATTACCGATCCGGACGACCAGCGGTTGCGGAACGGGTTGGCGGCGTTCGAACTTCAGGTCGACGGGATCGCGCTCGGGAATCTCGGGCTGCCGGTGGGGTCCACCTTGGTCAGTGGGGTGTTCTGGTCGGATGAGCGGCAGCAGGCGACCTATGAGCGCTCGCGCGAATTCCATCTCGCCTGTGTCGATGCCGCCGATTTGCATCACATCGGTGACCAGGTACGGAGTCGATTCGATCAGGAGTCGGTGCTGACTTTCCGGCACCTACCGAATACCGCGCCGGACGTCGACGCCTTCACAGTCGAGGTCCCGGGTGTCGACGTGCGCCGGTTCCGTGACGCGCTCGTCGCCGATCGAGAGGCGCGCGAGCATCTGGTCGGCGGGTCCGTCACCGAATCCGGCAGTCTCATCCTGGTCGCCGACCTCGCGGATTTCACGCTGACCCAGCGATTCGTTACCAGCATCGGCGGCACGTGGAATCCGGATACCGTCCACTACGGTGACCGCGAATTCGTGGGTTGACGTGTCACTGGTCGGCGGAAACCTGAACGGCCCTTAGACTTCGGCGGTGCGAGCATCTTTGCGAACGGCCGTCCTCGGACTGATCACCGCGATATTCACGATGAGCGTCGGGTTGACGCCGATAGCCATCGCGGAGCCGGTTGGTCCGGCGTTCTGTGGCACACCGCTATCGGCCGACGAACTCGATACCATCGCTCAACTCTCCGATACCAGCACGTTGTTCGGAGATGCGGTGCAGCGCTTGGAGACGGCGGTAGCGCGCCACCGGCAGATCACCGAAATCCTCGTCGCGCACCGTGATCGACGCGGGCTGTTTCCGCTCGGGCTCGACGGTGTGGAGCAGTCGGCGGTAATGCCATTGCAGCGCGATCCGGGCGCTTTCCTGGATCCGGAGTACGCGCATGCGATCAGCTTGGAACTGCTGCGGCGGTTCCTGGTCAATGTGCACGCGGCCTTCACCGGCGCGCCGGTCGAGCCGCAGTGGGCGCGGTATTTCGAGCTCGCTCGCCGGTGTGAGGTATCGCCCGCCCGTGTCGCCATGGCGGGCTACAACGCGCATTTGAGCGTGGATCTCGCGTATTCCGTAGCGACGGTTGCGAGTACGCCGGAGAACGCGCCTGACTACTTCAAGATCGTCGACGCGATCGCCGCCTCCGGTCAGGTGATCATCGATCGGACCAAGGAGATCTACAACGGCGATCTCGGTCCGCTCTGGCGGTTCTATTTCGTCGGCGAGGGTCTGGACCTGCTGCTCGGTGCGGGCGTGGCGACCGGTGCGCTGCTGCGGGCCGCCGATGTCGGCTACAACGTGGTGATCTACGGCAATGGCCTGGTGCTGGAGGATCCCGGACTGCACGACGCGACCGCGGTGGAGATCCGGCTGCTCGGCGATTCCGTCGAAACGGCGTTGGATGTATTGACACTGCTCAGGGGTTTGTGAGACGCCTGGTCTGTACGGGTTCGATCGGGTACGGCAAGGAGTTCGCGGTGGGCATATCACTCGTCAAGGGACAGAACGGTCCGCTCGCGGCATCGAATGTCGTCGTCTCGGTGCGATCCATCGCCCCGGCCGATGTCTCGGCACTACTGGTGACCGAAGCGGGCCGCGTTCGCACCGACGCCGATTTCGTCTTCTTCAATCAGCCGCATGCGCCCGGTGTCGAGTTGCGATCGGGAACGCCTGCGGCGCTGGCCGTTTCCACGACCCACGTGCCCGGCGATATCGCCCAAATTCGGGTGGTCATCACTTTGGAAGAATCCGGGGCAACTTTTGGGCAATTCGCGCCGCCGATTGCGACCGTTGCCGACGGATTCGGAAATGCGCTCTACGAGTATGTAATCGATGGACTCGACAGCGAGTCCATTGTCATCGCATTGGAATTGTATCGGCGTAATTCCGAGTGGAAGGTTCGCGCGGTCGGGCAGGGTTATGCGGGCGGATTCGCCGCGCTGGTCACCGATCACGGCGTAAGCGTGGACGACGAGCCCGCGCCGGTTACTCCTCCCGCCACTGCCGAGGTCCGCACCGTCCCGGGCGAAGCCGTACTCTCCTTCGAGAAGCGCGCCGAACTCGACCTGCGCAAACGCGAAGTCGCCAAGGTCCTGATCAACAAGAACGCCTTCGGAATTCGCGCGCGCGTCATCCTGGTCATCGACAAAACCCTCAGCATGAGCAGGCAATACAGCAAACAGGTCGTGCATCGCGTTGTGCAGCGGATGATCCCGGTGGCGACGCAGCTCGACGAGGACGGCACCCTCGAGGCCTACCTCTACGCGCTGTCCTTCGCGAAACTGCCCGATATCACCGTCGAGCACGGCGAGGCGTGGGCCCAGACCTTCTTGCACCTCACCGGCACTCACCAGGGCATCGACTATGCCAGGATCGGCGGTCGCAACGACGAACTGCCGATCATGCGCGACATCATCGCCTCGCTGCGGCCCGGCGATGCGCCGACCCTGGTGCTGTTCTTCACCGACGGCGGCTTCGCGAAGAAGCGCGAGATCGCCGCACTCATGCGCGATGCGTCCCGAATGCCCGCTTTCTGGCAGTTCGTCGGCCTCGGCAGGGCCAACTACGGCCTGTTGCGCACTCTCGACGAAATGTCGGACCGGGTCGTGGACAACGCGGGCTTCTTCGCCCTCGACGACATCGACCAAGTGGACGACGCGCAGCTGTATGCCCGGTTGCTGGGTGAATTCCCGGACTGGCTGCGCGCGGCCGGGCAGGCGGGCATCCTGCGCTGAATCGTGCCGGTCCGCAGTCGAAGTCGCGGACTCAGCCGATGACGGCGTTCATGATGGTGCCCGCACTGGTGGCCACGACACCGCCGATCATGGCTCCGGCCACCATCTTCGGGGATTCCAGCCCGCCGCCGCTCCACTTCTCCCAGGCGAAGCGGCCACCTGCGTAGATGATGGCGACTATGCCGGCGAGCAGCACGAACCAGGTGAAGTAGCGGACCAGTTGAAGAATCTTGTCGGACACCGGAGGGGCCTCGGGAGTGGGATTGCCGATCTGTGCCCAAGTGTCGTAAACGGCGGCCAGGATCATCTCGTGTTGCTCATTCTGGATGCGGGACAGGGGGTTAACGCGCTCTCCGACAGATGGTATCGGTTTCTCGGCGACCGTGCAGTCACGATGCCTGCGCGCTTGCGAGACCACTCGTTGTGCGGATCATGGAAAGGGCGTGATAGTCGAGGAGTAGACGATGAACATCTATCTGATGTCGATCGGCGATGCCTATGCGACGTTGGCGCAGATCCAGAATCCGACGCCGCAAGCTCCGCCGCTATCGGACAAGCTGCTGCAGATGGTGCGCTATCTGACCTGGTTTGCCCTGCTGTCCGGAATAATCAGCATCATCTATGCGGGCGGCCGGTTCGCCTGGGAGAAATGGAGCGGCGGTGCGATGCAATCGCCGAAGATGGTGGCGGGAGCCATGATCGGCGGTGTCGTCGCCACCAGTGCGGGCACGATTATGAATTCAATTCTCGGCACCGGCTGACCGGCGAAAACCCGTCCGCATCGCCGCTTGCCCGAATTACGGCAAATATGTGGCTATACTCCGGCTGATCTCTCTCGAAGTTGTCCGACCTGATCGGGAAAGTAGGGAGAAGGCATGAGTATGTCGCGGCGATCTATGCTGCTGGCCGGTGCCGTTACGGGCGCGGGCCTGGTCGCGTGCGGCAAATCGACGGATTCCGATAATGTGGCGAGTTCTGGCAGCGTGCCGCCGAGTGATCCGCGTTCGATCGCGACCGACGCCTATATCTATGGGTATCCGCTGGTGCTGATGGATGTCACGCTGCAGTCGAATACCGCCGCCGTACCCGCCAATCAGATCTGGGCCGTCAATCCGGTGAATCCCGCGATGAATACGGTGGTCATGCCGAATATCGACACCCTTTATGCCACAGCCTGGCTCGACGTGGGTACCGAACCGGTGGTGCTGCAGGTTCCGCCGATGGACGGCGACCGGTACTGGCTCATGCAGATCATGGACGCTTGGACCAACACCACCCACAACCCCAGCAGTGTCGCACCGCGGGTGCGCGCTGGTCAGGACCCGCCGTACGGCTACGTGATCACCGGCCCCAATTGGTCTGGTGCGCTGCCGGATAACCTGACCAGATTGGCGATGCCCACCGCGACCGCTTGGTTGATCGGTCGCATCGAGCTGCGCGGCGAGGCCGATTTCGCCGCCGCCGAGAGCCTGCAGCAGCAGGTGCTGC
Source organism: Nocardia sp. NPDC006982 (assembly GCF_042869435.1). Classification (NCBI taxonomy): domain Bacteria; kingdom Bacillati; phylum Actinomycetota; class Actinomycetes; order Mycobacteriales; family Nocardiaceae; genus Nocardia; species Nocardia sp. NPDC006982. Next base: position 94,210 of record NZ_JBIAFV010000005.1, on the reverse strand, counting down.
TCGCACCGCTGAGCGCCTGGTTGCGCGGTGAACGGCCGAACCCGGTGATCGGTCCCGTTATGGCCGCCCCGATCGCACCTCCACAGCAGGTTGCGCGGATGGACGGGCGTACCTTCTTCGACCGGCTCTGCGCACTTATGCTCACCAACCCGCCCGCCCGCGACGATGCCCCCGCGCTGGAGCGGTTTTCGAAGATCGGCATCCGGCCGGGCGGCACGGTCGACGGTGCGCCGGTCGCCGACCTCAACGCCGCGGTGGCGGCGGGCCAGATGCGCATCCCGGACTATGCCAATCCCAAAGCCAGACGTGAGAACGGCTGGGGTTTCGCGACGAACCTCGGCACCTACGGCACCGATTACTCACTGCGTGCCTCGACCGCGTGGACCGCACTCGGTGCGAATCTGCCGGAAGACACCGTCTATCCGGAGATCAGTGCGAATGCGGGTGAGCAGGGTGCGCCGCGCTTGTACCGGCTGCATTTCCCCCCGGGCCAGACGCCGCCCGCGCGGGCCTTCTGGTCGCTGACCGCCTACACCGCGGAGCGCTTTCTGGTGCCCAACCCGGCGGGCATCTTCTCGGTCGGTCATCAGCGTCCGGTTGTACCGCTGCCGGACGGCTCGCTGGAACTCGCCATCCAGGCGGCGGTCCCGGGAAGTGATGTGCCATACGGCAATTGGTTGCCGATACCGGAAACCGGCACCTTCCGGCTCGCGCTTCGGCTGTATGTGCCCGAGCAGCGGGCGCTCGATGGTCACTGGCAACCGCCGAGTCTGAACCAAGTCGGATGAAGGAGATGTACGAACGCCTCGATGTCTCTGCTGAGCAGGTCGTCTTGCCGGGCGTCGCCCGTCCTGACCGTAATGCGATAGGAGCGAGAAACTATGGGCCGCTTGGCTTTCCCGATCTCGGTCGCCGCCGCAGCGATGCTGGTATTCGCCGCGCCCGTTGCCGCCGCCGAGGTGGGTGATGAGGACGGTGTGCCGTCGCGAACCGCGTTCTCCTTCCGTTCGGTGCTGCCTGGCGTCCAGTGGGGCACCAGCAACGAACACGAGATGCGCACCGGATTGTCGCTGGTGAAGCTCTATATGGTCGACTACGCGCTGCATCACGGTGACGGGTCGGCTACGGATCTGGCGTTGGCGGAGCGGATGATCCGCTATTCGGATGACTCCGCGGCCGACGAACTCGGCGCGAAGTATCCGCAGGCGATCGACGCCATTGCCGCGGAGTACGGCCTGACCGCCACCAAATCGGGCCCGGCCTGGGGCATGTCGTACACCAGCACCGCGGATGTGGCCACCTTCCTGGCGACCAAGAAGCGGACCGAGCCCTGGTCGCCGATCTTCGGCTGGATGGCCGCGGCGGGCGAACAGGCGGCCGACGGCACCGCACAGGACTGGGGGACTGCGCGGCTGCCCGGCGTTCAGGGCAGCAAGTGGGGCTGGTCCGACAGCGGGCCGCTGGAGGTGGCCTCGGCATCGTTCGGCGAGACTTTCGCGGTCGCGGCACATACCCGTGGCACACCCGAGGATCAGACGGCCGATGTCAGCGCCACCGTACCGTTCTTGCTTCTGGCTCTGGTCGCGCGTGTGACGGGATAGGCGGCGGTCAGTCGTCGCCGTCCCAGGTCCAGTGCGGCACCTCGCGGATCGGGTGCAGTTCGTCCTCGGTCTTGGCATGCGAATTCTGTTGTGCCACTTGGGCGCCGAATTCGGCATGTTCGCGCACCGCATCGCGGAAGGCGGGATCGTCGAATAGCCCCGCCTCCTCGAACGCCGCCAGATACAGCTGGGCGAAGCGCTCACGCTGCTCATCGGTGATTTCGAGGCCGCGGTGCACGGCGATGATGTAGTCGAAGCCGAGGTTGCGGGTGAAACGGTCCGGGCCGCCGAAGGATTCGGCGGTGAACCAGGTGAGATGGTCGACATGCGTCGGGCGGCGTTCGGTGAACTGGGTTTTCAGCACCGGATCGGCGAGCACCTTGTCGTAGAAGGCTTCTTCGACGCGATGCAATGCCTCGTCGCCACCGGCGTGCTCGTACAGGCTGGGCATGGGGGACCTCCGGACAGTGACCTGTTGCGTCCCATTACATGCTTGTCCGCTCGGTTGCGTGCACGGTTTCGCGATAAGCGATCAAGCCCGTGATTCATAGCTTATAGCTATGGATGAGTGGGCGACTCAACCGCTACCAAACGTGAAGTTAACGGGGTTTACTAAACACTATTCACAAAACCCCGGTTGTGTGGTTTTATCGGCTTCGGAACGTGTCCACACAGTTCTTGCCGGCCCCGCCGGCTGCCATCCCCAGTGTCGTGAGGTCTGCAGCCCAAGTCAGACCGGTAGGAGATAGCCGTGACCGTGACCACGCCGTCGATTCCCGCGGGATTCGACTTCACCGACCCAGATCTGCTGTCCACCCGCCTGCCCATCCAGGAATTCGCCGAGCTGCGCCGGACTGCCCCGGTCTGGTGGTGCGCGCAGTCCGGCCGGGCCAGCGGCTTCGATGACGGCGGCTACTGGGTCATCTCCAAACTCGACCACATCAAGGAGATCTCGAAGAATCCGGAGGTGTTCTCCTCGCACGAGAACACCGCGATCATCCGGTTCAACGAGGAAACCACCCGCGAGCAGATCGACATGCTCGGCAATATGCTGATGCTGAATCAGGATCCGCCGCAGCACACCAAGACCCGCCGCATCATCTCCAAGGGCTTCACCCCGCGCGCGGTGGAGAGCCTGCGCGCGGCGCTCACCGAGCGTGCGGCTCGAATTGTGCACGAGGCCAAGCAGACCGGGCGCGGCGACTTCGTCGAACAGGTCGCCTGCGAACTGCCGCTGCAGGCCATCGCCGAACTGCTCGGAGTGCCGCAGAACGACCGCAAGAAGCTGTTCGACTGGACCAACCAGATGATCTCCTACGACGATCCGGAGTTCGACGGCAATCACCACACCGCCACCGCCGAGGTCATGGGCTACGCCTGGAATATGGCCGAGGAGCGGCGCAAATGCCCGGCCGACGACATCGTCACCCAGCTGATCAATGCCGATATCAACGGCGAGAACCTGGGCTCGGACGAATTCGCGTTCTTCGTGATCCTGCTGTCGGTCGCGGGCAACGAGACCACCCGCAACTCGATCACCCACGGCATGAAGGCCTTCGTCGACAATCCAGAGCAGTGGGAGCTGTACAAGCAGCAGCGCCCGCGCACCGCGCCCGATGAGATCGTGCGCTGGGCCACCCCGGTGACCGCTTTTCAGCGCACCGCTACCCAGGACACCGAGGTCGGCGGCCAGGAGATCAACAAGGGACAGCGCCTCGGGCTGTTCTACAGCTCGGCCAATTTCGACGAGGACGGATTCGAGAATCCGTTCACCTTCGATGTGCTGCGCAACCCCAACCCGCACGTCGGATTCGGCGGCACCGGCACGCACTACTGCGTCGGCGCCAACCTGGCCCGGCTACAGATCGATCTGATGTTCAACGCCATTGCCGATGTGATGCCGAACCTGCGTCAGGTCTCCGATCCGGTGCGGTTGCGCTCGGGTTGGTTGAATGGCATCAAGCGCTGGGAAGTCGAATACGCTTGAATTCTTTTATGAACAGCGCCAAGCCGCGGGGGCGGGCACCGGTGGTTTCGGATGCGGATATCCGGCGGGTGGCCCGCGCTCTGCTGGTCGAGCACGGGCCCGATGCGGTCACGCTGCGGGCGATCGCGCGCGAACTCGGCATTACCGCTCCCGCGCTGTACCGGTATTACAACTCGCGCGAGGACCTGCTCGAAAGTCTGCGCCTGGAGTTCTGTGCGGACCTCGCCGCCGAGTTGTCCGAGCAGATCGCGACGCTGCCCGATGACGGCGCGGTGCAGTTCTTCGCCATCTGCAAGGGATTCCGGCGCTGGGCGCTGGCGCACACCAGGGAATTCACCCTGGTGTTCGCCTCGCCGGGCGCGGGCCGCGCGCGCATGCTGCGCCGGTTCGACGAACCGTTCGGCCGGATCTTCCTCGCCGCAGCCGGGCGACTGCTGGCCACCTACGATGTCGTGACGCCGCCGACCGATGTGATTCCGGCGGAGCTGCGCGATGACCTCGTGCTGTTCCAAACCGAGCTGCTGGCAGCGCTTTCGGAGTCCGGACAGAAATTTCCGGCCGAAAAGCTCGACCTCGGCGTGACGTATCTGATGATCCAGATCTGGGCCCGGCTCTACGGGCACGTCACGCTCGAGGTGTTCGGGAATTATCCGATCCCGCTGTCGAATCCGGAGATCCTGTTCGAGGCGATGCTGGCCGATCTCGGGCGCACGGCCGGGTTGATCAGCGAGTGATTCGGCGAGACAGCCATTCGGCGTAGCCGATGCCGATTGCGTCGCCGTTTCCGTTCAGGCAGAGAGCGCCCGACCGTAGGGCACGTCCGGCGCGCCCCAGGATGGGTACGGGCAGCGGGAGCAGCTTGCGGCCGATGTGTTCGCGGTAGATATCGGCCAGTTCGGTGAGGGTGTGCACGGTGGGTCCGGCGATATCCGGGATGCGCCCGGCCGGACCGTTGTCCACCGCGTCGGCGAGCCTTGCCGCGACGGCGTCGACGTCGATCGGCTGTACCTTCACCGTCGAACGCGGTGCGAGCCGCCAGCGCGCAGACAGGGCCAGGATATCGGTGACGAGTTCGTGGAATTGGCTGGCGCGCAACAGTGTCCAGGGAATCTCACCGGTGGTGACCACCTGTTCCTGGTCCACCTTCGCGTTGTAATAGCCGAAGGGGACGACATCGCAACCGACGATGGAGATTTCGACGTGATGGCCGATGCCCGCCTGCTTTTCGGCCGCAAGTAGTCGGCGCACGCCGTCCACCATGACCGATCGGGTCCGGCTGCGGGCGCTCACCGCGTCGACGACGGTGTCGCAGCCCTCCAGTGCGGATTCCAGGCCGGAGCCGGTGGCGAGATCCGCGGTCCGGTGCTCCAGGGTTCGATCCGCCGGAGCGGTTCGGCTCACCACGCGGACCCGATGTCCGCGTGCGCTCAGCTCTCGTACTACCGCGGCCCCCAGCACCCCGGTTCCGCCGATTACCGCTACTTGCATTGATCCTCCCAAACGGCTCTGTTCGGTATTGGACGCTACGGTGACACGCCGGACCGCTCAACGTGCTTCATCGCATATGCATTGTTCGCCACATCGGTGTTCCGGTGCGTGATTGTGTGCGGTATCCGCATCAGATTCGCGCACCCTTGGCGCGGTTGCAGGCGCGGCAGAGGATCTGCAGATTCGTCGCACTCGTCGCGCCACCGCGGCTGAGCGGGATGATGTGATCGAATTCGAGGTAGTGGCCGTCGCCGCATTCGACGCATTTGCCGCCGTCACGTTGCCACACCTCGGCCTTGACCTCCTGCGGGATGCTGCGCGTGTCGCGCTGCCCGGGCGTCAGCACCAGGCGTTTGGCGACCCGCAGCGCACCCTCCAGCGCGGCCGCGACGTAGTCCGGATCATCGACGTCGAACATGGCGCCACCGCGGGACGAGGTCGCCGCGACGACCACCGAACGCTGCTCGACATGCACCGAAACCACCCGGTTCCACGGCAATTCGGTGCCGATATCGGTACCGACGAACCGCAGCTTCTTATTGCTGGCGATCAGCCTGCCGTCGGTGAGTTTCGGGCCCTTGGCGAGCAGGCGGACGTGCACGGCGGGCAGATCCACGTGCACCTTCTCCTCCGGATCCAGATGCAGGCCGGGTGTACGCACCACCGGCAGATCCCCGCCGCGCAACCGCGACAGGGTGCGCCCGCGATACATCCGTCTGCGCAGATCCTCGACCAGCGGTCCGCCGAGCGCCAGCTCTTCGATCGCGTACTCGAACGCCTCGAACTCGGTCTGCTCGATCTCGCCATCCGCGAATGCGAACGCGACCAGTCGCTCGACATAGGTGAGCGCCACATCCCGCAGCGCCGCCCGGCCCAGGCCCGCATCGATTCGCTGATACCGCAACGACGCCCACAGCGCATCCCACTCCGCACCGCGCGGTCCGGCTGCGGTCAGCGCCCGCCAGGCCTGGGTATGCCAGTGCGTCAGGAATTCCTCGATTTGATGCTCGCAGCTCTGGCACGGCGCGAGACCGCCGAACAGCTTGCGGCGCCGGGGATTTCCGCACCGCTCACAGCCGCGTGGGCCAGGCTGGCGCCGTTCGTATGTGGCACTGGTCCATTCGGCCCCATCCCACCAACGCTGCCGCGAGGGATTCTCGGGATCCGAATGCCAGTCCGCACGTTCGGGATTCGGCGGTGCTGGTGTCGGCGGTTCGACCTCGTGCCGTTGGCGCTGAAGGTCGACCGGCCTGCCCGGTCGCGGCCGGGCAGGCCGGTCGTCGGCCGAGTCGGTGCGATGGTCGGCTCGGTCCCGGGGCGCGGTGGCGGCGGTGCGGTGGCCGGCCTGATCTCCGCGGTGCGCGCCCAGCCTCCGCGGTCGGGCCGGTGCTTCATCGGGACGATCATGCTGTCCAGCCGGGTCTGCGTGTGTGCCGTCCTGTTCCCAGGACGCGGTGTCGAGCTGCTGAGGACCGGGTGATCCGGTCAGCGCAGTGCCAGTCGAGACACGTTGCTGCACTGGAAAAGTGGGTATCCGATTCGCGTGTGCCGCGCGGAAGCGATCGGGTGGCGGCTCGTCGGGGCCGTCGATGGTGACGCCGAATTCGGTGACGAGACCGGGGAGCCCACTGTCCCAACCCTGGCCGATCGCACGGAAGCGCCACTGGCCGTCGCGGCGGTAGAACTCGCCGAACATCATCGCGGAGACCGCATCGGGATCGGTGATCTCGAACCGGGCGATCGGCCCGTGCGCGGCCTCGATGGTCAGGGTCAGATCCGCGATATCGCCGAAGGTGCCGTCATCGATCGATCCGGCGACCACGATCCGCGCCACATCCGATTCGGTGCGCGGTAACGACACGCTCAGGCGTGCCGTGCCGGGTGCCGGCTCTTGATCGAGCGTCACCGCCTGCGACATATGTCGGGGTGCATTGAAGAACACCAGATCCCGATCGGTGCGCACGGTTCCGGCCTCCGCCAGCAACAGTGCATGCGCATCCACCGCATGCCCCGACCGCCATGAAACAACCACGGCTAGAAGGGAAGTCGGCACCGCCGCATTGGCCCCTTTACTGAGTTTCATCGTGCTCGAACTATGCCACGAACCACCGACACGCCGACTCCGGCGGTCCATACCTTCGGCGATGCGAGCGAGTGCCCGCCGACGCGACACAAACCGGTCGGTCGGGGATATCCGGCCCCGAGGGCTATGGGTGCGGCAGAGTGGAGGAATGACTACCCCGAAGGGTGCGGGCCGCAAGGGCGCGACTCCGAAGGCGCCGGGTGGGCGAGTGCCGAGTCCCGGCGATGTGCTGGCGGCCGCACAGTCGGCGGTGGAGGCGGCACAGTCGGCGGCGAGTCAAGTATTGGATGCCGCACAACTTACCGCTGGTCAGGCCTTCGATGCGGCGGTGCGGCTGCCACCGGCCTCGGCGCAGTTGGCGGCTCAGCTCCCGGATCTGATCGAGAGCCTCGCGATCGCCATCGACCGGCTCAACTCCACCATCGATCGCCTGGACCGCACACTGGCGTTAGCGGATCCGGCCTTCGCCGCCTACGACCGCTTGCTGCCTCGCCTGGAGGCGATGATCGGCCTCGGCGAAGACCTCTTCACCGCCATCGCCAAACTCCCGGGCGTCTCCCTCCTCGGTCGCTTCACCGGCAAACCCGCCGAACCTCCCGCGCCTCCCGAACCCCCGAAGCGCACCCGCCGCCGCAAATAACCGAGCTCAGTGGGGAGCGGCGCGGTGGGTGGCGGCGGCCTTGAGCAGGGTTTCGTGGTATTCGTCCGCAGGGTCAGAGTCGAGGACGATGGCGCCGCCCGCCCCGATCCGCCAGTGGCCGTCGTGGCGGACCGCGGTGCGGATGACGATATTGAGGTCGGCGGTGCCCCCAAGACCGAGGAAACCGATGGTGCCCGAATAGATGCCGCGCGCTTCGGTTTCCAGCTCGTCGATGATCTCCATGGTCCGCAACTTGGGCGCCCCGGTCATCGAGCCGCCCGGGAAACACGCACGCAGACAATCGATCACATCGACATTCGGTCGTAGCGTGCCGCGCACGGTGGAAACCAGTTGGTGCATGGTCGTATACGTCTCGGTGGCCATCAATTTCGGCACGTGCACACTGCCGACCTGGCAGACCCGGCCCAGGTCATTGCGCAACAGGTCGACGATCATCAGATTTTCGGCCCTGGTCTTCGGACTGTCGGCCAGTTCGCGCCGCAGTCGCTCGTCCTCGGCGGCCGTGGTCCCGCGCGGCGCGGTGCCCTTGATCGGCTTGCTCTCCACGGTGCGGGCGCGGTCCACCTTCAGGAAGCGTTCCGGTGAGGAGCAGGCGATTTCGAGATCGTCGAAGTGCAGATACGCCGCGTATGGTGCGGGATTGCAGCGGCGCAGTGTGCGGTAGAAGTCGAGTCCATCCGCTTCGGCGGCCGCCAAGGATGCGGTGTCGGTCAGACAGATTTCGTAGGACTCGCCCGCATGCAGCCGCTCCTGGCAGACGGCGATATCGGCGAGATACCGCGCGCGCCCGCGGGTGAACAGCGGTGCGACGGCGGCGGTATCCGAGCGCACGTCGAGTGTCGGCGGATTCGCCCACGTCGGTAGGGATTCCAGGATCTCGCGGGTATCGCGCAACCAATCCGCGCCCGCCCGAAGGGCTTCCGGTGTGGGATCGGTGAGTGCGAGCAGATGGGTGCGCCCGCCGACATGGTCCACGACCACGATCCGATCGGCGAAGATCCACTGTGCGTCCGGTGTCGAGGCGCGATGCGCTGCATTCGCACCGCAATCGGCCTTCACCTCATAGCCCAGGTATCCGACGTAACCACACGCGAAATCGAAAGGCAGATCGGGTAGTTCGGTATGTCTGAGGTGTAGCTGCCCGGCGAGATAGTCGAGAATTCCGCCGGGTACGGTCCGCCGGTTCCCGTCCGAGGATTCGACCGTCACCTTGTTCTCGCCGACCCGGTAGCGGATCACTTCGGCCAATGGTCCGCTCGCATCGCCGAGGAAGGAGAACCGATCCAGTCCGGGTTCGACATGTTCGCTGTCGAGCCAGAATGCGGTGGGGGAGTTGCCGTAGAGCTGGAGGAACGCGGCCTCGGTATCGATCGCCCGCTCGATCACCGCATGCCGCAGCTGCCAGGAGCGCCGGGATTCGCGGAACTCGTGTCTACCCATCAGCGGCTCGGCATTCTCGAACGGCGCGACGATACTCGATCGAATCCGCCGGCCCGCAGTAAGTTTCGCGAAATTGCCGAGCAATGCCGCACCGTACTCGCTGACAATCGACTCGGGGTGGAACTGCACCCCCCACTGCGGTCTGCTCCGGTGCCGCACACCCATGATCACCCCATCGGCCGCGACGGCGGTGATCTCGAGGCTGTCCGGCAACGGCCGCTGCGCGCACAGCGAGTGGTAGCGCACCGCGGTGAACCCCTCGGGCAGCCCGGCGAACAGTTCGTCGCCGTCGTGCTCGATGTGATCGAGATAGCCGTGCCGCGCGGTGGGTGCGGTCGTGACGATGCCGCCCGCCGCGACGACGATGGCCTGATGTCCGAGACAGACGCCGAGCAGCGGCAGTTCGGTCTCGCGGATCACCGCGGCCGAGATGCCGATATCCCGGCCGACATCCGGGCGACCCGGCCCGGGGGAGATGACGACATTGTCGAAGCGCTCCAGCCGCAGCCGCGCGATATCGTCCACCTCGTCATTGCGCACGACCGTGGGTTCTTCCCCGTTCACCTCGCTGATCAGCTGATAGAGGTTGTAGGTGAACGAGTCGTAATTGTCGATCAAGAGCGTGCGCATCGTGCTCCGAACCCTACGCCGCACCGGTCGAAGCAAACTGTTGTCATGTGCCTTCAGTTACCTTCGGCGCGTGGTGCACAATGTGGGACATGTCAGAGGTAGATCGTGAGATCGTCGACTTTGCCGTCGTCGGTAAATGGATGGACGAGCAGGGTCTGCCTGCCGGTGAGTTCGAGGATGTGACCGCGCTCGGCGGCGGCACCCAGAACATCATGCTGCGCTTCGCGCGCGGCGGTCAGGACTACGTGCTGCGCCGCGGCCCGAAACACCTGCGCGCCAAGAGCAATGACGTCATCCGTCGCGAGGCCCGGCTGCTCGGCGCGCTCGACGGCACCGGCGTGCGCGCGCCGAAGGTGATCGCCGCCTGCCCGGACGAATCCGTTCTCGGTGCGGTGTTCTACCTGATGGAGCCCATTACCGGATTCAATCCGCAGAACGAACTGCCGGAGCCGCACGCGAGCGATCCGGAGATCCGGCGGCAGATGGGCCTGTCGGCGGTCGAGGCCATCGCCCGCCTCGGCTCGCTCGACTATCAGGCGCTCGGCCTGCAGGACTACGGCAAACCGGACGGCTTCCTCGAGCGGCAGGTGCCGCGCTGGCTCAGTGAACTCGAGTCCTATGCCGCCAATGCGGGGTATCCGGGCCCGGAGATTCCCGGCGTGCAGCAGGTCGGGGAATGGCTGGATCGGCATCGGCCCGCGCAGTGGACTCCCGGCATCCTGCACGGCGACTGCCACCTGGCAAACATGATGTTCTCCTACGACGGCCCCGAAGTGGCCGCGATGGTGGACTGGGAGATGTCGACCATCGGCGACCCGCTGCTCGACCTCGGCTGGCAGATCGCGACGCGTCCGGAGCCGGGTACCACGGGCGCGGCGCTGATCGGCAAGCTCGGCGCGGTCGGCGGTCTGCCGACGCCGGAGCAGATGGTCGAGCACTACGGCAAGTTCTCCGATCGCGACCTGAGCTATGTCACCTGGTACACCGTGCTCGCCTGCTTCAAGCTGGGAATTGTGCTGGAGGGCACGCATGCTCGCGCATTCGCGGGCAAGGCGCCCAAGCAGGTCGGTGACTTCCTGCATGCCATCACGCTCGAGCTCTTCGAACGCGCGCTTCGTTTGATGGATTGAACTCCCGCTGTCGGGATCTTGTCGCTAGCTGGCTGAATATCTATCGCTGAAGATATTCAGCCAATCTAGGGTAGGCGCATGCCTATCGTTCCCGACGTCAAGAACTGGACCTGGGTCCTCGAACGCTCCTGTCCCGAATGCGGATTCGACCCGGAGTCGATCACCTACGCGGCGGTGCCCGATCTGGCCCGCGACTACGCGGGCCGTCTGTCGGCAACCCTCGCGCGATCCGACGCGGCCATCCGCCCGGACGACTCCACCTGGTCGGCGCTCGAATACGCCGCTCACGTTCGCGATGTCTGCCGAATCTTCACCTACCGCACGGCCGTCGCGGCCCGCACCGAGGCAGTGGATCCGAGGGTTCCCGGGTTCGACGCCGAAGGCCTCGAGTCCGCGGACGGCATCCCGGTGTTCTCGAACTGGGATCAGGACGTCACCGCCATCGCCGATCAATACGGCAAGCAGCATCCGCGGCAGGTCGCCGCTGAGCTGACAGACGCGGCCGAGACCGTCGCGCGCGCCTTCGCATCGGTCCCCGAAAACGCCCTTGGCAACCGAGCGCGACGCAGCGACGGCTCGGTCTTCACGGTCGAATCCCTGGCCGCCTATTTCCTGCACGACGTAATCCACCATGTGCACGACGTGCGCGGCTGAAGTCGGGCAGTATCGGTCGGAGACGGGTTCGCGGTCGGATGGAACTGGAACTCGTTCGAGGGTTCTGTCAATCCGTGTCGACGAATTTTCGGTCGACTACTAGAACGCGTTACAGTTTTCTCGTACTGTGGGTGCAGTCACATAGAAGCCCGTGCATGCGAGAGGTCGACACGAATGAAGACGAAAGGCGCGATCCTGTGGGGGACCGACCAGCAGTGGTCGGTCGAGGAGATCGAGGTCGGCGATCCGGTATCCGGTGAGGTACAGATCCGGATGGAAACCGCCGGTATGTGCCACTCGGACCACCACATCGTGACCGGCGCGACGCCGATGCCCGCATTCCCGGTCATGGGCGGCCACGAGGGCGCGGGCGTGATCACCAAGCTCGGGCCGAACTGCCCAGCCGATCTGCAGGTCGGCGATCACGTGATCCTGTCGTTCATCCCGGCCTGCGGTCGCTGTCCGGCGTGTGTGAGCGGCAACATGGCGCTGTGCGATCTGGGCGCGGGGCTGCTGATGGGTCAGGCCATCAGCGACGGCACCTACCGCATCCAGGCGCGCGGTGAGAATGTCATCCCGATGTGCCTGCTGGGCACCTTCGCGCCGTATATGACGGTGCACCACACCTCGGTGGTCAAGATCGACCCGAGCATTCCGTTCGAGGTCGCCTGCCTCGTCGGCTGCGGCGTCCCCACCGGCTTCGGCTCTTCCACCCACGTCGCCCAGGTCGCGCCCGGCGAGACGGTGGTCATCGCGGGTATCGGCGGCGTCGGCATGAGCGCGCTGCAGGGCGCGGTGCTCTCCGGCGCGTCCAAAGTCGTTGCCATCGACCCGAATCCGTGGAAGCGCGAGCAGGCGCAGAAGTTCGGCGCGACGCACACCTACGAGAGCATGGCAGCCGCGATCATGCCGCTGATGGAGGCCACCGAGGGCCGGATGGCGCAGAAGGTCATCCTGACCATGGGTGAGATGCATGGCGAATACATCGAAGAGGGCCTCATCCTCACCGCCAAGGCCGGCACCCTGGTCGTCACCTCCATGGGCCGCATGGACGAGAACGACGTCAAGCTGAACAGTTTCCTGCTGTCGATGCTGCAGAAGACCGTCAAGGGCTGCATCTTCGGCGGTGGCAACGCCCGCCAGGACGCGCCGCACCTGCTGTCGCTGTACAAGTCGGGCCAGCTGAACCTCGACGATATGGTGACCCGTCAGTACTCCCTGGAGCAGATCAACGAGGGCTACCAGGACATGTTGGACGGCAAGAACATTCGCGGCATCATCAAGTACACCGAGGCCGACTGGTAGATCGCCGGGTCACCGCTCGGCGAGCCTGGTCCCGACGAACCAGCTTGCCGAGCGGAAATTTCGGTCAGACGGGGCAGCGGAGCAGGGCGTTGCGGAGGTTGCGGCTGCGGACGTCGTCGAGGACGGCCAGGCCCAGGCGGTTCATCGAGTAGCCGAAGCCGAGACCGGTTGCCGGATCGGCGAATCCGAAAGAGCCGCCGAGGCCCGTGGTGCCGTACGCGCGTTTATCCGAGCCGAAGCTGAACGAGCCGCGGGATTTGCGGAAGCCCAGGTGATAGCGAGACTTGGTGTGCAGCACCAGATCATCGGCGGGCACATCGTCGGCGGCCGCGGCGGCGAGCCGATCGAGCACCGCATCCTCGATCGGCAGCGCACCGGTGCGCCCCGCCGCCGCGCCGTACGTCTTGGCCAGCGACCTGGCATTGCCGACGCCGTTGGAACCCGGCATCTCCAACTCGAGCAGTTCGCGCCTGCTCGCCCGCACCGGCGCGCCGATGCGCGGATTGGTCAGTGCCGCATGGGAAAGCCCGCGCTTGGCGAAGATCTCCGCGCCGATGCGCACCGGAATATCGCGCTCGTAGCGCAGGATGTCCACGCCCTCGGTGGCGGCCAGGGTGGCGATCCGTTCCATGCTCTGTTCGGCGGGCAGGCCGATAAAGAAGTCCAGGTCGAGCGGTTTCGCGATTTCCTCGGCGAAGATTCGCCCGAGTGTGCGGTGTTCCGGATCGGCGCGGCGCACGAGTTCGCCTTGATAAAGGCCGAGGGTGATGGCGTGATAGCCGTGTCGCGTGCCCGGTCGCCACGCGGGCCGCTGCGCCGCGAGAATCGTTGCGAGACCGTCGAGATCGGCGATCTGCCGTAGTCGCACCACGGTATCGAGTCCGGAAAGTCCGGCCTGATGGTCGATCAGCTGACGCACCGTGACCGTGCCCTTGCCCTGCGCGGCGAACTCCGGCCAGTACTTCGCGACCGGCTCCTCGTAGTCCAGCAGTCCCTTCGACACCATCGTGGCGACCACGAACGCGGCCATCCCCTTGGTCGAGGAGAAGACCGGCACTATCGTGTCGCGCTCCCACGGCAGGGTCCGGCGGCGGTCACGATGACCTGCCCACAGGTCGACCACCGGGCGATCGCCCGCATAAACGGCCACGGCAGCGCCGATTTCACCGTGCCGGGCGAAGTTGCGGCGGAAGGCGTCGGCAACGGGGCCGAAACCGGCCGCCACATCGCCGTGGATGGTGGGTTCGCTCATGATCGGTTGATGGTACCGGCGGTACCGACTTTCCCATGCAGACGGTGCGGACACGCCGGGAACGGGCGTCTCGTACGCTCATTTCGTGCGTGCATTCGAGCAGATCAAGGACTGGCCGGTTCGGCATGCGGCGGCGGGCGTCGTCACCCCCGACGGTGCGCAGATGGCAGGTGATACCGAGCGCGTATTCCCGCTCGCCTCGGTGACCAAGCCGCTGGTCGCCTACGCGGTGCTCGTCGCGGTGGAGGAGGGTGCGATCGAACTCGATCAACCCGCCGGTCCGCCGGGAGCTACCGTCCGGCATCTGCTCGCGCACACTTCCGGCATCGCCTTCGATACCACCGAGGTGATTGCCGCGCCCGGCACGCGGCGCATCTACTCCAGCGCCGGATTCGAAATTCTCGCGGCCTTCGTCGCGGAGCAGACCGGGATCGCGTTCCCGGAGTACTTGCGTGAGGCCGTATTCGAGCCACTCGGCATGACGGCGTCCGTGCTGGCCGGTCCGGCCGGACATGCGGGCCGGTCCACCGCGGCGGATCTGGTGCGCTTCGGTGCGGAACTGCTGGATCCCCAGCTGATTTCGGCGCAGACCCACGCCGAGGCGACCACGGTCGCGTTTCCCGGACTCAACGGTGTGCTGCCGGGTTACGGATCGCAGCGTCCCAACGACTGGGGACTCGGATTCGAGATTCGCGACGGGAAATCACCGCACTGGACCGGCGGATCGAATTCCGCAGGTACCTATGGCCATTTCGGGCAATCCGGCACATTTCTGTGGGTCGATCCCGAATTAGGGGTGGCGAGTATCGCTTTGAGCGACGAGAATTTCGGCGACTGGGCACGGGAGGCATGGCCCGTCTTTTCCGATGCGGTGATCGCCGAGGTGATCCTCGCTCGGAACTCGGTTGCGAAGTAACAGGTCGGACACGCCTCCGAAGTAACATGTGTAACTCGGGGCACTCCAGTACACTCGGGCAACGCCAGCACGACGGATCGTTGGGGAAGACGTTTCTCGTCGAAGCTGGAGGTGTCAGTGGTGCGCGCATCGAGTCAGTTCGCGGACGCGACGGCGGGTGTGGTCTATATCCACTCATCGCCGGCTGCGCTGTGCCCACATATCGAATGGGCACTCACCTCGGCACTCGGCTCACCCGCGAAATTGCGCTGGACCGCACAACCCGCCGACGGACAACTGCGTGCGACCACCGACTGGATCGGTCCGGTCGGCACCGCATCCCGAATTGCCCAATCCTTGCGGTCCTGGCCGGTTCTGCGCTTCGAGGTCACCGAGGACCCCAGCGACGGCGTCGACGGTGAGCGCTACAGCTTTGTGCCCACCCTCGGCCTCTGGCACGGCTCCACCTCCGCCAACGGCGATGTCACCATCGGCGAAATGCGTCTGCGCGCCATGCTGCAGGCCAACAACGAACTCGGCAACTACACGGGCTATGACCTGGCAACCGAACTCGACCGCGCGCTCGGCACCCCATGGGACGAAGATCTCGAGATCTACCGCTACGGCACCGAATCCGGCGCCGAGGTGACCTGGCTGCGCCGCGACGTCGGCTGACCGGTCAAAATGCGGCCAGACCAGTGGTCGGGATACTCAGCCGATCAGGTGCTCGAGTGCGAGTTGTTGCAGTCGGACGAAACCGAAGTCTCGTTCGGCCGCCTTGTCCGGGTCGAAACCTTCGTCGTCGCGCAGGAATGACTCGATCGATTCGCTGGCGTCGAGGGTGGGCTGCGCCAGGTCGAGGACGCCGGAGTAGGCCATCGCCTCCTGGACGCGGGGATCGGCGCGGAAGGCGCGTGCCTTGTCCGCCAGCATCAGGTAGGTCGTCATGCAGGCCTTGGCCGATTCCCATACGCCGGTCAGGTGTTCGGTGCGTGAGGGCTTGTAGTCGAAGTGCCGGGGTCCGGTATAGCGCGGGCCGTCCGGATAGCCGGGAAAACCGTTTTCGAGCAGGTCCACGGTGAAGAATGCGGAGACCAGATCACCGTGCCCGAAGACGAGGTCCTGGTCGTATTTGAGACCGCGCTGGCCATTGAGGTCGATGTGGAACAGCTTGCCGCTCCACAATGCCTGGCCCAGGGCGTGCGTGTAGTTGAGGTTGGCCATCTGTTCGTGGCCGGTTTCCGGATTGAGGCCGACGATATCGCCGTGCTCCAATTCGGCGATCAGGGCGAGTGCGTGCCCGACGGTAGGCAGGAAGATATCGCCGCGTGGCTCGTTGGGCTTGGGCTCCAACGCGATTCGCAGGTCGTAACCCTGTGACTTGATATAGCCGGCGACCGTATCCAAACCCTCTTTGTAGCGCTCGAACGCGGCGAAGACGTCCTTGGATCCGTCGTATTCACTGCCCTCGCGGCCGCCCCACATCACGAAGGTGGTGGCGCCGACCTGCGCGGCCAGATCCACCGCGCGCAGGATTTTGCGCAGACCGAAGCGGCGGATCGAGCGGTCGTTGGCGGTCAGCCCGCCGTCCTTGAAGACCGGATGGGTGAAGGTGTTGGTCGTGACCATCTCGATGGTGAGACCGCAGCGATCGGTCGCTGCTTTGAGTTGCGCGAGATTGCGCTCCTTGGTGGCGTCGTCGGCATCGAACGGGAATACATCGTTGTCGTGGAAGGTGATTCCCCAGACGCCGAGTTCGGCCAGGCGTTCGGCGTACTCCCACGGTGCGAGGGTCGGTCGGGTCGGCAGGCCGAACGGGTCGGTACCCGTCCAACCGACCGTCCACAGGCCGAAGGAGAACTTGTCGTCGGTGGTGGGTTGACGGGTCACGCGATGCCTCCAGATGTGTTTACGACGGGCCCCAGCTTCCTGTGTACCCCTCGGCGAAGTACGCCGCGCCGTTTCGGGATTCGGTGAGCATCGCGAGTTCACCACGTTGCCGTTGGAGATCGAAGGCGGACGCGCCGTCTGTCGAGTGCAGGAGGGTCGTCGCCCAGTAGGAGAAATGCTGAGCCTTCCACACTCGATCGAGCGCGCGGTCGGTATAGCGACGCAGTGATTCGTCGGACCCCCGGGCGAAGTATTCGTCGATGACCTCGTGCAGCACGCGCACATCCGCGAGCGCTAGATTCAACCCCTTCGCGCCGGTCGGCGGGACGGTGTGGGCGGCATCGCCTGCCAGCAGGAGTCTGCCGTGGCGCATCGGCGCGGTGACGAACGAGCGGAACGGCAGCACCGTCTTTCCGCTGATCGGCCCCTCTTCCAGTGCGAAACCATTGCCGTTGACGCGGAGGCGCATTTCGGCCCAGATTCGTTCGTCATCCCAGTCCTCGGGGCGTTCGGTGGGCGCGCATTGGAAATACATGCGCTGCATCGTCGACGTGCGCTGGCTGACAAGGGCGAAGCCGTGTTCTGAGCGTGCGTAGATCAGTTCCGGATGCGACTGCGCCGCCTCGGCGAGGAAGCCGAACCAGGCGAAGGGATATTCGCGGAACCATTCGGTGCGCAGGCCATCCGGGAAGGCGTGACGGCAGATCGAACGTGAACCGTCGGCCCCGACGATCAGATCGGCCGCCAGCCGGGCCGGGCGGCCGTCCGCCTCGGTGAACGTCACCACCGGAGGATCGGTGCAGACCGCGGTATCCCGGACGCCATAGCGGACATCACCGCCATCGGTCTTGCGGCGGTCGGCGAGATCGATGAACACATCGGTCTGCGGATACAGCCACACGGATTCGCCGACCAGTTCCCGGAAATCGATCCGATGGTTGTCACCGTCGAAGCGCAGCACCACACCGTCGTGCCGGTCGCCTTCGGTGAGGACGCGGTCGGAGACGCCGGAATCCACCAGCATGCGCACCGAACCCGCCTCCAGGATGCCCGCGCGAATGGTGGTCGCGATCTCCTCGTGCGTGCGGATATCGATGACGACCGAGTCGATTCCAGAGCGGTGCAACAGATGTGACAGCAGCAGACCCGCCGGACCCGCGCCGACAATGGCGACCTGTGTGCGTGTATTCCTCATAGGGCGAGGCCCTTCGAAGTGTCGAGGGTGGCAGCCGGTTCCACCGATCGAGTGGTGAGCCGGGACACCGCCGTCATCGCGAGCATGCCGACGCCCGCCACCGCAGCGAAAAAGTAGAAGCCCCACGGGTATGCGGATCCGGCGACGATGAGCCAGCCGGTAATACTGGGCCCGAATATCGCGCCCAGTCGACCCACACTCGAGGTGAGGCCGAGCGCGGTAGCCCGCACCTCGGCGGGATATACCTGCGTGACGTAGGCGTAGATGAGCGCCTGGGCCGAGAACACGAAGATGCCGGTGACCAGTACCAGCGTATTGAGGAGCACGGTGCTGGAGACTTTGACGCTCAACATGGCCAGCAATACGGCGGCGGCTGCAAACCAAACGAGGACAATCGGTTTCGTGCCGCGACGGTCCGCGAGCGGACCGGCGATCAGCAGCCCGACGATCGCACCGACATTCAGCACCAACAGCAGCGTCAACGAGGTCGACATGTTGTATCCGGCGTCACGCATCAGCTTCGGCAACCAGGTGTTGAGTCCGTAGACCAGCAGCAGGCCCATGAACGAACCCACCCACACCCCGAGTGTCGTGCGCAGATAACGCGGCGCGAGCAGCACGGTCGGCTGTACCCGTTCAGGAGTGGCCTTGGCGGCCAGATACGCCTCGGATTCGGGCAGTTCGGCCCAGATCAGCGGCAGCAGTAGGAATCCCGCGATGCCGCCGAGATAGAACAGCGGCTGCCAGTGCGGAACGAGCTGTAGCGCGAGGAGCGAGGTGAGCACCGCGCCGACGTGGTAGCCGGTCATCGTGATGGTGCCGATGAAGGCGCGGCGGGTGGCGGGTACCTGCTCGGCCATGAAAGTCAGCGCCGTCGGCAGACAGGCGCCGAGTCCGATCCCGGCCAGCAGGCGGAATAGCCCGAAAACGGTGATGGATCCGGCCGCCGGGACGGCCGCGGTGAATGCCGAGAACAATGCGATCGAGGCGAGCAGAACCTTGCGGCGGCCGTAGTGGTCAGCGATCGGTCCTACCAATGCGGCGCCGACGGCGACGCCGACCAGCGAGATCGTTGCGGCGAATGTCGCACGCGCCGCAGTGAATCCGATGTGGTGGTGCTCGATGAGGGTGGGAATGACGGCGCCGAGCACGACCAGGTCGTAGCCCTCGAGCAGGACGATGAGCCAGCACAGCACGGCCGGCCGCGACGACAGCTTGTTCATGATGATTCGTTTCTGCAGATTCGGACCGGTCATAGCGGGCCCTGATTGTGATGGCTCTCACGCTAGAATGACCGCCAATCAGAAATCCAATTGATATTTTTCTCGATCCACATAGAGGAGATCTATGGCAGCCGAGTTCGATCTGAACCTGGTGCGCACCTTTGTGCTGCTCTACGAGACCAGGAGTGTCACGGCCGCCGCGGACCTGCTCGGGGTTACCCAGCCGACGGTCAGCTACGGGCTCGGCAAGTTGCGGCGGCGGCTGCGCGACGAACTGTTCGTGCGCGGCCCGGGTGGTCTGGTACCGAGCGCGGAGGCCGAGCGGCTGTATCCGCCGCTGCGCGCGGCTATCGCTGGTGTCGATGAAACACTCGGCGCCGCAACTGAATTCGATCCGAGTCGACCGGCGCGGTTTACGCTCGGGCTCTCCGATCTCGGCGAGGTGACGGTGCTGCCGCTGGTGCTCGCGGAACTGGCGGTACGGGCACCGCAGGTGACCCTGCACGTCGAGGCGTTCGATGTCGATACCGCGACCGATCGGCTGGCCCGCGGCGAGGTCGACGCGATGGTGGCCAGTCCGATACTCGATTCGCCTCGGCTGACTCGGACGCCGCTGTTCAGCGAGGGCTATGCCGGGCTGGTCGCGGCGCGCCACCCTCGGCTGCGCGGTGCGACGCCCACCCAAGCCGAACTGGATCGTGAGCGGCATATCGTCGTCGAGGGCGTGACCGGCCACCCCGGCCCGCGCAAGGCGCTGCGCGAGCACCATCTCGAAGATCGGGTCGCGGTGCGGGTCACCCGATTCGCCACCCTGCCCTATGTGGTGCAGGACAGTGAGCTGGTCGCCATCGTGCCCGATCGGGTGGCACACGCTTTGGCGCGCACCCATCCCGTGCGCGTATTCACCCTCCCGTGGCCGATCGAGCCGGTGGAAGTGGCGGCCTATACCCGGCGCGCACCTGGCCGGGTGGCGGCTCAGGGTTGGTTTCTGGAGGTTGTTCGGGCGGCGCTGGAGAATCTGCCGTCGTTCAGCCCAGCCGCGTAATCGGCTTCGCGGCGGTGAGATCCGCTTCGATGCGGTGGGCGGCCGTCTGCAGGCGCGGAATCAGTTCGGCCCGAATGGATTCGATGCTGCGGCGGG
Organism: Nocardia sp. NPDC006982; assembly: GCF_042869435.1. Taxonomy (NCBI): domain Bacteria; kingdom Bacillati; phylum Actinomycetota; class Actinomycetes; order Mycobacteriales; family Nocardiaceae; genus Nocardia; species Nocardia sp. NPDC006982. Next base: position 73,635 of record NZ_JBIAFV010000005.1, on the reverse strand, counting down.
AGGCGTGCGTCGAAATATTGATCGCGGCGATCACGCCCGATCGATCGCGGATGGGGGCCGCGACCGACCGCAGGCCTTCCTCCAACTCCTGGTCGACGATGGAAAAGCCCTGTGCGCGAACCGTTTCCAAGGCGGCACGCAAGGCATCCTGATCGGTGATGGTATTGGCGGTCAACCGGGCCAGTGGCGTGCGCGCCAGATAGGCGTCGAGTTCGGCAGCCGGGAGGCCGGCCAGCAGGACATGGCCCATGGAGGTGGCGTAGGCGGGGAAACGGGTGCCGATATTGATGCTTACGGTCATGATCCGGGATGCGGCGACCCGGGCGACGTACACCACATCCGGACCGTCGAGCACCGATACCGAGCTGGATTCGTGCACGTCGGCGGAGAGCTGTTCGAGGTGCGGCTGCGCTACCTCGGACAGGCTCATGCTGGACAGATACGAATAGCCCAGTTCCAGCACCTTCGCGGTGAGCGAGAAGCGTTTGCCGTCGGTGCGGACATAGCCGAGATCGGCGAGGGTCAACAGGAACCGGCGTGCGGCGGCGCGGGTGAGTCCGGTCAGGCGCGCGACATCGGAGAGCGTCAGCTGCGGGTTCTCGGCATCGAATGCCTTGATGACCGCGAGGCCGCGTTCGAGCGACTGCACATAATGGGTGCCGCGCTGCCCGTCGTCGTCGTTACCGCCGGTCGTCATCGTCGTCCTCCTCGACAGGGTGCTACAGGGCGGTATCGTCGCCGAGTTCGGCCAGTACCTGCTGCCCGATCGCGAAGGCGGCATTGGCCGCGGGCACGCCCGCGTAGGCGCCGGTGTGCAGCAGTACTTCGGCGATCTCGGCGGCGGTGAGACCGTTGGTGATCGCGGCGCGGACATGCATCGCGATCTCCTCGTGCCGCCCGAGGGCGGTGAGCACCGCAAGGGTAACGCAGCTGCGGGTGCGCCGGTCCAGGCCCTCGCGGGTCCAGATCGAGCCCCAGACCGACTCGGTGATGTACTCCTGGAACGGCCTGGTGAATTCGGTGGTCCTGGCGACGGCGCGATCGACGTGATCATCGCCGAGCACTTCACGCCGGACCGCCATGCCGCTATCGGCTCGTTCGTTCACGAGTCCTCCTTCAGGTGAGCGAGAATCAGATCGTTGACCGCCTCCGACGCCTCGGCGCTGGCCAGATGTGCGCCGGGGCTGACGATTTCGAGGCGCGCGTGCGGGATCGTGCGCGCAATGCGCTGTCCGTGCTCCGGTGGAATGGCCGGATCCTGGGCGCCGGCGATCACGAGTGTGGGTGCGGTGATCGATGGCAGGCGGTCCGCGATATTCATCGTTTCGATTGCCGCGCAACAGGATGCGTAGCCGTCGGAGTCGGTGGCCGCGACCATTTCCTCGTAGTAATGGGTCCGTTCCGGATGGTCCGTGCGCCATTGCGGAGTGAACCAGCGTTGCACCACAGCATTTGAAACCGCCGGTGTCCCTTCGGCTCTGACCAGCGCGGCGCGTTCGGCCCAACCGGTGGGCGGGCCCAGTTCGGCGGAGGTGCAGCACAGAGTGAGCGTGCGCAGCCGGTCCGGTGCGTGCTCGCCGAGCCACATGCCGACCATGCCGCCGAGGGAGAGTCCGACGAAATGCGCTCGTCGGAGCCCGAATCGGTCGAGCAGCCCGATCACATCGGAGCCCAGGTCCGTCAGCGTGTACGGGCCAGGGGATACCGGGGATGCGCCGTGGCCGCGGTGGTCGTAGCGCAATACCCGATATCCGGCGGCGGTCAGGGCCTCGACCTGCGGATCCCACATCCGCAGATCGCTGCCCAGTGATCCGCTCAGTACGACGGGTGCGCCGTCATCGGGACCGTCTACGGCGCAGTTCACTTCAACGGCGCTCACGACTCCGCCTGCCGAATCAGTTTCCTGTCATCGAGTGGTCCGTTCAGTACGACGGGTGCGCGGTCGTCGGGATCATCCACGGCGTAGTTCATCTCGACGGCGCTCACCGCCGCGCCTGCCGAATCAGTTTCCTGCCATCCAGTGATCCGCTCTATACGACGGGTGCGCGGTCGCCGGGACCGTCCAGGAGGCAGTGCATCTCGACCACGGTCATGCCATGCCTTCGTCTCGTTGGCGCTTGGCTCCTTAAGGGCCCGGACGACGAATGATCGTTCGCTCATAATCTGTCCCGCCAATCTTCGAGTGCTCGTTCGATGAACTTGCGCGTCGACCCGAGGTACCGCGCCGGATCGAGCAGTCTTTCGATCTGTTCGCGTTCCAGATACTTCCCGACCACCGGATCGGCGGCGAGCAGATCGGCGAGTGGGTCTGCACCGGCGAGGGCGGCCTGGCAGCACTTCGCGACGGCATCGCCCGCGGTATGCCTGCCGATTTCGCCGTTGGATGTCGAAACCAACTCGGCCACCACGTTTTCCGCAAGCGCGAGGCCGCCGGTTAGTTCGAGGTTTGCACGCATGCGCTGTGGATCGACGCGAAGTCGCTCCAGGCTGATACGCAGCCAATGCACCGCGGAACCGGAGGTCCGCAGCAATTCGATATACGGTCGCCATTCCGCATGCCAGGAGCCTGCCGCGCGCTGATGTTCGTGCGCGGCCACGCCGAGCAGTGCGGCAACCAAACCCGGTGCCTGCCCGGCGGATCCGGCGGCAAGCACGGCGGCGACCGGATTGCGTTTGTGTGGCATGGTCGAGGAGCCGCCCGCACCCGCCGGGCCCTCCTCGTGGACTTCCGCGACCTCGGTCTGCGCCAGCAGCGTGATATCACGGGCGATCTTGGCCACCGCCGCGCAGGTCTGACCGAGCGCCCCGGCGATCTCGGCGATGCGGCCGCGCTCGGTATGCCACGGCAGGGCCGGTTCGGCCAATCCGAGCTGCCGCGCGAGTCCGCTCAGCACGGCAATCCCGTTGTCGCCCAAGGAAGCCAGTGTGCCGACCGCCCCGCCGAACTGCGCCGCCAAGCGGTGCCGCCGGATGTCGTCGAGCCGGTCCCGCGCCGCGGCGATACCGCCGAGCCAGCCCGCCGCGGTGAGGCCGAAGGTGACCGGCGGTCCCTGCTGGAGCAGGCTGCGCCCGGCCAGCACGGTGTCGGCGTGGATTTCGGCGAGATGCGCCAGCTGGGCCGCGCATGCGCGCAAGTCGTCATCGAGCACCGTCAGCGCCCGGTGCGTCACCAGCATGGCGGCGGTATCGCCCACGTCCTGGCTGGTCGCGCCGAGGTGCACATATCCGGCCGCATCGCCCGCGACGCGTGCGGTGAGTGCCCGCACCAGCGGTCCGGCCGGATTGCCGATGCCGACCGCCTGCGCGCCGAGCTCAGCGATATCGTAATCATCTGCATTGCAACAGCTTTGGATAGCGGTGGCGGCCTCGGGTGGAACGACCCCGGCTGCGGCCGAGGCGGCCGCCAGCGCGCCTTCGAAGTCGAGCATGGCCTGCACCCATGCCCGGTCGCCGACCTGCGCCGCGACCGGACCGGCCGCGAGCACAGCATCGAACAACCCGTCAGACATCGAAGAACACCGTCTCGCGCTCACCTTGGAGGTACACGTCGAAAACATAGCCATCGGGACCGTCGGCGGCGATCAACGTGCAACGACGTTCCGGCGGCACCGCGGCCAGCACCGGATCGGTCGCGTGCTGATCGGCGTGCTCGGGGAAATAGATGCGGGTGACCACTCGATGCAGCAGACCACGGGCGAACACCGAGACATCGATATGCGGGGCCTGCCCGTCCCCGAGCGCGCCGGGAACGACTGTGTAGACAGCGAATTCGCCGGATCGGGTGTCGCTGCGTGCGAATCCGCGGAAGTATTCGCGGACACCGCGACCGTCGTCGGGGTGTGCGATGTGCCCGTCCGGGTCGGCCTGCCAGATCTCGACCATGGCGTCATCGATCGGCTCGCCGACGGCATCGAGCACCCGGCCGCGAATCCACACGGCCTCGGGTGTCCCCAGTGGTACGGCGTACGGGCCGTCGTCCCACGTCAGTCCGATGTGCAGGTAGGGGCCGACGGTCTGCGAAGGCGTAGTGGGCAGATTAGTCATCGTCCTCGTCGTCCTCGAAAGGCGTGGCGTCGCGGCCACGCAATACGATGTCGAACTCGAAGGCCAGCGCCCGCTCGGGTTCGCTGCGGTCGAGATCGAAGCGGCTGATCAGCAGTGGGCGAGCGGCCTCGGGCACCGAGTTGAAGATGGGGTCCTGAGCGAACAACGGATCGTCCGGAAAATACATCTGGGTGACCAGTCGCTGGGTGAAGGCGCGCCCGAACAGCGAGAAGTGGATGTGCGCGGGCCGCCAGGCATTGTGGTGGTTGCGCCACGGATAGGCGCCGGGCTTGATCGTGGTGAACTCGTAGCGGCCCGCGTCGTCGGTGAGCGTGCGCCCGGCACCGTCGAAGTTGGGATCGAGCGGACAGTCCCATGCGCCCCGGTCATGGCGGTACCGGCCACCGGCATTGGCCTGCCAGATCTCGATCAGCGAGTTCGGGATCGGCTTGCCGTCACCGTCGAGTAGCCGGCCGTGCACGATGATGCGCTGTCCGAGCGGTTCGGCGCGGTGCTGCGCGGTGAGGTCGTTATCGGTCTCGGCGAGCCGGTCCGCGCCGAGCACCGGAGCGGTGAGTTCGGTCAGCCGCTGCGGCAGCAGGACCAGCGGCTCTTTCGGATGCCGCAGGGCGGTGGACTTGTAGTCCGGGGAGTCCAGCGGCGGGTGGGTGCCTGCCGGATCCTTTCTATAGCCTTGTAGCGCACGGGTTTTCATGATGTCGCCTCCAGAACAACGGCCAGCCCCTGGCCGACGCCGATACACAATGCGGCCAGTCCCCACCGGCTGCCGCTACGCCGCATTTCGCGGGCGAGTTGGTTGATGACGCGTCCGCCCGACGCTCCGAGCGGATGGCCGATCGCGATCGCGCCACCGTTGACATTGACGATGCCGGGATCCAACTCCGGCCAATCGGCAAGGCAGGCAAGCGATTGCGCGGCGAAGGCCTCGTTCAATTCGACCACGCCGAGATCGCCCCAGCCGATTCCCGCGCGCCGCAGGGCGATGCGCGCCGCTTCGACCGGACCGATACCGAACACATCCGGATCGACGCCGGCCGCACCGCGTCCCGCGATCCGCGCCAAAGGGGCGCGGCCGAGCCGATCGGCCAGGGCTTCGTCACCGAGCAGCAGGGCGGAGGCGCCGTCGTTCAGCGGTGAGGCATTTCCGGCGGTGACGGTGCCATCCGGCCGGAACGACGGTTTCAAGCCCGCCAACCGCTCGACGGTCGTTTCCGCCCGCAGCGACTCGTCGCGGGCCAGTTCGGTGCCGGGCACGGCGACGACATGATCGTCGTAGAAGCCGTTGTCCCAGGCCTTCGCGGTGAGCTGGTGGCTGCGCGCGGCGAATTCGTCCTGCGCCGTACGCTCGATTCCGTAACGGCCCGCGAGGATTTCGGTGGCCTCACCCAAGGAGACCGTCCATTGCGCGGGCATTGCCGGATTCACCAGCCGCCAGCCCAATGTGGTGGAGTGCAATGTTTCGTTGCCAGCGGGAAATCCCTTGGCGGGCTTGGACATAACCATGGGCGCGCGGCTCATCGATTCGACGCCGCCGACGACAACCGTTGCCGCATCGCCGGTTTCGATCATCCGGGCGGCCTGTATCGCGGCGTCCATACTCGACCCGCACAGCCGGTTCACGGTTGTGCCGGGTACCGAGGTCGGCCAATCCGCCAGCAGCGCTGCCATGCGTGCCACATTGCGATTATCCTCGCCCGCCTGGTTCGCCGCCCCGAAGACGATCTCGTCCACCGTCGCGGGGTCCAGATCGTTGCGGTCCGCGAGCGACCGCAGCACGGCAGCGGCGAGGTCATCGGGCCGGCTGCCGCTCAGCGCACCGCCGTACCTGCCGAACGGGGTGCGCAGACCGTCGTAGAGAAATGCGCTCGTCATGAGGCGGCTTTCAGTGCTCGCAGGGTGGTGAGTTCCCTGGCCGTCGGCGGCTCGCCGATTTCGAGATCCGGCGCGACCCGCAACTGCCAGCCAGTGGCATCGCGGACCTGCTCGACGGTCACGCCCGGATGCACCGCGACGAGGATCAACTCGCCGGTGTCATCGGGCCGCATCACCCCGAGGTCGGTGATCACCAGGGTCGGGCCCGCGCCGCGCAGGCCGAGTTCCGCGCGCTCGCCGGCGCCGCGACCGTGCCCGAAAGAGGTGATGAAGTCGACTTTGTCGACGAAGGATCGGCGTGACTGACGCACGACGACGAAAACCTCGCCACAGGAGGCGGCGATCTCGGGCGCGCCACCGGCTCCCGGCAGGCGGACCTTGGGATGGGTGTAGTCACCACCGATGACGGTCGTGTTGATATTGCCGTACTTGTCGAGCTGCGCGGCCCCGAGGAACCCGATATCGATCCGACCCGGCTGCAGCCAGTAGTTGAAAATCTCCGGCACGCTGATCACCGCGTCGGCGGTCTCGGCGAGCACACCGTCACCGATGGAAGCGGGCAGCCGATCCGGCTTCGAACCCAATGTTCCGGATTCGTAGATGAGGACCAGATCGGGCGCGTGGGTATTGCGTGCGAGATTGGCGGCCGTCGACGGCAGCCCGATACCGACGAAGCACCGTTTGCCCGCACCGAGTGCCCTGGCGGCCGCGATCGTCATCATCTCGTCGGCGGTGTATGCCGTTTCCATTGTGGCGGTGCGGGTTTCGGCGATGGTCATACTGTCTCCGTGGTGGCGGTGTATACGTTTTCGTCGAGCCAGCGGGTGAAGTGGTCACGGTCTCGGCTGATCGCGTCCCAGGCCTCGTAGTAGGCGTTGTCGCGTTCGGAATAGCCCTGCGCGTAGGACGGATGCGCGCCGCCTGGCACCTCCGCGACGGCGGTCACCGCCCACGCGGGCAGCACGATCGCTCCGGGCACCGGGGTCAGTTCGTCGACGATCTCCTCGACCGTGACCAGACTGCGGCGCGCGGCGAGCACCGCCTCCTTCTGCACCCCGAGCAGCCCCCACAGCTGCACATTCCCGGCCCGATCGGCGCGCTGGGCGTGGATGACCGTGACATCGGGATTGATCGCCGGAACCGCGGTCAGCTGCTCACCGGTGAACGGGCAGGTGATCGGTTTGATGGTGTCGGTGACCGTCGGCAGATCGGTGCCGACGTATCCGCGTAGCACGGCGAACGGCAATCCAGACGCCCCCGCGACATAGCGATTCGCCATACCGGCGTGGCTGTGCTCTTCGATCTCCAACGCCGTGGGCCAGGCATGCTGTACCGCGTCGCGGAACCGGTGCAGCGAGCCGACGCCCGGATTGCCGCCCCAGGAAAAGATCAGCTTGCGTGCGCAACCGGCCCCGATCAGCTGGTCGTAGACGATGTCCGGTGTCATCCGCACCAGCGTCAGATCACGCTTGCGCTGGCGGATGATCTCTTGTCCGGCGGCCACCGGGATCAGATGTGTGAACCCCTCCAGTGCGACCGTATCGCCGTCGCGGACGAGTTCGTCGACCGCGGCTGCCAAGGAGGTAATCCTGGCCATATCACTCCTCATTCGAAATCGTGGAAACGCGACCGCGGGGTTCCTAGATATCGATCGTGTTCGCATTGCGAACATATGTGCGTAATGTGAAAATCAGAGTAAAGGTGGTCCGAGTCACTGTCAACAAGGCGCCCTCGCTGGGCAAATGCCGCTTCGAAGCCGCTCCACCAGTGCCCGCTTCGACGCGATATCCGAGGACCGCGCGGCGATCCATCGCCACCGTGGGGCCTGTCCGGAACCCTCGAGGACAAACTCGGCGCGGCCGCCGCCGCGGGCTTCGGCGGCATCGAACTGTTCGAAGACGATCTGATCGCCAGCCAACTCGGCCGTAGCAGGTGCGGGAGCGCTGTGCCGGGCTCGGTCTGTCGATCGACCTCTATCAGCTGTTCCGCGACTTCGAGGGCGCAGCGCCGGAGGTGTTCGAGGCGAATCTGCGGCGCGCGCGGAACACAAATTCGATGTGATGGCGGCGCTCGGCGTCGACACCGTCCTGGTGTGCTCCTCGGTCGCGCCAGACACCATCGATGACGACGATCTCGCCGCCGATCAGCTGCGCGTGCTGGCCGAGCATGCGAGCGAACGTGGTTTCCGCATCGCCTACGAAGCCCTCGCGTGGGTACGCACGTGAACACCTGGGACCACTCGTGGCGCATCGTGCAGAAGGTGGGCCACTCCGCGCTCGGATTGTGCCTGGACAGCTTCCACATCCTTTCGCGCGCAAGCGATCCCGCGGGCATTGCCGATGTGCCGGGGGAGAAGCTGTTCTTCCTGCAGCTCGCCGACGCACCGCATCTGACGATGTGCTGCAGTGGAGCCGCCACTACCGGCTGTTCCCCGGCCAAGGGCCTTCGATCTGCCTGCCTTCCTCGGCTACGTCCTCGACGCCGGATTCACCGGGCCGCTCTCGCTCGAAGTGTTCAATGATGTTTTCCGCCAAGCCGATCCGGCTCGCACCGCGCGTGACGCGATGGTCACCGGCTTCGCGGTCTCGCAGAACATCGGCACCGCCACACCGCCTTCCTGCCCACCGTCTACGCGGTCGTCGCGCCGCCCGAATCGAACGTTCCGCTCATCGTCGGCGCCTTCACCTTCGGCTGCGCCGTGATCGCCGCGGTCGCCGCATTCTCCGCGCGCGAGACATTCCGCATCCCGCTCGAAGACCTCGGCGCACCGAACGCGGCCCCGCTGTCACGCGAGGACTACTCGCGCCTGCGCGCCGAGGCGATCGCGGCGTAAGAATGCGCGGTGCGGGTGGGTCAGGCGGCGAAGAGGCCGACCAGGGTGCCGCTCGCGATGACGTGGTCCGTGATGGCCGAGCGGACCACGTCGGCCGTGGTTTCCTTGGTGAATCCGGGCTTTTGGTCCAGGGCGTAGAGGCGGAAGAAGTACCGGTGTGGCCGGTCGCCGGCCGGCGGTCGCGGACCGCTCCAGCCGATTTCACCGAAATCATTGGGACCTACGACGGCCATGGGCGGCGGCGCGTCCGCCCGGACACTGGTCGCATTCGGCGCGATGCCGGTCATCAGCCAGTGGGTGAACGGGCCGCCCGGTGCGTCCTCGTCCTCACACAACAGGACGAGCTCTTCGGCGTCGTCGGGGATGCCACTCCACTCGAGCGGCGGGACAACGTTTCCGCCGTCATAGGAGTAGCGGTCCGGAATCGTCGCGTGGTCGGTGAACGCGGCACTGTGCAGGTCCGCGCGGGCCGGCGTCCGTTGCACGTCGGATCGCTGGCTGGTGGGATTGGCCATAGTTTCCTCCGGTCGATCGATGGTTCGGAAGCTGCCTCGGAATCGGAGAGGTTCGCGCTGATCTCGTACTCGCCGAGCAGCGTCAATGTGCGGGTTACCGCTGGACTATCTGTTAAACCGTGGCTAATAGACGGCCTCGTATTTACCGGTCTGATCCGATGACATCCCGGCCAGCCGCTGATCGATGCGCGCGAGCGTATCCGTGAGTGACTCGACCGACCGTTCCAGTCGATCCAGCCGGTCGGCCGTACCGTGCCTGGCCGTCTTGGGTGGGGCCGTTTCGGGGGACAACAGGAGCTCGCGCAGTGTGGGTGGCAGTTGTTCGAGGGCGTGCTCCAGCGTGCCCGGGGAGAACCGGTCCCGCAGCGCCGCGCTCAAACAGGTCACCGTAAATGGCACATCGCCGTCGGAGATCGCGGCCTCCGCGGCGAAGAGCTGCACGAATTCGGATTGGTCGTAGCGTTTCGGAACGTCGCTCGGACGCCAGCCCTCGTAGTAAATGCCGCGCAACAGCTCCGGGAGCTGCGCGCCGAGATGCGCTGCCGCATCCACCGTCAGACGGTCACGCACCGTATGCAACCACGCGCGGAGCACGCGGTATGCATAACGGCGATCACTGGTCCCCAGGCACTCCATAACGGTGTCGAGCCAGATTCGCGCTGTCTGTTCGGTGTGGGCGAATGGGTCACCTCCGCGGTTCATTTCGACTTCCCTTCGGTCTCGTGAATCCACTTCCCAGGGTAGGCCGATCGAACCCGTCATATGTGTCATAACCGCAGCTCACGCCTATCCGGCCGGCCTGCGCGCCAGATCGGGCAGCGCCGTGGCGTAATGGCCTTTGAGTTCGTCGAAGGCGGCACCGAGGTAGCGGGCGAGGCGGGCGAGGCGGGCGACATCGGGGATCAGGTTGAACGTCGGCGGCACGTGGGCGACGGCGCCGGGCACGAGTTGGCGCGGTGTGTCTGGCGCGCCATGGCGACAATCGCCTAGCCGACGAGGGCCGCGGGCGGCAACGCCGACTGGTGTTGCTTCGCCGCCCGCGTCGAGGCGGAGATCCGCGACAGCCGAGCCCCGGCATCAGGTTCGTCCGTGGCCGAGTCGACGAACATGATGCCGATCGAACTGGCGGTCGCGGATCCCTCGGGTGCGATGGAGACCGGGCAGCCGAGCACCAACGGCTTGTCCGGTAGGTCGGCGATCTCGATCATGTATCGGCGCAGCGCCCTGGCACAGGCGGTGAGCGCGATGTCGTTGACGGTGGTTTCGCTGCGCTTCGGCAAGCGCTTGATACGGTCCAATTCGATTGCGGCCGTGCCGATCCAGCGATGCGGTCCGACCTCGTCGACGTTGAGCGGCGATTGCGGTGCCGCGAACGGTCCGACCAGGCGCGAGTCCGTGCATCCGGCACGCCACAGGGTTTTGGTGGCACGCGCGATGGCACCAGCTGATGATTTCATCATTGCTGCAATATATCGTCAAACTGTGGCAACCGCTGCCGGACTTCCTGGAGGAGTTCACTTTCGACACGACGCGCGCGGCGACCATGATGATGGTCACCGGAATGACCCAGCGCTATCCCAACATTCGCTTCCAGCTCGCGCACGCGGGCGGGACCGTTCCGTTCCTGTCCTGGCGCATCAGTGTCGCGTCGCAAACGGTGCTGGGCGAGCTGTGGCCGCAAGACCTGCCGAAACCGTCGGTGCTCGATATGAAGAACCAGATCTCGCGTTTCTACTACGACACCGCGCTCAGTGGTTCGCCCGCCGCCATGGCCGGGGTGCTCGCCGTGACGAACCGTGATCACATCGTATTCGGCTCCGACTGGCCCTTCAGCGCGCTCACGCTCCCGCAGAGGGGTTCGCACGATCCCGCGCCCGGACTCAGCGAGATCTTCGATGCCGATCAGCGCATGGAGATCGAACACCACAATCCGCTGCGGCAACTGCCGCGACTGGCCGCAGCGGTCGACGGCTGATCACAGCTGGGGCTGCGGCGGCAATTCGCTGGATACCAGCTTCTGTGCCGCGCGCTTGTTCATACCGAACATCCGCAGCACACGCAGGGTCAACTCGTCGATGAGCGCCTCGGCATCGGCCTCGGGCCGGGTGTCCAATAGTTGCAGCAGTCCCAGCAGTGCCCCGCCCGCGGCCATCAGCGCCATATCCGGGTCCATCGGTTCGAACCGGCCTGCCTCCTGGGCGGACATGATGTCGCGGCGCGCGCGTGGGCCCAAGCCCTCGTCGCGCAGCAGCACGGACGTACCGGAATTCAGGATCACCCGCACGCCCTCCGGGATCTGGCGCTGCAGCCGCCCGGTCATCCGGAAGCTCACCGCGAATACCTCGGCGGGATCGTCGTACATGGCGACGATCTCGTCGCGCATCTCGCTGTAGATCTGCAGCACCGACCGCACGGCCTCGTCGAACAACTGTTCCTTGGACTGGAAGTGGTTGTAGAACGAGCCGAATCCGACATCGGCGGCATCGGTGATCTCCTGGATGCTGACCGCGGATCGCCCCTCCGACAGGAACTTCCGTGCCGCCCCGATCAGCGCATTGCGCGTCCGCTCGCGTCGCCTGTCGATGCGGTTGCCCACCACACCTGTCACCATGTCCTCTTCCCGTCGTTTCCGTTATCGAAATCGTATCTGATAAAAGGATCAGAGTCGATTCCGGCCATGGTTTTCGCGGCTCGGATTCGGTTCCGGCTGAATGTAATTATCGACGCCCAGGCAGGCGCTTCTTAGTGTCCGTTGATGTGACCACCAGCGACCAGACCCAGGCCGACCCGAGCGCCGACTGGAGCTTCGAAACCAAGCAGATCCACGTTGGACAGGCGCCGGACGGCACGACCAATGCCCGCGCCCTGCCGATCTACCAGACCACTTCCTACACGTTCCGGGATACCGCGCACGCTGCGGCGCTGTTCGGTCTAGCCGAACCGGGCAATATCTACACCCGCATCATGAACCCGACCCAGGATGCCGTGGAACAGCGGATCGCGGCGTTGGAGGGCGGTGTCGCGGCGCTGCTGCTGGCATCCGGACAGGCCGCGGAGACCTTCGCGATCCTGAATATCGCCGGTGCGGGCGATCACATCGTGTCCAGCCCACGGCTCTATGGCGGCACCTACAACCTGTTCCGCTACTCGCTGCCGAAACTGGGCATCGAGGTCAGCTTCGTCGACGATCCGGACGATCTGGACCAGTGGCGCGCGGCGATCCGGCCGAATACCAAGGCGGTGTACGGCGAAACGATCTCCAACCCGCAGAACCACATCTTCGACATTCCCGGCATCGCCGAAATCGCCCATGCCGCAGGCGTTCCGCTGATCCTCGACAACACTGTCGCGACGCCGTATCTGATCCAGCCGCTCGCCCACGGCGCCGATATCGTGGTGCATTCGGCGACCAAGTATCTGGGCGGCCACGGTGCGGCCATCGCGGGCGTGATCGTCGACGGCGGCACCTTCGATTGGACCGGCGGCCGGTTCCCCGGCTTCACCACGCCGGACCCGAGCTACCACGGCGTGGTGTACGCCGACCTCGGCGCTCCCGCGTATGCACTCAAGGCCAGGGTGCAACTGCTGCGCGATCTCGGCTCGGCCGTCTCGCCGTTCAACGCCTTCCTGATCAGCCAGGGTCTGGAGACGCTGAGTCTGCGGATCGAACGGCATGTGCAGAACGCGAAGGCGGTGGCGGACTTCCTCGCGGCCCGTCCGGAGGTGACCTCCGTGTCCTACGCCGGGCTGCCGTCCTCCCCGTGGTACGAACGCGGGCGCACCCTCGCGCCCAAGGGCGTCGGCGCGGTGATCGGCTTCGAATTGGCCGGTGGGGTCGATGCGGGTAAGCGTTTCGTCGAGGCGCTCACGCTGCACAGCCACGTCGCCAATATCGGCGATGTGCGTTCGTTGGTAATCCATCCGGCCTCGACCACCCACTCCCAGCTGACTCCGGAAGAGCAGTTGGCGGCCGGTGTCACGCCGGGTCTGGTCCGTCTCGCGGTCGGCATCGAGGGGATCGATGACATCCTCGCCGATCTCCGCGGCGGATTCGCCGCCGCTCAGTAGTCGACGTGTCACCCACTGCCAGTCGTGCCGCCGGGGTCGCATTGCGCGGCCTCGGCCGCAGTTTCGGCGTCCATACCGTCCTGCGCGATATCGAATTGGAGATCGCGCCGGGCGAGGTGATCGCCCTGGTCGGTCCGTCCGGCAGCGGGAAGTCGACACTGCTGCGGGTCATCGCCGGGTTGGACGAGCCGACCGAGGGCGAAGTCGTGCTGGACGGTCGGCCGATGCGTGGCATCGACCCGCGCTGCGCGGTGGTTTTCCAGGAGCCGCGGTTGCTGCCGTGGCGCAACCTCGCGGGCAACGTCGCATTGGGTCTGCCACCGACCATCTCGCGGGCTGAAGGCGAGGCCGAGGTGCGGCGTGGACTCGAGATCGTCGGCCTGGCCGGATTCGAGGGACATCGGCCGCGACAGGTGTCCGGGGGCATGGCGCAGCGAACGGCATTGGCCCGTGCGCTGGTTCGCCATCCGGGCGTGCTGCTGCTGGACGAGCCGTTCGCGGCGCTGGATGCGCTGACCAGGCTGCGAATGCAGGACCTGCTCGACGAGGTGCAGCGCGCCGCGGGCATCACGGTCGTACTCGTCACCCATGATGTGGACGAGGCGCTGCGCCTGGCCGACCGTGTTGTCGTACTCGAAACCATAAGTGGCAAAAAGGGTTTCACGATCGGCGCGGCCCTGGAGGTATCCGCCGATCGCCCCCGTGACGATACCGACCCGCAGTTGGCCGCACTGCGGCTCGACCTACTCGAACGACTCGGCGTTCCGCGCCGCGCCACCGTCAAGGAGACACTCTGATGAGACGACCGACGATTGTCCTGGCAGCCGTCGCGGCGACGGTGATGACGCTGCTTTCGGGTTGCGCGGAGGGCGAAAAGTCTGGTGCCGCCGGGGCGGATGGGGTGCGGCTGGACTTTGCCTACTACAACCCGCTGAGCCTGGTCATCCGGGACCAGCACCTGCTGGAGAAGTCCGGCGCCAAGGTGACCTGGGTGTTCTCCGCGGGCAGCAATAAGGCCAATGAAAGCCTGCGCGCCGATGCGATCGACGTGAATTCGACCGCGGGTTCGGCGGCGCTGCTGGCGAAGGCCAATGGCACACCGCTGCAAAGCATTTCGGTCTACAGCAAGCCGGAATGGACCGCGCTGGTCGTCGCGAAGGATTCACCCATAACCTCGGTGGCCGAGTTGAAGGGTAAGAAGATCGCGGCGACGAAGGGCACCGACGCCTATTTCACACTGCTGCAAGCACTTCGGACGGCCGGTCTCACCGCCAAGGACGTGGAAGTGACCAATCTGCAGCACGCCGACGGTAAGACCGCACTCGAACGCGGCGATGTCGACGCATGGGCGGGTTTGGATCCCTATATGGCGCAGACCCGTCAGGAGCAGGGTTCGCGATTGCTATACCGCAACGCCAACTTCCAGACCTACGGCGTACTCAATGCCCGCGCCGATTTCATCGCACAGCATCCGGACCGGGTCCAAGCCGTGGTCAATGCCTATGAGCAGGCCCGGGTTTGGGCGCTGGAACATCCGAACGAACTCGCGCAGCTGCTAGCGACCGAATCGAAGACCTCCCTCGACGTCGCCGAGGAAACGCTCGAGCGCACCGTGCTGAAGGTCGATCCGGTGCCGGGCGAGGCCCAGCGGGCGGTGCTCACCCCGATCGTGCCGATCATTGTGGCCGACGGTGACGTGCGATCGAAGGAAGCCGCCGAGGCCGCACTCGGCGCACTCTTCGAGCCGAAATTCGCACAGCAGGCGCTTCGGTGACGGTGACCCCGACCGTGCCGCCGCGTGCTGTGCGCCGGATCCGTTGGGACCGGGTGGCGCTCGGACTGGTTGTGCCCGTGCTGCTGCTGTTGCTGTGGCAAGGGGTGACCTCGGCCGGACTGTATTCGCCGAGTCAGCTCGCGCCGCCCGCGGATGTGCTTGCCGCACTGCGGGAATTGCTACAGCGCGACGAACTGTGGAGCCATCTGGCGATCAGCATCCAGCGGGTGCTGCTCGGCTTCGCCAGTGGCGCGCTCATCGCACTTGTCCTCGGCGCGGTGGTCGGGCTGTTCGATATCGCCCGACTGCTACTGGCGCCGACCGTCGGATTGTTCCGCACGGTGCCGTCGTTGGCGTGGGTGCCGCTGCTGCTGTTGTGGCTCGGCATCGGCGAGGAACCCAAAATCGTGCTGGTGGCCATCGGTGCGTTCTTCCCGATCTATACGACGACGGCTTCGGCTCTGGCGCAGGTCGATCCGCACCTGACCGAACTCGGCAGGGCCTATGGACTGCGTCGGGCCGCGCTGTTGTTCTCGATCCAATTGCCTGCGGTGGCACCGGCGGTTGTCAATGGTCTGCGACTCGGCCTGGCCAATGGCTGGCTGTTCCTGGTAGCGGCCGAGCTGATCGCCTCGTCGAAGGGGCTCGGCTTCCTGCTGATAGACAGCCAGAACAGCGGTCGCACCGACGTCATGCTGCTGGCCATTGTGCTGCTGGCCTTGCTCGGCAAGATCAGCGACACCGTATTCGCCATCGCGGAAACGAAATTGATCGACAGCCGGTTCTGAAAGTCAGGCGTGCGCGCCGCGGATGCGGTCGACGATGGAAAGCGGGTCGGTCGGGGCGGCGTTGCCACGCCACGCGACGTGTTGGTCCGGCCGGATCAGCACGAGGTCGCGTTCGTAGAGCGCACGGGCGTGGTCGTCGCGGATATCGATGGTCACGGGCGCGGTGGTCAGTGCGATGTGGATGGTGCTCGAAGGGCATCAGGCCTGGCGCGATGCCGGCGCGGGTGCGGCCGAACTGGTGCTGTGCGCGTTGGGGGTGCCGCGAGAGGAGGCGCGTCAGATAGTCGCCGCGCCACTGCCCGATCTTCCCGAACTCTGACCGATTCCATTCGAGCTGATCGCAAACCTGTTCTGCGGGAGCGGAATACGGTTGTCTCGAGCAAATGAGCTCTGCACGACGTCGGGCGTTGAAAACAGTCACCGGAGTCAGCGGCGCGGTGAGTGTCTATGCGGCCGCGATCGATCCGCACGAATCGACGGTCGCGTCCTCGATCGAGATCGCGAAAATCGCCGAGGCAAATAAGTTCGACGCCCTGTTCGCCGCCGACCTGCTGAGCTTCGGCGCACAGGGAGCGATCGGCGCGCAGGAGCCGCTGATCTTTCTGTCCGCATTGAGCGCGGTTACCTCGCACGTCGGCTTGATCGCCACCGTGACCAGCACCTTCCACCACCCCTACAATCTCGCCCGGCTGTTCGGAACGCTCGACCATGTGAGCAACGGCCGCGCCGCTTGGAACGTCGTCACATCCTCGGTCGGTGAGGAGAACTACGGCGATCAGGATCTGCCGAGCCCGGAGCAGCGGTATGCGCGGGCGACCGAATCACTCGAGGTCGTCAACGCGCTGTTCGACAGCTGGGAACCAGGGGCGCTGACTCCCGACGGAAGCGGCGGCGCGGTCCTCGACGCGACCAAGGTGCGTCCGATCGAGTATGCGGGGCAATACTTCACGGTGCGGGGTCCGGTCAATATCCCGCCGTTGCCACAGCGTCGCCCGGTCCAATTCCAGGCCGGTCAATCGGCGGGCGGAATCGAGCTCGGCGCGCGGTTCGCCGAGGTGGTCTTCACCTCGCTGCCGACGCTCGAAGATGCGGTGACCTATACCAAGACGATTCGCGCCCGCGCGACGGAACACGGTCGCGCACAAGGCTTACCGCTGATCATGAGTCGTTCCATGCGACTTATGGAGCAACGGAAGAAGAGGCGCGCCGGTTGGTCCGGGAGGCGGCCGAGGCGACCGACTTCGATGCGGGCCGAATCCAATTGGCCGATATGTTCGGCGGCGGTATCGATCTTTCGGAACTGCCGCTGGATCGGCCGATCCCGGAAACGCTGCTGCCGGAACTGAATTCGGTGAATCGCCGTCGTGGGCGGGTGGAGATCTTCACCAAGCTGGCGGCATCGGGTCGTACGCTGCGTGAGCTGATCATCGCCGCGAAGGATACCGGGCACTGGGCGGCAGCCGGAACGCCGGAACAACTGGCTGATGCTGTCGAAGAGCGTTATCGCGCAGGGGTTCTCGATGTCATCTCGTTGGGCGGTCTGGCCGATGCCCGAACTCGGGATTTCGTGACCAATGGACTGCTGCCCGAATTGCGCCGCCGGGGAATCGTCGGAAACGACTATGTCGGTGGCACTTTCCGCGAGAACCTGGAACTTCCTCCGCTACCCGAGCGCACGGAATGATCTCGGCGGCTAGTTCGGCGTCGATGCCGAGCCGTTAGACGATGGTGCCTGCACGAGCGTCAACAACGAACGCTTGCGCAGGGTGAATCCCAATGTCTCGTACAGACTGATCGCCGTCGCATTGTGGGCGACGGCGTGCAGGAACGGTGTCTCGCCGCGCGCCCGGATCCTCGCGCCGACCGCACGGGTCAGTCGAGAGGCGAAGCCGCGGCCGCGGAATTCGGCATCGGTGCACACCGCACTGATCTCGGTCCAGCCCGGTGGGTGCAGGCGCTCACCCGCCATCGCCACCAGCCTGCCGTCCACTCGAAGCCCTAGGTAGGTGCCCATTTCGATGGTCCGAGGCGCATACGGGCCGGGTTCGGTGCGGGCGATCAGCTCCAGAATCTCCGGCACATCGGCGGCGGTGAGTACCTCGAGTTCCGGATCGTGGGTGACGCGTAGCGCGGTGCCGTCCATTTGCACCGAACCGAATTCGTTCAGCACGGTCCAGTCGTCCGGCGGCACATGGCCCTCACCGCGCAGTGCGGTGCTGCCGCCCGGTCCGAGCAGGGTGGCCAGATCGGCCCAATCCTGCTCGTCCAGCACCGGTGGATGACCGACGAACCTGGCGACGTCCGGGTCGTAGCGACCGATGCGGCCCACCCAGCTGGCGAAGCGGCGGTGCTCACCGCGCAGCGATGCCCGCACCGGATCGTCGAGCGGGTGCAGTGGGGTATTGATGTCGATGGTCGACTCGGTGGTCATCGCGCACTCCTCCGCAACAGGTTCCGACCGGAGAACGTTAGCGAGGCGCACGAGTGTCGGCACCGATTGTGCTCAGCGGAATTTCTATCCGGTGGTAGTCGACTCACAGCGTATTTCCCCGCGCTCGAGCTGATCTCAATCGTTGACACCACCGGGTCGGTCCCGCCACGAATATCGCCTGGCCACGCCATATGCGGTCGGCGCGGACTCAGACCGAGCAGGGCAGCGTCCGGTCGGAGTCGGCTACGCCCGACGCATCAGCGATCGCGCGCGTTGCAGGACATGACATTCGCGCATGCACAGGAACGGGAGACGATGGCACCGAAACAACTACATCTCGGCGTCGCGCTCGATGGAGCGGGCTGGCATCCGGCCGCGTGGCGGGAGCCGAACTCCCGGCCCGCCGAGCTGTTCAGCCCCGGCTACTGGACGGATCTGGTCGCCACCGCGGAGCGCGGACTGCTGGATTTCGTCAGCATCGAGGACACACTGCGGGTTCCGGGCACGCCGCACGAGCCGTCCGATGACGCCGTCGACCAGGTCCGGGCCCGGATAGATGCCAATCTGATCGCCGCGCGGGTCGCGCCGGTCACCCGGCACATCGGGCTCATTCCGACCGTGACGGTCACCCATACCGAACCGTTCCACGTTTCAAAATCGATCGCCACCCTCGACTACACCTCGCGTGGCCGGGCGGGCTGGCAGGTGCGGGCATCCAGCAGCGCCGAGGAGGCCGCGCACTTCGGCCGTCGCGAAGTGCACGAACTCACCGCCGCCGATATCGCGGAAGCTGTTGCGTCGGGCGTCTTTCCGAACCGGGTGCACGATCTGTTCGACGAAGCCGCCGATGTGGTCGAGGTGGCGCGGCGGCTGTGGGACAGCTGGGAGGACGATGCGGAGATCCGCGATGTGGCCGCCCGCCGCTTCATCGATCGCGACAAACTGCACTACATCGATTTCGAGGGCCGCTTCTTCAGTGTCCGTGGACCCTCCATCACACCGCGTCCGCCCCAGGGGCAGCCGGTGGTGGCTGCGCTGGCGCACGGTCCGCTGATCTACGAATTCGCCGCTCGCTCAGCGGATCTGGTCTTCGTCACGCCGAGTCGCGAGGCCGGTCCCGGCGCAATTCTGGAGCACGTCGCGGCCGCCGAGGCGCGCGTGGAGCGCACGGGCGAACCGCTACGGGTCTACGCCGATGTCGTCGTATTCCTCGATACCGACGAAGCCACCGGTCCGCAGCGCCTGGCGCGGTTGAACGAGCTCGCCGGTGTCGAATTCGCCTCGGATGCCGGGGTTTTCGCGGGCAGCGCCGAAGAACTCGCCGAACTGCTCACCGCCTGGAGCGAGCAGGGGATCGACGGCTTCCGATTGCGGCCGGGTGTCGCGGTCGATGACCTGGCCGCCATCGCCGGTGGGCTCGTGCCCGCCCTGCAACGTCGCGGTGTGTTCCGCACCGACTATCCGGATGGTTCGCTGCGCGCGCTGCTCGGCTTGCCCACCGACGTTCCCAACCGTTACGCGACAGCTTGAGCGAGGTCAGCATGAGTACCCCACGTAAGCAGGTCATCCTGGGCGCCTACCTCGGCGGCGTCAACCACCACACCGCCTGGTGGCATCCCGAGGCGGGCAGCCAGATCGATTTCAGCAGTTTCGAACACACCGCGCGCACCGCCGAACGCGGCAAATTCGACTTCTTCTTCCTCGCCGAAGGTCTCATCCTGCGCGAACGCGCGGGCAAGATCTTCGATCAGGACATCATCGGCCGCCCCGATACCTTCACCGTGCTCGCCTCGATCGCCGCGGTCACCGAGCATCTCGGGCTCGCGGGCACGATCAACGCCACCTTCAACGAGCCCTACGAGTTGGCCCGCCAGCTCGCGAGCCTGGACCACCTGTCCGGCGGTCGCGCCGCCTGGAATGTGGTGACCTCCTTCGACGCCTTCACCGGCCAGAACTTCCGCCGCAGCGGCTTCCTCGATCCGGCGGACCGCTATGTGCGGGCCGAGGAGACACTGAATGCCGTTCGCGTCCTTTGGGATTCGTGGGACGCCGCCGACATCGTCGCCGACAAGGAGTCCGGCCGTTTCCTGGGCCGCCCCGACGCCGGAGCATTCGCCTTCCACGGCAACCAATTCGATATCTCCGGGCGATTCACCGTGCCGCGTAGCCCGCAGGGTCGGCCGGTAATCCTGCAGGCAGGTGTCTCGCCGCAGGGCCGCGCCTTCGCCGCCGCCAATGCCGACGCCATCTTCTCCCCGTACGGCAAGCTGCCGGAGGCCGCGGACTTCTACCGCGATATCAAGGCGCGCGCGGTCGCGGCGGGCCGTGCGGCCGACGACATCAAGATCCTGCCGTCGGCGAGTTTCGTGCTCGGCGATACCGAGGCCGAGGCGATCGAGAAGTTCCGCGCCGTGCGCAACGAGCAGGTCACCGGACAGACCGCGCTGATCCTGCTGGAACAGATCTGGAACCGCGACCTGTCCGGCTACGACCCGGAGGGACCAGTACCCGATATCGATCCGGATCCCGATGCGCCGCCGATCATCCAGGGGCGCGCCTTCGTGCATCAGGACCGGTTCGCCACGGCCGAGCGCCTGCGCCAGGTCGCCGAGGCGAAGAAACTCACCCTGCGCGAGGTCGTGATCGATCAGTTCGAACGCGGGCCCCTGGTCGGCACTCCCGCCCAGGTCGCCGAGCAGATCGATGCCTTCGTCCAGAACGAGGGCTCCGACGGCTTCATCCTCGGCTCGCACCTGGTGCCATGGGGCATCGATGAATTCGTCGACCAGGTGGTGCCGCTGCTGCAGGACCGCGGCGTATTGCGCACCGAATACGCCGGAACCACGCTGCGCGACAACCTCGGTCTGCCGAATATCCGGTCCACGGTGTCGGCCTGAATTCGGCTGCTGCCCTCGGTATTCCGGATCGAGGGCAGCAATCGAGTTCGGACAGCACCAGTTCGGTCGGAAGCGGAATGGAATTCGAATGATGCCGCCGTGGACCAAATCGGCGGCATATCTTCAGCCGTCAACCCGGGCGCCTTCTCGGAATCGGCTCGAGTGCAAGGGTGTCGCTCGGGTCGGGCGGGGGCGATGATGTCCCGGTCGGGCTGACCGAGGGTGAGATGACGGTGGTGGCTGGGGGCAATAGTGTGGGGGCGTTCTTGCGTGCGGTGCTTGAGCAGGGGGCTGCGCCGCGCAGTGAGATCGCTCGGCCGGTTTCGCCTACGACAGTGCCGGTGCGCGGGTGCTGTCGGATATCGATGTGACGATCGCGCCCGGCGAGAAGGTGGCCGTGGTCGGCGAAACCGGCGCGGGCAAGTCCACTCTGGTGAAACTGCTTGCGCGCCTGTACGACACCACCGACGGCGCGGTACTCCGGCCCCTACCGCAAGCTGTGGTCGGCCTACGTCGGCGACGAATCGTCGGTGGGCAGTAGATGACGTGCTCGGTTGCCAGGAGCTGTTAGGCGAGCCGCATCCATCGAATACGCCGACGTCGGCGCGTCCGACTGTCCTGGCAGTGATAATCGCCGACGCCGGTCGCTTCGTCCAGGAGCGACCGCGCTGGTATGTGAAATATACGATATGAAACTCGTATAATCTTCAACTAGGATTGTGTGCATGAGTGCAGATAGTTACCGTCGGACAACCAACACCATCAACAAGGTCATCGTCGGGCTACAGCGGATAGGCATCGCCTTCGGCCCGATGCAACTGCTCACGGTCGCGGGGCGGCGCAGCGGGCAGTTGCGCACCTTCCCGATCGCGGTGAACCAGCTCGACAGCGGACGCTTTATCTTCCAGGCATTCCCGAAGGCGGCGTGGGTCGCGAATGCCCGTGCGGCAGATATCGTTACGCTGACGCGCGGCCGCAAGTCATCGACGGCGCGCCTGGTCGAGGTGCCCGTCGACGAGCGCCCGCCGCTGCTGCACGAATTGGTGGCGACGAGTCCGAAGAGCGTCGGCCAGCGTTTCGTCACCACCGGACTGGCCGATGCAGCCACTCCGGATGGCGTGGCCGCGTCGGCGCATCGAATCGCGGTCTTCCGCGTCGTTCCCGCCTGACGGAGCCAATCGCACACCGGCGAGCCGGACCTGCCCCTCGCCTACGTATGATACGAAAACCGTATAAACGTAGGCGAGGTGACGGACAATGAGTTCAGCAGGTCGTACATCGACGCGCAGCCGTCGGCGACTGACGGCCGACGTGCGGGAAGCATTGCGTGACTTGAATATTCAGCTTTCGCTGCTCAATCGACGGTTCGGCGGCCGGGTCGAACTCAAGGACGTCGACTGGACCTGCCTCGACCTGATCAACCGCCACGGCCCCATGTCCCCGACGGCGTTGGCGCGCCGCGCCGGACTCCACCCCGCGACCATGACGGGAATTCTGGATCGCCTGCAGAAGGGCGGATGGATCGTCCGCGAACGCGACCCGGACTCCACGGATCGTCGCGCGGTCACCCTGCATGCGGTGCGCGAACGGAATTCCGAACTGTTCGAGCTGTTCTCCGGCATGAACAACCGCATGGATGAACTCTGCTCGCGCTACTCCGAGGCCGAACTCGAGGTGATCGCCGACTTCCTGCAGCGAACCGGCGTGGCGGGCCAAGAGGCCGCCCAGGAGTTGGCGCAAGGCTGAGAATCAGCTGCGTCGGCGCTCCGGTCGATCCAGTCCGAGCTGTGCGCAGGCGAGCAAGGCGACCTCGATTTCGAGCCGGTTCTCCGATACCGGGTGGCCGAGGATTTCCTCCGCTTTGCGGACTCGGTAGTGGACGGTGTTCTTGTGCACGTGCATACGGGTGGCGGCATCGGTGAAGCTGCCGCGGGCATCGAGGAAGATCTGTACCGTCTCCCGCAGCCGGGTGGTCGCTTCATCGTCGCGCATGAGGTCGCCGAGCACGCGATCGGCGAAGGCCCGGACATCGGCGAGATGGTCGATCAGCAGGCTGGCCAAGGCAATTCGGGAATGCAGGGTGAGCTGACGGTCGAGGTGGGTGGTCGCGATGGCGACGCCGCGGGCGCGCTGTGCGTCGCGAAAGGTGCGACGGAATCCGTCGAGCCCGGTGCCGGGTTCGCCGACTGCCATGCGCAGCGTCGGTCGTGTGCGCAGCTCGTTGTCGAGCCGGTCGGCATCGAGGTCGGGTTTACCGGTGGAGGAGATCCAGGCCCAGCAGTTCTGTTCATCGACGGTGATCGTCAATGCGGTCTTTCCGGTGGCCGCGGACAGCATCGCCGCGCCCGCGCGCAGCAGACCGGCCGGGGCGGGGGAGCCCGGTGGTATCCAGATGACTGCGGCGAGGTGCCAGCCGCGCAGTGAGGTCGCCAGCATCTGTTCGGCCGATGCCAGATCGAGTTCGTCGGTGTCGAGTACGGCGCGGATCTGTGCGGCGCGCGTGGCATCGGAGCGGGTGTCCCAGCGGCGGCGTTCGTTTTCGTAGATGTCGATGATGCCCTCGATGACCTGGTCGATGTAGCTGTTGACCAGCAGGGCGATCCGGCTCATGGTCGCCAGTGCCTCGTCGGCGGACCGA
This sequence comes from Nocardia sp. NPDC006982, assembly GCF_042869435.1. Taxonomy (NCBI): domain Bacteria; kingdom Bacillati; phylum Actinomycetota; class Actinomycetes; order Mycobacteriales; family Nocardiaceae; genus Nocardia; species Nocardia sp. NPDC006982. The sequence goes on along the minus strand of NZ_JBIAFV010000005.1, from coordinate 49,754 downwards.
TCCAATTCGCGCAGGATCGTCATGGCCTGCTGCAGGAACATGTGTTCACCGAGGCGATAGGCGCGCAGCAGCGCTTCCAGGGACATATCGTGTTGGGCGAATCGGCGGGCGTATTCGGCGGCGGCCGGTGGCACGGTGATGTCGTCGATGGAGATGCTCAGGGCCAGCATGTCGATAATGGCGACGAGATTGGAAGAGGTGCTGGCGACCATCAGCCGCCGCACCTCGCTGTCGTGCCGGAACTCCGGGATGACATCGGCGAACATCGAGGTCATCTCGACGGTCAGCCGCTCGAGATCGGCCTTGATACTTCCCGCGACCTCGCGCACGATCGGGTCCACGCCGGCACTCATAGCCGGACAGTAACCGACGGCATGGTCGGGTTCGGCGGTATTCGGAAACCCTTTGTGCCTGCAGTACAAAGCCGTCGGTGAATTCTGGGATACCGGCCCGTAGTCGAGGGTCGGCCGGGTGCCTACCGTTGGAATGTAATACCGATCACACCCGATGGTGAGGAAATCGTGCACCACATCGCCGAATTACCGGATATCAGAGCCGAACGGAATCCGACCGGTCCCTGTATCGCGGATGATCGTGAGCAGTTGGATAATCAGGCCTTCGCGGACCGTGTGCGCGCGGCTGCCGCCGTTTTATATGGGCATGGAATTCGTTCCGGGGATGTCGTGGCGGTGGCGCTGCCGAATCGAATGGAATTGGTGATAATTCTGTTCGCCGCATGGCGTCTGGGGGCAGCCGTCACGCCGGTGAATCCGGACCTGACGTTCGACGAAGGGCGTTATCAAATCGAGGATGCCGCGGCGAAGGTGGTGATCACCGAGGGTGGGCGCCGCATCGGGACGCTGGATGTGGCCGACGTGGCCGGGCGGTCGGCAAATACGGACGCCATGGTGGATTCAGCTGTCGGAGATGGTCTGGCGCTGCTCATCTATACGAGCGGTACGACCGGGCGGCCCAAGGGAGTCATGCTCGATCACGGCAATATCGCCGCGATGTGCGGCATGATCATCGACGCGCTGAGCCTGGACGAGTCCGATCACAGCCTGCTGATCCTGCCGCTGTTCCACGTCAACGGGATCGTGGTGAGCGTGCTGTCGCCGCTGCTGGCGGGCGGTCGCGCCAGTATCGCCGGAAGATTCTCCGCATCGACATTCTTCGATCTCCTCGCGCGGGTCCGGCCGACCTATTTCTCTGCGGTGCCCGCGATCTACGCGATGCTGGTGTCCCAACCGGAACAACTGCGCCCGGACACCTCGTCGCTGCGCCGGGTGATCTGCGGTGCGGCGCCGATGCCCGCCGAATTGATCGCACGCTTCGAAACCCGGTTCGGTGTACCGATCGTCGAGGGCTACGGATTGTCCGAGGGCACCTGCGCTTCGACGTTGAATCCGCCTGCGGGGCAAAGGAAGCCGGGTACCGTCGGGCTTCCGCTGCCCGGGCAGACCGTCGCGATCATGGATCCCGACGGCAACCTGCTCGCGGACGGATCGCCCGGCGAGGTGGTGGTGCGCGGGCCGAATGTCATGCGCGGCTATCTTCGCCAGCCGGATGCGACCGCGCGCACGATCGTCGACGGCTGGCTGCACACCGGGGACGTGGGCCGGTTCGATGCCGACGGCTACCTGGTGCTGGTGGACCGGATCAAGGACATGATCATCCGCGGTGGCGAGAACATCTATCCCAAGGAGATCGAGAATGTCCTGCATGCTCACCCGGGCGTGTTGGAAGCGGCCGTGGTCGGTGCGCCCGATCCGGTTCTCGGCGAGGTTCCGGTCGCCCATATCGTGCCGCTGCCCGGTTCGGTGGTCACCGAGGTCGAGCTGATCGAGCACTGTCTGCGGTCGCTGGCCCGCATCAAGGCGCCGGTATCGATCTTCCTGGCCGACGGACTGCCCAGAAATCCCGTCGGAAAGATCGATAAACGAAAACTCCGTGCACTCGCGGCGAGTGCATAGCAGATTATCCGCCCGGCCACACAATCCATAATCACCGGTATTTCGGATGCGGCTCGTGCCTGCCCGAAATCCTGCCATTGAAAGGTTCGAACAATGGGATTCAAAGAGGCGGACTTCCCGCCCGTCGATCCGGAGACATTTCTCGACAAACCGCTCATGGAGCGCATGAAAGCACTGGCCCTGCATTGGGTGGAATACGGATTCGGCACGCCGAAAATGATCCACACCATCTATATGGTCAAGGTGCTGATCCTCTACGTTCTCGGCGGTACCGCGGTGGTCACCTGGACATCCGGCGTCGGCCCGTTCTGGGATGTGGCGCATTGGTGGAACCAGCCGATCGTGTATCAGAAGCTGATCCTGTGGACGGTGCTGCTCGAGGCGATCGGCATCGCCGGATCGTGGGGACCGATCGCGGGCAAATTCAAGCCGATGATCGGCGGCATCCTGTTCTATGCCCGGCGCGGCGCGATCCGGCTGCGGCCGTGGCGGCGGGTGCCGTTCACCGATGGCGATCGCCGCACCGGTGTGGATGTGCTGCTGTATCTGGCATTCCTGGCCAGTCTGCTGGTGCCGATCCTGCTGCCGGGAGTGCCGAGTTCCTCGCTGAGCGACGCGGTGCCCGACAACACCACCGGCCTGGTGCAGCCGACGCTGCTGATCGCGCCGATTGTGCTGTACATACTGTGCGGGTTACGGGACAAGACGATCTTCCTCGCCGCCCGTGGCGAGCAGTACCTGCCCGCGCTGGTGTTCTTCGCGGTATTGCCGTTCGTCGACATGATCATCGCCGCGAAACTGCTGATCTGCGCGGTGTGGATCGGGGCGGGGATCTCGAAGTACGGCCACCACTTCAGCAATGTCGTGTCGGCGATGACCTCGAATGGTCCGTGTGTGCCGTTCAAGAGCGTCAAGCGGCGGTACTACCGCGACTTCCCGCGCGATATCCGGCCCTCGAAGCTGGCCTCGCTCACCGCGCATGTCGGCGGTTCGGCCGTGGAGATAGCCACTCCGCTCGTGCTGCTGTTCGCCACCAACCGGTGGATCATCCTGGCGGCGGTGGTGCTCATGGTGGTGTTCCACCTGACGATCATTTCGATGTTCGCGCTGGCGGTGCCGCAGGAATGGAATGTCATCTTCGCTTATCTGACGGTGTTCCTGTTCCTGGGCTTCCCCGCCGGGGACGGCTATGCCTTCACCGACATGTCCTCGCCATGGTTGACCGTCGCGATCGTCGCGGTTCTGGTCTGCTTCCCGATTCTGGGCAACCTGCGTCCGGATCTGGTGTCGTTCCTGCCGTCGATGCGCCAATACGCCGGAAACTGGGCTTCGGCACTGTGGGCCTTCGCGCCCGGTGCTGAGGAGAAGCTGAATGCCCTGCCGCACCGGCCGACCAAGAATCAGATCGACCAACTGCAGGCCATGGGCTATCCGCCCGCGGTCGCCGAGATCACCATGCAGCAGACCATCGCGTGGCGGTCCATGCACAGCCAGGGCCGCGGACTATTCTCCCTGCTGCTGAAGAACATCCACGAGATCGACCGCTGGACGGTGCGCGAGGCCGAGTTCGGCTGCAACTCGCTGATCGGCTTCAACTTCGGCGACGGCCACCTGCACAATCTGGACCTGATCAACGCCGTACAAGCGAGGGTCGGATTCGAACCCGGCGAATGGATCGTCGTCTGGGTCGAATCACAGCCGATCCATCGGGGAACCCAGGAGTATCAGGTGATCGATGCCGCGCTCGGCGTCATCGAACGCGGCACCTGGCGGGTCCGTGACGCGGTGGCCGCCCAGCCGTGGCTGCCGGACGGTCCGATTCCGTTGCAGGTCACCTGGCGGCGGGAGGAGGCGTTCCACGCCTTGTCCGGCAGGGCCGAACCGGAGTCGGAAATGGTGTCGTAGTGCCTGTGTCCCAATAGTTTTCAGGAAGGACATCCGATGAAAACCGCCATCGTCGTCGGCAGCGGACCGAATGGCCTGGCCGCCGCGATCACTCTCGTCCGAGCCGGTGTCGAAGTGACCGTGCTGGAGGCGGCCGACGAGATCGGCGGTGGGACCCGTTCGAGCGAGGCGATCGTGCCCGGACTCGTACACGATCACTGCTCGGCCATCCATCCGATGGCGGTCGGATCGCCGTTTCTGGGCGGTCTAGAACTCGAGCGTTACGGGCTGCGGTGGGCGTGGCCGGAGATCGACTGCGCCCACCCACTCGACGACGGAACCGCCGGGGTGCTGTATCGCTCGGTCGCCGAGACCGCCGCCGGTCTCGGTACCGATGGCCGGGCCTGGCGGCTGCTGTTCGACCGGCCGGTCGCCGCCTACGACCGGTTCGGTGCGGACATCATGCGCCCGCTGCTGCGGCTGCCCCGGCATCCGATCAGCCTGGCCCGCTTCGGAATTCCCGCGCTGGCACCGGCATCACTACTTGCGGAGATCTTCCGCACCGAGCAGGCGCGGGCATTGTTCGGTGGCGTCGCCGCGCACGCGTTCCACCCGCTGCACCGACCACTGAGCGCCAGCGTCGGGCTCGGCATCCTCACCGCGGGGCATCGACACGGCTGGGCGGTTGCCGTCGGCGGCTCACAGCGCATCACCGATGCGATGGCCGCGCTGCTGCTCGACCTCGGCGGGAAGATCGAAATCGGTGTGCACGTGCGGTCGCCATGGCAGTTGCCGCCCACCGACATCACCATGTGGGATCTGGCGCCGACCGCGGTCGCCGAAATCCTCGGTGACCGGCTTCCGCCTCGAATTGCCAAGGCATATCGGCGATTCCGCTATGGGCCAGCGGCCTTCAAGGTCGACTTCGCGGTCGAGGGCGGGGTTCCATGGACCGCCGCACCCGCCCGCCGGGCCGGAACCGTCCATCTCGGCGGCGGTTTCGCCGAAATCGCGGCCGCCGAACGAGAAATCCATGCCGGGCGCATGCCCGCGCGCCCGTTCGTCCTGGTCGGACAGCAGTACCTCGCCGACCCCCAGCGTTCGGTCGGCGCCGTGCACGCGGTGTGGACCTATGCCCATGTTCCGCATGGCTTCACCGGCGACGCCACCGAAGCGATCAGCGCCCGGATCGAAGCCTTCGCCCCCGGCTTCCGCGACCGCATCGTCGGCACCATCGTCCGCACCGCTCCCGGTTTCGCCGAATACAACCCCAACTACGTCGGCGGCAACATCATGACCGGTGCCAAAGACATTCCCCAACTCGTCTTCGGCCCGCGAAAAACATTGCAGCCCTATGATATCGGCCTCCCCGGCCACTACATGTGCTCTGCCGCCACCCCACCCGGCCCCGGCGCTCATGGCATGTGCGGAGCCAATGCCGCTGCCCGCGCCCTGCGGCTAGTTCAGCGGCACGATCGTAGGCGGCGATGATGGCCGAGGTGTCGGCGCCGGCTCCGTTGGACTTTGTGTGCCCGGAGCAGTACCAGTTCGATTCCCTCGCGGATGAGATCGGCTTCCGATCGTCCCGACTCCGACGCTGCCTTCTCGAGGCGGGCCGCCTGATCAGGCGCGAGATAGACGCTGGTCTTGGTCTTCATAAACATAGGGCGCCACGTAGGTTAAGCGGCGATCAAGAGGTTCGACGCACGGAGCCGAAAGTTGAACTTGACGTCAGAGTCGAATACGGTGGCGATCTATATTGCCGTGGTAGACGAGGTGACCCATTGGACGCACGCAATCTGCTGGACGAGTGGCTGGGGCTGGGGAGTCGCCAGGTCGCGACCAATGGGATCGAGTTGCGGGTTGTCGAGCATGGTGACGGTCCCGTTGTGGTGTTCTGTCATGGTTTTCCCGAGCTCGGATTTTCTTGGCGGCATCAGGTTTTCGCGCTCGCGGAGGCGGGTTTCCGGACGTTGACACCCGATATGCGTGGATACGGTGGCAGTTCTCGGCCGGCCCGGATCGAGGACTACGACATGGCCGCGCTGTGTGATGATCTCGTCGGTTTGCTCGATGCGGCCGGTGTCGAGGATGCGATCTTCGTCGGTCATGACTGGGGTGCGTCGGTGGTGTGGCAGTTGGCCCTGCGGCATCCGGATCGGGTGCGGGCCGTTGCGGGGTTGAGTGTTCCGGCCACACCGCGGTCGGTCGCGGCGCCGTTGCCGATTCTGCGGTCCCGGCTCGGCGACGAGTTCTATATGTGCTGGTTTCAGGAACCGGGCCGCGCTGACGCTGAGCTCGCGTCGGATGTGCGTCGCACGCTGCTGCAGGACGATGTCGTCGGTGTCCGGGATCTGTTGAGCGGCAACGGTTCCGAGATGGCGGCTCCGGCCTGGCTGAGTGAGGACGAACTCGCCTACTACATAGAGACTTTCACGGCGACCGGTTTCACCGGCGGACTCAACTACTATCGCAACCTCGACCGCAACTGGGAACACAGCGCGCACCTGGCCGATGCGAAGATCCATCAGCCCGCGCTGTTCATCGCAGGGTCCCAGGATGCCGTCATCCGGTTCACTCCGACCACCAAGATGGCTCACATACTGTCCGACCTGCGGGCGACCGTTGTCCTGGACGGGGCCGGACACTGGATTCAGCAGGAACGCGCGGACGAAGTCAGCGCCGCACTCATCGACTTCGCCCGCAGCGTCAGCTGAAGACCTACCCGACCACCTGCCGATAGCGCGCGGACAGCAGCTGCGGGAATCCGAGGCCGCCTTCGATCACCCGGATCGCCAACGGCGAAGCGAGCGCACGCAGGCGCGCACACCCGGTTTCGCCGATCGCTTCGTACGGAAAGACCGAGAGTTCGTCGGTCCGGCTCTCGATCGCGCCGCGTCGCTCGGAGCCGTGCTCGCTCAGCGCGACAGCATCGTCGGCCATCCAACCCCGCTCACGAAGCCGCCGGACACCCGCGGCCCAGTCCAGTTCGCTCCAGGATCGGCTGGCGCGCAACACTTCCGGCGATATCTCGCCGGTCGCACTGTGGGTGATCAATGCCTCGATACCGTCGAGCCCCTCCGTCAGCAGCAGGGCGACGTGTCCGTCGCCGCGGTACTCCCGCAGCAGTGTCTGCGCATGCCACAGCATCAGATGTGGTTCATCGGGCCACGGCAGCGCCGCATGCGCCGCGAACAACGGACGGCCCTGCGGGCGTTCGCAGGCACGTTCGGCGGCTTGCCGGGCGAGCTCGGCGGCTTCACTCACCTCGGGGCCATAGATGTCATCGCCCCATGCCTGCCGAAGCGACCGATCGACGGCACGCATACGAGCTCGGAAAATGTCTGCGGGGGAAGTGATTTCCCATGCGGCAGGGATGACGGCCCGCACCGCGTCCGGATTGAAATTGAAGAACGTGGCGATGGTGACCTCGGCAGCCACCGGCCCGAATGCCGCGGACCGGGACGCGAAGTACATCATGCGCGGATCCGTAATGCCCAACTCGCGGTAAGCATCCGGGCCGTGCGGGGTGAAGTAGATCACCCCGTGTATCGGCTCGAGCGCGCGGAACGTCAGATGGGCACTACGCGGGGAGATGGCAGTCAACGGCGTTGCTCCGGGTATCTATTCGGTTCACTTCTCGAAGTACCGGCGCGGATTGCGCACCAGAATCGCGTCGATATCGTCCTCGGTGAGTCCCCGCGCGGTCAGCGCCGGAATCAGATCTTCACTGATGTGCCGGTAGTTCCACCGCGGCGCCACCTGCGCTTTGGCCTCCGGATCGAACCAGTCGATGTGGCACGCCGCGTCATGTGCGATAACCACGCTGTCCAGGTAGCCGCGCCGCACCAGTTCGACAATGGTGTCGATCCGATCCTCGAACGGCAGCAGGACGTCGAGCCCGAATCGATCCATGCCGAGCAGCGATCCCGCGTCGGCGAGTTCGGTGAGGTAATCGATATCGGTGGTGTCGCCGGAGTGGCCGATTACCACGCGACTCAGATCCGCACCTTCCTCGGCCAGCACCCGCTGCGCCACCAGCCCGGATCGGGTGTGCGGGTTGGTGTGCACGGTGATCGGCGCACCCGTTTGCGCCGATGCCTGCCCGACCGCGCGTATGACGCGTTCCACGCCGGGCGTCAGTCCGGGTTCCTCGATGGCGCATTTGAGGAATCCGGCGCGCACACCGGTATCGGCGATGCCCTCGGTGAGGTCCTTGACGAACATTTCCACCATCGGCTCCGGCCGATCGAACAGCAAACCCGAACCGGTGTAATGGAATTGGAAGGGCACATCGTTGTAGGTGTAGATGCCGGTGGCGACAATGATCCGCAAATCCGTTCTGGCCGCGATCTTCTGGATGCGCGGCAGATAGCGGCCCAGCCCGAGCACGGTCGGATCGAGGATGGTGTCGATGCCGAGGGATTTCAACTCGTCGAGTTGACTCACGGCATCGTCGACGCGGGCGTCCTCGTCCCAGTCGGCATAGTTCTGCCGGAATTCCTCGCCGAGTACGAAAACGTGCTCGTGCACTAGGACGCGGCCGAGTTCGGCGGAGTCCACGATTCCGGTCGCGGTGGGGATTTCCGTCATCGGGATGCCTTGTCTGTCAAGAGATTCCGGTCGAGAGCGCGTTTGAGGATCTTGCCGGTGGCGCCCTTGGGTAGCTGGTCGGTGAAGGCGAAGCGATGCGGCACTTTGTACGCGGACAGCCGCTCCTTTGCCCAGGACCGCAGATCCGCCGGATCGAGTTCGACCCCGGGTGTGGCGGCGACGACCGCACCGACCTCCTCGCCGTAGTGGTCGTCCGGAATGCCGATCACCGCGACTTCGACGATGTCGGGATGCTCGTACAGCACTTCCTCGACCTCGCGCGGATAGACGTTGTATCCGCCGCGAATGATGAGATCCTTTGCGCGGTCGACGATATAGACATAGCCGTCGGCGTCGACGCGGCCCAGATCGCCGCTCTTCAACCAGCCGTCGCGCAAATCGGCGGCGGTGGCGTCGGGCCGGTTCCAGTACCCCTTCATGATGCTGGGGCCGCGCAGGAAGATCTCGCCGACGGTGTCTGCCAGCAGTATCTTGCCGTCGGGATCGCGAACCTCGATCGACGTCCCGGGCAGCGCAGCGCCGACCGAGCCCACCCGCTGTTCGCGATTCAGCGGGTTGTAGGTCGCCGCACCGGTGGATTCGGTGAGTCCGTAGCCCTCGAGAATGGTGCAGCCGAAGCGATCCGAGAAGGCGCGGATCACCTCACCGGGCAGTGACGCCCCGCCGGATGCCGCCAGCCGCAGGCTCGCGAAATCTGCTGCACTGTAGTCACCGGCCGCGTGCAGCATGGCATTCCACATGGTCGGCACACCGGCGACGTGGGTGAGCTGCTGATCGCGGATCATCGCGATCATGGCCCGCGGTTCGAAGGGCGTCACCATGGCGAAGGACGCGCCCGCGTGCAGCGCGGTGAGCAGACACACCGCCTGCCCGTAGACATGGAACAGCGGCAGTCCGGTGCCGAAGCGATCGTCCGGGCCGAGCTGCAGCTGATCGGTGAAGATTCGAGCGGTCTCGGTCAGATTGGCGACGGTGAGTTCGACGCCCTTCGGTTTGCCGGTGGTTCCGGAGGTGTAGAGCAGCACGGCGGTGTCGTCGGCGCGGCGGCGCACCGGTTCGGCCACGGGCTCGGCCGGTTCGGCATGCGCGCCCGGCGCGAGCGCGAGCAATGGCAGATTTCGTTCGGTGGCCGCCTCCTGTGCTGCCTCCTGCGCGCCGTGCCATGCGATGACGATCCGCGCGCCGGAGTCGTCGAGCACATACCCGATTTCGGGCGCGGTGGCCATGGTGTTCATGGTGATGGCGATGGCGCCGATGAGCTGCGCGCCCAGATATGCGACGACGAATTCGGCAACGGTGGGCGCCACCAGCAGCACCCGGTCGCCCGTGGCGATACCGGATTCGCGCAGCAGGCCACCGTAAGCCGCACTGCGCCTGGCCAATTCGCCGTAGGTGAGCTGTACGTCCGTGGCCAGCAGCGCGATGGCTTCGGGGCGTTCGGCGGCGTGCTGCCAGCACCGGTCGGCGACATTGGTCGGCTGATCCGATGCGGTCGGGGAAGCCGGATTCGCAGGCATGGCTTGCTCCAGTTTTATGAGTGGGCGAGAACTGATGTGACCCAGGCCACGTCAGTGGGTCGGACGCTACTTGAATTTGGCGTCATGTTCAATAGATGTTGTGCCGATACAGGTTGCCCAGCGGCGTCGTGGGGTCGCGGGAGCGGCGGGCGCTGTTACGATCCACCACGTCAGCGAGCCGGACGACAGCGAGTGAGGCCGTGAACGCCCAGGAAGCCACCGAGGACCAGCCCGGTCGGGTGCCCCCACGGAGTAAGCGTGGCATGCGCACCAGGTCCGCACTGGTGACCGCGGCGCGCGAGGTGTTCGAACGCGACGGTTTCCTCGACGCCAGGATCAGTGACATCTCCAAGGCCGCCGGGGTCGCCTCCGGCTCGTTCTACACCTACTTCGACAGCAAGGAAGAGATCTTCGCCGCGGTCGTCGAGCAGGTGCGCGAGGAAATGCTGCACCCGCACATCCGGGAGCGGGTCGGCATCGACGACCCGCGTGAGTTGATCGCCGCCGCCAATCGCGAGTACCTGCTGTCGTATCGGCGCAATGCGCGGCTGATGGCCGTGCTCGAGCAGGTGTCGAAGATCGATGAGAAGTTCCGGGTGCTGCGCTTCGAGCGCGCCCTGGCCTTCGTCGAGCGCAATGCCGAGATGATCCGGAATCTGCAGGATCGTGGCCTGGTGGACGCCGAATTAGATGCCGAGGTCACCTCGCTCGCGCTGTCCAGCATGGTGAGCCGTATGGCGTACTTCGTATTCGTCGAGGGGCGGAAGGTGTCCTTCGAGAAGTTGGTGAAAACGCTGAATCAGTTGTGGTTCAACGCTCTTCAGCTGAAAGAAGCTCACTGACCGATCGTCGGCCACGCGGCCGGCCGGTGTGTACCGATCATTCATGTGACCCGCATCACGTGACGTGCGGCCTCACTTGAACTTGACGTCGGAATCAAGTTCGGTGAGTCTGGGTCACGCAGTTCGAGCATCAGGAGAGGCTTACGTAATGGGTCGTTTCGACGGAAAGACGGCGATTGTCACCGGAGCTAGCCGCGGTATCGGGCTGGCCATCGCGCAGCGGCTGGTGGCCGACGGTGCGCGGGTCTGTGTGACCGCCCGCAAAAAGGACGCGCTGGACGCGGTGATCGCCGAACTCGGCGGACCCGAGCACGCCATCGCCGTCGCGGGACGAGCCGACGACGTCGAACATCAGACCGAGGCCATCGAGCGCACGCTGGAGACCTTCGGCTCGGTCGACTTCCTGGTCAACAATGCCGGCATCAACCCGGTGTACGGACCGATGGTCGAACTCGACCTGGCCGCGGCCCGTAAAGTCTTCGAGGTGAACTGCCTGGCGGCGATCTCCTGGGTACAGCAGGCGCACAAGGCATGGCTGGGCGAGCACGGCGGCTCGGTCGTCAATGTCGCGTCGGTTGCCGGGATCAAGCCCGCGCCCGGCATCGGGTTCTACGGGGCAACCAAGGCGATGCTGGTGCACATCACCCAGGAGTTGGCGGTCGAACTTGGCCCGTCGATCCGGGTGAATGCGATCGCGCCGGCCGTGGTGAAGACCCAATTCGCCACCGCGCTCTACGACGGCCGCGAGGAGCAGGTCGCCGCGGCCTATCCGCTCAAGCGCCTCGGCGTACCCGAGGACATCGGCAGTGTCGCCGCCTTCCTGCTCTCCGATGACGCGGCCTGGTTGACCGGCCAGCTGATCGTCGTCGACGGCGGCGTCACGCTCACCGGAGGCGTGGCGTGAAGGCTTGGCAGGTAACGGAATTGGGCGAACCGGCGCAGGTACTGCGGCTGGTCGAACTGGAGGAGCCCGAGCCCGGTCCAGGCCAGGTGGTGGTGCGCACCCGCGCCGCGGCCGCGAACTTTCCGGACGTACTGATGTGCCGGGGCGAGTATCAGATCAAGCCCGAACTCCCGTTCACCCCCGGGGTCGAACTGTGTGGTGAGGTGGTCGCGGTCGGTGCCGACGTCGACGGCATCGCGATCGGCGACCGAGTGCTCGGCAGTCCGGCGCTGCCCTGGGGAGGGTTCGCGGAACTGGCGGTCATGCGCGCCGCGGATGTCTTTCCCGCCCCGGCGGCGCTCGACGATGCCGAGGCCGCCGCCCTCTTCATCGGCTATCAGACGGGCTGGTTCGGACTGCATCGGCGCGCCGGCCTGCGGGCGGGGGAGACGCTGCTGGTGCATGCGGCGGCCGGTGGCGTCGGCAGTGCGGCCGTGCAATTGGGTAAGGCGGCCGGGGCCACGGTGATCGGAGTGGTCGGCAGCGCGGCCAAGGCCGAGGTCGCGCGGGCGCTCGGCGCAGACATCGTGGTGGATCGCAGCGCACAGGATTTCGTCTCGGTCGTGCGGGAAGCGACCGACGGTCGCGGTGCGGACGTGGTGTACGACCCGGTCGGCGGCGAGGTTTATCAGCGGTCCACCAAGTGCATCGCCTTCGAGGGACGCATCCTGGTCGTCGGCTTCGCGGGCGGGCAGATCCAGTCCACCGCACTGAATCACGCACTGGTGAAGAACTATTCGATCCTCGGTCTGCACTGGGGCCTGTACCGCGACAAGGATCCGCAAGCGGTGCGCGACTGCCATCTGGAACTGACCGGGCTGGCCGAGCAGGGTGTGGTGAAACCCTTGATCGGCGAGCGGCTGCCACTGGATAGCGTGGCTGCCGGACTGCAGCGCCTCGCCGACGGCAAGACCGTCGGTCGTGTGGTCTTCGAACCGTGAACGGTGCCAACCGAATTCGACAAGGAGAACCGTAATGAGCAGTGAGACAACCCGTACCGCCATCGTGACCGGTGCGGCACGCGGCATCGGCGCGGCTGTCGCCAAGCGGCTGGCGGCGGATGGATTCGCGATCGCCGTCCTGGATCTCGATGAGGCGTCTTGCAAAACCGTTGTCGCCGAGATCGAATCGGCCGGCGGCAGGGCGCTCGCGGTGGGCGCGAACGTCGCCGATGAACAGGCTGTCGCCGCGGCGGTCGAGCGGGTCGCCGCCGAACTGGGCGCGCCGACCGTCCTGGTGAACAATGCGGGCATCATCCGCGACAACATGCTGTACAAGATGACCGTCGACGACTGGGACGCGGTCATGGGCGTGCACCTGCGCGGATCCTTCCTGATGAGCCGCGCGACGCAGAAGTACATGACCGACGCGGGCTGGGGCCGCATCGTCAATCTCTCCAGCACTTCGGCGCTCGGCAATCGCGGTCAGGCCAACTACGCCGCGGCCAAGGCCGGATTGCAGGGATTCACCAAGACCCTCGCGATCGAACTCGGCAAATTCGGCGTGACCGTGAACTCCGTCGCGCCGGGCTTCATCGAGACCGAGATGACCGCCGCCACCGCCGAGCGCATGGGTGTTTCGTTCGAGGAGTTCAGCAAGACCCTGGTGGCGCGGATTCCGGTGGGACGCGTCGGCAAGCCCGCGGATATCGCGCACACGGTGTCGTTCTTCGTCAGCGAGGGCGCGTCGTATGTCACCGGCCAAGTACTCTACGTCGCCGGCGCGCCGACGGTCTGAGGCGCGAATAATGAAGGTATTCAATGGAATCGGCGAACTCGAGCAGGCCGTCGGCACCCATCTCGGCTACAGCGAATGGCACACCGTTACCCAGGAGCAGATCGATCTGTTCGCCGAGGCGACCGGTGACCGTCAGTGGATTCACGTCGATCCGGAGCGGGCCGCGCAGGGACCGTTCGGCACGACGATCGCCCACGGCTATCTGACCCTGTCCTTGTTGCCGCAGCTGGTCTGGCAGGTTTATCGCGTCGACGGGGTGCGGATGGGAATCAACTACGGCAGCAACAAGGTTCGCTTCCCATCGCCGGTGCCATCCGGTAGTCGCGTGCGGGCGGGCGTGGAACTGGTGAAGCTCGAGCCGACCAAAGCGGGGGTCCAGGTGACGGCTCTGGTGACCATCGAGCGCGAGGGCAGCGACAAGCCCGCCTGCATTGCCGAAGCGCTGTCGGTGCTCGTGCCCTGATAGAAGTGTGAATACGCGAAACGGCCTGTTTCCCGATATCGGGAGACAGGCCGTTTTCCCATCAGAAACCGGCTTCGGTGGCGATCCGGTCGGCGGTTTCGGCGAGTCCGTCGACCAGGTCGGTAGTCGGAATGCCCGCGGCCGCACGGTTTCGGGGGTCGTCGAGGGTTCGCCGGTACACACCCTCGGCAATGACCGCGAGCTTCCACAGACCGAGCGCATGCCAGAACCCGAGTGCGCGCCGGTCACGTCCGGTGATCGCGAGATACTCCTCGACCAGTTCGGCACGGGACGGAAAACCCGGGAGCGTGACCATTTCCGTACCCGGAATGGCCGCTTCGCCCGGCATCGGCCAGTAGGCCAGCAGACTGCCGACATCGGCCAGCGGATCACCGAGGGTGCACAGCTCCCAGTCGAGTACGGCGGCGATCGCACCGGTCTCCGGTGTGGTGATCACATTGCGGAGGTTGTAATCGCCGTGCACGAGCGCGAGTTCGCGCTGTTCGGGAACGGCGGCCCGGAGCCGCTCGGTGAGGCGGTCCACCAGCGGCAGGTCCCGTGTTTTCGACTTCTCCCACTGTGCCGACCACCGTTTGAGCTGTCGCTCGGCATACGGTTTGTGGCTGGCCAGGTCGATCAGCGCGGTGGCTTCCAGATCGACGGCGTGGATGCGGGCCAGCGTCCGCACCAGTGACAGCCCGGCGCTGCGGCGCAGCTCGGGGGTGATTCGCTCGGCGGTCTCGACCCCGTCGATGACCAGTCCGTCGACGAATTCCATGAGCACGAGCGCGATCTCGCCCTCGTGCCGGATATCGTGGACGCGCGGCACCGGGACATCGGTGGGCGCCAGGGCCGACATGACTCGGGCCTCCCGCGCCACATCGTGCGCGGACGCCAGCAGGTGGCCGAGCGGCGGACGCCGCAGCACCCAACGCCGCCCGTCCGCGTCGGTGATCAGGAAGGTCAGATTGGACTGGCCGATCCCCACCCGTTCGGCCCGCACGGGCGCGGTGCACGCCGAACCGAGCGAGGACACCCAGTCCGCGAACGCGGCCGCATCGATATCGAAGCCGGTCGCGTCCGCGGTGGGCTGAATGAGCCCGTTACTCGTCTGCATTCGTTCCTGTCCGTCCTACGCCCCGGTCCTGAACTTACCGAGTTCGGCGCGCGCGATGGCGCGTTTGTGCACTTCGTCGGGTCCGTCGGCCAGACGCAGTGTGCGCAGGTGCGCGTACATGCTGGCGAGCGGGAAATCGTCGGTGACACCGGCCCCGCCGTGCACCTGGATCGCCCGATCCACGATCCGCAGCGCCATCTCCGGTGCGGCGATCTTGATCGCCGCGATCTCGACCTGGGCCGCCTTATTGCCGACGGTGTCCATCATCCAGGCGGCCTTGAGGGTCAGCAGCCGGGCCTGTTCGATATCGATGCGGGCCTCGGCGATCCAGTCCTGGATATTGGCGCGCTCACTCAGCTTCTGCCCGAATGTGATTCGCGATTCGGCGCGTGCGCACATCAGTTCCAGCGCGCGTTCGGCCATACCGATGGCGCGCATGCAGTGGTGGATGCGACCCGGACCGAGCCGGGCCTGGCTGATGGCGAAACCCTCGCCCTCGCCCTTCAATACATCCGTGACGGGCACCCGCACATCGGAGAAATCGATCTCGGCGTGGCCCTCGCGGTCGGCGTAGCCGAACACCGGCAGATTGCGCATGACCGTCACGCCGGGTGCGTCGATCGGCACGACCATCATCGACTGCTGACGGTGCTTGGGTGCGTCCGGATCGGTCTTGCCCATGACGATGAGCACCTTGCAGTTCTTGTGTAATGCATTGGAGGCGAACCACTTCCGACCGTTGAGCACGTAGTGGTCGCCATCGCGCGTCATGCGCAGCTGGATATTGGTGGCGTCGGAGCTGGCGACGGCGGGCTCGGTCATGGCGAAGGCGGAGCGGATGGTGCCGTTCAGCAGCGGCTCCAGCCAGCGCTCCTTGTGCTCCTGGGTGCCGAAGAGAGTGAACACCTCCATATTGCCGGTGTCGGGCGCCGAACAATTGCACGCCTCCGGCGCGAGATGCGGGCTGCGGCCCATGATCTCGGCCAGCGGGGCGTATTCCAGATTGGTCAGCCCCGGACCCCATTCGGGATGCGGATGGAACAGATTCCACAGGCCGCGGGCGCGGGCCTCGGTCTTGAGGTCCTCGACGATCTGCGGATGGTGGTGCGGATCGCCGGCTGCCGCCATCTGCTTCTCGTATTCCGACTCGGCCGGGTACACGCATTCGTCCATGAAGGCGCGCAGATCGCGTTGATACTGCTGGGTGCGCTCGGACGTGCTGAACAGGTCCATCGAGGCTCCGATCGTTGGTGCGGGTGGTCGAAAGAGACTGCGCCGCAAGGTGGGTGGATCAGCTGGGGGTTCGTAGCGCGGGCCACAGCAGGGCCGCCGTCGATGCGGCGTCGCGATGCACGATGCCGCCGAGTCCGAGAAGTTCGGCCGCGGTGATGTTCTGCTCGAGGTCGTCGACCATGATGGTCTGCTCGGGCGTGACACCGAGCCGTTCACAGCCGACGAGATAGGCCCGGCGGGACGGTTTGCGGGTGCCGATCTCCGCGGAGATGGTCACCGCGTCGAACATGGCGGGCAGGTCGAAGCCCGCGTAGCAGTTGTCGCCGAGCGAATTCGACAGCAGACCGACGCGATAGCCCGCCGCGCGGACACCCGCGACCAGCTCGATCATCTCCGGATCGGGATGCAGTCGGGACTGGATGCGATCGACAAGGCCCGCATCGTCGATTTCGACGCCGTGCGCGCGCAGTCGCCGCGCGAACCCGACCTCGAACTCACGCTCACCGATGCGCCCCTCTTCGTGATCCACCAGCAGCGCACTGCTTTCGGGATCGCGGGTCAGCAGTCGCAGCGGCAGCCGCGGGTCGCCCAGCTCCGCGCCGAATTCGGCGAATGCGGCGAGGACGGCGGTGGTGAGCACACCGCCGAAATCGAACAGCACGGCGCTGCGCGTACTCATCCGATGGCCGTGGCGTGGAGGTCCCCGGCTTCAGCCATGGGGAGTGGGTGGGGCGAGTTTATGCCTGGCATGTCTGGTGTCGAAAACGAGCCTGGCGCAGATTGTTTCACTGTTTACGACCTGACTTGTTAGTGTGTGGGGCATGGGGGTGGGCTTGGTGAAGCGGGCGTATAAGTACCGTTTCTATCCGAGCGAGCGGCAGGAGCGGGAGCTTGTGCGTACGTTCGGATGTGTTCGTTTGGTCTATAACAAGGCTTTGGAGGCCAGGACTACTGCGTGGTTCACCGAGCAGCGGCGGGTGAACTACAACGAGACTTCCGCGATGCTGACTGCGTGGAAGAAGACCGATGGCCTGGAATTTTTGGGTGAGGTGTCTTCGGTGCCGTTGCAGCAGGCGTTGCGGCATTTGCAGCGTGCGTTCGCTGGCTTCTTCGATAAGCGGGCGAAGTATCCGCGTTTCAAGTCGAGGAAGAAGTCTCGGTCGGCGGCGGAGTTCACGAGGTCGGCGTTCACATTTCGTGACGGGGAACTCACCCTCGCGAAGATGGCCGAGCCATTGAATATCGTGTGGTCTCGGCCGTTGCCCGAGGGTGCGCAACCGTCCACGGTCACTGTGTCTCGTGACAGCGCGGGCCGCTGGTTCGTGTCCGTGCTCACCGAGACCGTAGTAGCTCACCACCCGCCGACCGATAGTGTCGTTGGTGTGGATGCCGGGATTACTTCGCTGCTGGCGTTGTCGACTGGGGAGAAGATCACCAATCCCAAACATCTGCGGCGAGAACAGGCGCAGTTGGGGAAAGCTCAACGCGCTCTTGCCCGCAAGGCCAATGGGTCGTGCAACCGGGATAAGGCTCGCCGGAAGGTGGCGCGTATCCACGCTCGTATCACCGACCGTCGTAGGGATTACCTGCACAAACTGAGTGCTCGGCTCGTTCGTGAGAACCAAACGATCGTGATCGAGGATCTGAATGTGGCGGGGATGCGTCGCAATCACAGTCTGGCGCGTGCGATCTCCGATGCTTCGTGGTCGGAGTTGCGTTCGATGTTGGAATACAAGGCCGCCTGGTACGGGCGTGAGGTGATTGTCGTGGACCGATGGTTCCCGTCGAGCAAAGTCTGTTCGGCGTGTGGGTCGCTGCACGACACGATGGGGTTGGATGTGCGGGAATGGGTGTGCCGGTGCTGCGGCGCGATTCATGATCGTGACGTCAACGCTGCGAGGAATATTTTGGCCGCCGGGCTGGCGGTGTCTGCCTGTGGAGGCGGTGTAAGACCACCCCGGCAGTCGTCGGCGCGGCAGTCGCCGATGAAGCAGGAAATCCGACCTGTGAAGGTTGGAATCCCCCGCCTCTAGGCGCGGGGAGGAAGTCAAGACAGTGACTTCCGATAGCGCTGCATGCCCGCGATCCACCGATCGTGATCGGCAGCCTTGCGGTGCAGGAATTCTCGGACCTCCTCGTGCGGCAGCACGAGGAAGCGTTCGGCCTCGATCGCCTCGAGCACGTGATCGGCCACGTCGAGCGGAGCCAGCACCGCGCCGGCTCCGGTGACGGCGCGGGTGGCCAGGTCGCCTGCGGATCCGCCGTCCGTGCCGAGTCCGGTGAGCAGGGCGGTATCGACGCCCATCGGACACAGGCAACTGACCCGCACACCGAGATCCCCGTACGTCACCGCCAGCCATTCGGCGAATCCGACGGCCGCATGCTTGGAGACCGCGTAGGTGGCCGAACCGATCTGGGTGAGCAGTCCCGCCGCCGAGGCGGTGCTCACGAAGTAGCCGCTGCCGCGCTCGAGCCAGCCCGGGACGAGCAACCGCGCCGCCCGCACGTGGGCCAAGGTGTTGACCTCGAGTGCTTGCTCCCACTGCGCCTCGGTGGCGTCCAGTCCCGGGCCGCCGCCGACACCGGCGTTCGCGAAGAACATGTCGACGGGGCCGAATTCGGTTGTGGCCGTAGCGATGAGCTTGCGGAGATCGGATTCGGATGCGGCGTCACCGGCCTGTCCGGACACCGCGCCGGGAAATGCCTCGGCGAGTTGACGTGTCGTCGCCGCGAGCCGGTCCGCATCACGGTCGGTGATCAGGACGCGAGCTCCGTGCTCGAGCAGGCGTTGCGCGATGGCCGCGCCGATGCCGCCCGCGGCGCCGGTGACGATTGCGACCGCGTTCGCCACGCGCATCAGTTCGCCTCGCCATTCAGCCGGACCAGCATCTTGCCGGTATTGGCACCGCGCAGCAGGCCGAGGAAGGCCTCGACAGCGGTGTCGATCCCGGTCAGCACCGTGGTGGGGACGCGGAGGCTGCCATCACGCACCCAGTCCGCCGCGAGCGCCGCGTATTCGGGTGCCAGCTCCGGATGGTCGGTGAGGATGAAGCCGCGCAACGACAGTCGGCGAACTACCGCCAGCGCCAGATTCTTCGGGCCGGGCGGCGGGGTTTCGGCGTTGTACCCGGCGACGGCTCCGCACAGGGCGATTCGGCCGAAGTCACGCATCGAGCCGATCGCCGCCTGCAAATGGTCGCCGCCGACATTGTCGAAGTAGACGTCGATGCCGTCCGGGGCCGCCTCGTGCAACCGTTTCCCCAGACTGCCCGCCCGGTAGTCGATCCCGGCGTCGTAGCCGAACTCCTCGACCAGCCGCCGTGCCTTCTCCGGACCGCCGGCCGATCCGATGATCTTGGCCGCGCCGAAGTGCCTGGCCACCCGGCAGGCGGCAAGACCGACGGCGCCTGCCGCGCCCGAGATGAATACGACATCACCCGGACGGACCGGCGCGATTTCCTTCAGACCCACATACGCCGTGAGCCCGGGGATGCCGAGCGGGCCGAGGTAGGTCTCGGCCGGTGCCAGCGTGGTATCGACGACGCGCGCCTGCCCCGCCTTCAGCAGCGCGTACTCCCGCCAGCCGAGATCGTGCAGCACTGTCGCGCCGACTTCGATTCCCGGTACACCCGAGGCGACGACGGTGCCTACCGCGCCGCCGTCCATGGGGGCATCGAGTCGGAACGGCGGAATGTAGGACTTCACGTCGTTCATGCGGTTGCGCATGTACGGATCGACCGACATCCAGTCGTTGCGGACCAGCAACTGCCCACTGCCCGGATCCGGGACATCCGTGGTCACCATCCGGAAATCGGATGGTGCGGGTTCGCCGGTGGGCCGGGCCACCAGATGTACCTCTCGGCTCTTCACGACCAGAAACCTCCATGTTCATGCGCGCTGACCGGGGCGTCCGCGATGGAGCGCCGGTTGCCGTTGCCGGATGGCTCAGAGGTTAGTTGAAGTTGACGTCGGATTCAATTATTGCATCGTGCTGCCAGGTCGGAAACCGGATTACGGCTCACGGTCGGGGCGCCGGTCACGGCACATCCGGCCACGATCCGATTATGCGGACTGCACGGGGATCGCCGCGCGGACTTCGGCGGCATTGATGGCGTTTCGCCTCCAGATTGCGCCGCACGTAGCTGATCATGAGCAGGGCGATCACCGCGGCCGCGGCAAACATGCCGAATCCGCTGGTGGTGGGCAGGCTATGTAGAACCGTCCCCGGCCACGCACAGCCGGGGACGGGAGTTGTGACGGGCACACGTCACAACAGCCAGCCTGGTCGGTTGTCGACCCACACGACCGGTTGGGGGATCGTGCCGTCGCAAATGCAGGCCCACAAAGTGGGCGTGGGCATCTGGTGGTGACGGGCCCTGATGGCGGCGGTATCGGCGAATCGCACGACAGGCGGCCGAAGGAACGGGTCGCCTCCGGGGTTCCATGCATTGATGCACGCCAACGACCAACCGGGATGGTCGCCGACTTGAACGTCGGGTGAGGGCACCCAGGTGTAGCGGCCGTTCCGCCAGGCGGACAGTTTCGAGGCTGGCACTCCGGCGCTGAGCGCGAATTGGGTAAGGCCGAAGTAGCGGCGGATTTCGGTATCGCGCGAGTCAGGCCGGTATGCGGCGGCGGTGGGCATCTGGTTGGCGGGGATCCTCACTGATCGGCCCACTTATGGAGGGCGTCTTCGATGCGTTCGAGTAGTTCGACTGGCAGATCCACTGGAGCTGGCGGACCGATGAGCGGGATCCGCTGCGGCAGCTCGGTGTCGATGACGGAGGCGGCGTCGATGTCGATGAACGCCACCCCCAACGCGGAAGTTGTTTCCAGCTCCGGCGCGTGCATCTCGATGGCATCGATGCGTTGGATTTCCAACAGGTCATCGAGTTCGTTTGTGGGAGTGCTGGTTCGACGGCAGGTGCCGTGATATCGGTCCTGATGAAATTCGTCGTGCTTGTGACCTCACCTGTGGCGACTCGCACTCCGGTGCGTGGGATCCCAACGCAAGTCCGAGGCGGTGATGGCGTCTGTCTGTCGAAGAGTTGACTGTGGAACAAGCACGTTCTGCACTGCAGGCGGACGCCTCGGTGCGGGGCGAGGGGTTGACTCCGAGCTCGGATGCCGACGCGATCGTCGAACATTGGTCGCGCGGCGAGATCGGTACGGAACAGATGCGTGAACTCGTTCGGCGCTTGCACGGCGTCGAACGACGGCAGACCTTTTGTCGATCCCGAGTCGGGTGTTCTTCGCGACAGGCTCGTCGTCGTTGGTACCGAGCTGCTGCCGCACGGCAGCGTCCTACCTATCCGTCGCGGGTTGCGATGGTGCGCTGGAGCAGGATGAAGGCGAGTAGCAGGACGCCGATGAAGATCTTGGTCCACCAGGAACTCAGAGTGCCTTCGAAGCTGATGATGGTCTGGATTACGCCGAGGGTCAGTACACCGAGTACCGAGCCGAGGACGAATCCGGAGCCGCCGGTGAGCAGGGTGCCGCCGATGACGACCGCGGCGATGGCGTCGAGTTCCATGCCGACGGCGTGCAGGCTCCAGCCGGACAGGGTGTAGAGCGTGAACAGGATGCCCGCGAGTGCCGAACAGAAGCCGCTGATCGCATAAACGGCGACCTTGGTCCTGGCCACCGGTAGCCCCATCATGAGCGCAGACTGTTCGTTGCCGCCGATCGCATACGCGGTGCGACCCAATCGGGTGTAGTGCAGAACGACGAAGGCCACGGCGACAACTACCAGCGCGACGATCATGCCCACCGTCAGGAATACGTCCCCGCCGAGCCGGAATCGACGCTGCGCCAGATCCGTATACATGGGGTCGGTGATCGTGATCGAATCCGTGCTGATCACGTACGCCAGCCCGCGCGCGAGGAACATGCCGGCCAGCGTCACGATGAACGGCTGGATCTCGAAGTAGTGGATGACCGCGCCCATCGCGGCGCCGAAGAGCGTGCCGCCGACCAGCATGAGCGGCATGACCAGCAGCGGCGGCCACCCGTGCACGGTCACCAGCCACGCCGAGACGACCGTGGACAGGGCCAGCACCGCGCCGACGGACAGGTCGATGCCGCCGGTGAGGATCACGAAGGTCGTCCCGACGGCGAGAACGAGCAGAAAGGCGTTGTCTATGAACAGGTTCACGAAAACCTGCGGATAGCCGAATGCCGGATAGCGCATCACCCCGACGCCATAGATGACGGCGAACAGCGCCGCGGTGGCCAGTACCGGGATGTATCGGCTGCGGTATCCGCGCATCGTGGGTCGGCGCAGCATCGGGCGGACGGCACGGGCCTGGGTAAGCACGTTCATCTAGTCGCCTCCGTAGCTGTCGATGGGATGCTCGGTCGGGTTCGGCGGCGAAAGACCTTGGCGCGGAACGCCGGTGACTGGATCAGGCATACCGCGATCACCACGACCGCCTTGGAGACCAGTGTCGTCTCCGGTGGCACGCCGACGGTGTAGATCGTGGTGGTGAGCGTCTGGATCACCAGCGCCCCGAGGACGGTGCCGCCGAGTTGAAATCGCCCACCGGTCAACGCGGTACCGCCGATGACGACCGCGAGAATCGCATCGAGTTCGATCCACAGTCCTGCGTTGTTGCCATCCGCCGCAGAGACATTCGAGCTGATCATCAGTCCCGCGATCGCGGCGCAGCACGCGCAGACCGCGTAGACGGCGACGATCAGACCACCGGCCCGGATGCCGACCAGACGCGCCGCCTCGGCATTCCCGCCCACCGATTCCAGCAGCAGCCCGAGCGCACTGCGCCGCAACAACAAGGCGAGCCCAGCGAACACTGCGGCGGCGACCAATACGGGCACCGGCAGCCCGAGCAGATAACCACCACCGATGACCTTGTACGGCGGACTGTTGATCGTGATGATCTGACCGGACGTAATCAGCTGTGCGACACCGCGCCCGGCCACCATCAGAATCAATGTCGCCACGATCGGCTGAATCCCGAAGCGCGCCACCAACACTCCGTTCCACAGTCCGAGCGCGACCGCCACGCCGAGCGCGATCAGCACCGCGACGGCGACGCCACCGGCATCGGCCTGATCCGGCATATTGCTGATGTGCAGACAGGCCAGCGCACCCGCGATGGCCACGACCGTGCCGACCGACAGGTCGATGCCGCGCGTCGCGATGACCAGCGTCATGCCGAGCGAGATCAGCACCAGTGGTGCGCCGTAGCGCAGGATATCGATCAGGCTGCCGTAGAGGTGTCCGTCCTGGATGTGGATCGAGAGGAACCCGGGCGTGAACGCGACGTTGACGATCAGCAATGCGACGAGCGCGGCCGCTGGCCAGAACAGGTGGCTTCGGATAATCGTCATGAAATCGCGCCGCTCGCAATAGTTTCGGTGAGGCGGTCCATGGTCAGGGTGGCATCGTTGACGAGTTCGGCGACCAGCCGCCGATCGCGCAGGATCGCCACCTTGTGACTGAGCCGCAGTACCTCCTCGAGTTCGGCGGAGATGAACAGCACCGACATGCCCTCCTCGGACAGTGAGATGACCAGCCGCTGAATTTCCGCCTTGGCCCCGATATCGATGCCGCGGGTCGGTTCGTCGAGGATCAGCAGTTTCGGCCGGGTGGCCAGCCAGCGGGCCAGCAGCACCTTCTGCTGGTTGCCGCCGCTGAGGAATTTCACCGGCGTATCCGGATCGGCCGGGACGATCCGCAGCGAGGTGATGTACCCGGCGACGAGTTCGTCGCGCTTGCGCGCCGACAGCGGCCGGGCCCAGCCGCGCGCGGCCTGGACCGCGAGCACGATATTGTCGCGCACCGACAGGTCGAGGATCAGGCCCTGGGATTTGCGATCTTCGGGACAGAAGGCGATCCGGTGGTCGATCGCGGCGCGCGGCGAGCGCAGTGCCGTCGGTGCGCCAGCCACGCGGAGATTCCCGGTGGACGCGCGGTCGGCGCCGAAGAGCAGGCGCGCCACCTCGGTGCGGCCGGAGCCGAGCAGCCCGGCCAACCCGACGACTTCACCGTCCCGGACGGTGAGATCGAATGGCGCGACAGAATTGCGGCGCCCGCCGATCCCGGTGGCCTGCAACAGCGGATCGTGGCGCGCCACCACCGCCGGATCCGGCTTCTCGTGCTCGATCTCGTCGAGCGTGCGCAGCGCCGTGCCGAGCATGTGCGCGATGAGATCCTTCTGGTCCAGTTGCGCCACCGGATACTCGCCGACGAGAGTTCCGTTGCGCAGCACGGTTGCCCGGTCGCAGATCTCGAAGATCTGATCGAGGAAGTGGGTGACGAATCCGATCGCCACGCCATCGGCGGCGAGCCTGCGCATCATCGCGAACAGTTGCTCGACCTCACCGGTGTCCAGCGATGAGGTCGGCTCGTCCAGGATGAGGACCTTCGCATCCAGGTCGACGGCTCGGGCGATGGCGATGAGCTGTTGCACCGCAAGCGAATACGAGCCGAGTGGGGCCGCCACATCGATGTTCAGATGCAGTCTGGCCAGCAACCGGGCGGCCTCGCGACGCATCGCGGCGAAGCGGATCAGACCGGCCCGCCGCGGTTCCCGTCCGATGTAGATGTTCTCCGCGACCGACAGATTCGGGCACAGATTCACCTCCTGATAGACGGTGCTCACCCCGGCCCGCAGCGCCTGCTGCGGGCCGGTGAAGCGCACCGGGCGACCGTCGAGTTCGATGATTCCGGCATCGGCGTCGTGGATTCCGGTGAGCACCTTGATGAGGGTGGATTTGCCCGCACCGTTCTCACCGACCAGTGCGTGTATCTCACCGGGGAACAGCCGCAGGTCCACCTCGGACAGTGCGGTGACCCCGGCGAAACGCTTGACGATGCCCGACATCCGAAGTGCGGGTGTGACAGTCGGTTCCGACATGCACTGCTCCGGCTCAGTACGTCCGGGTGGGCAGCGCGGCGGCGGCCTGGTCCTGGGTGTAGACGCCTTCGTCGGTGACGATCCGCTTGGGCGTCGGGCGACCCGCCACGACATCCTTGGTGATCTCCATCAGCTTCGGGCCGAGCAGCGGATTGCATTCGACCACGACGTTGATCTTGCCGTCGGCCATGGCCTGGAAGGCATCTCGGGTCCCGTCGATCGAGATGATCTTGATGTCCTTACCCGGCTTCAGCCCGGCCTCCTCGATCGCCTGGATCGCACCCAGCGCCATATCGTCGTTGTGCGCGTACAGCACGTTGATATCCCGGTGCGCGGCCAGGAATGCCTGCATGACCTCTTTGCCCTTGGCGCGGGTGAACTCCGCGGTCTGCGATGCGATGATCTTGAACTTCGGGTCGGCGCCGATGACGTCCTGGAAACCCTTCTTGCGATCCGTCGCGGGCGCGGATCCGGTGGTGCCCTGCAATTCCGCGATATTCACCGTGTCGTTCGAGTTCTTGGTCGCGTCGACGAGCCAATTCGCCGCCCTGCGGCCCTCTTCGACGAAATCCGAGCCGAGGAAGGTCACATAGAGCGAGGTGTCGGCCGAGTCGACCGCGCGGTCGGTGAGGATCACCGGAATCTTGGCGTCCTTGGCCTCCTTCAGGACGGTGTCCCATCCGGATGCGACGACGGGGGAGAAGGCGATGACGCCCACGCGCTGCTGGATGAAGGTGCGGATCGCCTTGATCTGGTTTTCCTGTTTTTGTTGGGCGTCAGCGAATTTCAGCTGTATTCCGGCGGCGGCCGCGGCGTCCTGGATGGATTTCGTATTCGCGGTGCGCCAACCGCTTTCAGCGCCTACCTGGGAGAACCCGAGTACGGTCTGGTCGCTTCCCGAGCTGCCGCAGCCGGCGGCCGTTGCTGCGGTGAGGACAAGTGCGCTGGCGGTGATCAGAAGCCTCTTCAACACGATCAGGCTCTCCCTTGAATTGTGAAACGTGTTGCACCGAGGTGCGGTAGTCCTGTTAGTGTTAGCGCTCACATTCTTCTAGTCAAGAGCTTTCGCGGCCGTAATCTGGTAGCGACGAATGGATATCGGTTGCCGAGGTCGGCGCGGTGGTTCAGGGTCGCGGTGTGGCCACCGGCCGTGTGAGCGTTAACCTGGGGGAACCGGGACGACGCTTTGGAAGGTGGGATGTGAGGGACAGGGACGGATTTGCCGCCGGGGACACCTCAACGGCGGTTCGACCGACGGGCGCGCGCCCGGCGGTCATGACCGATGTCGCCAAACTCGCCGGAGTCTCCCATCAGACCGTGTCGCGGGTGCTCAACGGCAGTGCGAACGTGCGCCCGGAGACCCGCGAGCGGGTATTGCGCGCCGTCGAACAACTCGGCTACCGCCCCAACGCCATGGCAAGGGGGCTGGTCAGCAGGCGCTCGAATATGCTCGGCGTGGTCAGTTTCGACACCATCCTGTACGGCCCGGCATGCACCCTGCTCGGCATCGAACGTGCCGCTCGCACAGCGGGTTACGGTGTCAGCATCTTCGCGCTGGAGACGGTGGACCGTTCCAGCGTGCTGGCGGCCGCGAACAGTCTGGCCGATCAGGGTGTGGACGGAATCATCCTCATCGCCCCGCAGATGGCCGCCGCCGCCGCACTGCACAACCTGCCCGAACGCCTGCTGGCCGTCGCGGTCGAGGCCGGACAGGACAGTGGTTTGCCGTCGGTATCGGTGGATCAGGTCGAGGGTGCCCGGCTGGCCGTGCAGCATCTGCTCGAACTCGGGCATCGCACGGTATGGCAGGTCGCCGGACCCAGTGACTGGCTGGAGGCACGCGACCGCATCGACGGCTGGCGACGCACGCTGGGGGCCGCGGGCGCGCCGATCCCCCCGGTGATCGGCGGGGATTGGAGTGCCCGCTCCGGCTACGAAGCGGGCCTGCTGCTCGCCGCGCAGCCCGACGTGACCGCGGTATTCGCGGCCAATGACCAGATGGCGCTCGGCATGCTGCGCGCCTTCACCGAACGCGGTATTCGGGTGCCCGCGGATATCTCGGTGGTCGGTTTCGACGACATTCCGGAGGCCGCCTACCTTTCGCCACCGCTCACCACCGTCCGGCAGGACTTCGACGAAGTAGGCCGCCGCAGTATGCAGATGTTGTTGCGGCTCTTGGAATTCGACGGCACCACCGCCGAACCGGCATCGCCGTCGGTGGTGCCGACGCTGGTCACGCGCGACAGCACGGCGGCACCGGCCCAGCGGTGAAGTGTCAGGCCGCCGCTCGCTTCTTGTTGTAGACGTCGAACGCCACCGCGGCCAGCAGCACCAGGCCCTTGATGACCAGCTGCCAGTCGCTGCCGACGCCGAGCATCGACATGCCGTTGTTCATCACGCCCATCACCAGCGCCCCGACAATGGCGCCGACGACCGTACCGATACCGCCGCTGGCCGACGCGCCACCGACGAATGCCGCGGCAATGGCGTCGAGCTCGAAGTTCTGCCCCGCCTTCGGAGTTGCCGCACCGAGCCGGGCCGCGAAGATGACACCCGCCAGCGCAGCGAGCACGCCCATATTCACGAAAACCCAGAACGTATTGGCTTTGGTATTCACCCCGGACAGTTGTGCGGCCTTCTCATTGCCGCCGACGGCGTAGATCCGTCGCCCGATCACCGACCGGTTCATAACGAACGAATACAGCACGATCAGCACGATCAGAATGACGCCGATAATCGGAATCCCGTTGTAGGACGCCAATACGAAACTGAATGCGAGGATGACCGCACCGAGCGCCGCCAACTTCGCGATGAACAGCGAGCGGGGCCCGGCAGGCAGACCGTAGGAGCGGCGGCGTTGCCGCACCCGCCATTGCGACCACACCAGCGCCGCCACCGCGAGCGCGCCGATGAGCAAGGTCAAACCGTTCAGCTCGCCGACGCGCAGCCGTATCGCGATTCCGTTGAACCCGGCGAACTGAACGGCATGCAGCGGCAACCAATTCGGAAGATACCCGGCCGCGATATTCACGAAGCCCTGCGGGAACGGCCCGATCGACTGCCCTTTGAGCACCAACTGCGCCAGACCACGGAACAGCAGCATGCCGCCGAGGGTGACGATGAATGCCGGAATCTTGACGTAGGCGATCCAATATCCTTGCCATGCACCGATGGCCGCGCCCATCGCGACGGCCGCAAGCACGACCAGCGGCCACGGCCAGTGCCACTGCACGATGGCGATACCGGTCACCGCGCCGACCAGCGCGCACAGTGATCCGACCGACAGGTCGATGTGCCCGTTGATGATGACCAGCATCATCCCGATGGCCAGCACCAGGATGTAGCCGTTCTGCAGGATGACATTGGTGACATTGAGCGGCGTCAACAGGCTGACACCGTCGGAAAGCTTTGCCGTGGTGAGGATTTGGAACAGCAGCGTAATCACCACGAGCGCAACGATCATGCCGTACTGGCGCACATTGCCGCGCAGGGTGCGGCGTAGCGCTGCGAGCGCGCCCACCTGTTTCTGCTCGACGGCCTTCGCGATAACCTCCGCAGAGTCGTCGTCTTCCAGCTTGTCCAGCAACGTCATTCGGGTACCGCCTCGGCTGTGGCGGTACCGCGTGTCATCAGTTTCATGACAGCCTCCTGTGTGGCTTCGTGTTTCGGGAGTTCGCCGGTAATACGGCCCTGGCTCATCGCGTAGACGCGATCACACAGGCCGAGTAATTCCGGCAACTCCGAGGAGATGATCAGCACGCCCTTCCCGGCGGCGGCGAGCTGGTGGACGATCAGGTAGATCTCGTATTTGGCGCCGACGTCGATACCGCGGGTCGGCTCGTCGAGGATCAGCAGATCGGGTTCGGTGAAGATCCATTTGCCGAGTACGACCTTCTGCTGATTTCCGCCGGAGAGGTTGCCGACCTTCTGAAATACCGTCGGCGTCTTCACTGTCAGCCGGGTGCGCAGGCGCTCGGCTTCGACGATCTCGCGGTGGGTGTCGATGACGGTGTGCCGGGAGACCGCGGGAAGATTGGCCAGGGTTATATTGCGCCGGATGTCTTCATCGAGGATCAGTCCGTATTGTTTGCGGTCCTCCGAGACATAGGCTATCCCTGCGGCTATCGCATCGCTCACCGACGAAACTCGCAGTACCGCACCATCTTTGCGGATCGTGCCGCGAATATTGCGGCCGTAGGACCGGCCGAAAACACTCATCGCCAATTCCGTGCGCCCGGCACCCATCAATCCGGCGATACCGACGATTTCACCGCGCCGTACGTTCAGTGCGGCGTCCCGGACGATCCGGCGATCGGCGATGGTCGGGTGATCGACATTCCAATCGGCGATCTCGAAGAACACCTCGCCGATCTGCGGATCCGCACGCGGCGGGAACCGGTGGTCGAGATCGCGCCCGACCATTCCCTTGATAATGCGATCCTCGGTGACCTCTTCGGCCGCCGCATCGAGGGTCTCGATGGTGCGGCCGTCGCGCAGCACGGTTATCGAATCGGCGACCGCGAGCACCTCATTGAGCTTGTGCGAGATAAGGATCGAGGTGATGCCCTGTTCGCGCAGTTGCCGCAGTAGCGCGAGCAGGCTCGCGCTGTCGGTCTCGTTGAGTGCCGCGGTCGGTTCGTCGAGGATGAGCAATCGCACCTGTTTGGACAGCGCCTTGGCGATCTCCACGAGCTGCTGTTTACCGACCCCCAAAGCGGCGACCAGGGTTTCGGGATCCTCGACGAGACCGACCTGCCGCATCAGCAGCATCGCCTGCCGATTGGTCTCGTGCCAGTCGACGGTCCAGCTGCGCAGCCGTTCATTGCCGAGGAAGATATTCTCCGCGATCGAAAGCTGCGGCACCAGCGCCAATTCCTGGTGGATGATCGCGATACCCGCCGCCTCGCTACCGCGAATATCCTTGAACGCCACATCGGTACCGTCCATGCGGATCTGTCCGCTGTAGGAGCCGTGCGGGTAGACGCCGCTGACCACCTTCATGAGCGTCGATTTGCCCGCGCCGTTCTCGCCGACCAGCGCGTGGATTTCGCCGTCGGCCACCGCGAAATCCACTGCGTCGAGCGCTTTGACACCCGGGAATTCCATGGTGATTCCGCGCATTTCGAGAATGTGCTTGGTCATGCGCTGTGTCCTTTTCTGCATGCCCGAGGGGCCCTCCGTGGTTACGCAGGCTGCCTCCTCCGGGCCCTAACTCGGCCATGCGGGCATTTCCTGGCCGTCAGGCGAAGTCGCGTTCGGAGTAGTAGCCGGAGTCGATCAGCACCTTCCGGTAGTTGTCCTTGTCGACCGAGACCGGCTGCAGCAGATACGACGGCACCTTCTTGGCGCCGTTGTCGTAGGAGGTGGTGTCGTTGGTTTCCGGGGTGCCGCTGGTCAAGATCGCATTGACCATCTGCACGGCGCGTTTGGCAAGGTCACGGGTGTCCTTGAAGACGGTCATGGTCTGCTCGCCCGCGATGATCGACTTCACCGACGCCTTCTCGGCATCCTGGCCGGTGACGACCGGCATCTTCTTATCGCCCCTGCCGTACCCGACCGCCTTGAGTGCCGAGACGATGCCGATACTGAGGCCGTCGTAGGGCGACAGCACCGCATCGATATTCGTGGTGGAGTAGTTGGCGCTGAGCAGGTTCTCCATCCGGGACTGGGCGGTGGCGCCGTCCCAGCGCAGCGTGGTCACCTGATCGATGGCGGTCTGCCCGGAGCGGACCACCAGCTTGCCGGAGTCGAGATAGGGCCGGATCACCGACATGGCGCCATTGAAGAAGTAGTAGGTGTTGTTGTCGTCGGGGGAACCGGCGAACAGTTCGATCGAGAACGGGCCCTTGCCATCCCGCAGGCCGAGCCGGTCCACGATGTAATTCGCTTCCAGCACACCGACTTTGAAGTTGTCGAAGGTGGCGTAATAGTCGACATTCGCGGTGTCGCGGATGAGCCGGTCGTAGGCGATCACCGCGATCTTGTTCGTCTTGGCCTGCTGCAATACGCCGGTGAGCGATTTGTTGTCGATCGCCGCGATCACCAGTGCCTTGACGCCCCGGGTGATCATGTTCTCGATCTGTGAAACCTGCGTTTCGATGACGTCCTCGGCGTACTGCAGATCGGTGTCGTAGCCGAGGTCCTTGAACTGCTTGACGATATTGTTGCCGTCGGCGACCCAGCGTTCGGAGGATTTCGTCGGCATGGCGATGCCGATCATGCCGCCGGCCGCGGACGAATTACCGCTGTCCTCAACGGAACACGCGGCGGCGGCCAACAGCGCGGCGACACCGGCGGCGCCGGCGAAGAGTCCGCGTCGGTTGATAGTGGGCATGGGCACAACTCCTTGACTAGACCTGGACGAACTCGATGCCGGCGAGCTGACAGAAGACCTGCCAGTCGGCGGCGTGGTGGCCGATATTCATGACCTGGTGATGCGGCCCGCCGGCGGTGAGCCAGCCGTCCATACAGGCCCGAACGCCGCTCGCGGGGCGGAACTGGCCATAGGGCATCTCCAGTGCGGGCAGTTCCTGGCTGTCGAGCACGGTGCCCTCGGCCACCACCAGCCGGAACTTTTCGCCGCCGAGCGAAACCAGACAGGCCAGCGTCGCGGGCCCCGGCCGGTAGCGGAACAGGAAGGTCGGCGGCTCGTCGAGCTTGCCGATGCCGAGCTCGCGCCGGATCAGCCGGACCGGTTCATCGGTGCGAGCGATGCGCCAATTCCCCTCGCCCATATGGCTCATCAGAATCGAGTCGGAGGGAAAGTCCATCGCATACATCTCGGTGAAATGGCCGTCGCCGATCAGCTGATGTCCCGCGTAGACCATGGCGGCTGCCATCGCATCGCCTTCGGCGCCATAGCCGTATCCCTTGGCCATCAGACTCGACGCCGCGGCCAGTGGCAGCCGCTGGAACCGGCCGTCCTCGCCGATCGCGTCGAAATGCGTCGAGTACGCACCGTAGCCGCGATCGGTGAGAATGCGTTCGATGGCGATCTGCATCCGGGCGTGGTCTTCGCGTTCCGCTCCGGTCAGCGCCGGATCTATCGCGAATTCCCGGTCCTCCCAAGCCATCAGCGCCGCCACGTCGTCGTCGGACACTGCCTGGCTGCCGCGGTAGAGGTCGCCGGGAGCGACGAAGCTGATCTCCGGGCCGAGCGCCCGCAGCAGCGCGTTCTCGTCGACGCGGATATCGCCCATATCGTTCATGGCATAGCCGAATACGCCGACCTTCAGTGACCGCCATGCGGTGACCGCGCGTGCGGCTCGCGCCCAACGATCAACGCGCACAGCGAATTCCGGTGTGCGCCAATCGTCGGTCACCACGGTGAACGGACGGTCGGCGCGGACCATCGCATTCGCGGTGTCCTGAGCGCCATGGATGCCCTGGTTATAGGTCATATCCGCCATATCCCAGGCGGGGGTGACGGAGGGTTCGGGCTGAATATTGGCCAGTAGCACCGGAAGTCGGTTCTCGTTGAACAACCGGGCCACCCGCATCGCCGGGCCGTAGGTGAGCATCACCACCATGACGCCGTCGAGATCGGCATTGACGAATTCGCGCATGACCGCCTCGGCGTCACGCCGGTCCTTGACCGGGCGTCCGACGGTCCAGTCGGCGAGATCGGCGAGTTGTTCGGCGATATCGTGGGCGTAGCGGTCCTGGCGCTCGGCGATGCCCGGGATCATGTCGTCGTAGAGGGCCTGCATGATGCCGAGTAGGCCGATGCGCGGTTTCGGGTTCATCGAGGACGTACTCCTTTGTCGGCGGCCGGAAATCAGTGCTGGCCGTATACGTTCTGGTAGCGGTCGTGCAGGCTGTCCACATCGGCCTGCGCGAGGGGGACCGGTTCACCGAGTTGGCGCGCGATATGCACGGTGCGAGCCACGTCCTCGCACATGACGGCCGCCTTGACCGCGGCGCGGGCGTCGCGCCCGACCGCGAAGACGCCGTGATTGCGCATCAGGACGGCGGGGGAGCGGTGGCCCGACAGCGTCGCGACCACACCCCGGCCGATATCGTCGTTGCCGATGAGTGCGAAGGGGCCGACCGGAATTTCGCCGCCGAACTCATCGGCCATCGCGGTCAGCGCACACGGAATCGGTTCCGCGCGTGCGGCCCACGCGCTCGCGTAGGTCGAATGGGTATGCACCACACCGCCCACCTCGGGCATTGCCCGGTAGATGTAGGCGTGCGCGGCGGTATCGCTGGACGGTGACAGATCGCCCTCGACCAGCTTGCCGTCGAAATCGCAGACCACCATCGAATTCGGGGTGAGTTCGTCGTAGGACACCCCGCTCGGCTTGATGACCAGCAATTCCTCCCCGGGTACCCGGGCGGAGACATTGCCCGCGGTCCACACCACCAGCCCCCAGCGCAGTAGTTCTCGATGCAGATCGACCAGTTGCTCACGCAGGCCGGTAATGGCGGTTCGCTCACTCATGCGGTGGCGACTTCCCTTCGTGCGTCGTTACGGATGCGCCGCAGCCGGTGCAACACCTCGGTGCCGCCGCGGCCGAAATGGTCGTGTAGGGCTTGGTATTCGGCGTAGATGGCGTCGTAGGCGGCGGCGCGGTCGGGATCGGGGAGGTAGGCATTCCGGTGCACCCGGCCCATCGCCTTGGCGGCGGCACGGACATCCGGGTAGGCCCCGGCGGCGACAGCGGCATGGATGGCCGAGCCGAGCGCCGGGCCCTGATCCGAACCGATGATCGACAGCGGTAACCGCGTCACATCGGCATAGATCTGCATCAGCAACGAGTTCTTCAGCAGGCCACCGGCGATCACGAGTTCGCGAACGGGAACGCCTGCGGCATTGAAGGTTTCGATGATGGTGCGGGTGCCGAAGGCGGTGGCCTCCAGCAATGCGCGATAGATGTCCTCGGGTTTCGTCGCAAGGGTGAGGCCGACCAGGATCCCGGACAGGTCGTGGTCGACGAGCACCGAGCGGTTTCCGCTGTGCCAGTCCAGCGCGACCAGGCCGTGCTCACCGACCCGCTGCCGCTGCGCCAACTCACTCAAATATGCGTGGGCGTCCATGCCGAGCGCGGCGGCCTCGGCGTGATAGCGCCCCGGCAGCGACGAGTCGACGAACCACGCGAAGATATCGCCGACCCCACTCTGTCCCGCCTCGTATCCCCAACTGCCACTGATGATTCCGCCATCCACCACCCCGCACATCCCAGGCACCTCGGCGAGGTGGTCACTGTTCATGACATGACAGGTGGAGGTGCCCATCACCGCGAGCAGCTGCCCATTCTCGACAGCCTGCGCGGCGGGCGCGGTGACATGCGCGTCGACATTGCCGACCGCGACCGCGATCCCGGGCCGCAGCCCCGTCCATCCCGCTGCCCGCTCGGTCAGGCCACCGGCACGGCCTCCGAGCGGGGACAGCGGGTGGACCAGCTTGCCGACGGCGAAGTCGGCGAAGTCCGGATTCAGCGCAGCGAGGTAGTCGCGGCTGGGCCAATTCCCGTCCTGGTGAATTCCCTTGTAACCAGCCGTGCAGACGTTGCGTGTCTCCGTGCCGCACAGCTGCCAGACGATCCAGTCCGCCGCTTCGATGAAGCGCTCGGCCCGGGCATAGATTTCCGGATCCTCTTCCAACATCTGCAGCGCCTTGGCGAACTCCCATTCCGCCGAAATCTTGCCGCCATACCGATTGATCCACGGCTCGGCCCGTTCGTGGGCGAGGGTGTTGATCCGATCCGCCTGCGCTTGTGCCGCATGGTGTTTCCACAACTTCGGGTACGCGTGCGGACGGTCCGCAAACTCCGGCACCCGACACAACGGCGTCCCGTCGGTAAGCGTGGGCAGCACCGTGCACGCCGTGAAATCCGTAGCGATCCCGATGACATCGGCCGGGTCGACCCCCGAGTCGGCCAGCGCCGCCGGCACCGCCGTCCGCAAAACGTCGAGGTAGTCCTCAGGATCCTGCAACGCCCAATCCGGCGGAAGCTCAACGCCTGTCACAGGCAGGATGCGATCGATGACCCCATGCCGGTATTCGCTTACCGCACTACCGAATTCGACTCCATCCCGCACCCTGACAACAAGTGCCCGCCCGGACAACGTCCCGAAGTCGACACCGACCACATACTCGTCCGCCACTGTGACGCTCCTAACAATGTTAACGCAAACATTGTTAGCGCGAACATTTGCCCCGTGTCAAGGACTCAGCTGTTTAGTGCGTTGTGATCGCTCACGTTGCGGTCGGTGTCCACCCGACAGCGGCCGGCGGCCGGCGACTCGGCGGCGACGGGGTACTGCGCGGCAACGGCGGCGGCCCGTGCGCACGTACGCGGGGCAGACTCACGCAAGGGCTCGATCGCTCTGGACTAAGATTCGCGTGTCCAAGCGAGATCCGGTATCAAGGGGAAGCGAGCTCGGGGGTGGGGATGGTGAATGCTGGATCAGGCTTCACCCATCGATCCATACAACTGCGCACGCTCGGCATGTGAAGGCGGCGCTATGACGAGTCCCGTCCATTCGTCCATCACATATCTCGGAACGATTGGGGGCGTTCGCTATTCGGTCGCTCGCACGAGTCGGCCATGGGAACTGGACATAGATACGATTGTCGTATCGGTCGGCAGTGCGCTCGGCAACCTCGGTCGTTCGTTGCAGCTGCAATTCCCGCGAGCTAGGTGGGATTCCATTGCTTTCGAGCAGATCACCCCGGATCGACCAAGTGTGTTGTTTCTGGAAGATCCGGAAAGTGGCGGCGCAACACTGCGATGGGCGGTCCTTGTCACCCCTCGTGCGGAGGCTAATGACGCCGGAGACGTGACCGATGCCTCGGTATCGCTCGCAATCAGCAGCGCGATCGGTGTTGCCGCCGAGAACAAGGCAAGGAGAGTCGGAGTTCCGCTGTTGGGTGCCGGAGCGTTGGCTGAGCCCGCAAGCCGAATTGCGGCGATCGTCGTTCCCGCCCTCGTCGATGCACAGCGACAACTGCCGAGGAGCACCATTGACGAGGTCGTGTATCTCGCGTCGTCCGATGACGTTGCCGATCCGATCGAACAGGAATTCAACCGGATCGTCCGCGCAGCGGAAGTGGCCAATTCCTCCGTGGAGCTTGCTGGTGGAGTCACACGAGACCTGGTCGATCCCAGCCAGGGGATCCCGCTGACCGACGACGAATTGGGCTTCGCTCCGTACGTCTCGATGCTGGCCACAGTCATCGCCGACCGGGAAACGCCGTTGCCGCTGTCGGTCGGCATCTTCGGCAAATGGGGTTCAGGCAAGAGCTATTTCATGGCGATGCTGCGAGATCGGATTCGCGGGCTCGCGAACTCCGGTGACACCAGATACCAGCGGGAAATCGTGCAGATCGGATTCAACGCTTGGCATTACGCGGATAGCAATCTGTGGGCCAGTCTCGGCGACGAGATATTCCGGCAACTGGCCGAGCCGGAATTGACATCGCGGGAACGGTCCGAGCAACTGCGTACCGAACTCGTCAAAAGGCTCGACCAGAGACGGCATCTGGAGATGGCGACACAGGATGCGCGGGTTACCGCCGCCGCGCTACAGGAAGAGATCGACCGGGCCATTGCCCAGCGCGAGGCCAGCGCGGCGGATCTCATTGTCGCGCTGCGGAACTCTGCGGAGTTCGGTAGCAGGGTCGATGGCCTGTGGCGGCAGCTCGGCATTTCCGATCAGGTGGAGCAGGCGAAGCTCTTCGCCGCGCAGCTGCAGGGAACGTTGACCGAAGCAGACTGACTGCGCCGGGCCTCGGCCGATCGTAAGGGGCGCATCGCCCTTGTCGTCGCGGTTGGTCTGCTCGTGGTCGGGGTAGTTGCGGCGGCACTGGTACCGGCGGTGCGGGAATGGGTGACCGCGGTCTTCGGGGTGGTGACACTGGGCACCGGCGGTCTAGGCATCACTCTGCTCACTCGAGCCCGCGGCGGACTGCGTGGCCTACGCCAGGTCACCGAGGATCTGCAGTCCGAGTGGAGTTCGGCGACCGCGGCGGCCATCGGCGAGGAGATGTCGGACAAGCTCGCCGCGTTGCGCGACGCCGAGGCCGAACAGCGTGTCGCACAAGCACAACTCGACGATGTCGTCGCCCACGTGGGTGAACTAGGCCGACAGCTGGCTCAGCTCACACCGGGCCGTCGGCTGTACGCCTTCCTGGCCGATCGCGCCCGAAGCGATTCGTTCGCGGGCAATCTGGGGCTTATCTCGACGATTCGGAAGGACTTCCAGCAGCTTGACGGCGCTCACCGAACTTCCCCACTTCACGCTCACCGATATTCCCCATTTGTCCCGTGTGGCTCCGCCGTGAAGGGCGGGCCTCCTTCGATGCTGGTGGTTACCACACCTGACCAGCGCTTTCGTTCGGAGGAGGCCCGCTTTTCCATGTTGACACGTGAGGAAGATGTGGAAATCAGTGCCCTGCGTGCACGGGGGTGGACGATCTCGCAGATCGCCCGGCATACCGGCCGTGACCGAAAGACCATTCGTGCGTATCTGGCCGGGGAACGTACCCCTGGCGTGCGGAAACGGCATCTGCCCGATCCGTTCGATCCGTTCGTCGATTACGTGACCGCGCGTCTGGAAGAAGACCCGCACTTGTGGGCGCAGACGTTGATGGATGAGCTGGAGCCGCTGGGTTTCCCGCTGTCGTATCAGTCGTTGACACGCAACATCCGCAACCGAAAACTGCGGCCGGTGTGCCAGGCGTGCCGGACCGCGACCGAACGCCCCAACGCCGTCATCGCGCACCCGCCCGGCGGTGAAACCCAATGGGACTGGGTCGATCTGCCGAATCCGCCGGCCACGTGGGGGTGGGGCGCGAACGCGCATCTGCTGGTCGGGTCCCTGGCCCATTCGGGCCGGTGGCGTGGCTATCTCGCGCCGTCCACCGATCAGCCGCACCTGATCGAGGGCCTCGATCGCGTGGCCCGCGCCCTCGGCGGGGTGAGCGGGTCGTGGCGGTTCGACCGCATGTCGACGGTCTGCCATCCCTCCAGCGGGCAGGTGACCGCGTCGTTCGCCGCGGTAGCGAAGTACTACGGGGTGGTGCCGGTGATCTGCCCGCCCCGTCGCGGGAACCGCAAAGGCGTGGTGGAGAAGGCCAATCACACTGCTGCGCAACGCTGGTGGCGCACTCTGGCCGACGAGGTGACCGTCGAGCAGGCCCAAGCGAGCCTGGACAAGTTCTGTTCGCTGCGCACCGACACCCGGCTGCGGCCGACCGCTGACGGCCGGGCGAGTGTCGCGACCGTTGCCGCGCGAGAACCGTTGCGGCCCTTGCCTGCCCAGGCGTATCCGGCGATGGTCGCCGAGCCCCGGGTCGCCTCGCGGCAGGCGATGATCTCCTGGCGCGGTAACCGTTACTCGGTGCCTCCGGAACTGGCCTCGGCGACGGTGATCGTCGCGCAACCGTTGCGCGGCAACATCATCGACATCGCCACCACTGCCGGCATCGTGATCGCCCGCCACGCACGCGCCGCCGATGGTCTCGGCGCGACCGTCCGTGACCACGGCCACGTCGTGGCCCTCGATGCCGCCGCGATGGCGTCGGCGAACACCGGGCGCCCTCACCGCCGCAAAGAACGCATCCCACCCGGCGACGCCGCCCGAGCCGCAGCTGCGGCGTTGCGCGCCGCCGCCGACCCTGCCAACGGTTCGGCCGCCACCAACGCCACCGTCACCGATCTGGCCGCCTACGAGCGCGCCGCCACAGCCAGGAGCCGAAAATGACCAGCCCTACCCCGAAGAAAACCACCCGCCGCGCCACCAAAGCCGTCGGTGCCGAGGAAACCGCGACCCGCTACCAGCAACTCCGGTCGCACCTGGCCACGCTGAAACTCCACGCCGCCGCCGAGGCACTGCCATCGGTCCTCGAAGATGCCACCACGCAGAACCTTTCGGCGACAGCGACACTGGAGAAGCTGCTGCGGATCGAGGTCGACGACACCGAGGCCCGCCGCCTGGCGGGCCGGTTGCGGTTCGCCAGCCTGCCCACCCCGGCGTCGCTGGCCAACTTCGACGTCGACGCCGCCTCCGGCATCGACCGGCCCCTGCTCGACGAACTCGGCACCTGCCGCTACCTCGAAACCGCCACCAACGTCCTGCTGATCGGAACCCCCGGCACTGGAAAGACCCATCTGGCAACGGGTCTGGCGCGGGCCGCCGCGCACGCCGGTTACCGCACCTACTTCACCACCGCCGCCGACCTGGCCGCCCGCTGCCACCGCGCCGCGATCGAGGGCCGCTGGGCCACCACCATGCGCTTCTACGCCGGCCCCGCGCTCCTGGTCATTGACGAATTGGGATACCTGCCGTTGCCCGCCGAGGCCGCTTCCGCTCTGTTTCAGGTTGTGTCGCAACGATATTTGAAAACCTCGATCGCGATCACCACCAACCGCGGCGTCGGATCCTGGGGCGAAATCCTCGGCGACAACACCGTCGCCGCCGCCCTCCTGGACCGCCTGCTACACCGATCGATGGTCATCAACCTCGACGGCGACTCCTACCGCCTGCGCGACCACCAAGCCACCGCCGACAACCTCCGCCGAGCCACCACCGGCAACCGCGAACCCCTATAATCGACACCGCTCACGGGTGGGGCATTTCGGCGAGCCCGGTTGGGGAGATTCGTTGAGCGCAGTCAAGCTCGCCGAGCTGATGCGGGAGTGGCGGGACAAGCCCGAGGAATGGGCGGACCACCGCAGGCCGGTCGACCGAATCGTGTTGTATATCGATGATCTCGATCGGTGCCGTCCCGACCAGGTCGTCGAGGTACTCCAGGCGGTACACCTGTTGCTGGCCTTCGAACTCTTCGTCGTCGTGGTCGGAGTCGACCCGAACTGGCTGCTCCGTTCGCTGCGCAGTCAGTACGCCGATTTGCTGCACGACGGGCTCGGGGGTCCGGCGGAAAACCGGCACACACCCGAAGACTATCTGGAGAAGATCCTCAACATTCCGCTTGCGTTGCCCGCCATGCCCTCTGGGAGCCTGGACCGCTTGCTCCGCTCGTTCTCTACCGTCCGAGCCGAGGTCCGGTCCACCGAAACGTCGGACAGTCAAGGCGCCGAAGACAATTCACCTGCCAGTCGGCCCGACTCCGGCCAAGTTGCGGCTGCGGCCGACATCACCATCGAGACCGGATCCGAGGTCGACGCACAACGGCGGGCGGGTGGCCGGATCGAACGGCCTCGACCGCTCACCGAACCTGAGATAACTCTGCTGGCCGCCCTCGACCCGCTGATCGACACACCGCGTGAAGCCAAACGTCTGCTCAATCTCTATCGCATGGTGCGAGCGACTCGCGACTTGTCCGAGGCGTCACGGTTCCTCGGTATGGACGGCCGCCCAGGGGAGTATCAGGCGGTGGTGGTCCTGTTCGGGCTGCTCACAGTACGCGCGCATCTGCTCGGCAGTGTGCTGGACGCCCCGCCCGAGCCAGCCAACGGGACCGACGGTGGCCTCACGCACCGTCCGCGTGAGACGTCGTGGGATCGGTTCGTCGCCGGCGTCGAACCGCAGCGGTCCGAACAGATCTGGGCGAACCGGATCGTCGGGCCATTCCCGGACAGCCAACTCGCGGAGTGGACCCGTCTGCACCGCGGTCTTGTGCGGGTATCCACCGTTGCCGACCTAGCCGACTTAACCGACCTGCATGCTTGGTTGCCGCGAATCCGCCGTTTTTCCTACCTTCTGCTGTGAGCCCTCCGGCGGGACACGGCGCGGTCCGTGACCCCGCCGGAGGTGATGTTCAGGAGCGGACGAAGCGCAGCAGTGCCTCGTTGACCTCCGCGGCGTGGGTCCACAGGAGCCCGTGCGGGGCTCCCTCGACCTCGACGTAATCGGCCTCCGGGAAGGCTTCGTGGAAGGGGCGTCCGGTCGCGTCGATCGGCAGGATGTTGTCCTTGGTGCCGTGCAGGATCAGCGCGGGCTTGCCCGAGGTGCGGACCGCGGCGACGTCGGCGCGGAAGTCCTCGATCCAGGAGGAGACGACCGCGTATGCGGCCACCGGCGCCGAGACGGTCGCGGTGTTCCAGCTGGCGGTGACGGCCTGCTGGCTGATCCTGCTGCCGAGTGTCTCGCCGAGGTTGTAGAAATCCTCGTAGAACTTGGTGAACCAGGCGAACCGGTCGGCGCGGGCGGCCTCGGCGATACCGTCGAAGACCTCCTGCGGTACACCGGTCGGGTTGTCGTCGCGGCGCACCAGGAACGGTTCGAGTGAGGCGAGGAAGGCGAGCTTGGCGACACGCTCGTGGCCGTACCTGTTGACGTAGCGGGCGAGTTCGCCGGTGCCCATGGAGAAGCCGACGAGGATCACCTCGTGCAGGTCGAGTGTCTCGAGCAGCGTGTTGAGATCGGCGGCGAAGGTGTCGTAGTCGTATCCGGTGCCGACCTTGCTCGACTGCCCGAAGCCGCGCCGATCGTAGGTGATGACCCGGTAGCCAGCGGCGATCAGCTCGCGGGACTGCCGCTCCCAACTGTGGCCGTCGAGTGGGTAGCCGTGGATGAGCACGATCGGCTGACCGGTCCCGTGGTCTTCGTAGTAGAGCTCGATCGGCGTGCTGTTCTCGGTTCCGACGGTGATGGTGGCCATTGCCATCCTCCTGAAATCAGCTGGAGAACGGTCGTTCTCCGGACTGTGCATTACAGTAGAGAACGCACGTTCTCAGCGCAAGGGGAATGACCATGATCGACGACACGGCAGCTCGGGAGCGGGTGCTGGAAGCAGCCGACCGACTCTTCTATGCGCGCGGAGTTCAGTCCGTTGGCATGGACGCGGTCCGAAGCGACGCGGGGATATCCCTGAAACGGATCTACTCCCTGTTCCCCTCCAAGGACGACCTGATCGTCGGCGTCCTGCACCGCCGCAGGGCCCAATGGAACGACGGCATCGCCGCCAGCGCCGAGAACGCGGTCACCGCACGCGAGAAGGTCCTGTCCGTCTTCGACTTCCTCGACATGTGGTTCCGCCAGCCGGACTTCCACGGCTGCGCCTTCATCAATATTTTCGGTGAATTGAGCGCCGGCTCGCCGAACGTCACTCGCGCCGTGCACGAACACAAAGACGGCTTCCAGCGATACCTCGCCCAACTGGTCCACGACGCGGGCGCCCCCGAGGCCGTCGCTGCGCAGATCGCGATCCTCGTCGAAGGGGCCCAGACCACCGCCGCCATCGCAGGGCAACCCGCCGCCGCCGCAAACGCCCGCGCTGCCGCGGCAACCCTTCTCGACGCCGCCTGCGGGGCTACCTGACCGCTTGGAGCTGACCGGCCGAACTCACGTCTCAACGATCGAGTCTGCGCTACTTCCCGGCGTGGCAAGTGATCACGGCCTTGGCTGACGGTCGGATCCCGTGTCGTCGAAATTTAGGGGGTGCGAACGGCCACGGCGACACCTGCGGCGGGCTGACCAAGCCGGGTGAAAACCCGTGGACCGTCGACGGGTTGGGGCCGCATTGCCGTCGCGGGTCGCGGCGTTGGCGACGGCGAGTAGCGGCGTGAGTCACGCCGCTACTCGCGGAAAACCGCTATGGCAGAACAGGTTTCGGCCGAACGTGTCGTTGTGCGGACTACCGCGCGGCGGCCGCGGGAACGGCGGCGCGATCTTGCGCGCCCAGCTGCGGGTAGGTCGGGTACTCGATGCCCGAGATGAACTGCACCGTCCGCACCACCTGGCACGAATAGCCGAATTCGTTGTCGTACCAGAGGTACAGGATCGCGGTGTCGCCGTCGACGATGGTGGCATTGGCATCGACGATGGACGCCGCGCGGGATCCGATGAAATCGCTCGAAACCACATCGGTGGCCGCGGTGTAGTCGAGGTTGCGGCTCAGCGGTCCGGACAGCGATACCCGGCGCAGGTACTCGAGCACTTCGCTCTTCGTGACCTCCCGCTCGAGCTGCAGGTTCAGGATCGCGACCGAAACGTCCGGTGTGGGAACGCGAATCGAGTTGCCGGTGATTTTGGCCTTGAAGTCCGGCATCGCCTTCGCGACCGCGGATGCGGCGCCGGTTTCGGTGAGCACGAGGTTGAACGGCGCGGAGCGACCACGACGGTCGGCCTTGTGGA
The DNA here is from genome assembly GCF_042869435.1 of Nocardia sp. NPDC006982. Classification (NCBI taxonomy): domain Bacteria; kingdom Bacillati; phylum Actinomycetota; class Actinomycetes; order Mycobacteriales; family Nocardiaceae; genus Nocardia; species Nocardia sp. NPDC006982. Next base: position 6,507 of record NZ_JBIAFV010000005.1, on the reverse strand, counting down.
AGTTGTCCAGCAGGTTCTGGTCGTTGGTGAAGGAATGCACCGTCTCCACGTGACCGCGGACAATGCCGTACTCGTCATCCATCGCCTTGAGCGGCGGCACGATCGCGTTGGTCGTGCACGAAGCGCACGAGTAGATCTGCTCGGACAGATCGAGGTCGCGGTGGTTGACGCCGTGCACGATATTCGGAACGTCGCCCTTGCCCGGGGCGGTGAGCACGACCTTCGCGATGCCGGGCCGCAAGTGCTGCGACAGGCCCTGACGGTCACGCCACTTGCCGGTGTTGTCGATCAGGATCGCCTCGTTGATCCCGAACTCGGTGTAGTCGATCGTCGTCGGATCATCGCTGTAGATGAACTTGATGACGTTGCCGTTGGCGATGATCGTGTCGTTCTCGGCGTCGACCTTGATCGTTCCATTGAACTGGCCGTGCACCGAATCCCGCCGCAGTAACGACGCCCGCTTGGCCAGATCCTCCTCGCCGCCCTTGCGCACCACAACGGCCCGCAGGTTCAGCCCATTGCCGGAACCGACCTTCTCGATGAGCAGACGAGTGACCAGACGACCGATCCGACCGAAGCCGTACAGCACGACGTCCCGCGGTCCCTGCGACTCGGCCTTGTTGCCGTCGGTGACATCGGCCAACACTGCGGCGGTGAACTCCGGAATCGATAGCCCGCGATCGTCGGTGCGATACGTCATCACCAACCGGCCGAGGTCGATCTTGCACGGCCCCAGATCCAACGCGCTGAGCACTTCGAGGAACGGCAGCGTCTCCTCGATCGACAGTTCCTCACCCTCGATCTGCCTCGCGAACCGGTGCGTCCGCAGAATGCTGATCACCGATTTGTTCACCAGCGACCGGCTGTGCAGGAGGATGGTCACCCCCTTCTCGCGGTACAGCCTGCCAATGATCGGAATCATCGCCTCCGCCGAAGCCTCGTGAGCGTTCCAGCGGTCAAGATGGTCGTTCGTCAACACAAGCCCCTCGGCGTTCCTCGATCTGTACGAGAATCGATGCTATCCAGGGCCGCGGTATCACAAGGCCCCGATACCCAGTTGTGAGGTCGGCGTCCGTGTACCTTCGCGCCAGCGGCGATGCAGGCGGGCGGCAAGGGCTGGGCCGGGCTCGACCGCGGTGACGATGGCGCTGGTCTGAAGCATCGGCCCGTTGCTAGCCCGGTGCCGGCACCGAGTTCGACGAGCTGGTGCCGCGACACAGCGCGCGGCGTGGAGTCGTTGCCATAGCGCGGCCGGTTGGCGGCGCGATCGTAGAGCTCGGCGTGGGCATGGAAGTGCAGCGGTTCGAGCACCGAGCACCGAGCACCGTAATCGGTTCGCTGTCGGACGGGCCTTTTGTGCAATATGGCCCAGGCCTCCGAGCGGTGTTGGACGGCCGGATTCACGAAAGTTGATCGTATGGCTCAGAGGTACGCTGAAGTTGCTAGAGGTTTGTTGGCGGATCTCTCGACACGATCCGCGCACGGCAAGTACACCGTTTGCCAGTCGGGTGGTCACGGGACGGCACAATGGATGACACGGCAGTGAGTGGCGGGGACGCCACGCGAGGGTCAGCGGAGACGTTCGGACGCTATCGGCTGCTGTCGCTGCTGGGTCAGGGCGGCATGGGCCAGGTGTGGCGGGCGCATGATTCGCTGACCAACCGGGTGGTGGCGCTCAAGGTGTTGCCTGAGCGCTTCGCCGATGACGAGCAGCTGCGCGAGCGGTTCCGCCGGGAGTGTCGGGCGGTAGCGCAGTTGACCGAGCCGCATGTAATCCCCATCCACGACTTCGGCGACATCGACGGTCGGCTCTATCTGAATATGCGCTTGATCGAAGGCACCGACCTGCGCAAGGTGATCACGGAAGAAGGGGCCTTGTCGCCGCGGCGAGCAGTGGCGATCATCGCACAGGTGGCCGGCGCGCTGCAGGCGGCCCACGACGCCGGGCTGGTCCACCGCGATGTCAAACCCACCAACATCCTGCTAGGGGCCGATGAGTTCGCCTCCCTGATCGACTTCGGGATCGCCCACGCCGCCGACGACCGTACGCTGACCACGATCGGCGAGACCATCGGCACCATCGCCTACATGGCGCCGGAGGAGATCGGCTCGGAGATCAAGACCGATGCCCGAGTGGACGTATACGCGTTGACGTGCGTGCTGTATGAGTGCCTGACCGGCCGGCCGCCGTTTGCGAGCGCAGCGGGGGTGCAGGGCGTGATCGCCCATCACCTGCACACCCCGCCGCCGCGTCCCAGCACCACCACACCCGATGTACCGCCTGCGTTCGATGCGGTCATCGCCAAGGGAATGGCCAAAAACCCCGACAAGCGTTACCAGACCGTGCGCGAGCTGGCCGCGGCCGCCTGCGCCGCGGTAGACGATTCCGCGGCCGGCGCCACCGGGGGCGTGGATGCGCGCCATGCGCGGCGAATGAGATTGTCGCCCAAGACCGCCGGGCTGCTCGCCGTCGGGGCCGTGGTTGCGGTGTTGGCTGCCGTAGCGGTGATCGTCGGCGTCCAACGGGAGTCAGGCGGCGGTGGCAACTCGCCGGCAGCTATCTCGCCGGCCTACTCGCCACAGATTCCGCTGCCGTTCACCGGCGTCAGCCTGCCCACCGGTGTGGCGGCCGACACTGCGGGGAACGTGTTCGTCACCGACATGGGTAACGATCGGGTGGTGAAATTGGCGGCGGGCGCGTCGGCGCCGTCCCCGCTGCCGTTCACCGGCCTGAAGAATCCCCAAGGTGTGGCGGTCGACGCGGTGGGGAACGTATTCGTCACCGACACGAGTAACGATCGGGTGATGAAGTTGGCGGCGGGCGCGTCGGCGCCGTCCCCGCTGCCGTTCACCGGCCTGAAGAGTCCCCAGGGGGTGGCGGTCGATACCGCGGGAGACGTATATGTCACCGACCAGGGAAATGATCGGGTGGTGATGTTGGCGGCGGGCGGGTCGGCACCGACCACGCTGCCGTTCACCGGGCTCAAAGATCCCCACGGTGTGGCGGTCGACACGGCACGCAACGTGTACGTCACCGAATTGGGCACCGAGCGGGTGATGATGTTGGCGGCGGGCGCGTCGGCACCGACCACGCTGCCGTTCACCGGGCTCAAAGATCCCCAGGGTGTGGCGGTCGACGCGTCGGGTGACGTGTACGTAGTCGACTGGGACAACAAATGGGTGGTGAGGTTGGCGGCGGGCGCGTCGGCACCGACCACGCTGCCGTTCTCCGGCCTGAAGAATCCGCAGGATGTGGCGGTCGACGCGGCGAACAACGTGTACGTCACCGACTTGGGCCCCAATCCGGTGGTGAAACTCCCGGTCGGTTGAGTCGAGCAGTGCCGCGGCGATCCGGCGCATCGGCGGTATGGCTGTCAGCGCATCGCCGCTAACGGCGAGACCGAGCGGGTCGGGTCGATGGGGCGTTCATGACGGTGTTCCACCATGATTCGAGGGGGCTGGGTTCGGGCCAGTGCACCACCGGTATGCCATCGAGATCGGTTGTGTCCGTGCGTGTTCGACGCGCAGGAAGGTCTGCCGAAACCCGGCCGGGGGTTGGGAGTGTTGCTGTCACGAGGGATGTCTCCGATCATGCGGCGCGGTCGCGGCACGGTGTACTGCGGACGGCTCGGTGCGTGATGTCGAGGCGCGTGGCGTCGATATGTGGGCCGCGTGGTTTGGTGCGGGCGCCGGGGTAGGTGAGGACCTGGGTGGCTTCGGGGCCGCGGGCGGTGTCGGTGGCGGTGAAGACGACCGGTTGCCCGGAGGTGAGGGTTTTGTAGCCGGGGGTAGCGATCACGCGGTAGTCGACGAACACCGCGTCACCGGTGTCGGGGGTGATGAACCCGAAGCCTTTCTCGGCGTTGAACCAGGCGACGTGGCCGGGTTGCCAGCGGCAGTCCGCGCCGGTGTGGATGTGGGGGTGGATGGGCTCAGTAGGTGAGGATGTCGTGGTCATCGGCGGGTGGGGTGATCCAGGCTTGGTCGATGCGGTCGGTGATATCGGCCGTGTCGAAGGCGGCACGGATGCGTTCGGCCAGCGGGTGCAGCGCGCTGGTGTCCAAGCCGATATCGCGATCGGTGTCGTCGACAGGGATGTTCTGGTCGGCGCGGTCGAGGTCGCTGCCGGCTGCGAATGTGGTCATGACACTTGGCCTCCTCCGACGTTGTCGCGGGGTCGATCATCCGGCGAACGGGCCGGGTGGGCCCGGAAGTGCTGACCGGGCCCACCCGTGGATGGAAGGATCTGTGACGTGCTCTCGCGGGCGGGCGCGACGCGGTTTCGGCCTGGCTGCCACATCAGGTGGCTGTGCACGCCCGGCCAGGGCCACCCCGGTCGAACCGGGAGTCCTCGGGCTGCGGGTCTGTGCTGGTGGGCAGGCTTCGGGCCACGCGTTCCACCCGGTGAGAACGATTTTCTTGCTGTAGGACGGGCATCACCTCGCTCTCATCGCTGGTAATCATGCTGCCGGGACAGCGGGACCCGCGATAGCCGGAGGGCTTCGCTGGGTGGCCCGCCCGGTAGTGGGCCAGCGGCCACGCAACCGGGCGAAGTATTCGCAGTGCACTGGCCCAAGCCGGGGCCCCGGCTTGGGCACCGGGACCGGCGGGGTGCTCGGTGCTCGCGCGAGGGCGTCGCGCAGGACCTGCTCGACCTCGCCGAAAAGCTGCTCGAGGTCGGGATCGAGATCGAGCAACACGGCGTCGAGCGGTTCAGTGCCGGACAGGCTCGAGTTGGTGTAGGTCATGACGCTGCCTCCTACGGGGAAGCGCCGGGCCGGGTGCTCAGGCGTTGATGGCTTGGCGCTCGTGATCGTGGCGGGCGATCTCGATCTTGCGGGGTTTGGCCTTCTCCGCCACCGGGATCACCAAGCGCAGTACCCCGTCGCGGTAGTCGGCGCGGATCGCGTCGGTATCGAGGTTCTCGCCCAGAAACAGTTGGCGGGCGAACACTCCGCGGGTACGTTCGGCGGCGATCATCGACCGCTGCGAGTCCAGCTCTTGTCGCGAAGCCCGCACTGTCAGCACGTTGCGTTCGATATCCAGATCCAGCGAGTCCGGGTCGATGCCGGGCAGATCGAGTTCCACGAAGAACTCGTCCCCCTCACGCCAGGCGTCCATCGGCATCGCAGCCGGCCGTGCCGGTGTGCCGAACACCTGCTGGGTCAAACGATCCAGATCACGGAAGGGATCGGTGCGCATCAGCATGGTCGCCACCTCCAACTCACTCCAATCTCCATTGTCAAGGCAGATAACCTATGTCATCTGGCATAGATTTGTTTTAGCACTCGATACCGAAGAGTGCAAGAACCTAAAATAGAAAATCTGATAGGACATCGAAGGTAAGGAAGAGGTATGCCGCCACGCTCGCATCCCGGGTCGCATCTGCCTGATCCCGCGCAGGCCGTCTACGGGATATCGGTCACCGCGGAGCTGGCCGGCATCGGGATCCAGACCCTGCGCCTGTACGAACGCCACGGGCTGCTCATTCCCGCCCGCAGCGAGGGCGGCACCCGCCGCTATAGCAGCGACGACCTCGCCCGCCTGTACCGCATCACCGCCCTGGCCGCCTCCGGGATCAACCTGGCCGGCATAGCGCGCATCCTCGATCTCGAAGACCTCAACGCCGACCTCCGCGCCGACAACGACCGCCTGCGACACCACACACCGGACCGAGCCACGGGCCTCGACGCCGCCGACCGCGAGAACTGACAGCAATCGCTACCAGAGGCGGCGCCAGCGCGACCTGGCAGACGTGCACTAACTCGCTGCCGACCCGCGACGACGGGCAGCCCGAGCTCGCGGACGAGTTCTCAGACGCTTACCCAGATGCACCAGACGACACTGCCGAGGGAAACACCACGTAGCTGATCCGAATGATCCGTCGACCGGAGCGCTGGAGTACGACGGAGGCGCCGCGCGGCAGTCGCATCGGCAGTGACTGCCGGTGCCGCGAGACGGGATGTGGGCGTGTTGTTCGCGTCAGGCGGCGGACTGACGATTCCGGTGTCGGTGAGCCGGTAGTGCACAGCGGAACGCCAGCGAAGCTTCGCCGGTACCACGCCTGCCTCGACCGGGACCGGCGAGCGTCAGTCGGTGGTCACCTTGATGATCGTTCTGCCGCGGGTGCGTCCCTCGGGGCTGAAGGCCGCGGGGGCGTCGGCCAGGGGGCGGACGGCGTTGACCAGAGGGATGAGCCGGCGATCGTGGAGGCGGGTGGCCAGTTGGGCCAGTTGCTCGCGGTTGGGTTCGACGACGAAGAAGATGGCTCGGCCGTCGTGGGGGTGGATGGTGGGTGGATCGGTGATGGTGACGAGGGTGCCGCCGGGGCGTAGTAGCGCGGTGGAGCGGTCGCGGATGTCGCCGCCGATCACGTCGAGTACTGCGTCGACCTCGCCGACGTCCTCCAGGAGTTCGCCGTCCAGGTCGACGAACTTGTGGACGCCGAGATCGCGGGCCGCGTCCCGGTGTGTGGCTCGGCCGGTGCCGATGATGTGGGCTCCTGCC
>NZ_JBIAFV010000004.1:472614-761399 GCF_042869435.1 Nocardia sp. NPDC006982 | reverse complement strand
GTCTTACGAGCGAGGAGTTCGCGGCCCGTCTCGCGTCCGAGTCGTCGAAGCGCATGCGACGAAGTCGCGAGTCTCGACGGCTCGGACGCGAGACACCAGGGGGCCGCGAACACGCAGCGCCGCAGGCGCTGCCAACGACAGAGCACACGGCGCGCCGCAGGCGTGCCAAATTCAACACAGGTACCGTACGGCCGTGACTTCTGTGGAACCCCCCGAGCACGTGCGCGCCACGTTCGGTCTGCGCGAAGTGACCCCGGTTTCGCTGGGAGACTGGGACGGCGGCTGGCGGCTCGGTGATGTGGTGCTCAGCCCGATCGCCGATCATGCCAGGGCGGCGTGGTCGGCGAAGGTCCGCGAAACCCTGAAGGTGGACGGCCTACGCCTGGCCCGCCCCGTGCGTGCCACCGACGGCCGCTACGTGGTGTCCGGTTGGCGCGCGGATACCTATTTGGAGGGTGTACCCGAGCCACGTTACGACGAGGTCGTCTCGGTATCACTGCGACTACACAAGGCCACGGCGGAGCTCGAACGACCACGGTTCCTGGTCCAGCCGCCGGTCGCCCCCTGGGTCGATGTCGACGTCTTCGTCGCCGCTGACCGCGCCGCCTGGGAGGCGGTACCGCTGCGAAGTCTGCGCGCCGGTGGCATCACCCCGGCAACATCCCCCGACGGCCAGCGCAGCATGGAATTGATCGGCCAACTCGCCACACTCCGCAAACCGGTCCAAACACCCGCGCAACTGGTGCACGGAGACCTGTTCGGCACGGTACTTTTCGCCGGAGTCTTCACACCCGGCCTGACAGACATCACGCCGTACTGGCGTCCGGCGCCATGGGCCGCCGGTGTCATCGTCGTCGACGCGCTCGCCTGGGGCGGCGCCGACGACGGGCTGCTCGACCGCTGGTCCGATCTACCCGAGTGGCCGCAGATGTTGTTGCGAGCGGTCATGTTTCGGCTTGCTGTACATGCGCTGCACCCCCGCTCGACCCCCGAGGCGTTTCCCGGATTGGCGCGGACCGCCGACATGGTTCGCCTCATGCTCTGAGTTTCGTCCCAACCGCGCGATCGCCCGGTTACCCGATCTGCGCCGTGCGCTGCATCGGTTGCTCTATGCTCGGACAACCGCCATCAGGCGGAGTCGTTTTACCCGCTTTTCGGGCCACCGGATGCTGTGTGGTTGCCCGTGCTCGAACGGCCCCGCGACCGGTTCAGATGATGCCGGAATGGAACCGGATCGGACCCTCGTGGAGCAGCGTAAGCGTTGTGCCCGTGCTAATTTGACGTTCGTGGACGCGGTGAGGAGCGGCGCGCCTGCGACTTGGGGTGAGGACGGCAGCAGGTGAGAATCCAACCGAGGCAACAGATTCTGGATGTATGGCGCGCCATGCTCGCCGCGTGCTGGGATGGCAGGGAGTGGCGCTGGGGCGGTCGGATGGACGCCAACTCTATCAGCGATTCCGAACAGTTGCTCTGCCTGTTGTATCCGGCCACCGAGATCGATATCTTCGCACTGGACAATCCGGATCGCATGGAGGACGACGTCAGTTCGGTCCTCGAACCGCTCGGTGGTCCGAAGCAGATCGGCAGCTTCGTGGTCTGGCTGCTCGAGCGCTACATCGAGCAGAACACCCGTAACGACGGGCAGCCGAACTTCTCTGCGGGCAGCTATCTGCGCTCCGCCGATGAGCGCGAACCCAATACGGCGCAGCGTGGTATCGAGGTCGTCGATTCGTACTCCATGTCGCTGACCGTCTGTATGGCGGGCCTGCGCTTCTTGCGCGCCTTCCGCGGTTGGGCGCGACCAGGGGAACTGACACAGCGGATCGATATCCTTTCCGGGCAGCTCAGTGCGCGGCTCACCGCGGCGATGACCGGACTGGTCCGCAGTTTCGTCGTCAACACCGTCAAGCCGAAATCCCCTGAGGGACAGGCGATTCTGGGGATGCTGAACCAGACCGGCGAGCCCGAGCAGGCCATGGTCGACGGTGTGCGGCGCAGTCTGGAACGGGTACGGGCGCGGTTGCGCAGTGACGTCACTCTGGGCCAGGAGGAATCGGTCAAGGAGCTCGAGGACGAGAATCTGCTGTTCGAATGCGGGTGGAGTTGGGGTGTGGTGCGCGACGCCACCGAGGTCGACTTCGTCGAGGCGCAGATCGCGAGTGAGAAGGGCATCGCCGATCCGCGCCCGTATCTCTATTTCACCGTCGTCGCGCTGGACGGCATCAACGACCTGGTCTCGCCGCGCACCGGTGAGCTCGGTCTGCTCGACGAGAAACAGCACCGGCTGGCCCAGGCCCTGCGTACCCGCTGGGAGTTGACCCAGCGCTACTGGTCGACGGTCGCGCGGTTCGGCTCGGGCAGTTGGCCGCTGGAGGATATTCCGTGGCGCACCTCCGACGGCGAGCAGTCGGACTACTTCAGTCTCATCGTATCCGCGGTATTGATCCAGGATCTGGTCGCGCGCACCGCCTCCGATGACGACTTGACAAGGGCCGTAGCCATTTTCGACGAATTGGCCGGCCGGGGCCGGATCATTCGCCGGACCATGCGCGAGGACCCCGCGGTCGCGCTGCACACTCCCGGCGTGCGGCTGACCCTGCGCGGCAGTGAGGGCGTCGAGGACGGACCGACACTGCAGTGGGAGGTTTCGGACTTCTCAGCGGTGCTGCTCAAGCGAATGCTGCAGGCGGCCAGGCTGTCCAACAATGTCGCGGCCCGCGACAAGCTGATGGAATTGGCCAAATCGGTGATGGAGCATCTGGATCGGCGCATGCTGCGGGCCGGTGCGCCCGGACTGTGGGACGATCCGGCGGGCGCGTTCGGGGAGAACGGCGATGCCGAGGTCACCAGGCCGTCCTGGTACATGACCGAACGCGTCGTCGAATGTCTGGTGGCCGCGGACCGCACCTACCGTGAACCGCCGCCCAACTGGCCGGATCTGCAGGACGTCGCGCGGGTCATGCTGAATACCGCCGAACATCGATTCGATCAGGAGATGCTCGGTGTGAGCATCGATGACACCTCGGGCAACCGGGCCGCGCTCGATCGCGTGGAGGACCATATCGATCAGGCCAGGCGGTTGGTGCGCGAGGATTCCGCGACCACTTTCGTGCACGCCCTCGACGCCCTGCGTGAACTCGACCGTCTGGCCGCCGCCCGCCGCGATGCGACAAGGAACCCCTAGCGCATGATCGTGTTCGCAACCTCCGACAAGGGCGGCACCGGCCGCTCGGTGACCAGCTGCAATCTCGCCTATCGGATGTGTGTGCGGGGTAAGCGGGTCGCCTATTTGGATTTCGATTTCGGTTCCCCGACCGCGGGTGCGCTTTTCGAGATCAGCGGTGTGGAGCGCGGTATCACCGGTGGCGACGGTCTGCATTCCTATTTGCTCGGTCGCGGCGTCGCCACTCGAATCGACGTGCGGGACAATACCGATCGTCGCGAGTTACGCAAGATGCGCACGCGAACCGGCAAGCTGTTCCTGTTGCCCGGCGATGCCGGTGGCGCGGAGTTCACCAAGATCGATGACCGTACCCTGGACAACTGCGCCCAGTTGCTGCTCGAAATCGATCAGGACTTCGACGTATGCATTGTCGATCTCAGCGCGGGACGCTCGGTGGCGATGGAAATCGCGCTCAAGGCAACGGCTTTGCCGCAGCTGGCCGCGCGAACGGTGCGCTGGCTGGTATTTCATCGCTGGACCCGTCAGCACATCATCGCCGCACACGGTCTGGTGCGCGGACAGTACGGGATCCTCGATTGCGGTGCGGGCGCGGGCCACGATCCCGAGGTACTGCTGGACAACATCAGGTACGTGCGCACCGCGGTGCCGCAATTGAACGAGGCGACCGAATCCCCTGGGCCGCAGGCGGCTTGGTTGCACCAGCAGGACTCCATGTTGAAACGGCTGGCATCGACGAACAAGGTCGGTGCGAGCGCGATGCTCGGCGAGACTCCGGTCGAGCCGGTATTGCAATGGCGCGAACAGCTGATTCTGGACATCGACGTGCAGAAGGAAATTGCCAACAAGGCAACCGTCGAGGCCTTCGACACGCTCGCCGATCGCGTGCTCGATCCCGCGACCTGGCGCCGGATCTGAATCGACCGAACTCGAGAACACCATCGGAGGAAAGGGATTTCGAGCACATGGAGCATGCCGCAGGCTACAGCGAGGCCACCGAGCACCCGCGCGTCGCCAAGGTGCCGCTGTCCCATGTGTCGATCGAGGTCGGACATTTCTATATGCACGATCTGGCCAATGGCGAGGAGAAGATTCGCACGCAGTTTCGTCGGATCGTGCCACTGGTCACGGCATTCACCGAGGCCGCGAAAATCGAATTCGGTCCGCGCGCCAGGGTGAGCACCTGCTTTCTGGTCGACGACTATTTCCGGTCCGACACCAATCCCGGCGAAATACTCGACAAATTGCTGCGCAATGCCGACGAATGTGGTCTGAGCATCGACTATTTGGCGCGCGAGGCGGGCTGCTGGGAGGTTCCGGCCGCCGAATACGGCGCGGCGAGCGCGCCGCGTATCGAGCTGGCCGAGTTGGTCCGCGCCCGCATCGTGGCCGAACCGCCCGAGGGTGCGAACGGACGCAGACCGCCCACCGCGGAATCCGGCTGGCTGTGCAATGGCCGACGCGCCTCCGATGATCCCTCGGAACAGGCCATGCACGACGAGCCGTACGAACCGGCCGAGGAGTTCGGGCGGCGCGAGCATTCGATTTTCCTCGATGTCGAAATGTGGAGCAAGCAGACCCGAAAGGTGAACGGGCGCAAGGAAGTCTTCACCAAATGGTCCTGCCCGTATCTGGCCTCCATCTGGCAGTTGCTGCGACTGGGCATGCTGCGCTTCGACGGTATGCCGGTGGTCGAGCCGCAGCCGTGGGAGGCGGGTATGCCGTGGCCGAGCAGTTGGTGGGAGATGCCCGCGGTCGTCCAGCTGAATCCGCGGGCCAAACCTTTTGCCGCATATCGGTCACTTTCGCTACTGCCGCAGCGATATCTGGGTATCGAGCACGCGGTGCGGGTAATACTCGATCACATCCAACTCGACGACGAAGTGGTGGATCAGATCGTCGCCAGGGGCGACGAGGAGGGTATCTACGTATCGCGCAAGGTGACCGAACGCCTCACCCATTTCCTGCTGGACGGATCCTGACGTGAACGAACCGAACGATTCGGCCGCGCGCCGGATGCGCACGGCCCGCTCGACGCCGCATCTCAGGCAGCTGCGTCGTGGCCGAGCCGTGCGCCTGCTGATGCGCGCGGGTGCGGCACAGACCAGGACACCCGCAGGCCCCCTGATCGTGTTCGGTGAGGTGGACACCTGCCTGCTGCCCGCGGCGGCGCCGCTGCCGCGCGGTGATCTCGAGCAACTGCTCGAGCTGGTGCCGGGCCGTCCGATGCTGTGGCGGGAGCGGCCGATGTCGCTCGCGGTTTCGCCGACTACCGCCGAGGGTGTGGATTGCCGGTTGGCCGCCCCTTCGCATCCCGATGTGCGGGCGATCGGCACGGTGGCAACGCATGCGGTCGTGGTCGGCGGACGGGTGCTGCAGAGTTCGGCACAGACCAGAGTCGTGCGCGCCGCAGGCGATCAGCGCCGGACGTGGTCGCACTATCTTAGCCAGGTCGGGGTGTCCGAGGTGATCACCAAGGTCACCGCCGAAACCGGTGCCCGGCTGGCCGAGGGCTTCTTGGCCGCGGGCCCGCCGCCGGTGGGCACCCTCGATCTCGCGTCGATCGCCAATCGGCTGCTCGGCCGCATTCGGATGGATCACCGCCTCGATCAGAACACGCCGGTGCAATCGGGGACGACCAGGCTGCGCTGGGCGGCGCGGATCGGTGATCCGGCGCAGCCGGTGGTGTGGTTCCGGTTGCAGAACGATACGGTCCGCACCGCGTTGATCACCGTGCGCACCGAGGCGGAGCTGACCGATGTGCAGCGGTTCTGTGAGGATCTCGCGGCGCACGATTGGCTGCTGTCGGTCACCGCCGCGGCGCTGGAGCAGTCCGATCTGTACCCGCCGGGCAGTGCGGAGTCGGTGGCGGTGCTGGCCCCGGTGTTGCACCACCTGGCACATCTGTGGGTGCCCGGCGCGCATACGCCACCGGCGCTGCGCGGGCTGTGGACGCAGCTGAACACCGACCCGGATTTCACCGCGGGTCGGCGGGCATTGATCGATCAGCTGCACAATCGGGTGCTGGTGGCGACACTGGATGCGGTGCGGCACACCAGAATCGGCACCGAGGACTACAGCGCGGATTAGCCTGCGCGGTGCGATCAGATCCGGAACCATCGCCGGACCAGCAGTGCGAAGAACAGCGAATTGAGTACGAGTCCGGCGTAGGCCTCGATGATCAGCAGTGTCCGTCCGGAGCCCCTGATGTCCTCGAGATCGCCGAGGCCGAGTGGATTCAGATAGTTGATCAGGCACATGTGCAGCGCGGTCAGGATGGGCTGGCCGTCGGTGGCCCACAGCACGACGGTACCGATGAGCAGTACCGCGGCGATCCAGCAGAGCAGCCGGAACGGCCGAAAACCGTAGCCGCACAGCACTTCCAGGGTCCAGTGCGGGATCCGCTTCCAGACCGGATAGACGGCGCGGCAGCGGGCCTGCGCCAAGGCGTGTCCGCAGCGGTCCTGTGCCTCGAAGTCCTCCTCCACGCGGTGCAGTCCCACCGCGCGTTTGAAGGCCAGTACGGCATGTTGGGGCAGCTCGGCCGCGATCAGCGCGCGGCCGAGATGCTCATAGATTTCGGCGATCCGGATGTTCTGGGTGCGGCTCAGCCGTCGTGGTCCGCGGAATTCGACCTCTGCGGCGAGCAGAGCCGTCAATGCGCGCAATCGGCCGTCGGCGTCCGTGACGGGTTCCTGTGCCGCGGAGTAGATATGGGAGAAGACCAGGCTGTCGCCGGGCTGGGAGATCTTCACCGGGTCGTAGTCCAGCTCCAATGTCTCGACGTGGGTGTTCAAGGAGTCGAGAAGCGGCTGTTCGGACCCGCCGTCGGCCTGTTGGAAGTATTCGGTGATCTCGCCCGCGTATCGGTCGGCATGGCGATCTATCAGCATGGTCATCGAATTGACCACAGGTGACAGTTGGGATAGGCCAGCGTATTCGGTCATCGTGTGTTCCCCCGGGTGCAGCCGTCACGTTCGACGTGATACCCACCATACCAACGTGATTCGACTATCAATCCGGCGTGCGACCGCCCTTGAGCCATCGCTTGTCGTTCGGTCCGGGGAACTGCGAGGTGGTAGGCCAGTGATCGATGCGGTGTACCAGCACATCTCGCGGTTCGTCCGCGCCGAAATAGCGCTGTTCGTATCCGGCCCAACGGAATCCCGCGTTCTTGTACAGCTTCACCGTGCGCTGATCGGTCGGTCGCACCGTGAGGTATACCGAATCCGCCTGTGCGGTGCGGCAACTCGTCACGGCCCGATCCAGCAGCGCGCGGCCGAGGCCGCGGTTGCGGTAGTTCGGTGCGACCGCGAGACCCATCACCCAGCCGCGGCGCCGGGTGCCGACGCCGACGAGTGCGTAGCCGCGCACTCTGCCGCCGATTTCGGCCACCACCCAATCGGGTCCGTGCAGGTCGAACAGTTGCCGCAGCGTCACATACGGGTAGCACAGGTCGCCGAAATGTTCTCGCTCCAGCGCGGCGATATCGTCGAGATCCGCCAATCGTGCGGTTCGGAACACCGGTTCCCCCGCCCCCTCGGAATTATCCAATGCCCACCCTCCCGTGTGAGGCTGCTTTCCAGCGTAAAGTGCTGGCGCAGTTGACGGACCGAGACCGCCAAAAGCAATCCAGACTCAGTCGCGGGTGGTGCTGTGGATGGACGGCCGAATGCCGCGCTGGGGACCTCGTCCAGCGCGGCATTCGGGTCTAGCGGGTGATGTGGTTATACGTTGGCGTAGGCCAGTGAGGGGACGCGGGCCACGGCGAACGAGGAGCGCAGGTAGAAGAACCAGGTGACCGCGGCCATTACCAGGAAGGCGCCGGCGTAGGCCCAGAAGGCCGGGTTCATGCTGTGAAAGTTGATGTTGGACAGGCGAAGTGCCTGCTGGAGCAGATAGCCGCCGGAGGCGCCGATCGCGCCGATGACACCGATCGCGGCACCGGCCTGACGTTTGGCCGAGGCGGCGGCGTCGGTGAGGTCGAGTCCGTGTTCGGATGCGTACTTCTTGGCCTCGGCGCTGAAGATGGACGGGATCATCCGGTAGGTCGAGCCGTTGCCGATTCCGGTCAGCACGAACAGCAGCAGGAAGGCGACCAGGTAGAGCGGGAAGCTCTTGGCCTGCAATCCGGCCATGATCAGCACACAGGCGACCGCCATACCGCCGAAGACATAGATGGTCATCTTGGCGCCGCCGACCTTATCGGAGATCCAGCCGCCGAACGGACGGCTGAACGAGCCGACCAGCGCGCCGAGGAAGGCGAGGTTACCGAGGGTGGTGATCCAGCCGATCTTGGCCAGATCCGGGAAATTGGCCTTGATCAGGGTCGGGAAGGCGAAGGAGAAGCCGATGAACGACCCGAAGGTGCCGATGTAGAGGAACGACATCACCCAGGTGTGCTTATTGGTCAGCGCCAGTTTGTAGGACTTGCCATCGGCCTTGGCGGTGCTGATGCCGTCCATGTACCGCAGCGCGCCGAACATTGCGACCAGGATGAACGGCACCCAGACCAGCACCGACAGCGTGATGCCGAAGCGGTAGCCCGCCGCGTCTTTGGCCATGATGTGCGTGCCGAGGGTGATCAGCAGCGGCAGCACCAACTGGGTCTGTGCCACACCGAGATTGCCGCCCGCGGCGTTGATGCCAAGGGCCGCACCCTTTTTCCCTTCCGGGAAGAAGAACGAGATATTGGCCATCGAGGACGAGAAGTTGCCGCCGCCGAAGCCGGCCAGTGCGGCAAGCACCATGAACACCCACATGGGGGTGCCGGGCTGGTTCACGAAGTAGGCCAGGCCGAGCGTCGGAATGAGCAGCATCCCCGCACTGAATGCGGTGAAGGCGCGTCCGCCGAACTTCGGTATGGCGAAGGTGTACGGAATGCGCAGTGCCGCACCGACAAGCGTCGGGGTCGAGGTCAGCAGCAGGGCATTGCTCACCGCGGTCGGGTTGCCCTTGCCGAGTCCGGCCAGGAAGTCGAAGCCCGCCAGGCCCATGCTGGTCACCACGGTGCCCCAGATGACCCAGACGCTGAAGCCGAGATTCTCGGCGAAGACGGAGAAGATCAGGTTCTTGCGGGCGGTGAGTTTGCCGCCCGATTCCCAGAATTCGGTGTTGTCCGGCTCCCAGTGATCCAGCCAGCGCCCCCTTTTCTGGTGCGTGAATACTGGTGTGTCCGACTGCTGGCCGGTGGCAGCTACTGCGGCAGTCATCGGCTTCCTCTCGATCTGGCTCGGTGGGTTCGCCGAGCTGCGGTCGAGACAAAGGTAAAAGCCGGTTGTTGCGTGTGAATGGCCTGAAGTGACGTTCCAGGCAAATCCGACTCACATGGTGGCGAGTCGGTCGGTGACCGATTGGTTACCTGTTGGGAGCAAGAGTTTTCGGTCGGTTGACCAGAAGTCTAGCGGTCCGGGTATTCGGCAATCAGCGAGGCGAGGAAGCACCGCGCGGCCTGGGCCGCGCGTTCCGGATCGCCATCGATAACAGCCTGCACCAATTCATTGTGCTCCGCGTCGTAGGCGTCGTCGGATTTCGCGGTCCGCGCCCGGATCACCTGTTCGATAATCGGCAGCAGCGAATCGTAGAACTCCAGATATACCGCGTTGTGGCTGGCGACGACGATCGCGCGGTGCAGTTCCACATCGGCCTCGATGGCCGCGAGATTCTGTTCATCCCAGTGCTGTTGGCTGCGTTCCTCGAGCAGCCGCCGCAGATTGGCGATATCGGTCTCGTCGCGCCGACGCGCGGCCAAGGCCGCGGCATTGGTGTCCAGGGCCATGCGCAGCTCCAGCACATCGCGTTCCTCCGCGTCGGCGAAGTACTTCGCGAGGGTGCCGCCGACCTCCGAGGCCGCTATGACATAGGTGCCCGAGCCTTGGCGACGCTCCAGCATCCCGGAGTGGACGAGCGCCTGCACCGCCTCGCGTACCGTATTTCTCCCGGTTCCGGTGAGCTCGGTGAGCTCGGGTTCGGTGGGGATTCGGGAGCCGATAGCCCAACGGCCGGAACGAATTTCGGCACGCAGCTGCTCGGTTACCTGGGCAATGAGGCTGGTCCGCCGGACGGGTTGCACGGCATCAGAGTACCGCCCGTCACAAATCCTTGCCTCCTATCATCGGGTCATCCTATGATTTCGCGGTGACTGCAACTCTCCCGGAAACTATTCCTCGCCCGGAATCCGTCCGGGTCGAGCGGCGCAAACGTGCACTGACGGAAGGCCGACTGCTCGTCCTCGCCGCCATTGTGATGTCCGCGCTCACCCTCCGGGTCGCCGTCACCGCATTCTCGCCGCTGGCCGAGCGCATCGGCGCCGACATCGGTTACTCGACGGCCGTCGTCGGTGTCTTCGGCATGATCCCGACCCTGATGTTCGCGGTTTCCGGTTTGCTCACCCCGCTCTTCGTGCGCCGGATCGGGCTGGAGCGCACCGCACTTGTGGCGATGCTGATGGCCGGCCTGGGCATGCTGATCCGGGCGGTGGTCGGTGGCACGGCCGAACTGCTGATCTTCTCCGCACTGGCCCTCGGCGGTATGGGCATCGGCAATGTGGTGATTCCGCCGCTGGTCAAGCGG
This sequence comes from Nocardia sp. NPDC006982, assembly GCF_042869435.1. NCBI lineage: Bacteria > Bacillati > Actinomycetota > Actinomycetes > Mycobacteriales > Nocardiaceae > Nocardia > Nocardia sp. NPDC006982. The sequence continues at coordinate 750,646 of NZ_JBIAFV010000004.1, read as the reverse complement.
TATTTCCCGGACCGGCTCGCGGTGGTCAGCTCGCTGTACATCACCATGGTCCAGCTCGGCACCGTGGTGCCCGCGCTGATCGCGGTGCCGGTTGCCGACGCGCACGGCTGGCGGATCTCGCTGGGGCTGTGGGCGATTCTCGGCTTCGCGGCCGCGCTGCCGTGGTTCGGTGTGCTGCGTGATCGCCGCGGCCACGATCGGGTGGACAGCACGGCGCTGCCGTCGCGAACCCAGGAGCCCAAGGGCAGGGTATGGCGTTCGCCGGTGGCCTGGGGCATGGCGGGCATGTTCGGCATGACCTCGCTGACCACCTACGCCATGTTCACCTGGCTGCCCAAGATCCTGTCCGAGGCGGGTGCGAGTGCCGGGTTCGGCGGAACCATGGTCGGTGTGTTCGCGCTGGTCGGTCTGGTTTCGGCGTTCACCGCACCGACGGTGGTCGCCCGGTTCCGCAATCCGTTCCCGTTCGTAGTGGGTTGTGCCGTCTTCTTTTTCACCGCATTCGCCGGACTGCTGATCGCGCCGATGACTGTGCCGTTGCTGTGGGTCGTGCTGTTGGGCCTCGGCCCGAGCACCTTCCCGATGGCACTGACGCTGATCAATATGCGCACCAGGACCCCGCAGGGGTCGGCCGCGCTGTCAGGCTTCACCCAGGGCGTCGGATATGCGGTGGCCTGCGTCGGTCCGGTGCTGTTCGGCATGCTGCACAGCGTGACCGACGGCTGGGCCACGCCGTTCGCGATGCTCGTCGTCGCGGTGCTGTTGTTGCTCACCGCAGCCTGGCAGGCCTGCAAGCCGCGCATGCTCGAAGACACCTGGAAATAGTCCGCCTTCTCACAGTTCGAGTTGCGAGGCTGTGCGGCGGCGGCCATGCTGTGCGTGACAGATCACACCGTGACAACAGATTTCGGACGTACATGGGTAACTCGTCGGGTACGCCCAGAACCTCGCCACTCTGACGACTGCCGGTCCGCAGTGCGAATCTCGAGGCACCTGCCTATCGGCCAGAGGTCCGGGGAGGCAGGGGAGCGCGCGCCACACCTCACGAGCCGGTAATTCGAAGATCGGCAGTTTGTGACGTGTGGAAACCGTTGTGTCACATGCGCGAAACATTTCGTTGAAGCTCACCCGGCCTTCCCGGTAATCGTGAGCAACCGTTGATTTGACGGTCATTTGGGGCAGCATTTCGGCAATACCCGTTTCCTACCGTGGGGCTAACCGATTTTGGGAGGCCCCTGTTGAGCACGCTGACGCGTAACCACAACATCGAGCATTGGGATGCCGAGGATGTCGCGGCCTGGGAGGCCGGTGGCAAAGACATCGCCAAGCGGAATCTGATCTGGTCGGTCTTCGCCGAGCATGTCGGGTTCTCGGTGTGGTCCATCTGGTCGGTCATGGTGCTGTTCATGCCCACTGATAAGTTCGGCATCGATCCGGCGGGCAAGTTCTTCCTGGTCGCCATGCCGACGCTGGTCGGTGCGTTTCTGCGCATTCCGTACACCGTGGCCACGGCGCGCTTCGGCGGTCGCAACTGGACCATCTTCAGCGCCTCGTTGCTGCTGATCCCGACGCTGCTCACGCTGTATTTCATCAATCAGCCGGGCACCTCGTACACGACCTTCCTGGTGGTGGCGGCATTCGCCGGGTTCGGTGGCGGCAACTTCGCCTCCTCGATGACCAATATCAATGCCTTCTACCCGCAGCGGCTCAAGGGTTGGGCGCTCGGGCTGAACGCGGGCGGCGGAAATATCGGCGTGCCGGTCATCCAGCTGGTCGGTCTGCTGGTCATCGCCACCCTCGGCAACGGCTACGCCTCGCTGATCTGCGCGATCTACCTCGTGCTCGTCGCGCTGGCCGGTGTCGGCGCCGCGCTGTTCATGGACAACCTGAAAAACCAGAAGGCCGATCTGTCCTACATGATCACGGCACTCAAGGTGCCGCAGTCCTGGGCGATCGCGTTCCTCTACATCGGCACCTTCGGTTCGTTCATCGGCTACAGCTTCGCCTTCGGTCAGGTGCTGCAGATCAGCTTCAAGGCCGGTGGCGACACCGCCGCGCAGGCCGCACTGCATGCCGCGCAGATTGCCTTCATCGGTCCGCTGCTCGGTTCGCTGGCCCGGCCGTACGGCGGCAAGCTGGCCGACCGGATCGGGGGCAGCCGGGTCACCTTCTTCACCTTCGCCGTGATGACCGCGGCCGCGGTACTGGTCGGCGTGGCGAGCACCGCGGGCGACCGCAGCGGCGGCGTGCCCAGCGGTGCGGCGATGGTCGCGCTGGTCGTCGGATTCATCGCGCTGTTCGTGGTATCGGGTATCGGCAACGGAGCCGTCACCAAGATCATCCCGTCGGTCTTCGACGCCAAATCCAAGAGCCTGGACGCGAGTCCGGCCACCCAGGCCGCCTGGTCGCAGAACACTTCCGGTGCGCTCATCGGCTTCGTCGGCGCGATCGGTGCGCTCGGCGGCGTCGCGATCAACCTGGTCCTGCGTTCCTCCTACGCCTCGACCGCATCGGCCACCACCGCCTTCTGGGTCTTCATGGCCTTCTACGTCGCCTGCGCCGCGGTGACCTGGCTGGTGTTCCTGCGCCGTCCGCGCGGCGGCGTCGACTCCGAGGTCGTCGTGGAGGCCGAGGCGCTCGTGCTCGAAGCCGAGGCAACCACCACGTCCCAGTCCACCAGCACGTCGGCCCGAGCCTGACGCCGAATCATCAACGGAGGACAGTCATGAACTCGACAGTCGACCCCACCCAGCGCAAGACCGTCGTGGTCGCCGGCCACGGCATGGTCGGGCACCGGTTCGTGGAGGCGCTGCGGTCCCGGGACGAGGCAGGCCAGTGGCAGGTCGTCATCCTCAGCGAGGAGCAGCTGCCCGCCTACGACCGCGTCGGACTCTCGTCGTACGTCGGTACCTGGGATGCCGCCGCGCTGGCGCTTCCGGGTAACGAATACGCCGGTGACGCGTTGGTCGAGCTGCGCCTCGGCCAGACCGCGCAGTCCATCGACCGCGAGGCGCGCAAGGTCACCACCTCGGCGGGCGACACCATCGCCTACGACGCGCTGGTGCTGGCGACCGGTTCGTACCCGTTCGTGCCGCCGGTGCCGGGTCACGACCTGCCGGAGTGCTTCGTCTACCGCACCATCGATGACCTCGACGGCATCCGCGCGGCCGCCGCCGCGGCCGGACCCGGTGCGGCCGGTGTAGTCGTCGGCGGTGGTCTGCTGGGTCTGGAGGCGGCCAACGCGCTGCGCCTGCTCGGCATGACGCCGCATGTCGTGGAGTTCAACCCCCGTCTGATGCCCGCCCAGGTCGACGAGGGTGGTGGCGCCATCCTGGAGAAGCTGGTCACCGATCTCGGGCTGCGGGTGCACACCGGTGTCGGCACCGCTTCGATCGAGACCATCGCGGACGCGGGAGCGGCTGAGCGCCTGAAGATTACGCTCTCCGACGATTCGGTCATCGACGCCGGACTGGTGGTCTTCTCCGCCGGTGTCCGCCCGCGCGACCAGATCGCCCGCGACAGCGGCATCGAGGTCGGCCCGCGCGGTGGCATCATCACCGACCTCGGTCTGCAGACCTCCGATCCGAACATCTACGCGATCGGCGAATGCGCTGCGGTCGAAGGCGTTTGCTACGGCCTGGTCGCCCCCGGCTACACCACCGCCGAGATCGTCGCGGACCGATTGCTCGGTGGCGCAGGCGAATTCCCCGGCGCGGATATGTCGACCAAGCTGAAGCTGCTCGGTGTCGACGTCGCCAGCTTCGGTGATGCGCACGGCACCACCGAGGGCGCGCTATCGGTCGTACTGCACGACGCCGCCAAGGGCACCTACGCGAAACTCGTCGTCTCCGATGACGCGCAGATCCTGCTGGGCGGCATCCTGGTCGGCGACGCGACCGCGTACTCGGCGCTGCGTCCACTGGTCGGACGTCCGCTGCCCGCCGAACCGGCCGCACTGATCTCGCCCGCCGGCGCCGAACTCGGTGCCGACTCGCTGCCCGACGATGCCCAGATCTGCTCCTGCAACAACGTTTCCAAGGGTGCGATCTGCGGGGCCATCGAAGAGGGCGCCTGCGATATCGCGAGCGTCAAGAAGTGCACGTCCGCCGGAACCTCTTGCGGCGGTTGCGTTCCCATGCTCAAGAAGCTGCTCGAGCAGTCCGGCGTCGAAATGTCCAAGGCGCTGTGCGAGCACTTCTCGCAGTCGCGGGCCGAGCTGTTCCAGATCGTCCAGGTCACCGGCATTCGCACCTTCTCCGCTCTGATCGCCAAGCACGGCACGGGCACCGGCTGCGATATCTGCAAGCCGACGGTCGCCTCCATCCTGGCCTCCACTTCGAGCGATCACATCCTCGACGGTGAACAGGCCGCGCTGCAGGACACCAACGACCACTTCCTGGCGAATCTGCAGAAGAACGGCACCTACTCGGTGGTGCCGCGGATGCCCGGCGGTGAGGTCACCCCGGATCAGCTGATCACCATCGGTCAGATCGCCAAGGAATTCGACCTCTACGTCAAGGTCACCGGCGGTCAGCGCATCGACCTGTTCGGCGCTCGCGTCGAACAGCTGCCGCAGATCTGGCAGCGCCTGGTCGATGTCGGCATGGAATCCGGGCACGCGTATGGCAAGTCGCTGCGCACCGTGAAGAGCTGCGTCGGCTCCACCTGGTGCCGCTACGGTCAGCAGGATTCGGTCGGCATGGCCGTGCTGCTGGAGAAGCGCTACCGCGGCCTGCGTTCGCCGCACAAGCTGAAGCTGGCCGTCTCCGGGTGCGCCCGCGAATGCGCCGAGGCGCGCGGTAAGGACGTCGGCGTGATCGCCACCGAGCAGGGCTGGAACCTGTACGTCGGCGGTAACGGCGGTCTGACCCCGAAGCACGCGGTGCTGCTCGCCGGTGAACTCGACGACGAGACGCTGATCAAGTACATCGACCGGTATCTGATGTTCTACATCCGCACCGCCGACCGGTTGCAGCGCACCGCGCCGTGGCAGGAGGCGCTGGAGGGCGGCATCGATTACCTCAAGCAGGTCGTGTGCGGGGACAGCCTCGGTATCGCCGAGGATCTGGAGGCCGCCATGGCCCAGCATGTCGCCGGCTACCGCGACGAATGGGCCGCGGTGCTCGAGGACGAGGAGAAACTGTCGCGTTTCGTGTCCTTCGTCAACGCACCGGAAGAGGCCGATCCGACCATTTCGTTCGATGAGACCGGGGAACGGAAGGTGCCGGTGTTGCTCGGCATGCCGGAAATCCCGGTCGCCATACGCGGGCAATAGCCGCTTAACCCCGAAGAAACAGGACGCCTGTACCAATGGATAAGGCGTTTGGAGGATGACACCGATGACCGTGATGGATACCCCCGGCATTGTCCCTGCTACCACTGTGTTGACCCGCCCAATCGGCTCCGCCGACTTGCCATCCCCTTCGGGTTGGACGCAGGCGTGCCGACTCGACTACCTGATTCCCGGCCGCGGCGTCGCGGTGTTGCTGAAGGGCGGCCGCCAGGCCGCTCTGTTCCTGATGACCGACGGCACGCTCGCGGCCGTCGGAAATATCGATCCGATCGGCCGCGCGGCAGTGATGTCGCGCGGGATCGTCGGTGACCGCGCCGGTATTCCGGTCGTGGCCTCACCGCTGCTGAAGCAGGCTTTTTCGCTGCTGGACGGGCACTGCCTGGACGATGATTCGGCGACGCTGCCGGTTTACGCGGTGCGCGTCGAGGACGGCATCGTTTCGGTTTCCAACGACCCGGTCGATGCCGGACTCGTCGCCGCGGACGGTGGATAAGCATGACGACAATCGATACGGGCGCCTGTCTGGCCGGGTTCACGGTCGGCGTCACGGCCGCCAGGCGGGCCGATGAGTTCGCCACGCTGCTCACCCGACGGGGCGCCGGTATCGTCGCCGCTCCCGCCATCCGCATCATCCCGTTGGCCGACGACAACGAACTGGAGCGGGTGACCCGCGAGATCGTCGCCGATCCACCGCAGATCGTGGTGGCCACCACCGGCATCGGATTCCGCGGCTGGATGGAAGCGGCCGAGGGCTGGGGGATTGCCGAGGATCTGCGGCTGACGCTGTCGTCCACCAGGATGCTGGCGCGTGGGCCGAAGGCCAAGGGCGCCATCCGCGCCGCCGAACTGCGCGAGGAATGGTCGCCCGCGTCGGAGTCTTCCGCCGAGGTGCTCGACCACCTGCTCGCCGAGGGCGTGGAGGGTGTGCGGATCGCGGTCCAATTGCACGGCGCGACAACCGAATGGGAGCCGGTACCCGACTTCTGCGAGGTATTGCGTTGTGCCGGTGCGGATATCGTCGCGGTGCCGGTGTACCGCTGGGTGCCGCCGGATGATCAGGGTCCGATGGACAACCTGATCGAGGCCATCATCACCTCCAGCCTGGACTGCGTGACCTTCACCAGTGCGCCCGCCGTGGCGTCGATGTTGATGCGCGCCAAGGAAACCGGGCTGCTCGAGGGCGTGCTGCACGCGCTGCGCGGACGGGTGCTGCCCGCCTGCGTGGGACCGATTACCGCGGCTCCGCTGGAGGAGCTGGGTGTGGCGACCTCGATGCCGGGACGGGCGCGCCTCGGTGCGCTGGCCCGGCACGTCGCCGAGGAATTGCCGCGGCGCGCCAATCGAATCCAGGCCGCCGGACACACCATCAGCGTGCGCGGGGCGTGCGTGGTGGTCGACGGTTCGGTGCGTCAGCTCGCGCCCGCGCCGATGGCACTGATGCGATCGCTGGCGCGGCAGCCCGGCCGGGTGGTTTCCCGGGAGGATCTGCTCGCGGCGCTGCCCGGCGGCGGTGACGACACCCATGCCGTGGAGACTGCGATCGCGCGGCTGCGTGCCGGGCTCGGTACCCCGAAAGCCATTCAGACCGTGGTCAAGCGGGGCTACCGACTGGCGCTGGACGCCGCGGATTGCGCCGATGACTTTCCGCGCACCGTCGCCAACGGCCGTGCGCCGGTAGCGGGTATCGGCACCCCGGCCCGCGCGCCGAGGTACGCACAACCTGCGGGGAGCTGGTGACTGCTCCGGCCCTGGTCCTGGTCGCACACGGCACCAGGAGTACCAGGGGCGTGCAGATGATCGCCGCGCTCGCCGAGGCGGTCGCTGACGAGTTCAGCAGGACGGCGGCCGGTGGGATGGGAGCAAGCGGGGTGGGTGAGCTCGGCGTCGCGATTTCGGGGCGCGACGCCGATACCTCCATGGCGCCGGTTTGTGCACCTCGAGCGGTTGCTCGTGGGCAGGAGGCGACCGAGAAGCCCTGGGTGCGTACCGCTTTCGTGGATGTGCTCGGCCCATCGCCGTCTGAGGTGCTGCGTGATCTGACCGATGCCCAAGGGGAATCGGTTCCTGCCGTTGTGGTTCCGGCCTTCCTCGCCTCCGGATACCATGTGTATCAGGATGTGCCTCGGGAGGTGGCCGAGAGCGGTCATCCCGAGGTGGCGGTGACACCCGCGATGGGACCGGATCCGGCATTGGCCCGGATCATGGCCATGCGACTGCGTGCCGCAGGCTGGCGTCCGGGTGACGCCGTGGTCTTCGCGGCGGCCGGATCATCGGATGCCCGTGCCCGCCAGGATGTTCGGCGCGCAGCGGGCATGCTGGCCGAACTTCTGGGTGTTCCGGTTCGCATCGGCTACGTCGCCACCGGAGTCCCGCGCGTGCCGGAAGTCGTTGCCGACCTTCGCGATTCGGGCGCAAAGCGCGTCTTCATCGCGTCGTATCTGCTGGCCCACGGCCTGTTCCAGCAGCGCCTGCACGAGGCTGGAGCTGATGGTGTTGCTGAACCCATCGGCGTTCACCCGGCTGTCGTCCGTCTGATCGCCGACCGCTACCGTGCCGCTTCCCGAGAACTGGTGCGGGCCAACACATTACCTGTGGAAGTCAGCGGGGCGTAGCGCGTAGGCGACGCAGTACGAGCGCTGATATTGCGGCGAACGCGCTCTAACCGGTTCGATCGGGTTAGGGCGCGTTCGCCTCCACTGGGACTGGTACTCGTCGGCTGGTTCCGGAGAATGTCACTGGATCTGAATACCAGCGATGCTCTGGGCGTTCTGCTGCTCCTGCTCACTGCTCTGTTGGACCGACACTTTGATCGTGTCACGAATCAGCTTCACCACCTCGATATGCTCGGCGAGTGCGGAGTCGACATCCCCGTCACCGCCGATGGCTTTCTCGCCCAGCATTTTCGCCAGCTGGTCCGCGCATTCGAATTTGCCCAGCCCCGTGACATGGTTCATCTGGTGAAGTAGGTATCGGCAATCTTCGTAGATTCGGATCTGTTTCTCGCAGGCTGCGTAGCAGTCGTTTGCGACCGATGGATCGAGGGTCAGCCGACCCGCCTGTGCTTCATCCGCGAGATGGCGCCAGCGGGTGATTTCCTCATCCATCGACACGGCGGCCCCCTTATCGCTCGGTCACTGTGGCAACAACGGAACCACAATCTCGGCAACCGCGGTAGCGCGGTCGCACGGTGCCACGGGGCTGCTTGCTTCCTGCTTCAACACAGTCACCGAGAATGAGCCCTGCCTGGCTGGAAACATGAGTACGCACTGGTCACCGCGCTTGTCACCCGCTGGCCGATACCGGACACCATCACGCCCCGCGACATTGACTGGGACGAATTCGGTGTTGCCCTCTTTCCTTTTGTAGTCCTCCACCGTGTGGATGGTCGACCATATCGTCACATCGAAGGTCCGCTCGGGCTTGGTGTCGTGGCCGCCGCACAGCTTGAATCCGGGTTCTTGGGTGCCGCCGATATCGGATGTGAGCGTGGATGGGTCGACGCCGATCCTGCGCCATACATCCTGGGCGATCTGGCAGGGGTCCCACAGGGCCGCGGTCGCGGCCGTGATGTCGGTAGTGGGAGTCGTGCTCGCGGTGGGTGTGCCTTTGGTGGTCGACCCGCAGCCCCCGATCAAGAGAACCACCCCCGCCAAAACCGCGATGATCGTTGTTGCTCGCTGTCGCACCTGCACCCCTCCATTTGGCATCCAACGGGCCGCATCACAGTGTAGGTCGGGCTCATGGCACCCGGAATGTTCGACAAGCGCAGACGCATACGGCACGGCGCTGGTCAGGTTGATATCGATTACGTCGGTTTCGTCCAGGTCGTCATACTCGATGAGCCAGCCGTCCGCACCTACGACACGTAGTGAACCGTCCGCGAGTTGGCACAGCGTGGCGCTATTGGTGGGAGCCAGTTCGAGCTTGCATCGCGTGTCTTCGTGGAAGGCGGTGAGTAGTGCCTTTACAGCGGGGGCGATTTCGTCTCTGTGGGGCTCGATCTCATTCATCTGCGTTGTGCCCCAACGGGTTCGGGATGTCTGCCGCGCACAGCAGCGCGGTCCAATAGTCGTTGCGCAGCACGTCCCAGAGGTCGTCGTGCGCGGGCAGCAATTCGCGCGCATCGGCCAGATCCGGATTTACGTCGAACAGGATGGTTCCGGGCTGCGCATCCGGAAGCGGTGTGCGCGACGGAAGCCGGTGCGCGGTGAACGACTCACGGGGGAACTGCACCCGCAGCACACGTGCCGAACTACGGACCAGCTGCCACACCGCGATCTTGTCGCCGTCGCGAGTTCGAGTGGTACGCAACATATCTCGCCGCATCACTTCACCTCGCCACTGGCACGCCCGATGCCGGGGGAATCGACACCCCGGCACAGGGACGACTCGGTGGGCGCGATCTGCGCTGCCCACACGCGAACTGCATCCGCGAACAACTCGACCACGTCGGACGACGCCCCGACATAGCGAGCGGGCGGCCCGATGAACGGATCTCGTTGGGGAAGATCATGGTTCGGCATCTGCCGACCTCCCGGAACTCGATGGCTGAAGTTGTGCGCCTGGCCCCGGCAACCCTGGATGTCCTCGGGCGGAAGCGGACTGCCGAGGGCGAGATGGGTGTTGTCCCAGCTGGGCGCATATTCAGTGCAGCACTGAGCAAACGGGTACAAGAGCCGAATCTGAATATTCAAATCGGTTCATCCGAAACGCCAAGGCGTCATGCGGATTTGCGATACAACAGTATTGAAAATCCGAGCACAGGTGCATTCACTTCGAGGAGCATCCCAATGTCTGAGGATCAGTCACCGACGTTGCTGCGTCGCCAGTTGGGTCGGTTCCTTCGCGAGGCGCGCGAAGGTCGGGGGCTGTCGATGGTCAACGCGGCGAAAGAGGTTCAGCTGAGTTTCAACGCGCTTCAGCGGCTTGAAACCGGCCGAACGGTGAACCCACGAAGGCAGGACGTGCGGGCCTTGTGCGAACTGTACGAGGTTGATGAGGACGAGACGAAGCAGGCTGTCGGCCTCGCGGGGCGAGCAGCGGCGGCGAAAGACGAAGACGGTGTTACAGCGTTGGGCGGCTTGTTCAGTGACGCTTTCAACATGTACGTCGGCATGGAACGCGCCGCGCAGCGCCTCACCTCCTATCAGGAGCTCGTACCCGGACTTTTGCAAACTGCGGACTATGCCCGCGCGCTGATAAGTGCGTTCCTCCACGATGGCAACCCGGATGACATCGAACGGCGAGTGCAGGTTCGGTTGAACCGCCAAGTCATCGTGACTCGCAAGGCAAACCCGCTGGCGCTCGAAGTCCTGCTTCATGAATCGGCACTCCATCGCGTAATCGGCGATGCAAGGGTCATGGCAGCACAGTTGCGGCAACTGGCAGAAATCGGCAAGCTGCCGAATGTCAGCCTTCGCGTGCATCCGTATGCCGCTGGGTCGGTATGGGGCTTGTCCGCTACGCCATTTGTGCTGCTCAACTTCGGTCTGGATCGCAAAGGGCAGCCGGTTGAACCGCCTGTGGTCTACCTCGACGGGGCGATGAGCAACGACATGTACATCGAGAAGCCAGATGTTGTACAGCGGTACCATGAATTCGCTGATGCCATCCGGCAGACCACGCTGGATGAGAAGAACACGCGAGACCTGGTCCGGCAGGTAGCAAGGGAGTATGACCGTGGTTGACCTGTCCGGGGCGCGCTGGAAGAAGAGTAGCTACAGCGAGACCAGCGGTCAGTGCGTGGAGGTCGCGTTCCTCGACGGTGACATGATCGGAGTGCGCGACAGCAAGAACCCCAGCGGCCCGGTGCTCGTTTTCACGCCATCCGAATGGGATGCGTTGACCGCCGGCGTGAACGATGGTGAGTTCGAGCGCCACTGACCCTCGAGAGATGAGACCATGCAGGGTCTCGAAAGCCGTGGCCAGATCTCGGAATGATTGGCCAGGGCTTGGCCGGTTGGCCACGATTGTGAGATTCCTGCCCCTCCGCTGGCCCGGTTGATAAATGAGTTTCGCCAGTTGTGTTCGGGGGCAAGAGGGTTCGGGTTGGTCAGTGCGAATCGTCCAGGCGGACACGCACCGTGACCCGTCCGCGCTCGTCACGATGTGCGAGCGCGTGACCACGCCGGTCGCCGCCGTCGAGGTGCAGCGTGATCGGGCCGCCTTCATCGGTGAAGTTGCGCCACCAACTCTTTCGATCCGGGAGTGCAACCCCGATGACGATCGAATCGCCGGAACGGCGGTAGTTCACGGGCGTGCTGAAGGTTTTGCCGGAACGGCGGCCCACGTAACTGATCTCGACGAAGCTCTTGCGCATGAGCGCCCCAACCAAGGGTGCATTCGTCAAGGTCAGCGTCACCGAGTTGAAGCCGTTCACAAACGATTTCGCATTCACCGAATGCCTCCTGCTACAGCCTGGATGCGGTCGAGCTCACTTTACCGACCATCCATGACACCGGCACTCGGCGGCGGTTGGTGTATCAAGGCGGAGCCGCATCGGCCGGATTCGGCTGAGCTTCAGCGCTGTTCAGCGGCATTCCGGGCCTGGCAATCTGCCGGGCAACTGCGATCGCACACAGATCGCCGGTAGTGAGTCAGGACACCGGGTTTCGCTCTGTCGTGCCGGAGCTGACTGTCATTCAGGTATAGCCGCCGCCTCGGGTTCGCTCATGCGGATCGGCGCGGGGTGCGGGTGAAGGAGGCGCGGTAGGCGCTCGGGGGTAGGCCGACGTGGCGGATCATGTGTTGGCGCAGGGATTCTGCGGAGCCCATGCCGCTGTGGCGGGCCACTTGATCCATCGGCAGGGTGGTGGATTCGAGGAGTTCGCGGGCGCGCTGAATGCGTTGGTGCAGTAGCCATTTCTGCGGGCTGAGGCCGGTTTCCTCGTGGAAGCGGCGGGTGAGGGTGCGCACGCTGGTGCGGGCGTGGGTGGCCAGATCGTCCAGGGATAGGGGAGTGTCGAGTCGTTCCAGGGCCCAGGTGCGGGTGTCCGAGAGGGTGCGGCCGTTCTCCGGCGGCAGTGGCGAGTCGACGAATTGGGCTTGGCCACCGGGGCGTACCGGGGTTACGACCGCGGCGCGGGCCGCGGCATTGGCGACCGTCGCACCGTAGTCGGTGCGAATCAGGTGCAGGCACAGGTCGATTCCGGCGGCGGCACCGGCGGCGGTGGTCACCGGTCCGTCCTCGATGAACAGTGCGTCGCTGCGCACGGTCACATCGGGAAACATCTCGGCGAGTTCGTCGGCCAGACCCCAGTGCGTGGTCGCGGTGCGGCCGGATAGCAGCCCGGCCTGGGCCAATACGAATGCGCCACTGCAGATCGAAGTGACGCGCTTACCTTGATCGACGGCCCGCCGCAGTGCCGCGATGGTGGCCGCATCGGCGGTCCCTCGACTGCCGGTGCTCGGCACGATGACGGTATCCGCTTCGTCGAGCGCATCCAGTCCGCGCGGTACCACGACATCGAAACCGCCCAGCGCACCGGGAACAATGCCGGGTTCGGCGGTGCACACCACCATCCGGTAACACGGCTCACCGTCGACCGTCACCGAGCCGAGCATGGTTCCGGGCATGGCGAGTTCGAAGGGCTTCACCGGCGCGACAGCGACAACGGCCACGGTCTTCATGGCTGGATCCTTGGGATAGATGGCTAACCGGCCACTAGTCTAGCGCTCCCGCACCGGGCAATGTTGACGGCACGCGATCGGCAGATTGCCTAGATTGCGCGAATCATCTTGTATCAGAAGGGAAGTCGCATGCCTTCGCATGTCATCATCGGCCGGGGCGCCACCGCCTCGGCAACCGCGGTCCGGTTGGCCGAATCCGGCGACCAGGTGCGGATGATCAGCCGCAGCGGGACCGGCCCGCAGCATCCCGATATCGAGCTGATCGCCACCGATGCCGTGGACGCGACCGCGCTCACCGATCTCGTCAAGGGCGCGGACACCGTATTCAATACCGCGATGCCCGCCTATCACACCTGGCCGGAGGCGGTACCGCCACTGTTCAGCGCCATACTGTCTGCCGCGGAGCAGTCCGGTGCGAACTACGTGATGCTCGGCAATCTGTACGGCTACGGCCCGGTGGACGGTGTGGTCACCGACGACACACCGCTGGCGGCCACCGGACCCAAGGGGCGGGTGCGCGCGCGGATGTGGCTCGATGCCAAGGCGGCGCACGATGCGGGCCGGGTACGGGTCACCGAGGTCAGGGCGGGCCAATTCCTCGGCCGCGGTGCGGTATCGCTGTTCTCGCTGCTGGTGCAGCCGAAAGTGATTGCGGGCCAACTCGCTCTGGTCCCGCAGGACCTGGATCTGCCGCACTCCTACACCGCGATCGGTGACGCGGCCGCCGCACTCGTCGCGGTCGCGCGCAGCGAAAACGCTTGGGGGCGTGCCTGGCTCGCCCCGACCATCACCAGCACCCTGCGTGCGGCCGCCGAGCGCTTCGCCGCAACAGCGGATGCCCCGAAGCCGCGGCTCGAGGTGATGACGGACCGCGAACTGACCCTGCTCGGCCACACCGACCCGTTCTGGGCCGAATTGTTCGAGACCTACCACATGTCGCATCGCGAGTTCACCGTCGACGACGCCACCACCCGGGAGACCTTCGGACTCACCGCGAGCAACCTCGACGATGTCTTCGCGGAGGTGGTTTCGGCATCCTGATGGGGCCTGACGACGGCGACATCCCGAGGGTGTGAAATGCCGCGGTCTCGGTCCGGTAGTGCCGTAGGTTGGCCGCGGCAGGCTTTCCGAAATACCCGGGGAGGCGTTGTGACGGGAGCCGACGACAACATCGCGCGAGCGGCCGAGACCGGTCCGACGGTCTTATTGCCCGAACTCCTGCGAGCGGGCACTGTTGCGGACGCGGTCGCTCTGCGTGACGGTGCGCGCACGATGACGTATCAGGAGCTGGACGAGGAATCGTCCAGATGGGCGCGCGAATTGATGGCCGGCGGTGCGGGACCGGGCGAGTTCGTGGTGGCAGCGCTGTCGCGGCCGCTCGAATCCGGGCTGGCGCTCTGGGCGGTCGCCAAGACCGGCGCGTGTTTCGTTCCGGTCGACCCGACCGAACCGTCGCGCCGAATCGCGACGGTGATCGCGGATTCCGGTGCACGGCAGGGGATTACGGTCGCCGCCGTCAGGCGGGATCTGCCCTGGCACGGCATCGACTGGCTGATGTTCGATGACTCGGCCGCGGCCGGTCGAGCCGCCCGTCGCCCCGCGACCCCGATCGACAATGTCCACCGGGCGCGGGCACTACGACCCGGCCACCCGGCGTATCTGCTCTACCCCTCGGATCCGACGGGGACCCCGAGGGGTGTCCTCGTCACCCACCGCGAGCTCGACCCCCGCACCCCGCATCCGCCCTCCGCCGGGCACCCGATGTCGTAGCCGGGCACACTGTGTGGGTGCCCGGCTATCAGACGGGGTGCCCGGTCTCAGGCGTTGTCGTACGCGTCCTGCAGAACCTTGATATCGAGCTTGGACATGGACTGCAGCGCCGCGGCGGCGGCGCCGGTCTTGGTGGGGTTCGCACCGTCCATGAGGGCGAGCAGGGTCGCGGGGACGACCTGCCAGGACAGGCCGTAGCGGTCGGTGAGCCAGCCGCACGGCCCGGGCGCACCGCCATCGATCAGGGCGTCCCACAGGCGATCGACCTCGGCCTGGGTATCCACGATCACCTGGATCGATGCGGCATCCGTGAACGGATGTCCGGGACCGCCGTTCATCAGGGTGTACGGGTGACCGTCGAGTTCGATCGAGACGATGAAAGCCGAGCCGTCGGGGTGGCGATTGACATCCACGATGCGAGAGTTGGGGATCAGCGCGGTGTAGCGGGCGGCGGCTTCCTCGGCGTCGTTGTCGAACCAGAGGAAAGTGTTGACCGACATGGTGGGCTCCTTGGGTTGGTTATGACCTGCTGTCACCCTTCGGTCGGAGCTGCCCCGACGTCTTCGACGTATCTCGCGAATTTTATTGAAGAAATTTTCGTGCAGGTCAGACGCTCGCGACGGCGATGAAGCGGTCGGGAGTGATCGTGATCAGCACCCGCGCGCGCTCCACCTCACCCAGCACCGGCCCACTGCCGTACTTCTCCCAGATGCGCTGGGTCCACACGCCATCCGCATCGATGGTCAGCTCGGCGTCCCCGATCACCCGCACCTGCCGATTCGGCCGCTGCCCGCCGTCCCGCGAGCCCACCACTTCCCGATCGATTACCAACCCCACTCGCGGATTCGCCAGAATCCGCCGCAAATGCGGCCGTCCGGCCCAGCTTGTCAGCCGAAAAGCCTGCTGATCCCACAGAAACCACATCGGCGTGACATGCGGATATCCGGCCGCGTCGATGGTGGCCAGGTGCGCGACGATATCGCTGGCCAGCAACCCGGCAATCTCGGCTCGACGTAACGCCCGCATCCAAACCCCTTGATTCGAACTCATGTTCGAGTCTACCTCAGGGCGGTCGTGATCCGGTCGAGGACGAGGTGCGGGTAGTGCTATCGACGCTGGCGTCGACGGTCACCGCCTCAGACCGTTTTGATCGCCCCGCCGTCGGCCAAATAGTCTGCGCCGGTGAGATTTCCGGACACATCGGATGCCAGGAAGGTCACTAGTGCCGCGGTCTCGTGTGGTTCGGTGAGTCGGCCAGTGGTGATGCCCATCCGTGCGGGGGCTTGGGCGAGGAATTCATCGAGGGTTATTCCGTTTTGGGCGGCGACGTCGGCGGCGTAGCCGTCCGGGGCCGACCAGTTGCGGGTGCGGGTGGGGCCGGGGGAGACGGTAAGCGCGCGCAGGCCCTGTGCGCCGAACTCTTCGGCGAGTGCTTTGGTGAGATTGTTCAAGGCGGCTTTCGCGGTGCCGTAGTCGACGGGGTGGTAGGCAGCGCGCGCGCCGATGGAGGAGACGTTGATGATCACGCCGCGTTGCCGGAGCAGGCTGGGCAGGGCGTGGCGGGTGACCCGGACGGTGCCGAACAGGTTGAGTTCGTAGGTGCGCTGCCAGGCATCGTCGCCTATGTCGAGGAAGCCGGCGGCGTCGGCGCTGCCGGGGACGACGCCGCCGACATTGTTGATGAGGATATCGATCTCGCCAAGGATCTCGGTGGCGCGTTCGATCAACGCAGTGGCCCCTTCTGGGCTGGCCAGGTCGACGGTCACGGCGGTGGAAGGGCCGTTGAGCTCGCGGAGTTCGGGGGTGATTGTGCGCGCGGCGGCGACGACCCGCACGCCTTCGGCCGTGAGTGCCCGGACGATTTCCAGGCCGATGCCTTTGCTCGCCCCGGTGACGATGGCGGTCTTGCCTGTGAGTTGCAGATCCATGAGACCCTCTTTCTTGAACTGAAGTTACAAATCAAGAGCAGCATGCCTGCCCTCTGCTGATGACCTGCTTTACCGAACCCGATGAATTACAGTGCCCGCATTGCTGTTTCGACCAGTCCCGCGAGCCGGGCCGGGCGAGGGTCGGCCTTGGCGAGCACCCGCATTCCGTTGATGGTCACCAGTAGGAAGTTGGCTGCGGTCTGGGAATCCAGATCCTTGGTGAACTCCCCGGCGCGCTGCCCCTCCTCGATAGCGCTCCGGAAGGCATCGTGCTGCCGATCGAAAATGCGCCGCACGAGCAGCTCGACCGTGTCGTCGCCGCCCAGCTCGACTGCGGTATTCGTGGCCAGGCAGCCGCGGCGTTCTGTGTCGTCGCTGGCCGCGTCGAGCACCATGGTCAGCGCGGCGCGGACCCGATCCCGCGGTGAGCCCGGACCGTCGAGCAGATTGATCAACCGCGCCGTTTCGTGCGCCTGATATCGGCGCAGCGCCCGCTCGAACAGGTCCCGTTTGCCCGTGAACGCGTTGTACAGGCTGCCTCGGCCGACACCGATCGCGTCGAGAAGATTCTGTGGCGTGGTCCGGGCGTACCCCTTGCGCCAGAACACCTCCATCGCCTTGGCGACCGCATCGTCGGGATCGAAGCTCTTCGTACGTGCCACGGGTCGACGGTAGAGAATCTGTAATCACAAGTCAAATATCCAGCGAGGGGTGCCGGCCATCCGGTTCAGTGCCCTCGGTAGTAGTCGGCGAGGGTGTGGAATGCGGCCTTCGGCTCCCACGGCAGGTCCGGATAGGTAGCGCCGCAGCGGTCTTCGAAGACCTTGACAATGCCGTAGCTGGCCAGGTCCAGGTCGGAGCGTGGGTCGGCATCGGGACGGTGCGGGTGGTCGTGCAGGGCGAGGGTGAATACGAAGGTGCTGTCCACGCCCTCGGCGTCGAAGATCTCCAGTAGCTCGCGGATGTAAGCGGCCTGGCCCGCCTCGTCGCGGCGGTAGTCGCCGTTCACGCGCAGTGGCGCGCCGGTATCCGGATCGTGTTCGACGATCTCCAGTCCGAGTGCGCCGCGATCGCCCGCGCCGTGGAAGGTGGCCGCGCCGAACTCCGTGATCGCGAGCGGTTTGCCTTGGGCGACAAGGGTTCCGACGCCATCGGCGAACCGGTCGGCGATCTCGGCGGACCGATACAGATCCACCGAGGCAATGTCGAAGGGCTCCCAGTCGACGCGTTCGAGCGGCACCGCGGCATAGGTGATCTTGCCGCCGAAGTGTTCCCGGACCACCGCGACCGCTTTGCCGAGGAATTCATTGACCCGCGCGCTGACCTCGCCGATCTGCTCGCGTGGCCGATCCGGTCGCAGCAGTAGCTCGAGCCGCTCGTCGATATCGCGGCCGGGTAGGAATCCGTGGTTCATCAGACTCAACTCCGCACCGGTCACGAAGACAACCTCGGCCCCATGCTGGCGCAGTCGTTCCGCGCGCTCGGCGCAGTCGGTGAACAGCGCGAGCACTTCCTCGGGTTCGAGCTCCAGCGGATAGGGCGAGAACCAGACCTCGAGGCCGAGTTCGGCGGCGCAGGTCGCGGCGAGCTCGATCCGATCCGGATCGCCACCCATCACGCGTATTGCGTTGCAGTGCAGGTCATCTCGGATGATGCGGAGTTCCCGCTCGACCTCCGTCGCGTCGAACGGCTGCCGGGAAAGCCCGCCTTTGCCGAGGAAGCCGGTGCTGTAACTGATGCCCTTTGCGCGCATGGTGCATTCCTTCGATCGAACGGAGTTAAGGTACTGCTCGTACCTTAACTCCTCAGTGTTCTGCCGTCATGCTCTTGTCGAAAGGTACGATGAGTTTCGGTTCGAGGGAGGTGGCAGGCGTGGAACAACTCGGGCAAACGCGGCGGCGTGGTCCAGCGCTCGAGGAGGCGATCCTGCGCGCAGCCGCAGACGAGCTGACCGAATCCGGTTACGCCGGACTGACCATGGACAGAGTCGCGATCCGCGCGGGCACCAACAAGAACGCCATCTACCGCCGGTGGCCGAATCGCCTCGCACTCGGCATCGCCGCCTACCGGCAGCTGACCACCGCCGTTCAGCCCCCCGATACCGGGAACCTGCGCGAGGACGTACTCGAGATGCTGCGCCGCGCCAACCGCCACTGGAGTTCACCCCTCGGCGCGGTCATGCGCGACTTATTGGCGGCGGCCGGTGGTGCGGCGGAACTGCTCGCGCAGCTGCCCGAGCACTCCACGGACTCCGGTGCCGCGACCTGGCTGACCATTCTCGGCCGCGCGGTCGCCCGCGGCGAGGCCGCGCCCGAGGCCCTGCATCCACGGGTCGCCACGGTGGCAATCGTCTTGTTGCGCAACGAATTCGTGCTGCGCGGGGTCCCCACCGCACCCGATGATGTGCTCATCGAAATCGTCGACGAGGTGTACCTGCCGCTGGTGCGGCAGCGGTCACCGAACTGACTACGCGCAGCCGGGGGCGTCGGCGTCTTCGAAGAGCGGCTTACCGGTGGGCGGCGCGTAGACGACGTCGAGGACGAGCGGGTCGGGGCCGAGATTGCGGCCGATGTGCACGTTCCAGGCGCCCTCGGGTTCGTAGATGAAATCGCCGGTGTGGAAGACCGGGGCCACGCAGTCGGGGCCCGGATGGGTGAGGGTGCCCGAGCGGACGAAGCCGAAGACCGGACCGTAGTGATAGTGCCAGCCGGTGGAACCGCCTGGCGCAATGGTGATTTCGCGGACGACGAGGTCGGTGCCCGCGACGAACGGCAGCAGGCCCGCGGGGATCTGCGCCTGGGCGAGGGTGACCGCGGTGATATCGGTACCGGGCGTCGCATGTGCGGTCGCGGCGCCGAATACGGAACCGCCCAGGACGACCGCCACGGCCGCCGCACGCGTAAATGACGTCATCGCCGCAGCCTAGTCCCGAAAACGCCGTCGAAAAAGAGTGAGATCACCACTGTCTCTGGGCCATTCGTTCCTTTTGGGTGAATTGCGTAGCTAACGTTTCGTGAGAGCCCGAGAGTTCACGAATTGTTCGTGCGTGGGAAGCGGTGTCGAGTTGCGTGATGCGCTGGGGCCGTAGAGCATCGGTGCCGTGCCGTCGAATCCGATGAACCCCGCTGGCGATCTTCCGGATACCGGAATTCCCGCTGCCAACGCCGCCCATATGACCATGGACGAGCAGCATGAGTGGCATCGGAACTACCTACGCCGGCACGCGGTTTCCCGCCGCAATGTGTTGCGCGGTACCGCGGCGGCCGCCGCGGTCGCTGCCGTCGGCGCCTCCCCGTTCGGCAGGCGCGCCTACGCCGAGGACGCGCAGCTCGCGGTCGGCGGTCGACGTGTCGGATACGGAGCGGATGCGACGAGTCAGCTCCGGTTCGCCGGTCAGCTCTCCCGGCCGCCCGCCGGTACCAAGGTCTTCCTGGACCACGGCCCGACGCCCGCCCTCGGCGGCACCATCGAGGCCGAGGTGCGCAATCTGCTGACCCAGGTGCCCTCCGCGGACGGCGGTGTCCTCGCGGCCGAACAGTTCTACGTGCACGCCCCCGTCGACGGCCTACCCGGACGCGTGCCGCACTTCTATCGCTGGCGCACCGCCGACGGCTTCACTGGCGATATCCGTGCCGCGGCACCCGCGATGCCGAGTGCGCGTAGCGCGATCCTGCCGTTCCGGTTCACCATGATGGGCGATCAGGGCACCGACGAGACGCCGGCGCTGCCGCAGGGCACCGTGTCCGGCGACTACGACGACAAGTACTACAAGGCCGATAACGATCCGAACGCGCCGCACGCGAGCAATGTGCTGCGCCAAATCGCCGCCGCCAAACCGGATTTCCACATTCTCGCCGGTGATATCGCCTATGCCGACCCGTCCGGCGGGGGCAAGCCGAACGAATTCGTCGCCAACGGCGCGAAGCTCGAATCCGGTTTCGACAAGTACAACCCCTATGTCTGGGATGTCTACTTCGGGGCCATCGAACGCAGTGCCGCCGAGACACCGTGGATGTTCGCCACCGGCAACCACGATATGGAAGCGACCTACGGCCAGCACGGCTACGGCGGACATCTGGCGCGGCTGGACTTCCCCGGCAACGGCCCCGCGGGCTGCCCGTCGGCATACTCGTTCACCTACGGCAATGTCGCGGTCCTCTCGCTCGACGCCAATGACGTCAGCTATGAGATCAAGGCGAATACCGGGTATTCCGGTGGGGCGCAGACGAGTTGGGTGGAGCGCACTCTCGCCGCCTACCGCGCGGACCCGAATATCGACTTCCTGGTCTGCTTCTTCCATCATTGCGCGTACTCGACCACCGACGCCCATGCCAGCGACGGCGGCGTGCGCGATGCGTGGGCCGGATTGTTCGACCGGTATCAGGTGGATCTGGTGCTGCAGGGCCACAATCACGTCTACGAACGCACGGACCCGATCCGCGCCGGCGCCGCGACCAGGATCGCCGCGGACAATTCGATCGTCTACCCGGATACGGACGGCACAGTCTACTACACCGTCGGCGGTGGTGGCCGACCGCGCTACGACTTCCAGCCCGGTTCGCAGGAAACGTTCCGCGGCCACGAATTACCGGACACGACGGTCCCGAACAGCTATGTGTGGACCGCGTCCGGCGGCAAACAGGACGAAGCGGCTTCCTGGTCGCGAGTGCGGTTCCGCAACTACTCGTTCCTGCGCGTCGATGTCCGCCCCGGCATTTTCGCCAGCGAAATGGATGTGGTCGCGGTGGACGAATACGGTCGGGAATTCGACAAACTCACCTTCCGCCGCCTGGTCCACTGAACCGCTATTTCTCCTTCGGCGGCAGCGAACGCGCATAGCTGACGCCGCGGTCGACCCATTCGTCGAGCGCTTCGTCATCGGCGACGGCCGCGCCGTCGACCCGCAGCCAGTTGTTCATTTCGCGACCGCCCATCACCATTGTGCCGACGTATTCGCGGGCGAGCAGGGTGGTGCTCTCCCGCGGGTCGACGCGGACGAGTAGACCGCCCGTACGGCTCGCCGCTACCGCCATATTGCCGTTGATCAGGAAGGCGAGACCGCCGAACATCTTCTTTTCGCTCACCTCGGGTGTCGGGTCGATCAGCTCCCGGATCCGATCGGCGAGCACTTTGTCATAGGCCATACCGCATTGTCGACCAGGGCACCGACAAGTGTCGGCTATGCGCCCAGCGCGGCGGCGAACAGCGGCCAGGACTGGTGGACGTCGTCCTGCCAGTACGACCAGGCGTGCGTGCCCGCCGGACGGAGATTCACGGTGGCGGGTATGCCCGCCGAGGCCAGCCGGTCCACGAAGGGGCCGGTGCAGCCATCGATGACGGTCTCCATGACACCGCCGACCAGCATGCGGTCGAGCAGCCGTACCGGATTGCCATCGATGCCGACATCGCCGAGGGTTTCGTGCACTCCCGGTGCGCCATTGCCCGACGAGACGTAGAGCGCCAAGCCGCGCAGCCGGTCGACGTGCAGCATCGGATCGTGTTCGGCCCAGGCCGGATTGTCCGGGGCGCCCCACATGTTGCCCGCATTCGCGCCGAAGACCGCGAGCTGGGAGTGCAGATAGGCGATGGCGGCGGGGTCACTGGTGCGCGGGCAGCCGCTGTAGGCACCTACAGCCTGATACAGGCCGGGTGCGCCGATGGCCAGATTCAGTGCCGAAGTCGCCGACATCGACAGGCCCGCAACGGCATTGCGCCCGGTCATACCGAAACGCGAACCCAGCAGCGGCGGCAGCTCCTTGGTCAGGAACGTCGTCCACTTGTTGCGGCCCAGGACCGGATCGTCGTCGAGCCAATCGGTGTAGTAACTCGCGCGCCCACTCATCGGCACGATCACATTGACGTTCTTATCCGCGAAGAAATCCGCGACATCCGTGCGGCGCGTCCACGGTCCGCCGTCCTCGCCGCCGTCGATCGCATTGAGCAGATAGAGCGCGGGCGCACCCGTACCAGGATGCGACATCCACAGTGTGATGGGCCGATTCATCGCCGCCGAATGGACCACGACCTCGAACTGCCGCCCGCCGAGCGGCCGGACATCGAGAATCTCGGAGCCGGGATCGGCTCCGGCGGTTACGGGAATGGTTGCGGCGTAGACCGCCAACAGGAAAACCAGGCAGCGCGTGAGGGAGCGCAGCGAGCGAACCATCGGCACAGCGCCCATCGGGCGTGCCGGAACCGAGCGCCAGCGAGGTGTAGCCACGAGCCGGTACATGGGTCGAATGTTTATCACGGCCGTGGGGGTGTCTTCGGGATTCGACAAGCGTGTTTGCCAGGAAAGCACACAGCCCCGCGCTCCTGATCAGGGAGGACGGGGCTGCGGGGCATCGGGTGAGAGGACCCGAACTCGGGGGTCAGCGCCAGGTTTCGGGCGTGACGGGGGCATCCCAGGCACGCGCGTAGCGACGCTTGTCCGCGGCGTTGGATTCCTTTGCGCGGTACACGATGTACGGCCGGGTCAGGTAGCCGACAGGCGCACTGAACATGTGGACCAGCCGGGTGTAGGGCCAGATGGCGATGAGCGTCAGCACGACGAGACCGTGCAACTGGAAGGTCCACGGAGTGCCGACCATGAGTTCGGGGTCGGGATGGACCGTGAAAAGGCTACGGAACCACGGGGATACGGTCTCGCGATAGTTGTAGGTGCCCCACAGCAGATTGCTGCCCCAGGTATTGAGCAGACCGGTGATCAGCGCGGCGGCCAGCAGCACGTACATGAGCTGGTCATTGCGCGTGGTGGCCTTGCGGACGGCGGGGACGGTGATGCGGCGGTAGAGCAGGATGCCGACGCCGAGGATCACCGCGAGTCCGGCGACCGAACCCGCCGCGACCGCGACCACGTGGTAGGTGTGCTCGGAGATGCCGACGGCATCGGTCCAGGATTCCGGGATCAGCACGCCGAGCACGTGCCCACCGATGACGCCGAGCATGCCGAAGTGGAACAGCGGGCTGCCCAGCCGCAGCAGACGGCTCTCGTAGATCTGGGAAGACCGTGTGGTCCAACCGAATTGGTCATTGCGGTAACGCCACAGGTGGCCGAGCACGAACGAGGTGAAGGCCACGTAGGGCAGCGTCATCCAGAAGGCGGTGGTCATCGGCGGGCTTCCGATCCGTCGAACAGGGATGGGTCCATGGCGAAGGGGTCGAGACCGACCTCTTCCTCGGGCGGTCCCTGGGCGGCGAGTTCGGCGATGCGACGCCGGTCCGCAGTGGTAAGCGGCGGCAGGGTGGCAACGACGGCCGCCAGCACTCCGGCGTACGGGGATCCGTTGTCTACCAGCGAAAGCCGCAGGAGTTCGATCACCGGAACGTGCTCGCCCAGCAGACGCTCACCGCCGATCGGGTCGACGGTCGCGGCGAATTCCAGCAGCACCGGCAGGTGGTCGGGCAACTCCTCGTCACCGAGTTCGACACCGGCGTGCCGGTAGGCGTGCTTGAACCGCAGCAGCGCCATACCGCGTTTGCGGGTGTCACCGTAGGCGTAGAACGTGAGGTGCATGCTGGAACGGCGGCGCATATCGAAGGTTTCGACGTACTGCTGTGCCAGCGTGATCGGCGGGGTGGCGCGCAGATGGTGGATGAATTCCAGCAGCGGCGCGCCCACCATGTCCGGCAATTGCGTTGCGGCATCGTCGATCTGGTCGACAGTCGCCAACATCTGCTCGCTCGGATAGTCGAGCAGCAGCGCGGCGATCCGCCACACCAGGCGGCAATCGCGCTCGGACAGCTGAGCGACGGGCTCGGGCCTGCGGCGCACCTTCAGCAGTGCCATCATGCGTCTCCGGGTGTCAGCGGATTCATTTGGTCGCTCCGGTCGGCGTCGGCGTGACGGAACCGTTGGTCGAGCCATTCGTGGCCGGTGTCGAACCATTCGTGGCCGCACCGTTTTCCGTCGAACCGTTGGACCCGTTCGCACCGCGCCCATTGGCCCCATTGCCATTGCGCGCGGTCGGCAGCAGCCCGTCGGTATTGCGCCCATCCCAGTTCAGCAAATTGATCCGATTCGACTTCTCCTCCGGCGCGGCGCCATTGGTATCGGTCAGATGGAACTTCTCCACCATCGTGTCGAATGCCGTCATACCCGGTCCGCCGTCGGTATCCAGACTGCATCCGGTCGCCAGCGAATCCAGTTCATGCGCCTGCGTAGTCGCGCCGTGCGGAATCACGTACCGGTGCTCGTACTTCGCGATCGCCAGCAGCCGGTACATCGCCTCGATCTCCTCCGGCTCCAACCGCACCGACGGTGCGATCGACGGATCCGGCTCCATACCGAGATTCACCGACCGCATGAACGACCGCATGGCCGCCAGCCGCTGCAGTGACGCCCGCACGGGCCCGATCTCACCGGCGGTGAAAAGCTCGGCCAGGTACTCGACCGGAATGCGCAGTGCGTCGATAGCGCCGAACAGATTCGACGCGTCCTCGGCATCGTGTCCGGTCTCGGAGAGCACATCCACCACCGGCGACAGCGGCGGCACGTACCAAACCATCGGCATGGTGCGGTATTCCGGATGCAGCGGCAGCGCGATCTGGTAATCGACGATCAATTTGTAGACCGGCGAATTCTGCGCGGCCTCGATCCACTCCGGCGAGATCCCGGCCCGCTCGGCCTCCGCGACCACCCGCGGATCATGCGGATTGAGGAACACTCCCAGCTGTGAGGGGTACAGATCCTTGGTTTCGGTGACCGAGGCCGCCGCCTCCACGGCATCCGCGTCGTACAGCATGACGCCGATGTAGCGCAGCCGCCCGACGCAGGTCTCCGAACAGACCGTCGGAATACCGACTTCCACGCGCGGGTAGCAGAACGTGCACTTCTCCGCCTTGCCCGTCTTGTGGTTGAAGTAGATCTTCTTGTACGGGCAACCGCTGACGCACTGTCGCCAGCCACGACATTTGTCCTGGTCGACGAGCACAATGCCGTCCTCGGACCGCTTGTAGATCGCACCCGACGGGCATGAGGCCACACACGACGGATTGAGGCAGTGCTCGCAGATCCGCGGCAGGTAGAACATGAAGGTCTGTTCGAACTCCAGCTTCACCTGATCCGACAGCTTGGCCAGCAGCGGGTCCTTGCCCACCTGCTCCGGTCCGGAGCCCAGGTCGTCGTCCCAGTTGGCGCCCCAGGTGATCTTCGTATCCTGGCCGGTGATCAGCGATTTCGGCCGCGCGACCGGACTGGTGTCCATCGCGGGCGCGGACAGCAGGTTGTCGTAGTCGTAGCTCCACGGCTCGTAGTAGTCGGAGACCGTGGGCAGATCCGGATTGGCGAAGATATTGAGCAGCCGCTTCAGTCGCGAACCTGATTTGAGGGTCAGCTTGCCGCGCTTGTTGAGCGTCCAGCCGCCCTTCCACTTCTCCTGGTCCTGGTACTGCCGTGGATAGCCCTGTCCGGGACGGGTTTCCACATTGTTGAACCACATGTACTCGGTGCCGCCGCGGTTGGTCCACGCCTGCTTGCAGGTGACGCTGCAGGTGTGACAACCGATGCACTTGTCCAGGTTCATCACCATGGCCATCTGTGCCATGACACGCATGTCAGTACTCCACTTCCTGCGAGCGACGGCGAATTGTGGTGACCTCGTCGCGCTGATTTCCGGTGGGGCCGTGGTAATTCAGCGCGAAGGACTGCTGCGCATAACCGCCGATGAGATGCGATGGCTTGATCATGATGCGGGTCAGCGCGTTGTGAATGCCGCCGCGCTTACCCTTGCCAGGCTGCTTATCCGGCGCGCTCCAATCGAATCCGCCCGGCGCGCCCTCGATGCGCGGCACATCCACCGCCCGGTCCTGGGCGTGGTACATGAACACCGTGCCCTCCGGCATCCGGTGGCTGACGATGGCTCGCGCGACAACCACACCGTTGCGGTTCACCGCCTCGATCCAATCATTGTCCGACACACCGATTTTCGCGGCGTCCCGATCCGACATCCAGATCGACTGCCCGCCGCGCGAGAGCGTCAGCATGTGCAGGTTGTCCTGGTACGCCGAGTGGATGGACCACTTGGAATGCGGGGTCAGGTACCGAACGGTGACGCCGTTGTCACCGACGGACCCCACCCCTGGCTCGCTGAACAGCGCGCTCATATCGAGCGGCGGCCGGAATACCGGCAGTTGCTCGCCGAGTTCGGCCATCCAGTCGTGATCGAGGTAGAAGTGCTGGCGCCCGGTCAGGGTGTGCCATGGCTTGAGTCGTTCGGTATTGATGGTGAACGGCGAATACCGCCGTCCGCCGGTCTCGCTGCCCGACCACTCCGGCGAAGTGATCACCGGCACCGGTCGGGATTGGGTGTCCGCGAAGGTGATTCGCTTGCCCTCGTGCTCGGCGGCGAGATCGGCCAGCTCGGTGCCGGTACGCCGCTCCAGTGCACGGAAGCCCTCGACCGCGAGCCTGCCGTTGGTGGTGCCGGACAGCGCGAGGATCGCCTCGGCCGCGTGGGTGTCCTTGGCCAGCGACGGACGTCCCTGGGCCACACCGGAAACCACGGTGCCGTTCACCCCGGCGAGGTAGGCCACCTCTTCGTACGGATGCGTGGTGACGCCCTTGGTGGTGACGCCGAGCGTATCGATCAGCGGTCCGAGCGCGGCCATCTTCTCCGCGAGTTTCGGGTAGTCCCGCTCGACCACGACCAGCTTCGGCATGGTCTTACCCGGAATCGGTTCGCACTCACCGGTTTTCCAGTCCAGTACGCGCCCACCGGCCTGCGCCAGCGCATCCGGCGAATCGTGCTGCAGCGGTACCGCGACGATATCTTTGCGCTTGCCCAGATGCTTCTCGGCCATCCAGGAGAATCCACGCGCGATCCGGTGGAATGCCTCGAAGTCCGTCTTGGCCTCCCACGGCGGGGAGATGGCGGGGGAGAAGGCGTGCACGAACGGGTGCATATCGGTGGAGGACAGATCGTGCTTCTCGTACCAGGTGGCGGCGGGCAGCACGATATCGGAGAACAGCGTGGTGCTGGTCATCCGGAAGTCCAGCGAGAGGAGCAGATCCAGCTTCCCGCTCGGTGCCTCCTCACGCCAGACCAACTCCTGCGGCCGCACACCCGCGGCGTCGGTGGTCTGCAGATTGGAGTCCGCGCCGAGCAGGTGCTTGTGGAAGTACTCGTTGCCCTTGCCGGAGGAGCCGAGCAGATTCGCCCGCCACACGGTCAGGCAGCGCGGAAAGTTCTCCGGCGCATCGGGATCTTCGCAGGCGAAGCGCAGGTCACCGGATTTCAGCCCGTCCACTACGTGTTCGGGCGCGGTCTTGCCCGCGGCCTCGGCTTCGTCCACCAGATCCAGCGGATTGCGGTCGAACGTCGGGTAACTCGGCATCCAGCCGAGACGACTGGCCAGCGCGATATTGTCCGCGGCGGTGCGGCCCGCGAATTTCCCGGTGCCCAGCGGGGAAGCGAAGGACTGGGCGGTGAACGGGTCGTAGCGCCACTGGTCATTGCTGAGGTACCAGAACACCGTGCCCTGCATCTGACGCGGCGGTCGCTGCCAGTCCAGGCCGAAAGCCAGGGTGGACCAACCGGTTACCGGGCGGCACTTCTCCTGGCCGACGTAATGCGCCCAGCCGCCGCCGTTCACGCCCTGACATCCGGTGAGCAGAGTCAGCGTGAAGAAGGAACGGTAGATCTGGTCGGAGTGGAACCAGTGGTTGGTGCCCGCACCCATGAGGATCATCGAGCGGCCGCCGGATTTATCGGCGTTATCGGCGAATTCGCGGGCGATACGCTGCGCCTGTGCGGCGGGTACGCCGGTAATGGCTTCCTGCCAGGCCGGGGTGTAGGGCTCCGCGGCATCATCGTAGCCGGTCGGCCACATGCCGGGCAGCCCGTCACGGCCCACGCCATACTGCGCGAGCAGCAGGTCGAACACCGTGGTGACCCGCTTGCCCGCGACGGTGATCGTCGGCACGCCGCGCACCAGCACGCCCGCGGTATCGGTATCGAAGCGCGGCAGCTGCACCGCGACCGGGTGCTGGTCGGCGCGGTCGTGCAGGGTCAGCAGCGGATCGACGCCCTCGAGATCCAGATTCCACTTGCCCGCATCACCCGCGGTGAAGCGATGTCCGAGCGAACCGTTGGGCACCACCGGATTGCCCTCGGCATCGAGCAGCACCATCTTGTGCTCGGCGGTCTCGTCGGTGTGGCCGAGATCGGCGGCGGTGAGGAATTTGCCGGGCAGCGCACCGTCGTGGTGGTAGTTGCCATTGGCGTCCCAGCCCTCCGGATCGTCGAGGCACACCAGGAACGGCAGGTCGGTGTAGCGCTTGACGTAGTCGAGGAACCGCGGCGTGCTGCGCTCGACGAAGAATTCCTTGAGGATTACATGGCCCATCGACATGGCAAGGGCCGCATCGGTTCCCGGTCGCGCGGGCACCCATTCATCGGCGAACTTGGTGTTGTCCGCATAGTCGGGTGAGACCACGACGACCTTCTGACCGCGGTAGCGCGCCTCGGTCATGTAGTGCGCGTCCGGGGTCCGGGTCACCGGGACATTCGAACCCCACATGATGAGATAACCCGCATCGAACCAGTCGGCCGATTCCGGTACATCGGTCTGATCGCCGAACACCTGCGGGGAGGCCACCGGCAGGTCGGCGTACCAGTCGTAGAACGACAGCATCGAGCCGCCGAGCATCGAAATGAACCGTGCGCCCACGGCATGGCTGACCATCGACATGGCCGGAATGGGGGAAAACCCGGCCACCCGGTCGGGCCCGTACTTCTTGATCGTGTGCACGTGCGCGGCGGCGGCGATTTCGGCGGCCTCCCACCATTCCGCGCGGACGAATCCGCCCTTGCCGCGAGAAGACTTGTAGCGCTTGGCCTTTTCTGGATCCTCCACAATGGATTCCCAGGCCAGCACCGGATCCTTGAGTCGCTCCTTCGCCTCGCGATACAGCTCCAGCAGCACGCCGCGCACATACGGATAGCGCACGCGCGCGGGGGAGTAGGTGTACCAGGAGAAGGACGCGCCGCGCGGGCAGCCGCGCGGTTCGTATTCGGGCTTGTCCGCGCCGACCGACGGGTAGTCCGTCTGCTGCGATTCCCAGGTGATCACGCCGTCCTTGACGTAGATCTTCCAGGAGCAGGACCCGGTGCAGTTGACCCCGTGCGTGGAGCGCACCACCTTGTCGTGCGACCAGCGATCGCGATAGAACTCGTCGGCACTGCGCCCGCCCACCTGATGCAGGCTGCGCTGATCCGCCGAGACCTCGCCCCGGTGGAAATATTTGCCGAGACGCAGCAGTACGTCACTTGCGTCGGTAGATTGCCGATCGGCCGAATCGGAGGACGCGGAAGCCTGAGTGCGCGAATTAACCACGACGCCCCCTTCGAGCTGTGAAACCGGGCTGTTGCACCGACTGTAAGGAGGCCGCGACGCACGTCCAAACGAATCTCTCACAGCCCGCACGCCGCGATCGTGAGGTGTGAGGTCGACGCAACGTGACGGTCACCGCGCGATTGCCGCGAAATGCCGAAGACATCGATGTGACCAGGGAGGATCCGCTCTGACCGGCCGAAATACGGCTCGCGGATGGTGTTTCGGGGGCTAGCCGGTGATGCTTTGGAAACCGCCGGTTCTCAGGCGGTTTACATTTGTTAACACATCCGGCGAGGGGCCGGAAGGTCGATTCCGCACCCACGCGCGGTGGTCGAACGGTCCCGTGCGGAGCCGTTCTGCGTGTCGTCGATCCATTCGCTGTCGGTTTGCTGACAGTTGAGGTGCTGGCGGATCCGGCCGCGGTGCCGGGTGCGCTGGGTATTCGATGCGTTGTCGTTTCGACCCGCCCCGAACTCGTTACGGGGGGTGAACGCGGCGAAGCGTCCGGCGACCCGGAGCCACCGCATCGGGAAGGCGGTCGCAGCGGCGAAGTGTTCTACCGGCCGCTCGGCACGAATATTACTGCTGCTTCAGCACATTCGAACGCGGACCAGATGTCCGCGTGGCGGCCCCGACACGCGGGCGTTGGTCGGAAATTAGAGCAAACCCTTCGTTTAATATCGGATCGGCTCGCCTTGTGCAGAACTACCCGACTTTGTCGATACACCTACAGCTTCATAGGAGTGGATTGCTGTGCCAAGCAGGTCGACCGATGGCGGTGACGGGGCTCCAGTGCGCCCGCCCACATTCGGGGGTGAGTTGCGCAGACTGCGCGACGATCGACGTATTTCGCGCGAAAAGCTGGCATTCGCCGCGGGTGTGAGCGCCAGCTATATCACCCACCTCGAGGGCGGCGATCGGGAACATCCCACCAGAACGGTGGTGAATGCGCTGTTCGGATATCTGGATCGGATCGCGCCGCTCACCGATGCCGAACGCCGACTGTTTTTCGATCTGGCCGGACTGGGTGTGGACAGATTTCCCTCGGTGCTCGAACTACGCGATGAGATCGGCACGGATATGCGCGACGGACTGCGCCTGCACGAGCCGAATGCGGCGGGCTATGTCGATACCCGGTGGAATGTCCTGTCTTGTAATGATTCCTACGCCGCCGCATTTCCCGGTCTGGTCGACGACGTGAATGTGCTGCGTTGGTTCTTCGGCAACGAGCTGTCCAAACAGGTCATGGTCGAATGGGAGCGCGAGGCCGCGCTCACCGTCGACTGGCTGCGCGGACTGATCGGTCAGTCCGGCGATACCGCCTGGTCCACCGAATTCCTCGACGAACTCGGCGCGTATCCGGAATTTCGAAGAATGTGGGCGGCGGGCGGTACGACCTACGGCCGGGATCGGCCCATGCATGTGCGCGATCTCGGCTCCGGGGCGTGTTATCGACTAGATGCCCAACTGTTCCGGGTGGATTCGGGCAACCATCCGGGTAGAATCCAATTCTTCCTCGGCATCCGGAGCCTATGTGCCAGCCACCGGCCGGTGTAGATACCTCCTGGGATGCTACGGATGTCACAATTATCGGGACAGCGCCACACCTAACGTATTTGATCCGGTCATCGGAAAATCGAAAACGGGAGGCATTTCATGATCCGCAATGCTCGTGGCACCGCCCAAACGGCCGTCGATCCCGGCGTCGAGTTGCGTTCCGCACTGGAAGCGCTGCTGCTGCACGACGCCGTCGGATTGGATGCCAAAATGCGCCACGCTATCGCCGCTGTGGTCCATTTGGCCGTTGACACTCCGCACGGCGCACCCGAGGACGCCGAGGAATTTCTCGGCCGCCTCGACGCCGCCTGGTTACTCGCCGCTTGGTCGGGCCAGGACAGCGAAATGTCGCTTATCGCAACCTTGGCCGCGGGTGATGTGCCCGCGCTGTCCTGGTGTGAACTCATGTTCACCACCGCCCTGGCCCCCTGGTCCATCAATCCGGCGGCGGTACACGCGCGGCGCATCTTCGCAACCGTTGAGCCCGGCCGCTTGGGCGCGGTCCGCCCGTCGATCGGCATCTCCGGCGCCTGATGCTCCCGCGGTAGCTCAGGGCAGGCTCAGTTCCGCGAACGAGGAGATCCAGGGATGCGGGGGACGTGGGGGATTCGGTTCACCGGGACGGTGGACACCGGCCACCGACCAGCCCGCGGTGACGGCGGCATCGAGTTCGTCGGGATGGTCGGACAGGAACAGGATGCGATCGGCGGGGGTGCCGATGGCGCTCGCGATCTTTTCGTAGGAGGCGGGTTCGCGTTTCGGGCCCGCGCTGGACAGGTCGAAGTAGCCGCTGATCAGTGCGGCCAACTCGCCGCCGCGGGCGAAGGTGAACCAATCCTGTTGGTTGCGTACCGATCCCGAGGAGTAGACATAGAGCCGCAGACCAGCGGCGTGCCAGGCGGCGAGGGCGGGCGGGACGTCCGGGAAGAACTCCCCGTGTAGTGCGCCGTTGCGGAAGCCCTCGGCGCAGATGATGCCCTGTGCGGCCTTGAGCGGTTCGGCCTTGACATCGGAGCCGAGCCAGTCGCGCAGGATCGCGGCGATCTCGTCGGTGTCGGCATCGGGGCGGTCGGCGAGTTCGCGGGTGGCCACGATAATGGGAGCGGCCGCGGCCGTGCGGTTTTCGGCCAGCCATTCGGGCAGGCGGGCGCGGGTGTAGCCGTAGAGATCCTCGCGTACCGAACTGGTCGGGCTGGTCGTGCCCTCGATATCGATGACTACGGTGGCGATCACGGGGCGGTCAGCAGCTGATCGAGGGTCGGGAAGCCCGCACTGATGGGGTCACCGGTGAAATCGCCGACCCAGCCGTCGGCCTCTTCGAAGAAGCGGATGGCGATGAAGTCGGGGCGGGTGCCCATATCGAACCAGTGCAGTGTGCCCGCGGGGACCGAAAGCAGGTCCCCACCTTCGCATACCGCCGCCACGACCTCGTCACCCAGATGCAGATAGAAGCAGCCGCGGCCGGCCGCGAAGAACCGCACCTCGTCCTCGGCGTGCCGATGCTCGTTCAGGAACTTCTCGCGCGCGCCCTCGGCGATCTGCGGCCACTCCGGATTCGCGTCGTCGGGATGGATGCGGGCGATATCGATATGCTTGTAGCGCCCGGAGGCATTGAGTTCGGCCACGCGGTCGTCGTATTCGGCGAGCAGTTCGTCCGAGGCGGTCTCGGTGGCATTGTCCAGCACCGGCCAGCGGTCGAAAGTTATACCGCGGGCTGCCAATTCGGTGCCGATCACCGCATCGTCGGTGGTGCGCAGCAGTACCTTGTCGGCATCGTCGGCGGCCATAACCTGCAACAGCGTCATGATGTCAGTCCAATCTCGAGGATCTCGTTCGGATTGCGCGTGGTGAAGGCCTGCCGACGCCCGGTGCGGGACACCAGCTCACACAGGGCTTCGAGGCATTCGGCGCGGTCGCGTGCCTGGGAAAGATTGTCTCCCCATGTCGTGATCCCATGTCCCACGATGGCCAATACCGGTGCGGCGGTGGGATTTTCGAGCAGGTAGGCCTCGATATCCGCGCCGATGCGCGCGACGTCGGGCCAATTCGGGAAGACGGGCAGGTCGAGGACGGTCGGATAGGCGCCGTCCGGCTCCTTGGCCACCAGACCTTTGATGAGTTCGTAGTCGGTGATCCGCAGGGTGGTCAATGCGTCGGGGGACCCGGAGCGGGTCGCGGCGGCCGTCGCGTAGGGCGGATGAATGTGGACAACGGCTGCGGCACCGGTGGTTCGGTACACCGCCGTGTGAATTGTGGTCTCCGCCGAGGGCTTTCGCCGCTGATCCGGTGTCGGCGTGGAGTCGGCGATGCGGACGGTCACCATATCCGCGTCGGTCAGTTCGCCCTTGGACAAACCGCTGCCGGTGATCACCGCGGTAGCGCCGGTGCGCACCGAGATATTGCCCGCCGTGCCCGGCATCCAGCCCCGCCCGTACAACTCGCGTGCGATATCGGCGATGGCCGCACCTTCGGCATTCGCGCCGTATACGACACCCAGTTCGGTGACGACCGCTGTCACCAACTCCGCGGGCGTCACATCGAAGGCCGGATTGAAAGCCTCGGTATCGACGGGAGCCGTTGTGACACCGCCGAATCCGGTCACCTCGGCGGCGGCCCGCTGTTCGACGACGATATCCGCACCGGTCGCCATCTTCGGATCACGCGTCGACTCCGGCGCCACCACGATGAACGGAATGCCGTGGTGATGGGCTGCGATGGCGAGGCCATAGGTGCCGATCTTGTTCGCGACATCGCCATTGGCGGTCACCCGGTCGGCGCCGACCAGCACACAGTCCACCTGACCTGTCGCCATCGCCCACGCGGCGGCGGAATCGATGGTGAGCCGATGGGGTATGCCCGCCTCGGCCAGTTCCCAGGCCGTCAGCCGGGCGCCCTGCAATAGCGGCCGGGTCTCGTCGACCAGGACATTCTCGATCGCGCCGCGCTCCGACAGCACTCGCATCGCCCCGATCGCGGTGCCGAAGGCGCTGGTCGCCAGCCGCCCGGTATTGCAGTGCGTGAGCACCCGCAGCGGCCGGTCCGGGCAGAGCCGCTGCACGAGATCGGCGGCATGGGTCGCGGCGGTCCGGTTGACCCGGCCGTCCTCGGCCAGCATGGCCAGGGTTTCGGCGAGTACCGCATCCGCGCCGAGCGGCACCTTGGTCAGCACCCGCCGCACCGCCCAGGCCAGATTGACCGCGGTGGGCCGGGCGTCCGCGATCCGCTGGGCATCCGCCTCGGCTTGCGCCACGTCCACGACACCGTCGGTGGTGTGCGCGGCGGTGGCGATGACCACGCCGAACGCACCGGCGATGCCGATCGCGGGCGCGCCGCGGATGGCCAGCGTTTTGATGGCGTCGATCACCTGGTCGACCGTGCTGAGCCGCAACTCGCGCACCTCGTGCGGCAGTTCGCGCTGGTCGATGGTGACCAGCGCACCGTCGTCCCAGATCAGGGAACTGTCGTTCATCAGGTGCATCCTTCGGTCGGGCAGAGCGGGGTGTTGTCCCTGGTCAACGGTATCGGACGGGCGGTGTCGCCGGAAATCCGCACCGCAGGTGCACCTGGCTCATTCCGCGACGAACTCCACCTCGCGTTCCACAGGCGGCGGCGAGTTGATCGCGCAGCGTTCCAACGGTGGCGATGCCGTCGAAATCCTTGGCGGGCAGGCCATTACCGGGGGCCTGGCCCAGCCGTGCATCAGTCACGACCTCGCGGTGGTCCAGCAGGTGGCCGACCGAGTCGTGGTCCTACGCGCGGGTGCCGTCGTCGAAACCGGACCCGTCGCCGAGGTATTCGCATTCCCCCGGGCCGACTACACACGCAACCTCCTGGAAGCAGTTCGGCAACGGACGAGTCGAAATGATTGCTTGTGCACGGGAGTCGCCGTTCGACTCGCTTCTATGCGCACGCAGAATTTTCTGCGGCAAAAGGTAACTCGCCGGGCGTGGCCATCGGCGGTGTAATTCGAACCGTGTGTGACCCGTTCGAAAGGGCGCGTCAAGCTTTATGAATGATCGGCTGGAATGTATTGCCGTGAATAGTTTCCCAACGGCCTGCGAACCCGGAGACCGGGCGCAACGAACCGAGCTGCGCACAAGCGGGCCGCCGGCTCACGTGAGGAACCGGCGGCCCGTTTCAGATCAGTGCTGTCCGGGTCGGCGCTGCTCAGCGCCTCGCCGTTCCGAGCTCGGCTCCCGCCGCTGCTCGTCACGGTCGCGATCGCTCATCGATCCGGATCGGTTCATGCCCTGGTCCTGGCGCTGCTGTTGCTGCTGCCGTTCCATCTGCTTGGGCATTTTCTTAGGCGCTTTCTTCGACTTTTCAGCCATCTCCACTCGGTCCTTTCCGAAGTGATGTTGTATTCGCCTAACCAACACACAATAGCGAGCGGACATCATCAGCGGAAGAAGAATATCGATTATTTACACCCGGAGCGGGAGGAATTCGACGAGGTCGTCGTCGGTGGCCTCGGCGGGGACGATGACCAGGCCGTCACGGTCGACGAGGCCGCCCAGATGGGTGGTACGGATCTGCGGATCGCCGAGCCAACCGCCGTATGGGGCGAGCCGGGCCGGGACGATGCGGGTAGCGGGTCCGGAGATCGCGCTCGCATTGCGCAGTGGCCCGATCAGCGGTCGCAGCGGATGGCTGCCGGTTCGGCCCTCGACGACCGCGGGGGACAGCGCCATCAGTATGGCCACGGCCGCGAATGGATTTCCTGGTAGGCCGAGAACGGTTGTACCGCTCGATAATTCGGCGACTACAGTGGAGCCGCCCGGGCGCAATTTCAATCGGTGCACCAGGATTCGAGCTTCGGCACGCGCGATCGCCCCACGCAGTTGGTCCGCCGCGCCGCCACCGGTCGCGCCGACGATAACCAGCAGATCGCAATCGTCCACCGCGCCGAGCACCTCGTCGAAGCCGCGCGGGGTATCGCGCAGGTGTACCCGGTCGACCGCGCGAATTCCATACCAGGACAGCACATCCGGCAGAATCGGTCCGATCGAGTCGCGGGTCTGACCGGTCTGCAGCGGGCCGGTGCTGCGGATCTCGTCACCGGTCATGATGATGCGGGCCCGCACCGGGCCGCGCACCATCGCCTCGGTCACCTCCACACTGGCCGCGGCGGAGATCAGCCCGGCCGTGACCGGTGTGCCCTCGGGCGCAACGAGATCGCCCGGTGCCCGGTCCTCGCCGCGACGGCGAATATCGTTGCGCAGCGGGGAATCCTCGTGCTGGTAAAGCATTCCATCGTTTTCGATCCGCGCGTATTCGTCACGGAGCACCCGCGTGGTGCCGTCCGGCACATGTGCGCCGGTGGCGATCCGCACCGCCTCACCGGGGAGCAGCCCGACCGGCCGCCGCCCGCCCGCGAACCCGATATCGCGCCGCAGACGCCATGGTCCGTCACCGGCGACCGCGTATCCGTCCATGGCGGAGACATCGAAGCGCGGCAGTGCTGCGACGGCCGTCAGCGGCGCGGCGAGGGTCGCACCGCGCACGGAAGCCAGTTCGGCCCGGTACTCGGTAAGTCGAGAGATGTTGGTACGCAGGATGTCCCGTGCCTCATCGAGTGGCAGCGGCGTTGTGGAAACCGCGGCCGCCGGTGCGGAACGCGGCGCACCGACGGTACCGGCGTCCCAGGCCATCCTGGCGCTTCGCACCTGCTCTTCGGTATCGCAATCGGCGATACCGGGCATGGCGACGGTGATCGTATCGGCCGGGATCAGCGCCTTCATCGGCTGATTGATCAGCGAATCCAGCCGCGCCAGCGCCTCCGCCAGCGCCGTCCGTCGCCACACGCCGATCAGATACTGCGGCCGACCGGACTCGTCGGCTGCGAAGACCACGTCCGCACCGGATTCGGTGCCGCGCCGGATCAGCTCCGTCACCGTCGTCTGCGACAGGAACGGCAGATCCGCCGCGAGCACCACCACCAGCGGCGCGGCGGTCGGGCCGAGCGCGCGCAATCCGGCCCCCACCGCGGCGACCGGACCCGAACCCGGCGGCACCTCGCGCACCTGCACGATTCGCACGTCCAATTCGGCCCGATGCGGTCCGACCACCACGGTCCGCGCACACGGCGCCACCGCGGCCAGGGCCGCATCGAGCATGGATCGACCGCCGATGATGATGGCGGGCTTGTCGACGCCCCCCATGCGGCTGGCGCGTCCGCCCGCGAGCACGATCGCGTCGGCGGTGGTCACCGGTCAGCGCCTGGCGCGAGAGAGGGCATGGCCGACATGCTAATTCGTCGGCTGTACAGATCCGGGGAGGGCGGTCTGGTTCCAGTGGTCGCAGGCCTAGACCGTCGTATAGTCCGGCGCCGGTCGGTGCAGGCAGAACTCGTTCGTCTCCGGATCGGCGAGCACCACCCCGGGCGTGCCGTCGGCATCGACCTGGGTTGCGCCCGCCGCGCGCAGTCGAGCCACCTCGGCGGCCGGATCGTCGGCGGGAAAGGACACCAGGTCCAGACGCAGTCGATTGCGACCGCTCTTCACATCCGGCGTCTGGACGAACTCCAACCAGGCTCCGAGCCCCGTCGCCGCGCGGAGCCCGGCCACCCGCGCGCCGCCGTAGGCGATCGGCCAGCCGGAGGCGGTGGACCAGAACTCGGCCAGCCGCGCCGGATCGTGCGTATCGATCACGATGGCGGCGACCGCTCCGGTATCCACGTACTCCTCGCGCGGCTCCAGGACGCAGAACTCGTTGCCCTCCGGATCGGCGAGCACCACCCACGGCACCGTGCCCTGGCCGATATCGACGTGCCGGGCGCCCAGCGCCAGTGCGCGGTCCACCTGTGCCCGCTGATGATCGAGCGAGCGACTGGCCAGATCGAGATGCATCCGGTTCTTACAGTCCTTGGCGCGCGCCTCGGGAAGGAAGGTCAGGGCCAGATCGTGGCCGTCCGGATCGGGGGCCGCCACATCGACCTGGTCGGAACGATCGATCGTCACCGTCCAGCCGAGCAACTCGGCCCAGAAATCCGCGACGAACCGGGGCCGGTCGGCATCGAAGACGACACACGCCAGGCGGGTGGACATGCTTCAACGTTAACCGCCGATCGACGGCGGCGGGGCCGTTTACGGGAGCGGAAAACGCGCGGCGCGCAGGTCGACTCGGCCGTCGCGGATCGGTACGCCCTCGGCGGCCAGTAGGCGCAATTGACGATCGGCCAGATGCGCGGCGGGCTTACCGCCCGCGCCGATTACCCGATGCCATGGCAGATCCGCGGAGTCGGTGCGCATGATCCAGCCGACCGTGCGCGGGGTGGACAATCCGGCCGCCGCGGCGATATCGCCGTAGGTGACGACGCGGCCCGCGGGCACGGTCGCGACCAGCGCGCGCACCCGCTCGACCTCGGCATCGGTGGTGGCCATCCGACTACAGCACCGATCGGATCAGCGCCGCGGTTTCGGCGGGCCGGGCCTGGGCGACCATATGGTCGCAGTCCCATTCGAGCACGGTCAGATTCTCGCCCAGGTGCGCGGTGAGGGCGGCCCGGAACTCCGGGGTGACGAAGGGTGGCACTACCTTCATGGCCTGCACCAGGATCGTCGGCAGGTCGACGGGCGGCAGCACGTAGTGCCGGGCCAGCTGACCCCAGTAGGAGTTGACGGCGGGCAGACTGATCCGCCAGCCGACCCGGCCGTCGGCGGTGGGCATCAGATGTTCGGTGAGTTCGGCATCGAGCAGGCGCGGCTCCACCTCACCCCAGCCGGTCGCGATTTTGTCCTGGCGGGCGTGCTCGACGGTGTCGTAGTCCGGTGAGGCCAGGCTGGACAGCGCGATATCCATCAGGCGCTCGGGCTCCAGCGCGATCGCCGAATCGAGCAGGATCAGCTTGCGCACCAGGTGCGGATGCCGATGCACCAGGTGCAGCGCACAGGCACCGCCGAAGGAGTGTGCGACGATGACCACCGGTTCGTCGCTTTCCGCGGTGAGCAATTCGACCAGATCATCGACGATGGTCTCGAAGTTCCACGGCGGCAACGAGGTCGAGCGACCGTGTCCGCGCAGGTCGGGGGCGATGAGCCGGACCTCGGGCAGATGTCGGGTGGCCAGTTCCTCCCAGCGTTTGCCGTGGCCGGTGACACCGTGCAGGGCCAGGACTTTCGGCCCGTCGGCGGGGCCGAATCGATACACATGGAGAGGCGACACAGGTCTCATATTGACGCATCTGGAAATCCGTCGCAGATCCAGGCGTGTGTCGGACCTCACCGATCGGTGAATCGCCCGCGTGGCGTGTCGGAGGTGTCTGTTGCAATAGCTCGCGTGGTGCGATCGGATAGCGCGGTGCGACTTGTTCGCCGGAATGTGTCGGCACCCCCGGCTCGGACCTGGGGTGCCGATGTCCGCGCGCTGTTCGATGCCGCGGCGACGGTCGGCCCGATCCGGCCGGACTGGCGGCCGTGGCAGGCGCTCGGCGGGCCGGGAACCGGCAAGACCGCACTGCTGATCGATCTGGCCGCCGAGCGCATCGCCGCGGGGGCCGATCCGGAATCGGTGCTGGTACTGACCCATTCGAAGCAGGCGGCGAGCACGCTGCGCGACGCCATAACCGCCCGGCTGACCGATCCCGACGCCGCCGAGGGCGGGGTGCCCGGCGCCACCAGGGAACCGCTGGTGCGCACACTGCATTCCTACGCGTTCTCGGTGCTGCGCAGACATGCGAGCGCACACGGCAATCCGCCGCCGCGTTTGCTGACCGGTGCCGAGCAGGATGCCGTGCTGCGTGAAATGCTGCGCGGCGATCTGATCGATATCGCGGCCGGGGCGAGCGGTCTGTGGCCGGAACGGCTGCGACCAGCGCTCGGCCTCGGCGGATTCGCCGAGCAGTTGCGCGATCTCATGCTGCGGGCCACCGAACGCGGCCTCGGACCCGAGGATCTGGTGCGGCTCGGCCGCGAGCAGGGTCGGCCGGAGTGGGTGGCGGCGGGCAAGTTCGCGGTCCGCTACGAGCGGTCGATGTTATTGCGCTGGTCGGTCGGGGTGGAAGCGCCCGAGGCGACCGCGCCCGCGCTGGATGCGGCCGAACTCGTCGGAGCCGCGCTGGACGCGCTGGCCGGCGACGCCGATCTGCTTGCCGCGGAACGGAATCGGATCCGATACTTGCTGGTCGACGATGCCCAGCATCTGGATCCGCAGGCCGCGCTGCTGGTGCGAGTGATGGGTACGGCCGCGCATACGGCCGTCGTGGCGGGCGATCCGGATCAGGGTGTATTCGCCTTCCGCGGTGCGGATTCGCGCTTCGTCGCCGAACTCGCCGCGCCGGATGGACAGCGAATCATCCTGCGGGACAACCACCGATCGGGCGGCGCGGTGGAACTGGCGGTCGCGCGGATCGCGGCCAAGTTGCCCGGCAGTGCGCCACAACGCTTTTCGGCACCCGAGCACACGACGGCACCGAAGGCCGACGACACCGAGGTGCGCGTGCGGGTACTGGCCACCCCGGCGAAGGAAGCGGCCCTGATCGCCGACCATTTGCGCCGCGCCCACCTCACCGATGGTGTGCCGTGGTCGCGCATGGCGGTGATCGTCCGCTCGGTGCCGTTGTCACTGGCTCCGCTGCGCCGTGCCCTATTGGCGGCCGGAGTGCCCGTTCAACAGCCCGCACTCGACGCACCATTGGCCCGTCGGCGGGGCGCGGCCTGGATGCTGCTCGCACTGCGTGCGGTGCTCGCCGAGGATGCGCAGCGGCGCGGGCGTCGACGTTCGGCCGAGGCAATGTTCTCGGCCGAAGACGCATTGGATCTGCTTGCCGGACCGCTCGGCGGCGCCGATCAGATCACTCTGCGCCGGTTGCGTCGCGGTATTCGCCGCAGTGTGCTGGAGTCCGCACGCAGCGAAATCAAGGCCGCACGGGAACTTGCT
The DNA here is from genome assembly GCF_042869435.1 of Nocardia sp. NPDC006982. Taxonomy (NCBI): domain Bacteria; kingdom Bacillati; phylum Actinomycetota; class Actinomycetes; order Mycobacteriales; family Nocardiaceae; genus Nocardia; species Nocardia sp. NPDC006982. The sequence continues at coordinate 709,258 of NZ_JBIAFV010000004.1, read as the reverse complement.
GGTTCCGTGTCGGGTGTTGAACCTGATTGGGCCGGTTTCCCTTCGGATGAGGAGGCGTTCCCGCCGGAAGACGAAGGCTTCGAGTCCGGGGCGGACAGCTCCGAACGCAATGTCACGACGGCCGAACGGAATATCAGCCAAGTCGAGCGGATCACCGACGATGCCGATTGGTACGGCATCGAGCCGGAGTTCAGTCGCCGAGATTTGGAATGGCAGAGCGATCAGCCCGAACCGGAAGTCGACGATTCCGATGACCCTGAACACGGTGGTGCGACGCCTCAACGCGCAGATGGCGCTGAAGGGGGCGCGGATGACGACGCCGCGCGAAGCGTCGGTGACACTGAACGGGGCACAGACCAGGCCGAACAGGGCACAAATGCCTCGGAGCCGGCCGCCGACGAGGCGCGGCGGAGTGTGGATGGTGCCGAGTCGGACGCCGATGAGACCGGGCGGCGTTCGGAAGGCGTCGAGCGCGGCGCGGGCGAGGCCGAGCGGAACTTGCTGCGAACCGAACACGGGACGAGCACGGATACTTCCGAACCGAGCAGCGGCGATCCGGAAGGGGACCCGTCGGCACCCGCACCGGACGACAGCGATTCCCCATGGCGCGCCTATGTCGACAAATCCTCCGCGGAGGTGCTGCGTGACCTGCTGATCGGCCGCGCGGATCGTCGAATTATGGAGCGGCTCACCGATGTCGAGGCGGCACCGCTGAAGCGGGTGTTCGACGCGCTCGACCGGGCCATAAAGACCCGGCGGCGCGGCGCCGGTCTCGAGGATGTGCTGTGGGCCCTGTGGACCGGGTCGCGGTTGGAGCGCCGGTGGGTGGCGCAGTCCGAACGTGGTGGCGCGGCGGGTATGCAGGCCGATCGCGATCTCGATGCGGCTGTCGGGTTATTCGATGCCGCAGCCGCTTACGTGGATCGGCTGCCCCGCGCGAGCATCGAGGGCTTTGTCGAATTCCTTGTGCAGCAGGAGATTCCGCACGACACCAGATCACTGACCGCGGCAGGGGAGGCCGTCGCGCTGCTCAGCGCGCACGCGTCCGCGGGCCGGGAGTGGGATGTGGTCGCGGTTGCCGCTGTGCAGGAAGGCATTTGGCCCAATCCGCGTCCGCGCGGCACCCTGCTGCAGACCGAGGACCTGGTCGACCTCACCGCGGGCATCGTCGACGCGGGTGCGGTGGTGAGCCGCGCGGCCCCGATCATGGCCGAGGAACGCAGACTGCTGCTGGTCGCGTGCAGCCGGGCGCGGCGCTCGCTGCTGGTCACCGCGGTGGAATCGGTATCGGGCGAACGCGATCTCGTACCGTCACGATTCCTCGCCGAACTCCTCGGCCACGACGACGACAGCGAACCCGGCGCGCTCCCGGTCGCAGACCCGGGCCGCGCCCTCGTCATGCATGCGCTGGTCGCCGAATTGCGCGGTGTCGTCTGCGATGCCGAGGCCGAACCGGAGCGCAGACGTCGCGCTGCCCACGAACTCGCCCGGCTGGCCCACGCCGGCGTCCCAGGTACACATCCCGACGAGTGGTATGGCACAGCCGATCTCAGCTCGACGCGTTCCCTCTGGGATGACGACGAGACCGCGGTTGCCCTGTCTCCGTCCACCGTCGAGCTACTGCGCACCTGCCCGTTGCGCTGGGCGCTGGAACGTCACGGGGGCACCGACGGCGACAACCCCCACGCCGTCAAGGGCAATCTGGTGCACACCCTCGTCCAGGCACTGGCGGGCAAGGTGCCCGAATCGCAGGTCCGCGCCGCGCTGGATAAGGCATGGCAGGCCATCGATCCCGGCACCGGCTGGCATTCCCGTCAGGAACTGCGCCGCACCGAGACCATGCTGGAGACCTTCATGGCCTGGGTGCAAAATACCCGCGGTGAGCTGACCCAGGCCGGTGTGGAGGTCCCGGTCGACTGTGTACTGCCCCCGCGCACGGAAGACGAACCCGCCGTGCGGATTCGCGGCCGGGTCGACCGACTGGAGCGCGATGCCTTCGGCCGGTTCGTCATCGTCGATGTGAAGACCGGGAAGTCGCCGGTCACCAAGCAGGCCGCCGTCGACCACGCCCAGCTCGCCACCTATCAGGTGGCGGCCGCTGCGGGCGCGCTCGACATCACCGTGGACGATGTCGACCCCGCCACAGGCGAATCCCGCTCAGCCGAACCCGGCGGCGCGCGACTGGTCTATGTCGCCAAGCCGAGCAGCAAAGAAGGCGCCACTCAGCGCATGCAGCCCGCGCTCGACGCCGAGGCACTCGACAAATGGCGTGGCACGATTCATGATGCCGCGGCCGCAACCCAGGGCCCGAGCTACCTCGCCATGCGCAACGATGGCTGCAGGCACTGTTCGGTCGCTGGCAGCTGCCCCGTCCAGGACACCGGAAGGCAGGTGACCGACGAGTGAGCGAACGCAGTGAGCGAACCGTGTGCCAGCGCGCACCGCGCATGCCGGAGCCGAGCGCCAGTGAGGCGCAGGCATGAGCGGTGCCGTATCGCCGAACCGGCTCGCGGAGGCGCTCGGCCTGCCACCACCCACCGAGGAGCAGGCCGCGGTGATCGCGGCACCACCGGGACCGATGCTGGTCGTGGCCGGTGCGGGCGCGGGCAAAACCGAGACCATGGCCGCCCGGGTGGTGTGGATGGTCGCGAATCGTCTCGTCCTGCCCGACGAGGTTCTCGGCCTGACCTTCACCCGAAAAGCCGCCCAGCAGTTGACCTCCCGCATCCGCACCCGGCTGGCCCGGCTGGCCGGTTCACCGCTGCTGCGCGACCTCGATACCGGCGGTGAGCTGCGCACCCAACTCTCCGGCGCCGAACCCGAGATCAGCACCTACCACTCCTACGCGGGCCGCCTACTCACCCAGCACGGCCTGCTGCTGCCCGTGGAACCCGCCGCGACGCTGCTGACCGAAACCCAGCTCTGGCAGCTCGCTCACCAGGTGGTCCGCAACTGGGACGGTGACCTCGATACCGATCGCACCCCGGTCTCGGTGACCGAGGCGGTGCTCGCGCTGTCCGGCCAGCTCGCCGAACATCTGGTGGAACCCGAACAACTCGCCGAGGCCCACATCGAACTCGAAAAACTGGTCCATACCCTGCCCGCCGGTCCGCGCCAACGCGGCGGACCGAGTCAGGCTCTGCAGAACATCGTCCAGGTGCAGCGCGAACGTGTCGCCTTGCTGCCCCTGGTCAAACAGCTTGCCGAGGCCTTACGCCGCCGCGGCGCACTGGATTTCGGCGCCCAGATGTCGCTGGCCGCCCGTCTCGCCGCTGAACATCCCGAGGTCGCCGCCGCCGAACGTGCCCGCTTCCGCCTGGTCCTGCTCGACGAATACCAGGACACTGGTCACGCCCAACGGATCCTGCTGGCTTCACTGTTCGGCGGCGTGTCCCCGCAGCCGCACGCCGAGCGCGCACGAAAACCCGCCGATAATCCGAAGTCGAGCGAGGATGCTGCGGATTCACGTGCTCCCCATGGCGATGCGGCGCGGGGGCATCAGTCGGATGCCGAGCATGGCGCAACCAGCCGTCGCGAACAGCGTTTGGCGGTGACCGCGGTCGGTGACCCGATGCAATCGATCTACGGCTGGCGCGGCGCATCCGCCGCCAACCTGCCCAGGTTTGCCACCGATTTCCCCAGCGCCCCAGGCATTCCCGCGCCGATCCTGCCACTGCTGACCAGCTGGCGGAACCCACCGGAGGCGCTTGCCCTAGCGAACCTGGTCGCCGAACCATTGCGCCGCAATGCCATCGACAGCGGCGGGGTAACCGTCGACGCATTGCGCGCGAAACCCGATGCCGAACCGGGGGTTGTCGCGCTGGCACTCACCGAAACCGTTGCCGACGAACGGAATTGGGTGGCCGCCCGGATCGCCACGGAATGGGCGGCCAAACGCGAAGCAGGGGAGCCGCCGCCGACCTCGGCCGTACTCGTACGACGCAATGCCGATGCCGCCCCGCTCGCGGAAGCCCTACGCGAACAAGGACTTCCGGTGGAAATCGTCGGCCTCGGCGGCCTGCTCGCCACCCCGGAGGTCGCCGATATCGTCGCGACGCTGCGGCTCGTCGCCGAACCCGGCGCGGGCAGCGCAGCCATGCGCATACTTACCGGTGCCCGCTGGCGCATCGGCGTCGCGGACCTCGCCGCGCTCGCCCGGCGCGCCAGGGATCTGTCGATCAGCCGTCTGCACGGCAATGAAGTCGATGAAATCACCGATTCGACCGCACTGGCCGAGGCATTGCGCGAGGTGGCGCCCGAACCGGCCGAACAGGCCGGGCTGGCTGATGCGATCGCCGATCCCGGCCCGCTGGAACAGTATTCGGAGTCCGGATTCGAACGCATCGTCGCATTGGGCCGCGAACTCGCCGCATTGCGTGAGCGCAGCGGTCAACCGCTCGCCGAACTGGTGGCGGACGTGGAACGCACCATCGGCGTAGGCGTGGAAACCCAAGCCCGCCGTGCCATGCTCGGCGCAGGTGCTGGACGTGAACATCTGGACGCCTTCGCAGAAGTGGTCGCCGGCTATGCCAGCGATTCCGGCGCCTCGCTCGGCGGCCTGCTCGCGTTCTTCGCCGCCGCCGAATCCGTCGAGAACGGCCTGGAGCCGGGCGAAGTCGAGGTCGCGCGGGACCGCGTCCAGGTGCTGACCGTGCACGCGGCCAAGGGCCTGGAATGGGAGATCGTCGCGGTGCCGCACGTGACCCGCGGCGTCTTCCCCTCCGGCGCGGCCTCGGGCACCTGGCTCGGCGCACTCGCCGAACTCCCCACCTCCCTGCGCGGTGACCGCAGACAGGACGATGCCGCCGAGGGCGTCCCCGTCCTCGACCTCTCCGACCTCTACGACCGAGCGGACCTGGAACGAGCGATCAAGTCCCACAAGGAATCCCTGGACCGCCGCCGCGTCGACGAGGACCGCCGCCTGTTCTATGTAGCCCTCACCAGAACCGAACGCGTCCTGTTCGTCTCCGCCCACCACTGGGCCGAAACCGGCACATCCCCGAAGGGGCCATCGGATTTCCTGCTGGAACTCAAACACGCCGGCGAGGCCCCCGACAGCCCGGCCAATGGCGCGATCACCATCGACCGCTGGGACGATGCCCCCGACGTCGACGCCGTCAACCCCTTCACCGATAACCCCGCAACCGCCGAATGGCCCCGTGACCCCCTTGGCAACCGCCGCGACCCGATTGAACAGGGTGCGTCCCTGGTCCGCGCCGCCCTGGCCGAACTCGCGGCGCAACCGGTAGGCGTCACCAACCCTCCGGCCCGACCTTGGGCCGGTGACAAAGCAACTGCCTCAGTCGATTTCGCGGACCGCGCGCCCCATGACATCGACATGGCACCGACTGTAGACCCTGCCACCGACAACTTTGCCGCCCCGACAACAACGGCCGCTCGCGCCGACGATCCCGCCCCGTCCGCACTGTCGGTCGATCCGTATGCCGACGTTCCCCCACCCGACTTTCCCGATGCGCCCGCAGCGTTCTACGACTCGTACGAACCGCCCGCGAGCGCCCCTGGAGCGCACGGCCAAGACGAATCTCAGCTGTCCCCACCCGAGTTCGAACCGGATCCCGACGAATTCGAGCCGCCTCCCAGCGACTTCGAACCTCGTCCCGACGAGTTCGAACCTCCCCTCAACGACCTCGCGCCTCCCCTCGACGACCTCGCGCCGCCTTTCGATGACGTCGCGCCGCCCTTCGACGACTTCGCGCCCTTCGACGAATTCGAACCACCCCCAGACGAATTCGCCCCATCCACCTCCGACCCCACACCGCCCCGCACCCATTCCACCGCCCCCGGCCCCGACGACCCCGACGGCTGGTCCGCCGACGTCGACGCCCTCCTCGCCGAATTCGAAGCCGACCAAGCCATCGCCCAGGAAGTCGAACTCCCCGGTCAGATCGCCGCAACCGCCCTCGTCGAAATGCGCGCCGACCCAGCCAAACTCGCCGCCCGCCTGCGCCGCCCACTGCCGTTCCCGCCGAATCCACTGGCCCGCCGCGGCACCGCCTTCCACGCCTGGGTGCAGCGCTGGTTCGCCGCTGACCGCCTGCTCGGCTTCGACGAACTGCCCGGCGCCGCCGACAACACTGCCGCCGACGCGGGCCTGGACACCGAGCTGGTCACCATGCAGGAGTCCTTCCTCAACTCGCCGTGGGCTCATCGCAGCCCGCTCGAGGTGGAGATCCCCTTCGAAACCTCCATCGCGGGCACGGTGATCCGCGGCCGGATGGACGCGGTTTTCGCCGAGCCCGGCGGCGGCTGGATCGTGGTCGACTGGAAAACCGGCGCCGAACCCGCAGCCGGCGACGAGCCCGCGGTCGCCATGCAGCTGGCCGTCTACCGATTGGCCTGGGCCAGGTTGATGGCGGCGCGCGATCACGGCACCGAGGCGGAAATGCTCGAACGTATCGGCGCCGCATTCCATTACGTGCGCACCGGACGCACCATCGCCCCGGTCGAACTCCCCGGCCCGGGCGAACTGGCCGAACTGATCCGGAATGCGGCGCCGACGCCCCCGGAATGATCCAGAGATTCACCAACCGTTCGCGTCGGCGCCAAGCGTCGCCGACGGGACCCGGTAGGCTGCCGTGCGTGCCGGAGGGACAAGCAACGCCGGAGACGGCCAACGCCGTGGCGAGCACAGAGGCGGGTGCGTCCGGTGTTCGGTGATCGCGCACGCAGTGTCGGACTGTCCAGTCGTCCGGATTTCGCGCTGGTCGGGGTGCTGCGCATCCCCGAAATCCAGACCAGCCCAGGGGCTTCGCTGGTGCGCCGGGTGCTCTTCGCGATCGGCCTGCTGTTCACCGCGGCGCTGGTGGTGTACTTCGGACGCGATGGGTACCACGACAATTCCGGTGACGAGCTGTCGTTCCTCGACGCCTTCTACTACGCGACGGTATCGCTGTCGACCACCGGCTACGGCGATATCGCGCCGGTGACCCCCGAGGCCAGGCTGGCCAATATCGTCATCATCACCCCGCTACGCGTGCTCTTCCTCATCGTGCTCGTCGGTACCACCATCGGCGTGCTCACCGAGCGCTCCAGGCAGGCATTCAAGATTCAGCGTTGGAGGCGCAGCGTGCGTAATCACACCGTGGTCGTCGGGTATGGGACGAAGGGCCGCACCGCGATCGATGCCATGCTCGGCGACGGCGTACAGCCCGCCGATATCGTCGTGGTCGATACCGATGCCCTCGCGCTGGAAGCCGCGGCGAATGCGGGCCTGGTGACGGTGCACGGTTCGGCCACCCAGTCCGATGTGCTGCGGCTGGCCGGCGTGCAGCGGGCCGCATCGGTCGTGGTCGCCGCCAACCGCGACGACACCGCCGTCCTGGTGAGTCTCACGGCGCGCGAACTCAATAAAAACGCCAAGATCGTGGTCGCCATCCGAGAGGCCGAGAACACCCACCTGCTGCGACAGTCCGGCGCGGATTCGGTGGTGGTCTCCTCCGAAACGGCGGGCCGGTTGCTCGGCATCGCCACCACCACCCCGACCGTCGTGGAGATGATCGAGGACTTGCTGACCCCCGAACAGGGCTTCGCGGTCGCCGAACGCGATGTGGAACCGTCCGAGGTGGGCGGCTCCCCGCGCCATCTCGGCGATATCGTGCTCGGCGTGGTGCGCGGCGGCGAGCTGATCCGGGTGGGTGAGGCCGAGGTGGACGCGCTGGAAGCTACCGACAAGCTGCTCTACATCCGGCACGCAGGCCGGTAATACCGGCGCGATAGTCTCGAACCGTGGCCTCTGGATTTCAGCTCAATAGTGTTCCACTGCTTTCGCGTTCAGTGCTCGACCGGGCCGAGGAGATCCGGGCCGACGAACAATCGCTGAAGGAGGGCTGGGCCGAGGCCGAGTTGCTCCGTATCAATAAGCGCGGGCAGTTCCGCTTCGACGACGGTGCGCTGGTGCTGGAACCGGCAATCGAGCTGTCCGCGGAGCCGAGTCCGGCCGCGGTCTTCCTCGGCATCCATGGCGGCAAGCATGTGTGGGCTGTGCGTGATGCCGATCTGCAGGGCACGCTGACCGATCTGCGCGCGATGGCAGGCGGTCTCGACGATCTCACCGCCGACCTGCTCACCTCCGCCATGGCCCTGCTGAACTGGCATGACAAGGCCGGATTCAATGCCGCCGACGGCACCGCGTCCATCGCGACCAAGGGCGGCTGGTCGCGGGTCACCGAGAACGGCCACGAGGAGTTCCCCCGGATCGACCCGGCCGTCATCTGCCTGATCCACGACGGCGGCGACCGGGTCCTGCTGGCCCGCCAGCACACCTGGCCGAAGACGCTGTTCTCCCTGCTTGCCGGATTCGTAGAGGCGGGAGAGTCGCTGGAGCGGTGCGTCGAGCGCGAAATGCGCGAGGAGGTCGGGCTCGACGTGCGCGATATCCGCTACCTCGGCAGTCAGCCGTGGCCGTTCCCGCGCTCGCTGATGCTCGGCTTCGCCGCCATCGCGGATCCCGATCAGCCGCTGACCTTTTCCGATGGCGAGATCGCCGAGGCCTACTGGTTCACCCGGGCCGAGGTGCGCGAAGCGCTGGCTGTCGGTGACTGGTCCGCCCAGAACCAGGGTGCGCGGCTACTGCTGCCGGGTTCGATCTCCATCGCGCGCACCATCGTGGAGTCCTGGGCCGCGCTCTGATCGAAGACACGCAAAAGTTCCGTGCGGGCCGATCGGTCCGCACGGATCAATTGCAGTCTGATCAGGCCAGCGCCGCCAATGTCTGCTTGACCGCGGCCAGCGACGGATTCGTCGCCGTGGACCCGTCCGCGAACTTCACCGTCGGCACCACATGGTTGCCGCCGTTCACACTGCCGACGAACTCGGCCGATGCGGGATCCTCTTCGATATCGATCTCGACATAGCTGATACCGGACTCGTCCAACTGCTTCTTCAGCCGTCGGCAGTAGCCGCACCAGGTGGTGGAGTACATCGTCAAGGCGGGGGTCACGTCAGTCACGGACCGTTCAACATTTGACGGCCCGATCCTGTTCCACCGAACTCCGAATCCAGGCTTGCGATGGATTTAGTATGCGCGCATACTAAATCCATGACTGCTACTGCAACGACCACCAAGTACTGGCTGGGAGTGGTCTCCCGGGAACATGTCCGCCGCGGTGTCGAACTGGGGATCGCCCAGGTCAACCACGGCAAGCGGACGTCACTCGAGCGCATGCGTCCCGGCGACGGATTCCTCTATTACTCGCCGCGTGAAGGCATGCGCAGCGGTGCGCCGATAAGGTCCTTCACCGCCATCGGCACCATCGAGGACCGGCCGGTCTGGCAGGCGGATCCGCAGGATGGCGGCTGCTTCCAGCCGTGGCGGCGCGCCGTGCACTACCGCACCGATGCCCATGAGATCCCCGTCGACGAACTTCGCGGTGAACTGGATCTCACGAGCACGCCGAATTGGGGCATGGTGCTGCGCCGTGGACTGGTCGAACTGACCGCGCACGATTTCGCGGTAATCGAACAGGCGATGATCAGTGATAAGGAGGCAGATGACTGAGGTTCGCGGCCTGCGCAGCCGATTCGCCGAGGCGGACGAAAGTCCCGGCCTCTTGCTCTGGCAAGTGACCAACCGCTGGCAGGCCGCTCAGCGCGCGGCCCTCGCCCCCTTCGATCTCACCCATGTGCAGTTCGTTCTCCTGGCCGCGCTGACCTACCTCGCCGCCGGGCGCGACGAACCGGTCATGCAACGCGATCTGGCCGCCCACGCCGCAACCGACCCGATGATGACCTCTCAGGTGGTGCGCGCACTCGAGCAGAAGGGACTGCTGGAGCGCCGCGACCATCCACACGACCGCAGGGCCAAGGCTCTCGCACCCACCGAAGCTGGTGTGGCGCTGGCGAATCGGGCGATTGTCGCGGTCGAGAACTGCGATCACGAATTCTTCGGCCCGCTCGACGGCGATACGAGCGCGTTCGCGGGTGCACTGCGGCGCCTACGCGATCGCTAGTCGCGCGAGTGAGCCTGCGAAACCGCGGAATCCGATCCGGACCGGGTCCCTTGTGGCACGACTTGTCGGCGGGCACTGCCATGATGTGTGTCGTGTCGGCAACCAGTACGAGCGAGCCCATCCGCCCGGAGTTGGACTCGCTTGACCCCGAACAAGCCGCGGCAGTCCGCGCGCCACGGGGTCCGGTCTGCGTGCTCGCCGGTGCCGGTACCGGCAAAACCAGGACCATCACCCATCGCATCGCGCATTTGGTTTCCGCCGGACACGTCAAAGCCGACCAAGTGCTCGCGGTGACATTCACCGCGCGCGCGGCTGGGGAAATGCGCAACCGCCTGCGGGCGCTCGGCCTCGGTGGCGAGGCCAATCAGGTGCAGGCCCGTACCTTCCACGCGGCCGCGCTGCGCCAGCTCAAGTACTTCTGGCCGCAGATCGTCGGCGATGTGCCGTGGCAGTTGCTCGATCGCAAATTCCCGGTCGTGGCACAGGCCGCACATCAGGCCGGATTGTCCTCGCACACCGAAGCCGTCCGCGATCTGCTCACCGAAATCGAATGGGCGAAGGCCACTCTCATCGCACCGGAGGACTATCCGGCGGCCGTGGCCAAACACCGTCGCGAGCCGCCCTACGATCCGATGCGGGTCGCGGCAGCTTACAGCGGCTACGAGAAGTTGAAGGCGACACCGGACGGTCTGCTGCTCGACTTCGACGATCTGCTGCTGCACACCGCCGCCGCGCTGGAGGACTATCCGTCGGTGGCCGACGAATTCCGCGGGCGTTACCGCAGTTTCGTGGTCGACGAATATCAGGACGTCACGCCGCTGCAGCAGCGGGTGCTCGATGCCTGGCTCGGCGACCGCGACGATCTGACCGTGGTCGGCGACGCGAACCAGACGATCTACTCGTTCACCGGTGCCACCCCGAGCTATCTGCTCGACTTCTCCCGCCGCTTTCCGGAGGCGACGGTAGTCCGCTTGGAACGCGACTATCGCTCCACACCGCAGGTGGTCTCACTGGCGAACCGGGTGATCGGTGCCGCGCGCGGTCGTATCGCGGGCACCCGGCTGCAACTGGTAGGCCAGCGCGACGACGGCCCGGAGCCGATGTTCGCCGAATTCGACGACGGCCCGGCCGAGGCCCGTGCGGTCGCGCGGTCGATCAAGAAACTGATCGCCGCGGGCACTCCGGCCGCCGAGATCGCGGTGCTCTATCGGATCAACGCGCAATCCGAGGCCTACGAACAGGCGCTGACCGAACTCGGCATTGCCTATCAAGTCCGCGGTGGCGAGGGCTTTTTCGCTCGAAATGAGGTTAGGCAAGCCATATCTGCATTGCGGCAGGTGGCCGCTCGCGAGGATCTGCCGGACCAGTCACGCAGTGGTAAGGCCTTGGTTACCTTGGTGCGCGCCGCACTCGCGCCGGTCGGTCTCACCGCAACCGAACCCGCCGGCGCTCAGGCGCGCGAACGCTGGGAATCGTTGATGGCGCTGGTGCGCCTGACCGAAGAGTTGGTCGACCAGGACGACGCACTCGACCTGATCGGCCTTTTGCGCGAGTTGGCCGCGCGCGCCGAGGCCAGGCACCCACCCACCGTCCAGGGCGTAACCCTCGCATCGTTGCACGCGGCGAAGGGGCTGGAGTGGGATGCGGTATTCCTCGTCGGTGTCGCCGACGGCACGCTACCGATCGCGCATGTGCTGGGTGACGACGGTTCGGTCGCCGATCAGGCCGCCCTCGAAGAGGAACGGCGACTGCTCTATGTCGGTGTGACCAGGGCCCGCGAATCCCTGCAACTGTCGTGGGCGCTGTCCCGCGGCGAAGGCAGTAGGCGCACGCGGCGGCGCTCCCGATTCCTCAACGGCCTGGTGCCCGACGACTCGCCGGCCTCGCGAATCGCCGCGCCGGGTGCCGACGGCGCCACGAATGGTGTGCGCCCCACCTGTCGGGTATGTGCCAAACCGCTGATCGGTACCTACGCCACAATGCTCGGCCGCTGCCGCCGCTGCCCGGCTGAACTCGATGCCGAGCTACTCGCGGCGCTGCAGGCGTGGCGGGAGGAGAAAGCGCAGGATCTGCGGGTGCGCGAGTTCGTGATCTTCACCGACACCACACTTACCGCGATCGCCGAGCAACTGCCCGCCGATGACAATGCACTCGCCGCGATCCCGGGAATCGGGGCGAAGAAGCTCGAGCAATATGGGGCCGAGGTGTTGTCGATAGTGGCATCACGGCTGCGGTCAAGCCCACAAAACCGCAGGTAGAAAATAGGTTGTCGCGATGAGCGGCAACACATATGGTGGGATTCACGCACCGGGAGGTCATCTCGGCGCGCAGAGTTACCGACACGAGTACAGGAGGGAGGCAGACCGATGAATGGCAATACGAACTTCAGCGCTATGGGCGTTGCGGTGAATGCTGCACCCGTCATGTCGGCCTCCCGGGGGATCCTCGCTGCTTTGCAGGGGATCGGTCTGTCCGGTGTCGGCGTATCCGGGGATCACGGCAAAGCCATGAGCATGCATTCCCCGATTTGCGTCGTCATTCAGGACAAGCCAAGCGCGGGCTGGCACCCGGCATTTGCCCACACGGCAGAAGCCGGCGTCTTCGCAGTTGAGGCCGGATATGCACCGGCAGATCTGCAGGCACGCCTCCGCCGCACCGCACACCCAGCGACCGTGATCAGGATTCGACAGAGATGTCGAACTAGGTAGGGAACACTCCCCGACCTCCTGGCCACGGATCGCCCGAAGCGAAACCGTGGCCAGTATTTTTTACCGGCCCTTCAGCCACCACCGGCCTCGGTTTCGCGGAACGAACGAACGTACCGCTGCAAACGAGCTGAAGGAGAACGACGTGTTCACCGCAGAGAGGCCACAAGCCACTACTGACGTGACATGCCGAACCGTGGCACGGCCCACCCGCCCCCGGGAGGTCACAAAGGTCCTGCCTTGTCGAGCCGGAGATCCCGATCTCTGGTTCGCCGAGAGCCCGGTCCAGTTGGAGCAGGCCAAGGCGCTGTGCGCGTCCTGCCCCATCCGAAAGGGCTGCCTGACCGCGGCCATGGATCGGCGCGAGCCTTGGGGTGTCTGGGGCGGTGAGATCTTCGACCAGGGTGTCGTGATCGCCCGCAAGCGCCCGCGTGGACGTCCACGCAAGGTCGCGATCTCGGTATGAGATCTGTGATTCCCCTCCCTCCGGTCACTGAGGCCTATCCGGCCGGTTCGGATTCGGGCAGGGCCCAGGAACGAGAAAGCAAACAAGCCGCTCACCGTGAGATCCGGTGGGCGGCTCGTTTGCGTTCTCGGCCAATCCTTTTCGGCTTTCAGCTCGCGGATCGCTCCTCCCGGAAGCCGGGCATCCAGGCCCGCACCAATTGCATGAAAGGCAGCTCCGCATCGAGCTGAGCCAGGATGCCGACCGAACCGCCGAGCACGCGGAAGATCATCACGTACTGCGCGGGTAGTTGCAGTGCCCGCGCGGTCTTCATATCCGGACTGCCGATATCGGAAGCCTTACCGGCCACCCGCTGCATCCACTTGCGGGTGAAGTGGAACGAATCGGTCTGGATCGGGTCGGTGAACGGCCGCAGGTAGTCGGCGATCTCCTTATCGGTGACGGTCCGGCCCGGAATCACCCAGCCGTTGTCGTACATGAGCTCGACCAGTTCATCGAAGCGTTCGTCGAGTTCCAGGGCCAGCATCCGGCCGAGGACCTCGGGGAAGCCGTCCGGCATGGGCGCGCAGGCGCCGAAATCGATGACGGCCAGTTTGCCGTCGGGCAGCATCATGAAGTTGCCGGGATGCGGATCGGCGTGCAGCAGTCCGACGGTCTCCGGTGAGGAGAAGTGGAATTTGCCCATCAGTCCGGCGACACGGTTGCGCAGCGCACGAGTGCCCTCCGGATCCTCGGCCCCCTGCTTGATGATCTCTGAGACCGGGGTGCCGTCCAGCCATTCGGTCACGATCACCTTCGGCGCGCTGGCCACCACCTTCGGCACCACGATCTCCGGATGCCCGTCGAAGGCCTTGGCGAAGGTGCGTTGGTTGGCGGCCTCATTGCGGTAGTCGAGTTCCTCCTCGGTGCGTTCGGTGATCTCGGCCAGCAGCGGCTTCACATCCGCGCCCGGAATCACCGAGGAGAGCAGACCGGTCATCCGCGACAGTGTCTTGAGGTCGGCACGCAGCGCCTCGTCGGCGCCCGGATACTGCACCTTCACCGCGACGGTCCGGCCGTCCGACCACACCGCCTTGTGCACCTGGCCGATGCTCGCCGATGCCGCGGGGGTGTCGTCGAAGGATTGAAAGCGCTGCCGCCACTGGGTACCGAGCTGCTGGTCCAGGACCCGGTGCACGGTCTCGGCGGGCATCGGCGGCGCGGCGGCCTGCAGTTTGGTGAGTGCCTCGCGATAGTGCTCGCCGAACTCCTCGGGAACCGCGGCCTCCATGACGCTCAGCGCCTGTCCGAACTTCATCGCACCGCCCTTGAGCTCACCGAGCACGGTGAACAATTGCTCGGCGGCCTTCTGGTTCAACTGGGCGTTGATCTCCCCCTTATCGCCACCGGCCAGCTTCTTACCGAACCCGACGGCGGCTCGTCCGGCGATACCCAGCGGAATCTTGGCTAACTTGGCATTGCGGGACGAGCGACGGCGCACGATCTCAGACACGTAACCCATCATGGCGGACGGACCCGTGAAATCGCCACGACAATCTTGATGTCTTTGCTTGGCAGGCTGTAAGAATCGACACTCTCATCCAGCCCCACCAGCGAAAATACGGCGGCAGCCGCAGCCGTCGTGCTGCGGCCATTCCCGGCGCGAGATCCGGTGCGTATCGAGTTCGAGTTCGATCGTGCTGTTCATGGTGTCGAGCTGACGCTCGGGGGAACAGTGCATGATCGCTTCGAGTTCGCCGAGCAGCAAAGCCGCCGTAGCCAGGATCCCGGCAGGTGAGGCGTGCCCGACCCGACCGAGCAATTGGCTCGCCAGCTGCGGCCACTCCGGGTCGTACTCACAGCGGGTCAGGTCGAGGCAGCGCAGACAGCTCGTCAGGCCGGGAAAGACCAGCGGACCCACGATGCCCTTGTTGCCATCGCGGATTCGGACTTGCAGATGCGGAATCCCGTGCAGCACCAGCTCATTGGCCAGGCGCGGTTCGATGACGAGCGAATCGGCCAGCACCACGAGTTCACCGTGCCAATCCAGCACCGAACCGTCGGCGCGATACCCACGTGACCGGATCGGCCGCAGCCCGAGCCGCCGCAATCCGGTCGCGACCGCATCCGAGAGTGGCCCGAGTCCGTGCACCCGCACCGAACGCACCCGCCCCAGGCGCGGATCCGGGTGCAGCAGCAGCCCCGCGTCATCGATGCGATTCAGCAGCTCCGCCGCATCCTCGGGTTCGAGCCCACATTGCCCGGCCCGCCAGATGATCTGCGGGCGGCTGTGCATGCCGTCCAGCAGCCGCAGGAATGCCAGCACGGTGTCGGTATCCGATGCGGTCCGATCGAGTAGCAGTGCCCGCTCCGGATCCCACCCCAACTGCACGACTCCGGACGACCGCACCAATACCGTCACTCGCGGCGCCAGCATCGGCCCGCACATCCGCCTCGTCGTCATGGCAGCAGTATGCGGATCGGGTCATCGGCGAATCAGCGCGAAACCTGCAGTAATCCACAGGAATTCGCACTTATCAACAGGACATGTCTCAGGACGCGTCGGTGTCCTTGCCGAGGTTGGGGCCGGATTCACCGTCACCCTTCGCGGCCTCGCGTTCGGCCTTCTCGCGTGCCTCGGTTTCGGCCAACTGGGCCAGCGGATCGTCGAAGGCGTCCACGCCGCCGCCGATCACCGAATCGATGAAGCCCGCAGGGGAGTCCAGATCATTGGAAGCCGGCAGCAGATCCGGATGCGCCCAGATGGCGTCCCTCGCGTCGATGCCCGCATCGGCGGTGAGCCGCCGCCACAGCGCCGCCGCCTCGCGCAGCTTGCGGGGTCGCAGCTCGAGTCCGACCAACGTTGCGAAGGTCTGCTCGGCCGGACCGCCGGTGGCGCGGCGGCGGATCAGGGTTTCGGCGAGCGCGCCCGCACCCGGCAGACGGTCACCGATCGCCTCGGTGACCACGACCTGTACCCAGCCCTCGATCAGGGCCAGCAGCGTTTCCAGTCGCTCCAGGGCCTGCTTCTGTTCCGGGGTGGTCTGCGGTTCGAATGCGCCCTGGGACAGGATCTCCTCGAGCTTCGAGGGATCGGTCAGCGACATCGGGTCGATATTCTGGGCCGCCGACTCCAGGGCGGAGAAGTCCATCTTGATGCCGCGCGCATAGTCCTCGACCGCGCCGAGCACCTGCTGACGCAGCCACGGCACATGTGCGAACAGGCGCTGGTGGGCGGCCTCGCGGGCCGCGAGGAAGACTAGGATCTCGCTTTCCGGCTGCTCGAGTCCGGCGCTGAACTCCGAGATGGCCGCGGGCAACAGCGCCGCGGTGCCGGTCGGGCCGAGGGGCAGTCCGATATCGGTGGAGGTCAGCACCTCCTTGGCGAGTTGGCCGAGGGCCTGCCCGAGCTGGGAGCCGAAGGCGAGTCCGCCCATCTGCCCGAGCATGCCGACCATGGGACCGGCGAACTCGCGCGCCTCCTCCGGCAACTGCGCGGTCCACATGCCGGAGATCTGCTCGGCCACCGGATCACACAGCCGCTTCCAGGTCGGCAGCGTTTCCTCGATCCAATCGTTGGCGGTCCAGGCGGCGGTTCTGGTGGCGCCGGCGGGCAGTGTGGTCGCGCCGTCGAGCCACAGTTCGGCCAGGTGCGCGGCATCGGCCACGGCCTTGACCGTGCTTTCGGAGACCGGCGTCACATTGGCGCCGAGCTGCTGGCGGGCCAATCGCTTGGCCACGTCGTAATTGACCGGGCCGGACTGCGCCGAACCCGGCTGCCCCATCCCACTGAGCATCTGGCCGAGCGAGGTGAGCATCTGTCCGAGCTGGGCCGGATCGAAACCACCCGCGCCTGCCCCGCCGAAGCCGAACGGATCGTTCGCCCCGGCACCGCTCGGCTCGTCGCCGCGGTTGCGGTCGTCGTCATCGCGGTTCGAGAATCCGAAGGGGAGGTCACTCATACCCCAAACATTACGCGTGTGGTGTAGGGGGTCGATGTTCGCGCGGCGCGAAATCTCCGGCACGCGTACGCCGGTAAATATGCGCCTCGTACGACCCGGCGCGGCGGCAATCATTACTGTGGTCCAGGTGAATCGTCGGATCCTGACCCTGGTGGCCGCCCTGATCCCGGTGCTCGTCCTCGGTGTGGTGGGCAGTCTGCTCACTGTGCCCTTCGTCGCACTCGGGCCGGGACCCACGTTCAATACCCTCGGCTCGGTCGATGGCAAGCAGGTCGTCGACGTCCGCGGCGCCGAGGTGGACCCGGTGACCGGTCATCTGAATATGACGACGGTCTCGGTGCGCGACGGACTCAACATCTTCGAGGCGTTCGGGTTCTGGGTCAGCGGTGAGCACGGCCTGGTTCCGCGCGCCGAGGTGTACCCACCCGGTGTCCCGCGCGAGGAGATCGACAAGTCCAACCAGCAGGACTTCAAGGATTCCGAGGGCAATGCCGAGGTGGCGGCGCTGCACTTCATGAACCTGCCGACGGTGGTGCTGGTGCGCAAGGTCTCCGACGACGGGCCGGCCAAGGAGACGCTGCAGGCAGGAGACGAGCTGGTCAGCGTCAACGGCGCACCGATGACCGCGCCCAAGGATGTCGTTGCCGCGGTGTCCTCGCAGGCGCCCGGCGCGCAGATCACCGTGACCTACCGGCGCGAGAACACCGAACACACCGCGACCATCACCCTGGCCGCGCGCCCCGACGACGCGAACAAGGGCTATCTCGGCCTGACCCCGACCGAGGGTGCGCGCCCGCCCATGGGGGTCTCGTTCAATCTCGCCGATATCGGTGGGCCGTCGGCAGGTCTGATGTTCAGTCTCGCGCTGATCGACAAGCTCACCCCCGGTGAACTGGACGGCGGCAAGTTCGTCGCCGGGACCGGAACCATCGATCAGGACGGCAAGGTCGGCCCGATCGGCGGCATCCAGTACAAGATGATGGCCGCGCGCGACGCCGGTGCGGAGACCTTCCTGGTCCCGGCCGCCAATTGCAACGAGGCCAAACAGCGCACGCCCGACGGCCTGCGCCTGGTAAAGGTCGAAAACCTCAGCGGCGCCGTGCAATCCCTCAACGACATCAACGCGGGCCGGGAGACCGTCTCCTGCGGCTGATCACTCCATCGTGTGGTGCAGTGCCTCGATGAGGTTGGGCGCCAGATTCGGATAGGTGCGCAGGTCGAGATCGCCGAAGTCGTCGACATCGTCCTCGGGCTTGACCTGCAGCAGACACAGATCCGCGCCGCCGCGAAGTACCGCGGCGAACAGCCGGGCCGTGCGCCGCCCAGGATGCGTCTCGGCCGCGGCGCGCGCGGCGGCGTCGGCGGCCTCGTGATCGGCGAGCAGCGGGGTGAGCGCATCGTCGAGGGTGCTCTCGGCATCCGGCGGCAGCACGACGATCTCCTGGACGAGCACACAGCCGCTCACGGCATCGGGCCAGCTGGTGGTCGCGAGGAATTCGTCGAGCGCCATCGATCCGCCGGTGATGTCCTCCGGGAACGACTCCTGCGCAATGGGAGTCAGTTCGCTGCCCTGATCCAGCTGATCGAGCAACCCGGGCTCGGCCGCGACCAGATCGGCGGTCGGCACCAGCGCGAACATCTGCGGCGGTCTGCCCCAACCCTCGGCATCGACGAATTCCGCCACTTCACGGACGGAACGGGCGAGGACGAGTTCGGCGTGCAGGTCTGCGGTCACATCGCCCATCCTCGCACCAGCGCCCGCGCGACAACATCGAGGGCAGCGCGATCTCGCAACCTCGACGGAGTGAGTTTTACGAGCGACTCGTTCGCGGCCTGTCTCGCGTTCGAGTCGTCCAAGCGCACGCGACGAAGTCGCTGCACTCGACCATCCGTCGCGTATGTATCGGTGGCCGAGCGATCCGCCATCGGTGACCCCCAACGGAGCGAGTTTTACGAGCGACCCGTTCGCGGCCCGTCTCGCGTCCGAGTCGTCGAAGCGCATGCGCCGCAGGCGCGAGTCTCGACGACTCGGACGCGAGACACTCGGGGGCCGCGAACACGCCGCGCCGAAGGCGCGGCCAAAGACAGAGCAGGCGCTGCCAGTGTCACAGCCCGATTCCGTAGAGTGGGCCGAAACGGTCCCTTTGGACCACCTGCAACATCGGACTGCGGTGTCACGGCCGAGAACATCGGTGCGCGCGCCGCCGGACCTTGGAGAGTGGCATCGTGGGCATGCGGCCCCCCACCGGCTTACCTTCGTTGTCCCGACGCAGCCGAGTGCTGCTGGTGGCGGCCATCATTCTGGCGGCGCTGCTGCTGCTGGGACCGCGGCTGACCGACACCTATACGAACTGGTTGTGGTTCGGCGAGGTCGGTTTCCGCAGCGTCTATCTCACCGTGCTGCGCACGCGGATCCTGTTGTTCATCGCCGTCGCGCTGTTCGTCGGTCTGGTCGTCTGGTTGGCGCTGCTGCTGGCGTATCGGACCAGGCCGGTATTCGTGCCGGTGGCGGGGCCGAACGATCCGATCGCGCGTTACCGCACCACCGTGATGAGCCGGCTCAAGCTGTTCGGTATCGGCATCCCGCTGCTGCTCGGCGTGCTCTCCGGACTGGTGGCGCAGTCGAATTGGGTCACCGTGCAGCTGTTCCTCAATGGCGACTCGTTCGGCCAGAAGGATCCGCAGTTCGGTCTCGATGTCGGGTTCTATGCCTTCGACCTGCCGTTCTACCGGATGGTGCTGAACTGGCTGTTCGTCGCGGTGGTCATCGCATTCTTCGCCAGCCTGGTGACGCACTATGTCTTCGGCGGTCTGCGCCTGACCGGGCGCGAGGGCACGCTGACTCGGCCCGCGCGCATCCAGCTCGCGGTGATCGCCGGAATCTTCGTGCTGCTCAAGGCGATTGCCTACTGGTTCGACCGCTATGAGCTGCTGTCGAGCAGTCGTAAGGAGCCGACCTTCACCGGTGGTTCCTACACCGATATCAACGCCGTGCTGCCCGCGAAGCTGATCCTGCTGTCCATCGCGGTGATCTGTGCGATCGCCTTCTTCGCCGGTATCGTGCTGCGCGATCTGCGGGTGCCGGCGATGGCGGCCGCGCTGCTCGTGCTCTCCTCGGTCCTGGTCGGCGCGGTATGGCCGCTGGTCGTCGAGCAGTTCTCGGTGCGCCCGAACGCGGCCGACAAAGAGAGTGAATACATCGAACGCAATATCGCCGCGACCAGGCAGGCGTTCGGCATCACCTCGGACAAGATCGAGTACAAGGACTACAAGGGCGACAGTTCGAAGAGCCCGCTGGAAGTTCCGGTCGACGCGGCGACCATCGGCAATGCCCGCCTGCTGGACCCGAATATCTTGTCGCCCACCTTCACTCAGCTAAAGCAGCTGAAGAACTTCTACGGCTTCCCGGAGTCGCTGGATATCGACCGCTACACCCTCAACGGCGATACCCAGGACTACATCGTGGCCGCCCGCGAACTGCACCCGTCGGCGCTGAGCGGTAATCAGACCGACTGGATCAACAAGCACACCGTCTACACCCACGGCAACGGCTTCGTCGCGGCGCCCGCCAACCGGGTCAACCGGCCGCAGTACGAGGACCCGAACGCCAATACCGGCGGCAGCAGTGACAGCGGCTACCCGATCTTCCTGGTCAGCGACCTGTTCAACTCGACCGACCAGCAGCAGATCAAGGTCGACCAGCCGCGCGTCTACTACGGCGAGCTGATCTCGCAGTCCAATCCGGACTACGCGATCGTCGGCGCGGTGAACGGTTCGCAGCCGCGCGAATACGATTCCGACACAGCGCAATTCACCTACAGCGGCAAGGGTGGCGTGTCGATCGGGAACTGGTTCAACCGGTTGGCGTTCGCGGCCAAGTACACCGAGCGCAATCTGCTGTTCTCCTCGGCCATCGGGGACAACTCCAAGATCATCTTCAACCGTAGCCCGCGCGAGCGGGTCCAGAAGGTCGCGCCCTGGCTGACCACCGACGGCAATGCCTATCCGGCAGTCGTCAACGGCCGGATCCAGTGGATCGTCGACGCGTACACCACGCTGGACAACTACCCGTACGCGCAGACCACCTCGCTGGAGGGCGCGGTCGAGGACAGCATCGATAAGAAGACCGGAAGGCTGTTGCCGCGCAAGGAGGTCAGCTACATCCGCAACTCGGTGAAGGCCACCGTCGACGCCTACGACGGCACGGTGACCCTCTACGAGGTGGACCCCACTGACCCCGTGCTGAAGGCCTGGCGCGGTGTGTTCCCTGGCGCGGTCAAGCCGCAGAGCGAGATCTCACCCGAACTGCGCGCGCACTTCCGCTATCCCGAGGATCTGTTCAAGGTGCAGCGCGAAATGCTGACCAAGTACCACGTGGACAATCCGCGAGAGTTCTTCACCAACAACGCTTTCTGGTCGGTACCGAGCGATCCGACCACCGAGGGCGGCACCTTCAATCAGCCGCCGTATTACGTGCTGCTGGGTGACGCGTCGGCGAACAATAAGCCGGTATTCAATCTGAGCAGCGCCATGGTCGGCTACAACCGGCAGTTCCTGTCCGCCTATATTTCGGTGCGCTCGGACCCGGACGGCTACGGCAAATTCACGATCTTGCAATTGCCGACCGATACGCAGACACAGGGTCCGCAGCAAACGCAGAACAGTATGACGACGGCGCCGGAAGTCTCCAGTCAGAAAACGCTGCTGTCGAACTCGAACAAGATCAGATACGGCAATCTGCTGACCTTGCCGATCGCCGACGGCGGAATCCTTTATGTGGAGCCGTTTTACAACGAGCGAAATACCGGGGCAGGCAGTTCCACCTTCCCGCAGCTGCTGCGGGTACTGGTGAGCTATCGCGATGTGGCGGGCAGTGTGAAGGTCGGTTTCGCCTCCACCCTGGCCGATGCGCTGAATCAGGTGCTGCCGGGGACCGGTTCGCTGGCCACCCCGTTCGGCGGTGATCCGGCGAGCAGGCCGAAACCGGGTACCACGCCACCGGCGGATCACGGCGCCACGCCACCGACGCAGGGCACGGCACCGCCGGTACAGGGCACAACGCCGCCGCCGGCGACCGGGTCCGCCGCCAAGGATGCGGCGGCCGCGGAGCTGAGCAAGAAGATCGAGAGTGTGCGAAATGCCATGAAGTCCGGGAACTTCCAGGACTTCGGCAAGGCGCTGGAGGAACTGGACGCCGCGGTGAAGGCGTATCAGGACGCTGGTCGCTGATCCAACTAGAACGGCCCCGTCACCCGGATTCGGGTGACGGGGCCGTTCTCATCGACGTCGAACCGACGTCCACCTCGGCGCCGTTGCCGAGTGACGTCCGATTCCTACGTCAGCGGCCGAACGAGTCGATCAGTGCACCGTTCTGGTCCAGCAGCTGCTGGTACTGGCCCTCGAGGCCGTTCTGCTTGGCCAGCTGGTAGCCCGCGGACTTGGCCTGCTCGATGGCGGACTTGACATTGGTGGCCGGGGCAGGGGCGGCTTCGGCGGGGGCGGCGGGCTCCGGCTCGACGACGGCCGGGGCGCTCGGCTCGGACTCACCGGCACGCAGGTACTGACCGCAGACCGGCCAGGCGCCCGCACCCTGGGTGGCGAGCACATTCTCGGCCACTCGGATCTGCTCTTCCTTGCTGGCATGGTTGGCGGAACCGGCGCCACCGTTGGCCGCCCAGGTGCTCTGCGAGAACTGCAGACCGCCGTAGTAGCCATTTCCGGTGTTGATACCCCAGTTGCCACCGCTTTCGCACTGCGCGACGCCATCCCAATTATGGGCCGGGGCGGCGGCCGCGGTGCCGGTGGAAAGACCGAACGGGACGGCAACGATTGCGCCGGTGACAGCGGCATAGCCGAGGGCGCGGGTGCTGAGCTTTCGGTGCTTCGACATGTTGTATTCCCTCCCTGCGCCCACCGCCCCCGGTAATGCGAAAGCCGAGTCCCTGCCCCCAGGCGTGTCGGGGATCCTCGAACCGCGGGACAGGGTCGCCGGTGTTCGGCGGTTCGAGTTCGAGCCCATCACGTTTGATCCGGGCCGTGAATCGACGGTAACGAAGAAATCTCGGCAGATCACATCTTGATAACTTCGCAATTGCATGATGCGAATAGCGTGTATACCGGTGTTTGCGCAGGTCGCAAATGCCATAAGAATGGATTCTGGACGGTCGGTTATAGCACCGTTATGTGTTCGGGATCACTGTGAAATAGTGGCCCAGGTCACGTTTGAAGCCATTGGTCGATCGGCCTGTTGCGTTCTGAACGACTTTCGCCGCCGCCATCGCTCGGGTTCAGTGGATGGATTCGGCAGATGCCCGCGACCACCCCTCGGAGTCGTCTGTGCGCAACCTCACCTCGCTCGCCCGCGACCCCGCATCCGCCCCGTTGACCAGGGCAAACCCCCTGGAAGATAAGCGATTTGCCTTCCGTGCGTAGACGTGTGTAATGTTGTGTTTACCGACGCGGGGTGGAGCAGCTCGGTAGCTCGCTGGGCTCATAACCCAGAGGTCGCAGGTTCAAATCCTGTCCCCGCTACTAGGGAAACGGCCCGGAACAGAAATGTTCCGGGCCGTTTTTCGTTGGTGCTCGAGCGCATATCGGTGGGCCGGGTTCCCCGATCCAGTTCGGGACCGATCAAACGGACGATCGTTCGAGGTAGGCGACGATGGCGTTGGTCAGTCCGCGCCGGGCCTTGTCGAGGTCGGAGTAGGTGCCGAGTTGGCGTTCGGAGTTGATGCCGCGCATGGCGCCCGGGATGAGCGCTGCGATCTCCTCCACGCGCGAAGGGTCAACGCCGAGGTCTGCGAAGGCGTTTTGGCAGGTCTCTAGCCAACCCTGGCCCCAGGATGCGAGTTCGGCGGCCGTGCGGGGGTAGAGCTGCTCGAGTTCGGTGTGGTCGCGCGGCAGTGCGGCACGTAGGTTCTCGATTGCCCGGGAGTCGGGGGAGGTGAGTCCCGCGTAGAGGGTGTCGATGATGCCGGCGACGCGCTGGCGAAGTGGGGCCGCGGTGTCGGTGAAGGTGAGCATGTCGGCTCGCCGCTCGGCCGTGTAGTGCAGCACGGCGGCCCAGAGTCCGTCGTTATCGCCGAACTGATATTTGACCGCACCCCAGGTGGCGCCGATCTCGCGAGCGATCTTGCTGGCGGACACGGCCCCCGGATCGCCGGTGGCCAGCGATTTCACGGCTGCTTTCAGCATGTTCTCCCGGGTGGCATCGCCACGGCGATTCGTGCGTCGCTCATAGACATCCCGGTCGGTCACTTTCCAGATGTTAGCTGGTGCAGCGCACCCGGCCGCGTTCGAATCTCTGTCCGCCGAGCCGTTTTTCATAGTTTCACAGTACCCACTGTGATAATTTCACAGCAGTCACTGTGATTCGCACGCTGCTGGGAGAGGACACCGAGATGGCGAAACCGCCGCTGTCGATGAAGCCGACGGGATGGTTCCAGGTCGCGTGGTCGGCCGAGATCGGCGTCGGCGCGGTCCACCGGATGACATACTTCGGCCGGGAGTTGGTGGCATGGCGGGCGCAGTCGGGCCTGCTGACGGTGATGGATGCCTACTGCGAGCATCTGGGCGCTCATCTCGGATTCGGCGGTCATGTCGAGGGCGATGTCATCGAATGCCCCTTCCATGGCTGGCAGTGGAACCACGAGGGCCGCAACGTCTGCATTCCGTACGAGAAACATCCCAATCGGGGTAGGCGCATCCGTACCCACCCGGTCGTCGAGCGCAACGAGTCGGTCTACATCTGGCACGACGTCGACGGTCGCTCGCCCTTCTTCGAAGTGCCCGACGTATTCACCGGATTCGGCGACAACAGCAGCTCGGCCGACTACTACCCGCAGGCCACCCTGTTCCGCGAGCGACTGGAACTCCATCCGCAGTATGTGCTCGAAAACGGTGTCGACTTCGCACATTTCAAGTTCGTGCACCAGACGCCGATCGTGCCGGTGTTCACCCGGCACGACTTCGACGATCCGGTGTCCTACGTCGACTTCACCATCACCTTCGAAGGCGATGACGGGCAATCCATCGAGGATGTCAACAGTGGGGTCGAGGCGATCAACGGCGGACTGGGCGTCGCGGTGACCAAGAGTTGGGGCATGGTGGACAACCGGACCATTACGGCGGTCACCCCGGTCGACGACGCCACCTGCGATGTTCGTTTCAGCGTGTACATCGGCCGTCGGCCCAGCTCTGATCCGGTGAAGGCCGAGCAGCGAGCTCAGGCATTCGCCCAAGAGGTCATTCGCCAGTTCACCCAGGACGTCGATATCTGGCAGCACCAGCGCTACTCGGATCCACCGGCACTGTCCGGAAGCGAGTACGAGGGCTTCACCGCCATCCGCACCTGGGCCGAGCAGTTCTACCCGATCCCGACGCACGATCAACGCATCCAGAAAAGCAGGCATCAATGAACGCACCGACCAAAGCGCCGATCCGAGTGTTCCAAGTCGCCACCGGCAATGTGGGAACCGAGATGATCAAGCGAATCGGCAACCATCCGGATCTCGAACTCATCGGATTGCATTGCTACACACCGGAGAAGGTCGGCCGCGATGCCGGCGAGATCGCCGGTCTGGCGCCGAACGGCGTCATCGCGACCGGCTCGGTCGACGAGATCATCGCCGCCGCACCCGATGTGCTCACCTTCCACGGCGTATTCCCTGACGAGGACCTCTATGTGAAGGTGCTCGAAGCGGGCATCGACATCGTCACCACCGCGGACTGGATCACCGGTTGGCATCGCGACACCAACCACCCGCATCCGTCGGGTAAGCCGGTGACCCAGCTTCTGAGCGAGGCGTGCGCGAAGGGTGGCTCGACCTTCTACGGCACCGGCATGAACCCCGGCCTGAACCAGATCCTCGGTGTGGTGTGTTCCGCCGACGTTGCCGAGATCGAGAGCATCATCACCGTCGAATCCGTCGACGTGTCGTGTCACCACTCGAAGCAGACCTGGATCGAGGTCGGCTACGGGTCACCTGTCGACGACCCGAGCATCCCCGGCAAGCTGGAGAAATACACCAGCGTCTTCGCCGACAGCGTGCTGATGATGGCCGACTGCTTCGGACTGGAACTCGACGAGGTGAAGTTCACCTATGAACTCGGCGCATGCACCAAGGATGTCGACCTGGGCTGGTACCGGCTACCGAAGGGCTCGCTCGGCGGTAATCACATCAAGTACCAGGGCATGGTCGACGGCGTTGCGAGGATCGAGACGCATCTGGAGTGGCAGATGACCCCGCATACCGATCCGAGCTGGAATATCAAGGGCTGCTATATAACTCAGATCAAGGGCGATCCGTGCATTTACAACAAGCACATGATTCTCCCGAAGCCCGGTGTCGACCTCTCCAATCCGGACAACTTCGCCTCGATCGGCATGACCGTCACCGGATTGCCCGCACTCAACGCGATCGCCGCTGTCGTCGCCGCCCCGCCGGGATTGCTGACCAGTGCGGACCTCCCGCTGCGCGGATTCGCCGGTCGGTTCAAGAACCCCCGCGACTAGGAAACGGGGCGCACCCACTCATTTCCCTTCTCAACTTATAACGCACCCGGGGGGTTGCGGCAAGACCCGGGTCGTGCCGCAGAATCGCTGGCCGAGGCCAGAACCTGCGTGAGATGGGAAGTTACCGAATGCATGTGACCGACACCGATGTGATCATCGTGGGTGCGGGCCCGACGGGATTGATGCTGGCCGCCGAGCTGCGTCTGAGCGGTGTGCGACCGCTGGTATTGGAGCGGAAGCCGCAGCCCCGGGACATCCCGAAGGCCGGTGGTATCGGCGGGCGGATCCTGGAACTGCTGCGCTACCGCGGCCTGCTGGAACGCTGTGAAGCAGCCAATACCGACCCCATCCCGGCTCCCCGCTTCCCGTTCGGTGGAGTGCACGTGGATTTGACGCGCCTGCCGGATCCACCGCTGCACGCGCTGCCGCTGCCACAGCACAGGCTGGAGGGTGTGCTCGCCGAACGGGTCGCTGAACTGGGCGTCGACATCCACCGCGGACACGAGGTGATCGAGGTGAGCCAGGACGACGACACGGTGATCGCGGACGTGCACGGGCCGGACGGACCGTACCGAGTGACCGCCCGATACCTGGTGGGCTGCGACGGCGGGCGCAGCCGGATCCGCGATATGGCGGGCATCGCATTCCCCGGTACCACATATCCGGAGGTCAACCGGCTGGTCCAGGTTGCCGTGCACGATTCGGTGACCGTACTCGACAACGGCGACCTCGAGGTCCCGGGGTTCGGCCGGATCCGTGCGGGATTCACGCAGACAGATCGCGGTATGTTCGCGAACGGGTCGACCACCCCCGAACTGCTCGGGCTCTTCACCATGGAGGACGAGTCCACCGAATACGACGACGACGAACCGATGACTCTGACCGAGTTCCAGGAAAGTGTCCGCCGGGTGCTCGGCGCGGATCTTCCGCTCGGAGAACCGATTCGGCTGTCGCGCTTCACCTTCAAGGATCGGCTGGCCGAACGGTATCGCGCCGGGCGGATCCTGCTGGCCGGCGACGCGGCGCACCTGTTCCCCGCCACGGGTGTCGCGATCAATGCGGGCATGCTCGACACGGTCAACCTGGCCTGGAAACTGGCCGCCGATATCGAGGGCTGGGCACCGGACGGTCTGCTGGACACCTATCACGAGGAACGCCACCTCGCCGGCACGCGGACACTGCTACATACTCGGGCCCAGGTGGCATTACGGCGGGGACAAGACCCGGCCGCCGAAGCGCTCAGGCAGGTCTTCCAGGAACTGCTTCTCGACGAGCAGCCATTGCGCCGCGTCGGCGCCCTCATCGCGGGCACCGATATCCGCTACCCGCTACCCAATCCCAACGAACACCCCTTGACCGGCGCCTTCGCACCCGACCTCACCCTGTACACCGACCGAGGCGCCACCAGCGTCGCGGAACTCATGCACACCGCACGACCGATCCTGCTCGTCCTCGCCGACCGACCGGAGCTGCGTGAGATCGCCCGCGACTGGCAGCATCGCGTCGAAATCCACACCGCCGAAACCGATCACCGCCCGGCTGACGCTCTGCTGCTCCGCCCGGACGCTTACGTCGCCTGGGCCGCAACCATCGACGAGCCGACCGACACCGCCGTGCCCGCGCTGCGCGCAGCGCTGTCCGACTGGTTCGGCGCACCCCTGAAAACGCCGGTCGATCAGCCCGGCTGACCGGTCGGTGTCCGCGAGATGAACTGACACTGCTCCCGCTATCACCCACCGGCGGGAAGCAGTGTCATCGCGCAACACCTGTTGCCCGCATCAGCGGCAACCCGTGCCTCAGAAGCGGAAACCCTTGGGTGCCTGTGGAACCGGAGTCCAGGCGATCTCGGATGATGTCACGCGTTCCCCTCCGGGGTGGACAGCAGATGAACAGCTGGTTTCCTAAAAGTGTTGCCACGCAACATTAGTTGCGTCATGCTGAGGGACATGGCCAGACGGTCGAAGGTGCGGCCGGTCCGGCCGAGGTGGGGATCCGAGGATCCGAAGGGGTGCTGTCCGCGCCCCGTCATGTCCCAGGTAATTCGTTGGCGGCGACGCCTCGGCTGGGTGCTGGCCGTCATCTTCGTCCTATTTGTCTTTCCCGGACTCGTCGGCGCGGTGGCCAATGCGCAGTACCTGTCCGCGGCCACCGGCAGCAGTGTCTCCGAAATCGACGGCCTCAGCTGGATGCATATCCGCGATTCGTCCGGGGTGCCGCTGGCGAACTACTCCTTCGCGACCGACCACGGCGGGGTGCTCGACCCGGGCTCGACGATCCTCTGGGCGATCCTCGGCTTCGAATTCATCGGCTATATCGCCATCGTGACCACCGCGATCTGGTTGATCGGCAATGCGCTGAGCTTCCAGTGGCTCAATATGTTCGGCTCGGCATTGACCGGCGTCGCGGACCGGCTGACCGGTCAGATCGCGACCCCGATGCTGCTGATCACCGCCGCTACGATCGGCGCGTTCTGTGTCGCCTGGTTCTGGTTGCGTGGCTATCACGCCAAGGCGGTGCTGCAGATCGTCACGATGCTCGGTGTCGCGGTGCTCGGTCCGGTATTCCTGGCCGAGCCACTCGGCGATGTGCTGTCCTCGGACGGATTGCTCGCCAAGGGCAGGGATTTGGGAATTTCGGTGGCGGCCGGGCTCAACGGCAACAACAACCCGAATCCGAACCAACTGGTGACGACCATGCAGCGCGATCTGGCGGACAACTTCGCCCGCCGCCCGGTTCAGGTGTGGAATTTCGGGCATGTGGTCGACGAGCAACCGGCCTGCCGGTCGGTCTGGTCCACGGGGATGACTGCGGGTGACGACGAACGGGTCCGCAAGGGCATGCAGAGCTGCGGTGATTCCGCCGCCTACGCCAAGGCCCAGAATCCGACCATGGGTCAGGTCGGTACCGGTCTGATGCTGTTGATCTGCGGCGGCATCCTGTTGGTCTTCGCGGTGGTGCTCGGCGTGCGGGTCATCAAGGCCGCATTGGACGCGATCTACCACGGGTTCATGTCGATATTCGGTTTCGCCGCAGGCGGATTCGTCTACGGACCGACGCAGACCTTTCTGGTCCGCAATCTCGTCGACAGCGTTGTCGCGGCGGGCCGAATGACCGCGTACACCATCTTCCTCGGCATCTATGTGCTGTTCATGGGCAATCTGTTCGCGCAGGCGAAGGGACAGACCATGGCGGTGATCGTCATCGCGGGCACCGTCGAGATAGTCGCCATCTCCCAGCTCAAACGCCTGAACCGCAGCCTCAGCCGGGGCAACGACTGGATCGCCAACCGGTTCGCGCTGGCGATTCAGGGGGCTGGAGCGCGCCCAGGGGGTGGAGGTGGCGGGGGATCGGCACTCGGCATGGGTGATGCTCGGGCCGGCGGTTCGCTGCACGGCGGGCTGATGTCCGGGCTGGGCATGCTGAACACGATCAATGCTTCGCCCGCGACCGCGTGGCTCCTCGGAGCCACGGTGGGCCCGTTGAACCCGCTGTCGCGCAGGAAGAAGCGGATGGATCTCAACAACATCGCCGTCTCCCCGATGGTGCGGCAATTGCAGGAGTACAACCACGCCGGCCGCGGGAACTGGCGAGTCAAGGCCGCCGGGCGTCTGGATGGAATAGACGGCGGAATCAGGTCCGCTCTCGGTGTCGGAAATGTTCTGGACGGTCTGGGCGACAGCAAGGTCCCGGACTCGATGGTCGCGCCGATTCTGCTGGCGATGGGTGCGACCGATCAGCATGTGATCGATGCCCAGCGCGCGTTGGCCGTCCAGAAGGCCAGCATGAAGGACTACAACCCGAATGGCTTCGCGCCCTTGCAGAAGGCGCTCGCCGCGGGGTACGCGGTGGAGAACCACCAAGACGCCGCCGCGTTGCCTGCATTCGCCGCGCAGGCTGTGGTCGCTGCGGACAACTTCGTGCGGCACTCCACCGCGCCGATGAACCCTGTAGATCCCAATCACCCATTTGTGCAACGGGTCATGAACAGCAACGAACATCAGCTCAGAACCATCACCCCGGACGAATGGCGCAACGCTGGGCGCGATATTCGCCAACACATCGGACGGCGACTGGCGCTCCAGCACCAGGAAGCGGCCACGAACTACTACCAGCAGCAGAACGACCCGATTCTTCTTCAGGCGTTGCAGCGGTCGACCCGCCAGCTGGCCAACTTCAACGCCTTCGATCCGAATGGCGGACCCAACCCATGGTCTTCGTAGGCGGGCGTGCACGCAACCTCGCCACTCGGCAAGGTGATCCATTCGCATAGACCCCAAACTTCGAGAAACCTGTGGGTTGAGCGTGATTGTCCGGGGGCACTAGAACCAGACCGGGCGTCAGTTATTGTGACGGCCTATCGTTCGAGTACCCCGAATGATCGCGAGGCTCACCGTGCAGGACAGCGCTCCCACCACCTATCAGGAACTGCGCGCCCTCCTGCAGCAGCGCCTTCCGGAACTGGCCGACGGCCAACAGCGCATAGCCAGGCTGGTATTGGACGATCCGGAGGGAACCGCATTCCGCAGCATCGGCCAAAGCGCCGAACTCGCGGGCGTGCACCGTTCCTCGCTGGTGCGATTCGCGACCATGCTGGGGCTACCCGGCTATCCGGGCCTGGTCGAACTCTGCCGCAGACAACTCGCCGCCGAGGCGTATCTGGTGCGTAGACCCGCCGACGCGCCGCCGCCGAGCTCGAACGACGAGTTCTTCACCGCGATAACCGAATACGACGCCAACAATATGTCCCGTACCTTCGCGCGGATCGATCGCGGCGACTGGGATCGTGCGGTCGAGACGCTGGCGCAAGCCTCGACCGTGCACGTCATCGGGCTGCGGCGTTGTCTGGCGATCGCCTATGCCGCCACCTACCAGCTGCAGCTGGTGCGCCACCGGGTCCGCCAGCTCGGGGCGACCGCCCGGGTGCTGACCGACGAACTGCGCGATATCGAACCCGGCGACGCACTCATCGCGGTATCGATCCGGCGCTACAGCAGCGACACCGTGCGTGCGGTCGAATCGGCACGCCGTCGCGGCGCCACCACCATCGCACTCACCGATGATGCGTCCTCCCCGCTGGCCCGCATCGCCGATGTGACCTTCTATGCCGGAACCGGCTCGCTCACCGTCCTGCGCTCCCTGACCGCCTTCACCGGCCTGGTGCACGCCTTGGTCACCGCCGTCGCGATGCGCCTGGGATCCGTCGGCACCGATACCGACATCCTCGACGATCAATTGCTCGACTAGGCGCGCCGTTTGCCGGTGCTGTCCCCGGGTACCGCTGGGGTATGACGCCAAGCCATGATCTCCGGGGGCTCGGATTGCCCGAAACGATCTCGGTGGCGCTGTTCGACCTCGACGGTGTATTGACCGATACCGCGGCAGTGCATCGGCGGGCGTGGAAGGCGGTCTTCGACGAGTTTCTGGCCGGTCGCAGCCCCGGCCCGTTCCACCCGTTCACCGATGCGGACTATCTGGGCTATGTGGACGGTCGCTCGCGGGCGGACGGTATCCGGGAGTTCCTGAAGTCGCGCGGGATCACACTGCCGGAGGGGGAACCCGATGCGGCGGAGGGGGAGCCGACCGTGCACGGGCTCGGTAATCGGAAGAATCGGCTGCTGCTGTCGTTCCTCGAACGCGACGGGGTGCACGTCTATCCGGGGTCGCTGGCCTATCTGAACGGGGCACGCGCGGCCGGGCTGCGGACGGGGGTGGTCACCGCATCGGCGAATGCCCATGAGGTGTTGGCGGTCGCGGATCTGACCCGGTTCGTCGATGTGTGTATGGACGGGGTCGAGATCGCCGGCCGCGGCCTGCGCGGCAAACCCGCGCCGGACGCTTTTCTGGCGGCCGCGGAGGCGCTGGACGCCAAGCCGGAACAGGCCGCGGCATTCGAGGATGCCATCGCCGGGGTGACGGCCGGTCGGGCCGCGGACTTCGGATATGTGGTCGGCGTCGATCGAGTGCGCGACGGCACGCAGGCCGAGGCATTGCGTCGGGCGGGAGCGGATGTGGTCGTCACCGATCTGGCCGAGCTCGGGCCACCGCAATGACTACCGACTGCCGTGGCTTCGAGATCGCGCCATGGCACTTGCGTTGGTGCGGACTGGATCTCGAGGCATTGCACCGAACCGAGTCGATCTTCGCACTCGCCAATGGACATCTCGGGCTGCGCGGTACTTTTGAGGAGGGGGAGCCGGTCGGCAAGCCGGGGACCTACCTCAACGGCTTCTACGAGAATCGCCAATTGCCTTATGCCGAAGCGGGATACGGCTATCCGGAGGAGGGCCAGACCCTTGTCAATGTGACCGACGGGAAAATCATCCGGCTGCTCGTCGAGGACGAGCCGATGGATATGCGCTACGGCGAGGCCGTCGAACACGAACGGGTGCTGGACTTCCGGTCCGGCACGCTGCGGCGCAACACGGTCTGGACCTCGCCGACCGGTCGGTGCGTACGCATCCGCTCGGAGCGCCTTGTGTCGTTCACCGAACGCGCCCTTGCCGCGATCCGCTACGAGGTCGAACCGCTCGATGACGATCTCGAGCTGGTCATCCAATCGGATCTGCTTGCCAATGAACCGGTTCCGACCGCGCACAACGATCCTCGGCTCGCCGCGGCGCTGGACCGCCCGCTGGTGGCGGACTTCTGCGCGGCCCGTGATTTCGCCGCCGTGCTCGTGCACCACACCCGGCGCTCCGGGCTGCACATGGCCGCGGCCATGGACCACGAACTCGAGGTCGACGCGACCCCGCGCTGCGGTGTGCACGCGGAGGAAGACTTGGCGCGCTTGACGATTGCGGTCGATGTCGCGAAGGGCCGGCGCGTGCGGTTGACGAAGTATCTCGGCTACGGATGGTCGAGTCGACGCTCGGTACCGGCGCTTCGGGCCCAGGTGGACGCGGCATTGGCGGCGGGCCTCGAGACCGGCTGGGATACATTGCTGGCCCGGCAGCGCGAGTACCTGGACAACTTCTGGTCCACCGCCGATATCGAGATCGACGGGGATCCCGAACTCCAGCAGGCCGTCCGATTCGCGCTGTTCCACGTATTACAGGCGGGTGCACGCGGTGAGACGCGTGCGATACCGTCCAAGGGCCTGACCGGGCCGGGCTATGACGGCCATTCATTCTGGGACACAGAGACTTTCGTATTGCCGGTATTGACCTACACGATTCCGGTGGCGGCGGGCGACGCACTGCGTTGGCGCCACGCTACCCTCGACCGGGCCCGTCGGCGCGCACACGAACTCGGCCATACCGGAGCGATGTTCCCGTGGCGCTCCATCAACGGCGACGAGGGTTCCGGCTACTGGCCGACCGGTACGGCGGCGGTGCACGTCAATGCCGATATCGCCGATGCGGTGGTCCGATACCTCGGCGCGACCGGTGATGAGCACTTCGAAAGAGGATGCGGTGTCGAGCTTTTGGTGGAGACCGCGCGCTCGTGGGTGAGCCAGGGCCATTACGACACGGCAGGGAACTTCCGGATCGACGGCGTGACGGGCCCCGACGAATACTCCGCACTCGCCGACAACAACATCTATACGAATCTGATGGCGCAGCGGAACCTCGCCGAAGCCGCCGAAGCCTGCGTGCGTCAACCGGATATCGCCGAGCAGTTGGAAGTCGATGCGGAGGAGATCCGCGGCTGGCGCGACCGCGCCAAATGTATGTACCTGCCCTATAACGAGAAACTCGGGGTGCACGAGCAATCCGAGGGCTTCACCGAACACGCCCGCTGGGACTTCGCCGCGACTCCGCCGGAGAAGTATCCGCTGATGCTGCATTACCCGTACTTCGATCTGTATCGCAAGCAGGTCGTCAAACAGGCCGACTTGAGCTTGGCAATGTACTTGTGCCCCAACGCTTTCACTCCCGAGCAGAAGGCGCGCAACTTCGATTACTACGAGGCGTTGACCGTCCGCGATTCCTCGCTGTCGGCCGCAGGCCAGTCCGTTATGGCCGCCGAGGTCGGCCATCTCTCGCTCGCCTTCGACTATTTCGCCGAAGCCGCACTGACCGACTTGCACGATCTGCATCACAATGTCGCCAACGGCCTGCATATGGCCTCACTCGCCGGAGCATGGCTCTGCTGCGTCTTCGGTTTCGGCGGCATGCGTGACCACGGTGGTGAATTGAGTTTCGCACCACGACTTCCCGCGAATATCGAGCGCCTGGCCTTCCGGATCATCTGGCGCGGCAGTGGTATAGCCGTCGAGATCACCAGCGATTCCGCGACTTATCGACTGCTGTCCGGAGATTCGGTCGTCCTGCGCCACCACGGTCGCTACACGACGCTCGGCGACATCGCGGTGACGCTGCCGATTCCGCGGCAATCCGATCGACCCGAGCCATTGCTACCCGAGGGGCGGGCGCCGTATCGGCGGAGGTAGCGGTACGAAGGAGCGGTCATGCCATCGTTCACCGAATCCGAGTACTGGTTGGGCAGACTGGTTTTCCAGCACGGTCTGGCCGTCATCTATCTGATCGCCTTCGTCGCGGCGGCGCGGCAATTCCGGGCACTCATCGGTGCGAAGGGGATGTTGCCGGTGCCCCGATTCGTCCGGCGGGTCGAATTTCGCCGGGCGCCCAGCATTTTTCATTTTCACTATTCGGACCGGTTCTTCGCCGTGATCGCGTGGTCCGGTGCCGCGCTATCGGCCGCGGTGGTGGCGGGTGCGTTGAATCTGGTGCCGCTGTGGACGGCGATGCTGATGTGGACGGTGCTGTGGGCGCTGTACCTGTCGATCGTCAATGTGGGGCAGGCGTGGTATGCGTTCGGATGGGAATCGCTGCTGCTGGAGGCCGGATTCCTGGCGATCTTCCTCGGCAATGATCGAGTCGCGCCGCCGGTGCTGGTGTTGTGGTTGGCGCGCTGGCTGCTGTTCAGGGTGGAGTTCGGCGCCGGTCTGATCAAGATGCGTGGCGATTCCTGCTGGCGCGATCTGACCTGTCTGTACTACCACCACGAGACCCAGCCGATGCCCGGCCCGCTGAGCTGGTTCTTCCACCGTCTGCCCAAACCGCTGCATCGTGTGGAGGTGGCGGCCAACCATTTCGCCCAACTCGTTGTGCCCTGGGGACTTTTCGCACCGCAGCCGGTGGCGAGCGTGGCCGCCGCGTTCATCATCGTCACGCAGCTGTGGCTGGTGCTTTCCGGCAACTTCGCCTGGTTGAACTGGGTGACGATCGTATTGGCCACCACCGTGATCGATGTGTCCTCGGCGAAAGCGATATTGCCCGTGCCGGATCCGCCGTCGATGCCCGGGGCGCCGCCGTGGTTCGCCGGTCTGGTGCTCGCGTGCACCGCCGTGGTGGTGTTGCTGAGCTACTGGCCCGCCCGCAATCTGCTCTCGCGTGAGCAGCGAATGAATGCGTCCTTCAACCCCTTGCACCTGGTCAATACCTATGGCGCGTTCGGCAGTATCGGCCGCACCCGTGAGGAGGTGGTGTTCGAGGGCACCGACGAAGAGGAGATCACCGACCGGACACTGTGGCGGGAGTACGAGTTCAAGGGTAAGCCGGGGGATCCACGCCGATGGCCACGGCAATGGGCGCCGTATCACCTCAGGCTGGACTGGCTGATGTGGTTCGCCGCGATCTCCCCGTCCTACGCCCGCGGCTGGTTGCTCGCCTTCGTCGAACGACTGCTGCGCAACGACCCCGCGACACTGCGATTACTGCGCCGCTGTCCCTTCACCGACGCGCCACCGACCTATGTGCGGGCGCGAATCTACCTGTACCGCTTCGCAACTCGTGCCGAACTCCAGCAGGAGCACATGCTGTGGCGGCGCACCCTGGTCGGTGAGTACCTCCCGCCGATGGCGCTTGGTCAGTAGTAGCTGCGGCCGCCGGGGCCGCCGGAGGCCGACCAGACCTCGGTGATCAGCCCGGCGGTGACGCGCAGGATGTCGGTGCCGCTCACCTCGACCTGCTCGCCATCCGGTCCGGTGAACGCCGCACCGTACGGCCTGGCCACGAATCCCGTTCGGGTGTCATCCATTTCGACGACCGGCTCACCCTGGGTGGCGAATCGGATTCCGGGACGCTGCGCGCGGAATCCGGCGACCTTGGCGGCCAGGGTCTGTGGGTCGCGGATTGTGTCGTAATCGCTCGCGCCCGGCTGGGCATAGCGGAGGGTGAATTCGGGGGCCATGATCTTGTTCGCAAGCGGCAGGTCGCCGTTCCACATCGCGTTCCATTCGTCGAACATTGTGATGCCCAAGTCGCGCACCATAACTCCTCAATAGTCTCATTGATACGGTCTCGATGGCACTAACTTATAGTCTCGGTGAGACGGTGTCAATGAGATGGAGGAGGTATGGCGGATCTCGGGCCACAGGACCACATTGTGCTGGGCCTCATCGCCCGGCACGGACCGCTCACGCCCTACGAGCTGAAGGCCCGACTCGAGGAGAGCGTCGACTACTTCTGGCCGGTGCCGCACGCGCAGCTCTATCGGATTCCCGTGCGCCTGGCCGAACAGGGCCTACTCGACGAAGAGACCGAGCAGGGTGGGCGGCGGCGTCGACTCTTCCATCTGACGGCTGAGGGAACGGCCGAACTGAAGCGCTGGCTCGCCGATCCGCAGAGCCCACCCGCTGAGACGCGGGATCCGGCGCAACTCAAGCTCTTCTTCGCGGATCTGGGCGCTCCGGGCGATGTGGTGGCCCTGGCGAACAGTGAGGCCGCGGAGCATCGTCGCCTGCTCGAGCTGTACCGATCGCTGTACGCCGATATCGACGCGAGCGACAAGGTGCGCGCGCTCTCGCGTGCGCGCCTCCTGCGGCTCGGCATCCTGCACGAACAGGCCTATGTCGAGTTCTGGGAAGACCTCGCCGCCGACCCCGAATATCGGGACCGGCGGCGGAAGTAGCGGGAGTCAGGCGCGGCGGGCGCGCTTGACGAAGCGGACGCTCATGGCGATGAGCGGGGTGAAGAAGATGACCGACAGGACCGGCGAGAGCCAGGCCATGGTGTGGATGGGGAGTTGGTAGGCCAGCAGGATCCGGACCGTTGCTTCGGCGACGAGGCCGACGCCCCAGGCCATGGCCAGGATGCTGAAGCCGCGGCGCTTGGCCGGGTTCGCCTGGTAGGACGCCTCGAATTCGGCGAGTTTGGCCGGCCCAGCGGCCGTGAGTGCCTTGCGCGCGGACAGGTAGGTCAGCGGTTTGCCGACCACGGTGCTGATCAGGAAGGCGATACCGACGATTGCGGTGCCCGCGGAATCCTTGACAATCATCATGCGGGGATCGCCGCTGATCAGCGAGCCGATCAGACCGAAAGCGAAGACGCCGAGCATGATCGCGGCGAACGGCTCGAGGCGCCGCGAACGGATCGTCTCGATGAGCAGCACCGCACCCACGAGCAGGGTGCCTGCGAGCAGGCCGGTGAAGTCGCTGTAGCCGAGGCCGGTCAGCAGGAAGTACGCGCCGATGGGCACCGCGATATCGCGGGCGACCGGGGCCAGTACCCGGATCGGGCTGAAGCGCGGTGCGGCGGTCGGCTCGGCCGAGGGCTGTGCGGTGGTCGTCATTTCGGGTGCTCCTGGCTGGTGATTCGGCTGTGCACTACGCGAAATGACGTTACGGATCGGCACTCGGCGACAAATCTGCCAATCATCACGGGTTCGGCATGACAACTGTCATGCCCGCTGCCTACCGATGTAGCTGCCGGATCGGTCTGCCTGCGAGCATGCGCACGAAGAGTACGGCGAAACGCAAGTGGCCCAGTGCCTCTCGCTTCGTGAAGGCCACCGACCACACCGTCTTCGTGCCCGCCGCGGCCAATGGACGATGGTCGAATCGATCCGCCAGCCAGTTCATGGTGACCGGCGCGCCGATGAACAGCAGCGGCATATGCAGGCTGAGGCGGTCGCGCAGATAGTGCACATGCGCGCCGCGGACCGTGTAGCGGGCAACGTGCTGGTCGATGTCGTCGACGGCGATCAGCTCATCGTTTACGCCCTGGATTACCAGCATCGGCATGGCAGGCGCCTGCACACCGGGACGGATATCGGCCATGATCTGCTGCAGGCCGGGTTCGGCGAGCAGGTCGGCGAAGGTGCGGTGGCTGTAATCGTCGACGTTCTTGCCCATCAAGCGGAAAAGCAGATGCAGTGTGGTCCGCGATTCGGCATCGGTGAGCAGATCGAGGAATTCGGTCTTCACGTGGGCGCGCAGGATCCGATCCAGATCCGCGTAGGCGCGGCGCAGTCCGGCCACGCACACCGTCGCGAAACCGGCGAAGAAGGTGCCGTTCAACCGCGCGAAGGCCGAACCTGGATCGCCGACCGGCGAGCCGGCGACCGCGCCGACGATATCGAGTTCCGGTGCGTAACCGGCGGCCAGTTCCGCGGCCCACGCCGTGGCGAGGCCGCCTCCCGAATAACCCCACAGCGCAACGGGAGTCGCCTCGCTCAGGCCGAGCGGCGTGAAGCGCAGGCTCGCCCGGATGGCGTCCAGGGATCGGTAGCCGGGTTCACGCGGCACGCCGAAATGTCCGGCCAGTCCGCCGTGATCGGGCACCGAGATCGCCCAGCCGCGGGCCAGCGCGTAGGTGATGACGGGTAGCTCGATCTGCGGAATCGAGCCGAGTGCTCGCGCGCCGCGCCGAAGTGCATACGAAGGCAGGCATTTCGAGCTGACGCCGTCGATGGCGCACTGGAACGAAACCAGCGGCCGCGGCTCGCGCGGGTCAGCGCCCCACGGCAGTAGCACGGTGGTCACCGCCGCCTCCGCGGTGCCATGGAAGTTGCTGGTGCGGTACAGCAGTTGCCAGGCCGAAAACCGCAGTGGTACGCGGCCGAACAGCGCCAGCTCGACCTTGCGCGTCCGCAGGATGGTGCCAGGGGCGAAGCGTGCGAATCCGGCGGGCGGCCGATAGAACCGATCCAGCTCCGGCTGTTGCGGCCGACCAGCACGAAACATTTCGGCAATCGGGTGCGCCGATTCCCATCCGGCGTCGGCCTGCACGCTCATTTCTGTACATCCTTTCGAGGGTGCACCGGCACGGTGTTTTATTTGAAATGACGCCGGAATACCGATACTCAACGTAGCAATGCGGGGGTGGGAAAATAATTGTCCCGAAGCACAATTGAGTCGGGTGTTTTTCTCCGACCCGCGGTGTTGACGGTGACCGTCGTCACCCGGTACGACTTGGGAACACGCAGGTGAGCAGCGTCATGCGAGATCTGCTGTCACTGCACGCGGGCGAGAAGAATCGGCGAAAATCTTGTGTTCGGAGACAAAACCGAGCGGTTACGAGATTTATCTATAAATGGCATCGTTGGGTAACGTGCAAGTCATGTCCGTTGTTCTGCCCCCGCTGTCCGGAGACGCGCCGATAATCGCCCGACTGGTCCGTCGGTTACCCGAAATCGCCGAACGCATGCTCGAGGCGGGCCTGGGCTCGACGCCACCGGCCGCGGATCTGCCGGACGGGCATTTCACCGGCGAGGTGCTACCCGCGATCGCCGGATGCGGTCAGGCCTTCCTGCGCGCGACCCAGGAGCAGCGGGTGTTCACCGGGGCCGAGGTGATCGAATTCGTCGGCCCGGTGGCTGAGCGGCATGCCGAAGACCGAATTCCGTTGGGGCTGTTGATGCATGCCGTCCATGGTTCCGGGCAGGTGATCCTGCAGGAAGCGGCGGCGGTGGCCACGCCCGAGGATATGAACGATCTGATCGCCTTCGGCGCTCGGCTGCTCGATCTGCTGCGGGATATCAACGTCGCGGTAGTGGAGGCGTATACCGATGTGGAGCAGTCGATCTACCACGCCGAACGCGAGGCGCGCCGGGCGCTGTGCTCGGCCCTGCTGCGTGGCCAGTCCGCGGAGGAACTGGCGGCACGCGCGGATGTCGTTCTCGCGGAACGCTATACGGTGCTCGCCATCCATATCCGTCTGGACGACCATCCGATCGTGGTCGCCGATCTGCTCACCCGCCGCCGAATCCGGGTGCTGCAGCGGGCATTGGACGGCATCGCCGGAACCAAGGCCTTGAGCACGTTCGACGGCACGACCGGAATCGCCCTGCTGCCGAGCGGATCCGAATCCAAGGAGT
Source organism: Nocardia sp. NPDC006982 (assembly GCF_042869435.1). Lineage (NCBI taxonomy): Bacteria > Bacillati > Actinomycetota > Actinomycetes > Mycobacteriales > Nocardiaceae > Nocardia > Nocardia sp. NPDC006982. The sequence goes on along the minus strand of NZ_JBIAFV010000004.1, from coordinate 668,603 downwards.
ACGAGCGGCTGGCCGCCGAACTCACCGAACAGTTCGGCGTCGATGTCTTCCTGGCCGAACGTCGCGCGGTCGAACGGGCTCTACTGCCCCATGCCGTGCAGGAGGCGACCGATCTGGCCGAACTGGCCCGGTTGCTCAACCGGCCGAGCGGACTGTACGACCTAGATGATCTGCTGCTCGAGTATCAGCTGACCCGGCCGGGTCCGGCGCGGGACCGACTGGCCGACCGCATTGCCCCGCTGCTGTTGCGCTCGCACCTGTTCGAGGCACTGGAGGCACATCTGCGGCACGGGTCCGATCGCAAAGCGGCTGCCGCCGAAGTGCATGTGCACCCCAATACCTTCAGTTACCGGCTCAAGCGCGTCGCCGAACTCACCGGTATCGATCCGAGTGAGCCCAATGGCTCGCGGCTGCTGGCGGCGGCGCTCACGGTGCATCGCTTCTATCCGGTGGGTGAGGCTGCGGAGGTTGTCGAGGGGGACTGATCGCTTCGGCCCGCGCACATCAGGCCCTGGCCACGCATCGAGGGCCTGCTCGGATCCGCGCGGTTAGCGCCGCTGTCGCGCCGCTGCCGCCGACACCTATGCCGGGATGAACCGTGTACCGCGCTGAACCGTGAGGTGAGGGAGATACTTGGGCCGCAACCGCCGTCGCGGTCACGAATTCCGGGAGTTGCCTCATGTCGACGATCAACGGGTTACCCGCCCATGTATTGCTGGTGCACCTCATTGTGGTCTTCGTGCCGTTGACGGCGGTGCTGCTCATCTTTTCGGCGGTGTGGCCTGCGGCTCGTCGGCGGCTGATCTGGCTGGTCACGGCCCTGGCCGCGATCACTGTCGCCCTGACGCCGGTAACGACCGAAGCAGGTGAGTGGTTCCAGCACAAACTCGGCGGATCCCCCGCCATCGATAAGCATGCCGACCTCGGCAACACGATGATCTACTTCGTGGTGCCGCTACTGCTCGTCACGGCATTGCTCATCGTCGTCCACCTGCGCGACGAACGTGGACGTCCGGTGGGGCGCGTGATCACCGTGCTCGCTGCGGTATTGGCAATTGCCGCAGGCGGTGCGGCCACCATCCAGGTGTACCGCGTGGGGGACTCCGGCTCGCACGCGGTGTGGGGTGCGCAAGCGCATTAGCGCCTTGTGCGTCCAAAGATGAAGTTGTCCAATGCAACTCGCGAGCTTTCGAGGATGGCAGGCACAGTGCGCCGGATCACATCCTGCGCAACAACAGCACACTGGCCCCTAGCGAAGCGACGCTGCATCTCACGGGCCACGCTGGACTTCCGCGACGCCGAGTTTCCCCGCAGGACAACCAGTTTCGCACCGAATTGCTCGCTTGGTCGCATATCCAGGGAGTATCGCGCAAAGGCCAGAAGCTTGTGTGACGCAGCGATTGGATGTGCCACCGCGCACAGTGTCAGTCGGGCTTGGTGAGGCCGAAGATGCGGGTGGCGTTGCCGGAGAGGAACAGGTCGCGGCATTCGTCGTCCAGGCCGAGGTCGTCGAGGCCTGCGAGGGCGCGCAGTGGCGGGATCATCGGGTAGTTGGTGCCGAAGAGGACCTTGCCGCGGCCGTGGGACTTCAGGTACGTCACCAGCTCCGGCGGATATCTGCGAACCGTGTAGGCGGAGGTGTCGATGTAGACGTTCGGGTATTTCGTCGCCATCGCGATCATTTCGGTGGTCCACGGATAGCCGATGTGCCCGCCGACGATGACAAGTTCGGGGAACTCCAGTGCGACATCGTCGAGATAGGGAATCGGGCGGCCGGTTTCGGAGGTGCGCAGCGGACCGGTGTGCCCGACCTGCGTACAGAACGGGATGCCGAGGTCGACGCATTCGGCGTAGAGCGGGTAGTAGCGCCGGTCGTTCGGCGGCAGGCCCCACAGCCACGGCACGATCCGCAGTGCCTTCATCCCGAGCTCGGTGACCGCACGACGGAGCTCGCGCACCGCGACCATCGGCTTGCGCAGGTCCACCGATGCGACGCCGACCAAGCGCCCGCCGGATTCCGCGACGAATCCGGCCACCTCGTCGTTGGAGATCAGCACGCCCTCCGGGCCGTACCAGGCGCTGATCAATGCGGTATCGACACCGCCGGCGTCCATGGCGGCGAGCGTCGTCGAGACCGGCGGCGGCTGGTCCGGGAGGGTGTCGCCGGTCCAGCGGCGCAGCGAGTCCAGCATTTCGTGCTGGAGCAGCCGTACCGTCGGATGCTGGGCCCACGCATCGATGATCGCCATCACGTCACTGTATGACGCCTCAGATAACGAAGGGAATCAAAGCCTTTCGATCGGCCGGATAGTCGGCGAACTTCTCGCGATACCACTTGTGCGTGGCGAATGCGCGCGGCACCAGATTCCCCGCAGTGATCAAGAAGATCACCACACCCGCCAGGGACCAGGTGAGCAGGGCGAACCCGGCCCACGCGATCAGCTCGGCGAGATAGGCGGGGCTGCTGACGAAGCGGAAGCCCGCGCCGTGCGGGATGCAGTATTCGGTCGCGCCCGGATTGTCCTTATCGCGCGGATTGCGCACGATCGATTCGGCTGACCAGCAGCGCGGAGCCGCCCAGGTAGATGACCAGACCGATCAGGAAGCGCGGATCGATCAGCCAGTCGGTGCCGTATCGGTGCAGGTAGTCATGACTGAAGAGGGCGCCGTTGAGGTCGCCGTGCACTTCTCACTAAACCCCCGGCGCCAAAATTAGAACATGTTCTACCATGTGACGCAGTAGCTAGGAGGATTGTCATGCCGCTGGATTCCAGAGCCAAGGACCTGATCGCGGCCGTTCAGGCGTCACCGTGTGCGGTGGCGGCACACGACAAAGCGGCTTGGGTCGACCTGTTCACCGCCGATGCCACCGTCAATGATCCGGTCGGTTCCCGCCCGCATATCGGACGAGCGGCGATCGAACGGTTCTACGACACCTTCATCGGCCCGAACACCATCGCCTTCCGGGTCGACCACGACTTCGTCAGCCTGTCTACCGTCGTCCGCGACCTGCTGATCCGCACCACCATGTCGACCGGCGCCACCGTCGCGGTGCCCATGCACCTGCGCTACGACCTCGTCGAGGAAGACGGCGTCTGGAAGATCACCCGGCTGGCCGCTCATTGGGAGTTGGCCGCGATGATCGTGCAGTTACTGCGCACCGGACTGCCCGGAGTCGGCGCGGCACTGAAATTGGGTCCGCAGCTGATCGCGAATCAGGGCTTCGACGGCATGCTCGGCATGATGCAGGCGCTGCGCGGTATCGGCCGATCGGGCAAACGCGCTGCGGCCCAGGTGTTCTCGGCCGCTGCGGCCACGGATATCTCGCGGGTTCGTCGCCTGCTCAGCGAGCGCACGATTATCGAACTTCCGGCCGGAACCAGGATTTCGCTGGAGGAGTTCACCAATAGGGCTCGGAATATGCAGTGGGACAAGCTGATCGCCGCCGGACGCACGGTCAGCGCCAGCGTCCGGCTCGACTCGGCCCAAGGTGTCGCCTTCGTCGACTTCGCGCCTGACAGTCGCCGAATCACCGCTATCCGCATATTCATTCACTCGATATAGAGATGGTCCGCGGCAACGGTGAGCCGCCGCGGCCATCGTGACGAAGCTAAGCGGCGATCGATCCCTCGCGCGCTGGTTCGGGTATGACCTCGTCGACCCGCGCCGCTTCGGACCAACCGGGCGGCCCGAAGATGTAACCGAGCCGCCCGCGCCACGTGTTCGCATGGCGCACATCGCTGATCAGTGCACCGAGCTCGTGATAGTTGACCTTCAGCGGGTTATCGGTGCCGATGTTCTTGGTGAGGCCGTAGCGGATGGGTTCGCTCTCCGCGGCGAAGCTGCCGAAGAGCCGGTCCCAGATGATGAAGACACCGCCGTAGTTCTTATCGATATACGGCTGATTCGAACCGTGGTGGATGCGGTGGTGCGCCGGGGTGTTGAACAGGAACTCGATCGGGCGCGGCAGGGTCCGGATGCGCTGAGTGTGGATCGGGAACTGATAGAGCAGCCCGATGGTCTGCAGCAGGAAGATCATCCACGCGGGCAGGCCGATCAAAGCCGCAGGCACCCAGGCGAATCCGCGCACGATGGTGGCCGCCGGGTGCACCCACGGCAGGCGGATGGCGGTGGACAGATTGAAGTACTGACTGGAGTGGTGGACGCTGTGCGCGGTCCACAGCAGCCGCACTCGATGATCGGCGCGGTGGGCCCAGTAGTAGCAGAAGTCGGTGACCACCAGGCCGAGCACCCACACCCACCATGTGGTCGGCGACAGGTGCAGCGGGGTGATCGCGGCCGCGACCACCACCGCCGAGAACGGAATCACATACTGCAGCACCGGCTTCAGGAATCGGCCGAGCAGATAGGTTGCGACGTTGGAGGCCATATCGCGTCCGGAGTGGCCGTTGGCCGGACGATCCGGATCGCGGCGATAGTCGATCCACTCCACGAACATGAATACGGCGAACGCCGGTATGGCGTAGATGAATAGTTGCGCACCGATCACGATGGCTCCTCCGCTCTGCTGCTTCACTGCCACGTTACGGGCGCTGGCCTGGGCAAACATCGCGCTGACGAGGGATTCGCGATCCCCCGGGCGGGGGATGCGCCGCGGCTGGCGCCCGGGCAGAGTTCGGTCCGAGGAATACGGGCGAACGCTGGGTAGGATCGCCCGCGGACGGCTCGACCCGGACTGTGCGAAGGTGGTGCGAACTGTTGGATGTGAGCAGATCGCTGGCCCGCCAATCGCTGGTGGTCGCGGGGGCGGCGGCCGCGGTCGATGCCGCGATGTTGACGGTGAACGGGATCTTCGCGGTGGCCCCATGGCAGGCCACCGCGGTGCTGATCGCCATCGTCGCGGCCGATCTCGCACTGGCCGCGCCGCCGCGCACCGCCGGTGCCGTGGCCTTGATCCAGGTGGCGCTGCGACTGGCCGAGGCCCTGGTGCTGCACCGGCACGGCTTCGCCGCACGCTTCGCCGATGTCGGATTCCTGGTGGCTGGATATCGGGCGGGCGCCTGGATGGTCGGTCCGAAGTCGGTGCTGACCGTCACCGCGATGTCCGCGGGCTTCGCGAGCGCGCATCTGCTGATCAGCAGCAATACTTCGCACGATTGGCGGCTGCTGCTGGCGTCTACGGTATCGGCCGGCGTGGTGCCGTGGCTGGTCGGCCGGTATACGGCAGCGCGCGGCGCGTATATCGCCGATCTGGAGCAGCAGGCCAAATTGCGCGAGCAGGAGCAGCGGACCGCACTCGCCCGCGCCGTCACCGAGGAACGCGCCGCCATTGCCAGGGATCTGCACGATGTGATCTCCCATCACGTCAGTGCCATCGGCATCCATGCCGGTGCGGCCCGAATCGCCATGGCCGACACCGGGAATGCCGCCGCCACTCGATCGCTGACCGCGGTGGAATCGAGTAGCCGCGCGGCCATGGTCGACCTGCGCCGCCAACTCGACCTGCTACACGGGCGCGAGGAGGACGGTCAGCGACAGCCCGGACTCGCCGACATCGAGGATCTGCTGGAGCGGGTACGCGCAGCCGGTCTGGCCGTCGAATTCACCGTGCGCGGTGCGGCCGTCGAGCTGCCGGATTCGCTGAATTTGACGCTGTATCGCATCGTGCAGGAGATGTTGACCAATGCATTGCGCCACGGCGACGGCGCGCACGCGCAGCTGATCGTGGACTATCAGCCGAACAGGGTGGTGCTGGAGTCGATCAATCCACTCGCCGACACCGCCGCAGTGGGCGATACCGCGGAGCACCGTGGCCTCAGCGGTATTCGCCAACGTGCCGAATTATTCGGCGGCGAGCTGCGATTCGGTCCGGACGAGACGCAAAACCATTGGCACACCAGGGTTTCCCTGCCGATCGGAGGTTCGTGAACGTACCGGTCCGGGTATTGATCGCCGACGACCACAGCATGTTCCGCTCCGGACTGCGCGCGGTCGTCGACAGTCAGACCGATCTCGAATGCGTCGCCGAGGTCGGTGACGGCCGCAGTGCCATCAGCGAAACCGCCCGGCTGCGTCCGGATGTCGCGATTCTGGATGTGCGCATGCCGAAGCTGGACGGACTCGCGGCCACCGCGGCGATCGTCGCGGCGGGCGGCACCCGCGTCCTCGTGCTCACCACTTACGACAGCGATGCCAACCTGTACCGCGCACTGCAGGTGGGAGCCAGCGGGTTCCTCTTGAAAAGCCTGCCACCTGAGGAATTGGTGGCCGCCATCCGGATCGCGGCCCGCGGTGACGCCCTGATCGATCCGTCGATGACCCGACGGTTGATATCGCGGTTCGCGGGCACGCTCGCCCCGCCCGACACCCCGCCGGAGGTGGAACAACTCACCGCGCGCGAGCGAGAAGTACTGCTGCTCTTGGCCGATGCGCGCAGCAATGCCGAGATCGCCGCGGCACTCGGCGTCGGCGAAGAGACGATCAAAACCCACGTATCCCGAGTACTCGCGAAACTAGGTGTGCGCGACCGCATTCACGCCGTCGTCTACGCCCACAAGCACGGCCTCGTGCCTCCACACGGCGGCTAGTGGGGCCAACCACTAGTGCACTCGCACCACACCTGCTGGCCCGACTCCCCGGACACACCGTTGCGCGTGGTTAACCTGGCGACCGGTTCGCGCGATAATCTCCAGTGAAGCCCCGGACCATCCCCTTCGGCCCGGGGCTTCGCCGAGCATCGGAACTCATCGCATGGCACGCTGGCACCCGTGTCTGAATCGCCGAATCTCAAAGGTCAGGGCCGGATTGCCTCGGTACTCCGTTTTGCGACCGAGCTCATCGCCTGGGTCGCGACGCCATGGGCGCTGGCCGGGCATTCGATTGTGCTGGCCGTGCTTTCGGTGGTTGTACTGATCGGGCTGCCCACTGTGTTCGCCACACCGGGTGACAAGAAGCAGGTTCTCGTCGCCGTACCGGGGTGGGGCACCATAGCGCTGGTGGTGCTGCAACTGGTTGCGGCGGTCACTGCCGCCTGGGTGGCCTGGCCGGTGTGGCTCGCGGTTCTCGTCGGTGTGCTGGCGGTGCTGGCGGTAATCGCGGAGTTGCCGCGCTGGCGCTGGCTGTGGCGCGCCGGGGGCGACAGCTCGCTATCCGATGATGGTGGCGCGGACGAAATTGTGGTCTGAGAGGCCGTCGACCGACACTACCGACGCGTCCTGGACGTGCGTGCCGCGCACGATCACATGGTCGATGAACTGTGATTTGGTGCCTGAGGTGCGCGGACGGGTCGGTGCGGAGGCAGGTGGCAGGTCGGCGACGGTGAAGTCGGGGCCGAGTGCGGCTGCCACGGCAGTGCGGTCGATATTGAAGTCGCCGAGTAGCACTGTAGCGCGGTCCGGTGCGGCGAGTTCGGCCAATCGGGCCAGCTGGCGGGCGCGGCGCGGATCACCGGTCACGTGTGTTGCCACGATGACCGCGCCCGCCGTTTCGACCGCCAGTGCGCCATTGCCGGGATCGTTTTCGAAGGATTCGGCCGCGATTTCTCGGCCCGGTTCGTCGAGGACCAGGACGAGATGTTCGGTGGGATCTTGCAGCGGGGTGGTTCCGTTGCGTGGTCGCGGGACGCGCGGATAGCGCAAGGCATGAATGTCCTTGTCGGACAGGGCCGATCGCAGACTCGCCAGTTGGTCGCCGCTGACCTCCTGTAGCGCGATGACCTGTTCGGGTCGTTGGGCGATCCAGGCGGTCACCGCGGCAATGCGCGCCGCCTCATCGGGCCAGCGGGTCGCCATATCGGAGCCCCAATTCTCATCGTGCACGCGGTGCAGGACATTCCAACTGGCCACTGTGATCACAGTTCACGATGCTAATGCTCATCTGGTGGTGACCGTCTTGGCGAGCCGGACGGCCTCGTCCACATCGGTGACCGGATAGAGCTGCGGGATGCGATCCGCCGGGACTTCTGGGCCGAACTCACCACGCCACCGTCACATTCGCGCCCATCCGGGGGATCGCTGTGATCGCCGAATCCACACCGCAACCACATACACGCTCACCAGGATCTCCTGCTCTCGACGCGATCCGGAAGTGAGTGGCTGTACTCGAGGCCGCCGCCGGTCCCGGCTGGCATGTGAACGGCCCTATCGCCGCTTCGCGCTCCCTCCCATGGCCGAAGCCCTGCGCGATTCACCGACAACCGTGCGCCCGGTGCTGATGATGCTCGGCCACCCCGCGGTCTGGGCATCGCGCGGCCAACTCGTCCATGCGATCGAGAACGGCTCGTTCTTCGAATCCGCGCCATCGGGTGCGGATGCCTACGTGCTCGAGCACATCATCCACGACTGGCCCGACGAGCCCGCCCTGTGCATCCTGCATTCGGTCCGGGCCGCGATCGTCCCGAACGGCAGGCTGCTGCTGATCGAATGCGTCGTCCCACCGCGCAACCGCGCGCACTTCAGCCTGTGGCTCGACCTCGACGTCATGCTGTCCATCTGCGCCGGGAAAGCACCGCGGCCGAATACGGCGACCTGCTCGCCCGCGGCGGCTTTCAGCTGCGCCGGGTGGTCACCACGGCCGGGCCGCATTCGATTATCGAGGTGGTACCGGTCTAGAACTCGCCGCTGGTCGCCGGGTCGGCCAGCGCGCCCTCCGCGGTTCGTAATCGGTCGGTGAGCGCCGTGAGCAGGTCCATGGACTCGGTGGATAGTCCGAGCGCCAGATGTACCAGGCGGCGCAGTGGCAGGCTCTTGATCTGACCGGCCACCAGAAGGTCGTGGTCACCAGGTCTATCGAGGTAGTCGAGATTCACGGCGCGGTTCTCACAATCTGTCAGCTGCGTCCGGATTACCCGTCGCTCCAGCGGTTACTCGCGCTACAGCAGGTACGGCCATCGGACCTCGGTGCGCAGTTCATGCGGTTCGAACACCCCGGCACTGTGACACACATCGCACAGGCCCCTTCGCTGTGCCGTGGTCGAACGTTTCGCGGTTGATCATGGACATTAGCGTCTAATATTCCGGCAAGCGGAGGCTACCACTCCGATCGACCCCTACCGAAGGGCAGAACAGTGGCGTTCGCGGACTATCAGAACGAGATCTACTTCGCGGCCCTCGGCGGTCATGCCCCAGAGTTCCCGATGGACTTCGCGACGCTCGAGGCGAAGGCCTCGGCCGCACTGCCCGCAACGCTGTACTCCTATATCGCGGGCGGAGCCGGTGACGAGCTGACCCAGCGGCGCAATGTCGAGGCCTTCGAGGACTGGGGTGTGGTGCCGCGGATGCTCGTCGGTGCGACGGAGCGTGACCTGTCGGTGGAAGCTTGGGGACTCACCTTTTCCAGCCCGATCTTCATGTCCCCGGTCGGCGTGATCGGCTTGGTCGGCGATAAGCACGGTGATATCGCGGTCGCCGAGGCGGCAGCGAAATCCGGTGTGCCCGCGGTCTTCTCGACGCTTATGGAGGACCCGCTGGAGGACGTCATCGGCCACGCGGGTGCGACACCGAGCTTCTTCCAGCTGTACACGCCGAAGAATCGCGACCTGGCCGCGAGTCTGGTGAGCCGGGCCGAGGCGGCCGGATATCGCGGCATCACGGTCACCTTGGACAGTTGGGTTCCGGGCTGGCGGCCGCGTGATCTGTCGATCGGGAACTTCCCCCAGCTGCGCGGGCACGTGCTGAAGAACTACACCTCCGATCCCGTCTTCCAGAAGATGGTCGGCTCGGACGATCCGCAGTCCATCGTGCTGCACTGGGTGCAGACCTTCGGAAATTCGCTCACCTGGGACGATCTCGAGTGGCTTCGATCGCTGACCGAACTGCCGATCGTCCTCAAGGGCATCTCCCATCCCGAAGACGCGCGTCGCGCGATCGATGCGGGCGTGGACGGCATCTTCTGCTCGAATCACGGTGGGCGCCAAGCCAATGGCGGTCTCAGCTCGCTGGAGACGCTGCCCGGGGTGGTCGAAGCCGTCGCCGATCGGGTGCCCGTGCTGTTCGATTCCGGTGTGCGCTCGGGCAGCGATGTGATCAAGGCGCTCGGCCTGGGGGCGACGATGGTCGGCATCGGCCGCCCGTACGTGTACGGCCTTGCGTTGGGCGGGGTTTCGGGTCTGGTGCACGTGCTGCGGATGATCCTGGCGGAGGCCGATCTGCTCATGGCGGTCAACGGCTATCCGGATATCGCGGCGGTGCGCGAGAATATCCGGCCGAGGCGCTGAATCACGGTGTCATCAGGCTGATCAGGAATCGGGTCAGTACCTCGGTGATCCCGGCGAGGTCGGTCTGCTCGTCACCGGTGCTCCACTGGTGTACCAGCGCGAGCAGTGCGCCGACGAATCCGGTCACGGCGGTGTGGAACCCACCGGGCGGCACGAATTCGGGTCCGAGCGCCCGCCGCATCTGGTCCTCGAAGAAGTCCGTCCACAGCGCCCGCTGCTCCATCCTGCGCTGCTCCACCCGCTCACCGACCCCGACGACCTCCACATGCGCGATCCGGGCCACGCGCGGGTCACGCCCGATCGACTCCGCATAGGCCCGCACCGCCGCCTGCGCCAGACCGACCGCATCACCCGATGCCGCCGCCGTCGCGGCGGTGACGGCCTGCCTGGCCTCGGTCTGGATCCGGTCGTAGACCGCGATCAACAGATCCTCGCGGTTCTCGAAAAGCTCATAGAACTGGCTGCGCGCCAGTCCAGCCGCCCGGCACAGCGCAGTAATCGAACTGTTCTGGTACCCGCTCTCTCCGAATACCGCCACCCCGGCTGCCAGAAACTGCTCTCGCCGCTGCGCACGGCGGTCGGCGACGGGCCGTCCGTCGTACATCCGCGATGAGCCGCCAGCAGTCATCCGAGGACAGTACCGGTCTTGCCGAGCGGTGTGCGCCGCACGCGGAGTGCCACTACCGTGGGTCGGCGAGTCCGGACCCCGATCGCTGGGAGATGAGCGTGTCTGTATCGACGATCGAGAATGCGGCGGCGCCGACCGCGGCACCGACCGAGCCCGAACGCCGCACCATCCCCACCACCGCCTTCTGGGTGATCTCGGTCCTGGGAACGGTCGCCGGTGTGTACTACATCCACCAGGTGCGCGAAACGATGCAGGTGATGATGCATCTGATGGATCTGAGCGTCTACCAGATCGCCGGGCACCGGGTGGTCGACGGCGCCTCCATCTACGACACGCCGCTGCTGGGCCACACCCGCGGCGTATGGGAGTTCGTCTACACACCGTTCGCCGCGCTGCTGTTCGTGCCGCTGGTCAATCTGCACGGTGACGTCTTCACCTATGTCGGTGCGTTCGGCAACTTCGCCATGTTGACGGCGTCGGTGTGGGCGGCGCTGTCGATGCTCGGCTATCGGCGCGACCTGCGGCTGGTGCTGCTCGGCGTGCCGATCGCCGGACTGCTGATGTGGTGCGAGCCGGTGCGCGAGACCATGGCCTTCGGCCAGATCAATATCTTCCTGCTGTTGCTGGTCATCGCCGATATGGCGCTGCCGGATACCTCGCGCTGGAAGGGTGTGCTGACCGGGATTGCGGCGGGCATCAAACTCACCCCCGCCTTCTTCGTGGTCTATCTGCTGGTCACTCGCAGGTATCGGGCCGCCGCGATAGCCGTCGGTGCGTTCGTGGCGACCGTTCTTATCGGTCTCGCGGCCATGACCAAGGATTCGCTGACCTTCTGGAGCGGCGCATTCGCCGACCCCAAGCGCGTCGGTATACCGGAGAATCCACGCAACGAATCGCTGCGCGGCCTGCTCGCGCGGACCATCGGCGTCGAGGGGGTGCACCAATTGCTCTGGCTGGCAAGCGCTTTCACCATCGCGGCGGCCTGTCTGTACCTGGCACGCCGGCTGTCGCTGACCGGATACGAACTGCCCGCGGTGGTACTGGTCGGGCTCACCACCACCGCTGTGTCCCCGTACAGCTGGGTCCATCACTGGGTCTGGCTCGCACCGCTGCTGGTCTATCTGGCTGATCTCGCCTTGCGCAGGCGCGGTGTGGTCGCGTCGATCGGCCTGCTCATCGCAGTGGCGGTCGCATCGGGTGGTGTGATCGCCTTCTTCGACCCGACGATGAGCAGCATTTACGACTATCCCGTGGGAAGCCATCTCGCGACATTCGTCCACAACGGATACATCTGGCTGACGCTCGCATTATTCGCCGCCGCGGCCGTTCAGCTGCGACGTTCGGCACGTGACACGCTACCCGCCGTGGCGCGGTAACCAGCGTCAGGACTCCGACGCGGGAGCCTCCGCCCTGTCCTGTTCCGCGACCGCCGCGGCGTGTTTGGCGCCCGAGCCCCAGCCGACATGCAATTCGCTGCGCATGCGGTCGACCATGTGCGGGTAGTGCAGTTCGAAGGCGGGACGCTCGGAACGGATTCGGGGCAGTTCGTAGAAGTTGTGCCGCGGTGGCGGGCAGGTGGTGGCCCACTCGAGCGAGTTGCCGTAACCCCACGGATCGTCCACGGTGACCACTTCGCCGTAGCGGTAGCTCTTGAACACGTTCCAGATGAACGGCAGCATCGACGCACCGAGGATGAAGGCGCCGATGGTGGAAATCGTATTGAGCGCGGTGAATCCGTCGCCGGGCAGGTAGTCGGCGTAGCGGCGCGGCATGCCTTCGGCGCCCAGCCAGTGCTGCACCAGGAAGGTGGTGTGGAAGCCGACGAGCGTGGTCCAGAAGTGCCACTTGCCGAGGCGCTCGTCCAGCATGCGGCCGGTCATCTTGGGGAACCAGAAATAGATGCCCGCGAACGTCGCGAAGACGATGGTGCCGAAGAGCACGTAGTGGAAGTGTGCGACCACGAAATAGCTATCGGTGACGTGGAAGTCGAGCGGCGGGCTGGCCAGGATGACCCCGGACAGGCCACCGAAGAGGAACGTCACCAGGAAGCCCAGGGAAAACAGCATCGGCGTCTCGAAGGTCAGCTGGCCGCGCCACATGGTGCCGATCCAGTTGAAGAACTTCACACCCGTCGGCACCGCGATCAGGAACGTCATGAACGAGAAGAACGGAAGCAGCACGGCTCCGGTGGCGAACATATGATGCGCCCATACCGCCACCGACAGCGCACCGATGGACAGCGTCGCATACACCAGCGTCGTGTAACCGAATAGCGGCTTGCGGCTGAATACCGGGAAGATCTCGGTGACGATCCCGAAGAATGGCAGCGCGACGATATACACCTCGGGATGTCCGAAGAACCAGAACAGGTGCTGCCACAACAGGACTCCGCCGGTGGCCGTGTCGTAGATGTGCCCGCCCAGGTGACGGTCGAAGGCCAGCGCCATCAGCGCCGCGGTCAGAATCGGGAAGGCGAGCAGGATCAGGATGCTGGTGACCAGGATATTCCAGGTGAATATCGGCATACGGAACATGGTCATGCCGGGGGCCCGCAGGCAGATCACCGTGGTGATCATATTGACGCCGCCGAGGATGGTGCCGACACCGGAGACCGCCAAGCCCATGATCCACAGATCCGCGCCCGCTGTCGGTGCGTGCTCGATGGTGCTCAGCGGGGTGTAACCGGTCCAGCCGAAGTCGGCGGCGCCGCCGGGCGTGACGAAGCCCGCCGTGGCGATGGTCGCGCCGAACAGGTACAGCCAGTAACTGAGGGCATTGAGTCGGGGGAACGCCACGTCCGGCGCACCTATCTGCAGCGGCAGCACGCAGTTGGCGAAGCCGAACAGGATCGGGGTCGCATAGAACAGCAGCATGATCGTGCCGTGCATGGTGAACAGCTGGTTGAACTGCTCGGTCGACAGGAACTGCATACCTGGGCGGGCCAGCTCGCCGCGCATCAGCAGCGCGATGAGACCACCGATGAAGAAGTAGGTCATCGCGGTGGTCAGATACATGACCCCGAGCACCTTCGGATCGGTGGTCGTGATCATTTTCCAGAAATAGGAGCCCTTCGGTCCGACCCGCTGTGGATAGGGCCGAACTACCTCGAGTTGAGTAGTGGTACTCACGGGCCGTCGCCACCTTCCGATCGCCGAGCAGCCTTGTCCGGATTATGCGCCTTTTCTATCTCCGACGTGCGCGGTTTTCCCCATTGCCGCCGTAGTGTCTGCTGCCACGGTATGAGTCCGGCTGCGACCACGGTGGGATGTGCGCCGGTCACGCGCGCCGTAGCTTGGATTACGTCAATCGGGGACGTTGGAGCGCAATGAAGAGCTTGATGCGATGGGCGATGCTGCACGGCACGCCGGGACTGTTTCTTCGGCTGCAGGCACGTCGCGGTGATCCGCTGGGCGTGCTGCTCTCGGACCCGCGGGCGAGGGAGAATCCATATCCCTACGGCGACCGGATCCGCGAGCAAGGGCGCGTTGTGCGCACCCCGTTCACCTGGGCCAGCGCCGATCACGAGATCTGCCGGAATATCCTGCGCGACAAGAATTTCGGTGCGACACCGCCGGAGAGCCTGCAGCTGCCGCGACCGATGCGCGCGCTGATGCGGGCCAGCGATCTGAAACTGGCCAGTCCGGTCGAACCGCCGTCCATGCTGGTGGTCGACCCGCCGGAGCACACCAGATACCGCAAAACCGTCGCGCAGGCCTTCACCCCGCGTGCGGTCGACCGGCTGCACGACCGGATCGTCGAGGTGACCGACGAACTGCTCGACGGTCTGGCCGGACGTGATCGGGCGGACCTGATCGGAGATTTCGCCGTCCGGCTGCCGATCGCGATCATCACCGAAATCCTGGGCGTACCCGCCGAGAAACGTGACTTCATGCTCGAGGTCGGGCATGCGGGCGCACCGCTGCTCGATATCGGGGTTTCGTGGCCGGTGTTCGGTAATGCGGTGGCCGCACTGCGGCGCAGTCAGGACTTCCTGGTCGGGCATATCGAGCGGCTGCGCAGTGCTCCGGGTGACAACATTCTGAGTGATCTCGCCACCGGCGGTCAGCTCAGCGCGCCCGAACTCATGGCCACCGCAACGCTTGTCGCGGGCGCCGGTTTCGAGACGACCGTCAATCTGATCGGCAATGGGGCGATGCTGCTGCACCAGCATCCGGACCAGCTCGAACTGCTGCGTGCCGATCCGGAACGCTGGCCCAATGCGATCGAGGAGATGCTGCGCTTCGACTCTCCGGTGCAGATGACCAGTCGAACAGCCCTGTGCGACACCGAGATCGCCGGTGTGCGGATTGCCGAAGGGGAGATGGTCTCGCTGCTGCTCGGCTCCGCCAATCGGGATCCGGCGGTATTCGCGGACCCGAACACCTTCGATATCGACCGCCCGAATGCCAAGGACCACCTGTCGTTCAGCAGCGGTGTGCACGCCTGCCTCGGCGCCAGTCTGGCCCGGATGGAGGGCGCGATCGCCCTGCGGACTTTGTACGAGCGGTTCCCGGATCTGCGAATCGTGGGTGACGCACCGCATCGTGGTTTGGCGAATCTGCGTGGCTACCAGCACATTCCGGTTGCGCTCGGCTCCGCCCGCACACAAGATCCGGTGTCGCTGTGAACGTCGCAAACGTTGGTATGCCGCATATCACGAGTAACGGCTAATGCTTGGCTAACGATTATTCGGAGTGTGGGGACGCACCTGGTCACCGCATTCGGATCGAGCCGCAGGGAGGGCATTGCCGATGGATACCGCAACGGCCCCAACGTTTTTCGAAGGTGTCATCGAGTTGCTGGACGCACTGCCCGGCTGCACCTTCCGCTTCGACGACGTGCCCTGCCGACATCGCGCCGAATGGCATATCCGCAAACGTCCATGCTGCCGGCGCAGCGGCGTCGACCTCATGTGCGACACCTGCTATTTCCGCATCCACGGTTTCTTCGCCATGGGCGTGCGATTCCAATGCGCCGGTTGCGGTGCGCTCTCGGACACCTTCGGTGCCATGTACCCCGTCGCCGTCCGGCTGTGACACCTGCCGGATCCGCGATGTGAGCTGCGTCGCATCACCCGCGTCCCGGGAACCAGCATCGGGCTGCGGCCGACCTGTGTGCGAGGGCCGACACCTCCATTGCCCGATCGGTACCGAGGATTGGTGGAATACGTGCAGGTCAAGCGCTCGCCCGACCACCTCATCTGGCTGATCGCGGTGCTCGTCGCCGGTGCGCTCGTGCTGCTCTCGGTGCTCGCGGCCGGCGATATGCCCTACCGGTCGGCGGGTATCGCCTATCCCGGGTTCCTGGATGTCGTGCTCTATGTCGTGCTGCGGCTGGTGGCCGCGCTGGCGGGCGCGCTCACACTCGGCGCGTTGATCTGCGCACTCTGCTGCACCGTTGTCACCACGCGTGGCCGGGTCGACGTGGACGGGTATGCCGGGGTGCGGGTGGCGGAGCGGGCGAGTCTCGGGTGGCTCGTCTCGGCGCTGGTCCTGATTCCGGTGAGTGCGGCGAATGCGGGTGGGCTGTCGATGAGTGCCGCGCTGGAGCGGGGTGCGGTCGGCGCGCTGATCGATGCGAGCGAGAAGCCGAAGGCCTGGATCGTGGTCGCGGTGCTGGCCGGTGTCGTCGCGCTGGTGACACGGCTGACGTTGGCGTGGACCGGACTGGTGGTGCCGACCGTGCTGGCGCTGATCGCGGTGCTGCCGCCCGCAATGGTCGGCAATGCGGGGGAGGGGCCGAATCACGACTTCGGCACCGGCGCGATGATCATCTTCCAATTGGCGGTCTCGGTGCCGCCGGGGCTGGCATGGTGCGTGGCGGCACAGGTGCGGCGCAACGGTTGCCAGGTAGCGACCGCGGTCCGGCGATGCGTGCTCATCGGGTCGTTGTGTCTGGGCGCGGCGACGCTCAGCGGGTTGGTGCTCGGAGCCATCCTGTTGCCGTGGTCGGCGCTGTTCAGTACCGACTACGGTCGACTCGCCCTGGTGGTCGTCGTATCGGCGGTCGCCATCGCGATCATGCTGAGAAGGCTTACCGCCGAACATGTTTCGAGCGCCGTGATCTCAGGAACCGGCGCGCTGTCCGTGGTGGCGACGGCCGCACTGGTGTCGATGGCCGTCCAACCGGCTCCGGCTTTCGCCGATCGCTCGTTCACCGCGCCGGAGGTGTTCCTCGGTTTCGATCTGCCGGGGCAGGCGGACCTCTGGCGGCTGATGACCATGTGGCGCTTCGATATCGTCCTCGGTACCGCCGCTCTCGCCGGTATCGCGCTGTACACCACCGGAGTGCTGCGACTGCGGCGACGCGGGGACACCTGGTCGCCACGGCGCACGCTGTCGTGGACGAGTGGCTGTGCGGCCCTGCTGATTTCGACATCGTCGGGCATCGGTACCTACGGCTATGCCATGTTCAGCATGCACATGATCACGCATATGGCGCTCAATATGTTCGTACCGGTACTGCTGGTGCTCGGTGCACCGGTGACGTTGCTTTTGCGCACCGTCCCCGCCGCACCCAGGGACGCGGTTCCCGGTGTGCGCGAATGGGTTCTGTGGATTCTGCATTCCCGCCCGACCGCGATCCTGGCCCACCCCGGCACCGCGATCACGGCCTTCGTGCTGTCGCTCTACGGCCTGTATTTCACGCCGCTGTTCCAGAACCTGATCCGCTACCACTGGGGGCACGTCTTGATGAACGTGCACTTCCTGATCATCGGCTATCTGTTCTACTGGGCCATTATCGGCATCGACCCGGGTCCGCGCCGCCTGCCGCATCTAGGCCGGCTCGGTATGTTGTTCGCCATCATGCCTTTTCACGCCTTCTTCGGCGTCGCGGTGATGTCGATGAACACCGTCATCGGCGAGCGCTTCTACGAGCAACTCCAATTGCCCTGGCATATGGACCTGATGGCCGATCAGCGGGTCGGCGGCGGCATTGCCTGGGTTTCCGGGGAAATCCCGATCCTGCTCGTGGTCGGTGCGCTGCTGACGCAGTGGGTGGCCCAGGATCGCCGCACCGCGGTGCGCACCGATCGCAAGGACGACGAGTACGGAGATTCCGAACTCGCCGCCTACAACGCCATGTTGGAGAAGTTGGCGCAGTCGCGTCGCTGATTCAGCGCGCGAACCGAACCCGCCGCAGCCGCAGGCTGTTCGAGACCACGAAGAACGACGAGAACGCCATGGCGGCACCGGCGATCAGCGGATTCAGCAGGCCGAGTACGGCAACGGGGATGGCGACCACGTTATAGCCGAAGGCCCACACCAGATTTCCCTTGATGGTGCGCAGGGTGACGTGTGCGAGTTCGATGGCATCGGCAACGGCCGCGAGATCGTCGCGGACCAGGATGACATCGGCGGCCGCGATCGCGACATCGGTACCCGCCCCGATGGCCATGCCGAGGTCGGCGGTGGCCAGCGCGGCGCCGTCATTGATGCCGTCGCCGACCATCACGATCCGGCGGCCCTGCTCCTGCATGCGGGCGATCAGTTCGACCTTGCCCTCCGGAAGCAGTTCGGCGACAACCTCATCGATGCCGATCTCATCCGCGACCGACTGGGCGGCGTAGGCATTGTCACCGGTGAACATCATGACGCGCAGACCGAGCGCGTGCAGCCGGGCGATGGCATCTGTGGCTGTGTCCTTCACGGTATCGGCGACCGCGATCACGGCGTGCGCCGCACCGTCGATCACCACGAGCACCACGGTGCGTCCCGCGCGTTCCTCTTGGCGCACAGCACGACTCAGTGTCTGCGGCACATCGATACCGCGATCGTTCAGCAGACGCAGGCGGCCGACCATCACCTCGCGACCCGCCACCAGACCGTACGCACCCAAACCCGGTAGCGCTGTGAAGGATTCGACCTCCGGCACTTCGTCGAGCACCGCATTCGCGTGCTGGGTGACGGCCGCGGCCACGGCGTGTTCAGAGGCCGCCTCTACCGCCCCCGCCAATCGCAATACCTCGTCCTCGGTCACCGAATCCGTCACGGTCATCCCGACGACGCTCATCACGCCATTGGTAACAGTGCCTGTCTTGTCCAGCACCACCGTGTCCACGTCGCGAGTGGCCTCGAGCGCCTGATGTCCCTTGATGAAAATGCCCAGTTGCGCACCGCGCCCGGAGGCCACCATCAGCGCGGTCGGAATCGCCAGCCCCAGCGCACACGGACACGCGACCACCAGCACCGCAAGGGCGGCCGAGGCGGCCAGGTCCACACCGGAACCGAGCAGCCACCAGGTTGCGAAAGTGCCTGCGGCCACGGCGAAGACGCACGGCACGAAGACCGAG
This sequence comes from Nocardia sp. NPDC006982, assembly GCF_042869435.1. Taxonomy (NCBI): domain Bacteria; kingdom Bacillati; phylum Actinomycetota; class Actinomycetes; order Mycobacteriales; family Nocardiaceae; genus Nocardia; species Nocardia sp. NPDC006982. The sequence continues at coordinate 649,508 of NZ_JBIAFV010000004.1, read as the reverse complement.
GAGACCCGGTCGGCCACGCGTTGCATGCGCGCCTTCCCGGTCTGCGCCTGCTCGACCAATCGGATCATGCCGGAGAGCTTCGTATCCGCACCCACCGCGGCCGCCTCCACGATCAGCCGACCGGTGAGTGCGGTGGTGCCGCCGATCACCGCCATCCCCTCGGTCACCTCGACCGGAATGGATTCGCCGGTCATGGCACCGGCATCCACGCTCGACTCGCCGGAAACCACGAGACCGTCGGTGGCGATGGTCTCACCGGGGCGAACCACGAACCGCTGTCCCTCGACGAGTTCGCCTATGGGGACGCGCATTTCGCGATTGTCGCGGGTCAGCACCGTGACCTCGCGAGCGCCGAGCGCAGCGAGTGCCCGCAGCGCACTGCCCGCCGAACGCTTGGCCTTCGCCTCGAAATACCGTCCGGCGAGCACGAATGTGGTGACGCCCGCGGCGGCTTCGAGGTAGATCGAATCGCCGGACCAGAACGCGTCCCACACGCCGTCCGGGACGTCGGCCCGGTCCGCGTGCAGGAACATGGTGTCCAGCGACCACAGCGTCGCCGTCGTCACGCCGACCGACACCAGCGTGTCCATGCTCGCGGTGAAATTACTCGCGCCCGCCAATGCCTTGCGATGGAATGGGGCTGCTGCCCACACCACGACGGGCAGCGCCAGCACGGTCAGGATGATCTGCCAGCCGGTGATCCTGGTGGCCGGGACCATCGCGAACATCACCGACAGATCGGCGAGGGGGAAGAACAGCAATAGCGCGACGGCCAAGCGGCGGAACAGATCCCGGACCGCCGCCTCCTCGGGGGCGGAGGATACGGGTCCGGTGCTACCGGTGATCGGCTCTGCGCCATAGCCGGCCGCGACCACCTCGGCGCAGAGCTGATCGGCCGAAATGTCCTCGGCCGCATCGACGGTGGCGACACCGGTCGCGTAGTTCACCGAAGCGAGTACGCCGTCGACCTTGTTGAGCTTGCGTTCCACTCGGTTCGCGCAGGCCGCACAGGTCATTCCGGATACTGCGAGCGAAATGCGGGTGGCCGCAGCCTCCGGGCGGGTGGCGAGATCAGGCCCACCCGTCGCCCGACCGCCACCCCTCATCGAATCGCTGCGCAATGCTGTGTTCATTCAATTCCGTTCGGTCTCAGGCGGCAGGATCTTGGGTCGAGCGGAGATGGCCGGTGCGGCGGCCGAATCGCGCGCCGGGCGGCAGGGCGAGTTCGGTGGGCGCGGGATTGCTGGTCCGGGCCGGCGGTGCGGTTTCCGGTCGACGGGTGCGATGCACCACCACGACCAGCACCAGCGCGGCGACCAGAATGCCGTGCGAGAGCACCCGGGAGATCGGCACGACACCGGAATACAGATCACCGATGACAAAGCCGGTGAGCGCTGTCACCAGTACGCCGAGCACCGGGAGCACACCGGAGGTGGCGTACGGCCGCAGAGCGCAGTAGACGAATCCGATGCCGATCGCCAGGCTCCATGCCGTCGACTCGTTCATCAGGTGCCGAGTCATTTCGGCGCCGTGGTGATGGGTCATACCGAAGTCGAATCCGGCGAACTGACCGATTGCCAGCGCGCACTGCGCGACGCCGAGGAGGCCGAGCAGCAGCCTGGTCCAGCCGGCCCCGAAAAGTGATGTCCACCACCTCGATCTGCGCGGGCGTTGCAGGTCTGCGGCGGCGAATATGGCGTCGGTGAGGTCGGGTGCGTACGCCGAACCGCCGCGCAGCAGGCGCGAGGTTTCCACGGCGGCCGCGTACCAGGAACAGCACTGCGCGCACTGTTCCAGGTGTTCGTCGACGCGCGCCGCGGGCACGGTTTCGCGTTCGCCATCGATCCGGGCCGACAGCGCGGTCCGGCATACCTTGCACTCCACATCCAGATTGTCGTCTGTCAGAACCACAAAGTTCCCAGGGGTTGCGCACGGGTTATTCTCGAGCCCATGCCAACGCCCGCCGAGGATGACGAGACGACTCAGCTGGCACTAGCGGCGGCGCGTGGGGATCGACGAGCCCTGGAAGCTTTTATCCGAGCCACCCAGAAGGATGTCTGGCGGTTGCTGGCCCATCTCACCGAGCTGTCGCGTGCCGATGATCTGACGCAGGAGACCTATCTGCGTGCGCTGGGCAGCATCAAGCGCTTCGAGGGTCGCTCCAGCGCTCGAACCTGGTTGCTGTCCATTGCGCGTCGCGTCGTCGTCGATCAGGTGCGGATGGCCGTGGCCCGGCCGCGTATCGCGCAGGGTGTCGATTGGGTAGCGGCGGCCGACCGTCAGGTGGGTCGGCACGATGGGCTCGCCGACATTGTCGAGCTGAAGCTATTGCTAGAGGACTTGTCCGTGGAGCGGCGCGAGGCATTGGTGCTGACGCAGGTGCTCGGGTTGTCCTACGCCGAGGCAGCGGCGGTGTGCGGGTGTCCGGTGGGCACGGTGCGGTCCCGAGTAGCACGTGCCCGCGAAGACCTCGTCGCCGCAACGCGCTTCGGCAGTAAGCGCCGCGCGAGCGGTTGACGGGCTTCCGCTGGGTGCGAATCCTCAGCGAGGACTGGCTGTTTCGCGGGCGGCTGAAGACTGTGCGGCGTGATGCAGTCGGTCGTCGGTAGGCGGCCGCGCGAACGGCTGACTTCCGGCTTCCGCTGGCTACGAATCTCCACCAGGGCGCGGCTGTGTGCTGTGCGACCAAAGGCTCTGTGGCGTAACGCAATCGGATTGCCGGTAAATGGGAACGGTTGACTTCGGGTTTCCGGTCAATATGAATCCGCACGGGGAGTGGCTGTTTGGCGGGCGGCCAAAGGCTGTGCGGCGTAATGCAATCGGACAACTCCGTCATCATGGAGCTCGGCAGTGGCATTGACGCCGAAGACATTCCGCAGCAGCTCGGGGGTCATGACCTCGAGTACCGTACCCGCCGCGGCGACCGTGCCGTGATCGAGCACGACCAGCTGATCGCAGCAGCGCACGGCCAGATCCAATTCGTGCAGCACGGCCAGCGTCGTGATGCCGGTCGAGCGGACCAGGTCGAGCAGTTCGAATCGGGCGCGTACATCGAGATGGTTGGTCAGTTCGTCGAGGACGAGCAGGCGTGGTTGCTGTGCTAGCGCTCTGGCCAGCAGCACTCGCTGACGCTCGCCACCCGATAGCGAGCCGATCGAGCGTTCGGCGTAGCCGGTGACATCGGTGCGGGCCATGGCATCCGCGACCGCCGCATGATCGGCGGCGGTATCCCGGCTGAACAGTGCATGATGCGGATTACGACCGAGGCCGATCAGCTCCGCGACCGTCAATTCCGCTGCGCCCGAACCATTCTGGAGCACCGCGGCCGTGGTGCGTGCCGCCGCGCGCACCGATATCGTACTGATATCGGCGCCGTCGATCAGCACCATGCCCTGCTCGGGCCGCAGCGAGCGATAGATGGTGCGCAACAGGGTCGTCTTACCGCTCCCGTTCGGCCCCACCACCCCGACCAACGCCCCCGGCGGCGCCTGCAACGTCACCCCATCCAGCACCCGCGCGCCCCCGAATGCGATCGTCACCCCCACCACCGACAACTCGGCGATCCGGGCACCCGGTGTCTCCACTGGGTGCCCACCCGATTTATGGACGGGGTGCCCGGTCATGCGAGACCTCCCTCGCGCCGGAGTAACCAGAGGAAGAACGGCGCGCCGAAGGCGGCGGTGAAGATGCCGAGCGGGAGTTCGTTGGGGGCGTCGATGGTTCGTGACAGCAGGTCGACCAGGACCAGATATGCCGCGCCGAACAGAGCGGCAAGGGGGAGTACCCGACGGTGGTCCATGCCGAAGACCAGACGTATCAGATGCGGAATCATCAAGCCTACGAAGCTGATTCCGCCCGCGACCGCGATCAGCACGCCGGTGAGCAGCGAGGCCAGGACCAGCAAAATGATCCGGGTGGTGCGGACATCGACGCCGAGCGCGGTCGCCTGTTCATCGCCGGTGCCGAGCACATCGAGGCGTCGACCGAAGGCCAGCACAACGGCGACGACCGCGAGGACCACCAGCGTCACCGGTCCCAGTCGCGACCAGCTCGCGCCGGAGACACTGCCCATGGTCCAGAACATCACCGCGCGCAGCTCGTTCGGGGTGGCCCGCAGCTGGAGGTAGTTCGTCGCCGCCAGCAGTAGGTATCCCACGGCGACACCCGCGAGAACCAGACGGGTCGGAGCCAGGCTGCCGCGCCGCTGTCCGAGCGCGAAAACCACTGCGGCGGTGCCGATTGCGCCGGTGAACGCGGCGGCCGAAACGCCGATGCCGCCGAGTGCCGCACCTGCGGTGACGATCACGGTCACCGCGCCGAGCGAGGCGCCGGAGGACAAACCGAGCACATACGGGTCGGCAAGCGGATTGTTGACCAGCGCTTGCAGAATCACGCCGGAAATCGCCAGGCCGCAGCCGCAGAGTGCGGCGAGGATGACCCGGGGAAGACGATAGTTCCAGACGATCTGGTCAACGGTGAACCCGACATCCGGTGACTTACCGGATAAGTGGGCGAGGATGACCCGGCAGGTATCGGCGATCGAGACCGTGACCGATCCCGCACCGATGGATACCAGCATGACCACGAACAGGATTGCCACCGAGACGGCAATCGCTGAAGGCAGGGGTGTCATCGCCAGTAGCCGCCGCTGTCGAAGCGTGCTCGTCATGAGAACTGTTCGGGGTGTACCAGTCTGGCGATCTTGTCCACCGCGATGTCGTTGCTCGGTCCGAGGTAGATCGAATCCGACAGCACCGTGTAGTTGGTGTTCTTGCTCGCGGTCCACTGCGGGAACTGCTCGAGGATCCGCTTGGCCGCGCCATCGATATCGGGATTGCGGTAGTCGACCACGATGAGACCGTCGATCGGGGTGACGGCGAGCTGTTCCTTGCTGATCGTCACGAAAGTAGTTCCATCCGTCCGATTGAACGGATTCACCGCACCGGCCTGTTCGATAATGTCGTTCCAGATGCCGCCCGCGGCAATGGCCGAAAAGTCGCCTCCGTCGCCCATACCCATCCCCGGGAAGATGAGCAGCACATTCTTCTTGGGCTGTCCGGCCACCCGCACGGATGTCTCGGCGATCTTGCGCTTGGTGTCATCGATGAGCTTCGCGGCGCGACCAGGTACATCGAAAATCGTGCCGAAATCGCGCAGCATGGCGTAGCTGTCCTCGACGGTCGGCGTGCCGGTGACCGCGCCGGTCACACCGCAATTAGACCGGGGCACATAGGTATTGGCACCTGCACTGGACAGCTCGGCGCGGGTGGCGAAACCCTGATCGGCAGAGAAGCCGCCGCCTCCGGTGGAGATGACGAGATCGGGATGCTGGGCGAGCATGGCCTCGCGGGGGATGTCCTGCAGGTTGTTCGGGGCGATATCGCCGGTCGGCAGGGCGGCGATGGCATCGGCGCGGCCGGACACATCGGATGAGCCGTAGGACTGGGCATTGGTGACGACGCGGTCCGCGACACCGAGAGCGACCAGCGACGAAACCTCGCCGATGGAGCCGCCGTTCATCACCACGACCCGCTTCGGTGCCTCGGTGAAGGTATAGCTCTCACCGCAGTTCTCCACGGTGACGGGATATTTCGTGACGCCCTCGGTCGCGGCGGCAGGTGCGGTGGTCGCGGATTCGGTGACTGTGGTCGAACATCCGGTGACAGCGATGGTGCCAACGGCCATGGCCAGCAGTGCTTTGTGCTGCATGAATACTTAGTCGTACGGTGCCGCGCCTTGGTTCCCGGAAATTTTTCGCATCCGTTACCGTGTGACGCGCAGGATCCCTGTACAGACCCGGCCGACCCTGCTTGACTTGTTTGACAGGTCCGACCGGACCGCAGGAGCCAGCGCATGTCGACCCATTTCGCTTATCCGGCAGGTAGACCCGCTGACCGTGACAAAACGGAACACGGTGAGCGCGTCGATATTTCGACCGTGCCCGGAGCTCGGATCATCGAATTCACGGTGAGCCACCCGCGTGGCGATGTCACGCTGGTGGTCGTCACGGGCGAGGTCGATCTGTGGACCGCGCCGCGACTACGGGACAAACTATTGCGCGCCTTCGGTTCTCGGGGCTCGATCATGGTCGTCGACCTGTCGCCGGTCACCTTCTTCGCCGCCGCCGGACTGGCGACCCTGATCGAGGCTCAGGCGGCGGCCGAAAAGGCCGACCGCCGAATGGTTTTGATCACCACGGTGCGCTGTGTCGATCGGGCCATCGAGCTCACCGGACTCGCCACGAACTTCCGCCGCGTCGGCTCCTTGGCTGCGGCGCTCGCGGACCCTACACCGGGATGTGCCGCCCCGATGTAGGGTCCGCGTGATTCAGCGGAACCGCGCCTCTACGCGGGCACGCGCGTTCGCGATCCGTTCCTGCGCCAGCGCCGCCCGTTCCTCTGCCTTGTCGAGACGGCGCAGGGCCCGGTCGACCCGCGGCTGTGCCTTCTTCGCACGCCGCTCCGCCTTTTTGGCCAACCGTGCGCCGCGCTTCTGCGCCTTTTCCGAGATTTCGGTACCACGTACGCGTGCGGTCGAGGCGAGTTCCGGCCCGCGTTCCTTGGCGAGTTCGGCGATCTCGGCGGCGCGGTGCTGGGCCATTTCGGCGATCTCGGCACCGCGGTGCTGGGCCATTTCGGCGATCTCGGCACCGCGGTGCTGGGCTATTTCCGCGATCTCGGTGCCGCGGTGCTGGGCCATTTCGGCGAGGTGCGCGCCGCGTTCCCGTGCCGTCGCGGCGATTCCGGGCCCGCGTTCCTTGGCGAGCTCGGTGAGCTCGATGCCGCGGTGCTGGGCCTTCTCGGCCCACCGCGCGCTACGTTTCTGTGCTTTGCCCGAGAGTTCGGCGCCGCGTTCGCGTGCCGTCGAAGTGAGTTCCGGGCCGCGTTCCTTGGCGAGCTCCGCGAGGTGCACACTGCGGTCCCGCGCCGCCGCAGCGATTTCCGGTCCGCGTTCCTTGGCGAGCTCCGCGAGTTCCGCCGCCTTCTCGGCCCACTTCGCACCGCGTTCCTTGGCCAGCTCGGCCCACTCCGGACCGTGCTCCTTGACCGTCTCCGCGAGATCGGAGCCCCGCTCCTGCGCGACATCGCCGAGTTCGCGGGCCCGCACGGCGGCATCGTGCGCACGGCGGCGCAATGCGTCGCCGGTGTCCGAATCCGTTGCGGTGAACGGCAATGCGGCCGAAACCGCCGCCGTGGCATTGCTCGCGGCACGTCGGCCACGCCAGCCGAGCGACGGCTTGCCCTCGGTATCCGCGCTGGCGATCATCAGACCGCCGAGCAGACTCACATCCTTGACGAAGGCCTTGCGCTTGGCCGCCTTGCGTTCCGGATCCTTTTCCGCCCAGAAATCCTGTTCGGTGACCGTCGCGGGAATCACCGTCGCGGCCAGCGTGAGCGAGGCCAGGCGCGGAAACTTACCGAGGGCGAGCAGCACACCGGCCGAGACCTGGGTGAGCGCATTGATCCGCACGAACGTCCCGGGATCCGCTGGCAATTTCGCGGCGATATTGTCGGGCAGCGACTGCTGTCCCTGCTGGACCAGGGCCGATGCCGCTTGGGTGCGCGGCTCGGGGTGGACCAGCGCGTCGACCCCATCGGCGACGAACGCGGTCGCCAGCAGTGGTCGGGCAAATCGGCGTAGCAACATGACGTCCCTTTCCTCGATGGCTGAGGTTCGGGTAACCGCGTTCGGCGCCGTCAAACAACAAGATCAACACCCGAATCAAGGTTTGACCGGGTGTTCTGTCGCGCCGAACGGCCGTACCTCCGGACTGGACAGAAAGGTGGTGATGATGTTCGTTACGGTCTCTGGATCCTCCACCATAGGCAGGTGGCCGCATTCCGTGAGCTGAATTCGGGTGTGCGGATGCAGTGTGTCGTCGAGTCGGGCGCCGGCCCGGGCCGACAGGATGCGGTTCTGCTCGCCCCAGATGGTGCAGATCGGCGGGAATCCCGGGCCCGGGGTGAAAACATCGAGGTCGGCATAGGTCGGGAAGTCCTGCACCAGGCCGTGCAGCGCCTGCAACCGGCCCTTGTCGCCCCAGTGCGCCATAAGACGCGGCGAGTGGTGCAGATCGCGCCGCCGCCCGTTCGCGCCGAGCTGGTCGGCGACGATCCGGGAGATGACCGCATCCGGCAGCGCCACCCTGCGGGCCACCGGCGCCAGCGGGAGTCTGGCATCGACCCAGGCGAGTCCGGACTGGCGTCCGGCGCGCATGGTGTTCCAGGTCAGGGGGTTGCATAGCACAAGAGCGCGCACGTTGTCCGGATGCGTCATCGCGTAGCGCAGTGAGGTGGCGGCTCCCAGACAATTGCCGATCAGCACGACATCGGTGAGTTCCTGTTCGGCCAGGAAGGCCTCGAGCATGCGCACGTAATCGGCCAGGCGATAGCCGTCCGCGGGTTGGTCGGATTCGCCGTAACCGGGCAGATCCAGCGCGAATACCTCGTGCTCGTGCCGCAATTCGCCGACCTGATCGTCCCAGATGTGGCGCTGGGCGCCCGCATTGTGCAGCAGGATGACCGGTGCGCCGCTGCCGACGCGGTCATAGACGACATCCCGACCGCGATGCGTGAAGATCGCCACGGCGCCTCCTTGCGAGTGGATAGGCGAACACTTGTGTTCGTCAGTAACGCTTAAGGTAGCGCGGATCCGGCAGCGAAGCGAATTGCCCAGTGGGCGGTCGGTACGGCCAGGTCAGGCACCCGCCCGGAGGAAGCGACCCGTGCGGCGGACACCGAGGACCGGATCCGCCACGCCCCCGCCGAAGACGTACTCCCCGCCGACGAGCACCGCGACCACCGTCGCGTCATTGCGGTTGACCATGCGCGACAGGTTGTCGAATACAGCGATCGGTGCTTCGGCGTAGGCCTCGACGGTCTCGTCCAGATGTGCGGGATCGATGACGACCAGATCGGCGCGGTCACCGGGACGCAGATGCCCCGCGTCGATGCCGTACCAATCGGCGAGTTCACCGGTGATGCGATGCACCGCACGTTCGAGGGACAGGAACGGCCGACCGGCGCGCTCGGCGTCGTACACCCTGCGCAGGAACCGTAGCCCGAAGTTGTAGAAGGCCATATTGCGCAGATGCGCGCCCGCATCCGAGAAGCCGAGCTGCACACCGGGATCGGCGGCGAATTTGTCCAGCACCTGCGGCCGATGATTGGAAATGGTTGTGCGCCAACGCACTTTGCCACCGTATTCGACAACCAGGTCCAGGAATGCGTCCACCGGATGCAGGCCACCGCGATCCTGTCCGACCTGACCGAAGGTCTTGCCGATCACCGATGCCTCCGGACACTCCACGATTTCGGCGTCGAAGAAATCGCGATGCCACACCCGCGGCCCGAACTTCTTGTCGTAATCCTTGCGGAATCGGCGTCGATAACCTTCGTCGCGCAGTAGGTCCCGGCGCTGCTCCAGCTGGTTGGACAGGTGCAGTGCCGCCGCGCCCGAACCGAATTCCTCGAAGACCGGCAGATCGATACCGTCGGAGTAGACCTCGAACGGCACCGGCAGATGCTGCCAGCGGAAGTCGCCGCCGAGTCGATTGAGCACCCGCGCAATCAACGGAAAGATCTGGGCGACAGTGGGAATGGCCTTGATATCGGCGGCGGACAGCAGGCTGACCTTGAGTGGTTTGCGGAAGATGCCGAGGCTGCTCGCCGCCATCGCGACCAGACTCTGCGGCCGGGCCACATCCGGACCGCCCTGTAGTGCGCGGCCGCGACGGCGCAGGATCGCATTGAGCCTGCGACGTTCTCGGGTGGTCGCATAGGTCGAGGGCAGGGTGCGTGATCGGCAGATCTCACCGTCGAGCTTGTCGAAGAGCAACTGCTGGGAGGACATGCCGACAAAGCCCGCGTCCAATGCCTCGTCGAGTTTCGCGGCCATGGCGGCCAATTCGGCATCGGCCGGCCGAATCTCCTTGCGGGTGGCGCGATCCAGTCCCATCTCGGCGGCCCGGATATCGGAATGTCCGATGAAGGCGGCCAGATTCGGTCCGAGCGGGAGCGCCTCCAGCGCCTCGACATATTCGTGTGCCGAAGTCCAGGACTTGGTTTCGGCAATCGCCTCGATGACGTGTTTGCGCGGAATGGCCTCCACCCGGCCGAATAGATCACCGGCGTCCGACGCATCGACGTGCACCGTCGACAACGAGCACGACCCGAGCAGCACGGTGGTGATGCCGTGTCGAATGGATTCGGCCAGCGCCGGGCTCTGCAGCACCTCGACGTCGTAGTGGGTGTGGATATCGATCATACCGGGAATCACCCACTTCCCGGCGGCATCGATGACGTGCGGGCAGTCGGCCTCGTCGAGCGGTTCGGCCGAAACCGCGGCTATAGAACCTTCCCGGATCCCGAGATGGCGGACGGCCGACGGCGAGCCGGTGCCGTCGAACCACCGTCCGCCTTTGATGATCGTGTCGTACATGGCTTCACTCCGCGCCGGGATCGGACAGGGTTTCGGCGATCCCGGCGCGCACGACCTTGCCGGTCGCATTGCGGGTCAGCGGCGTTGTGGTGATCCGCCACTTCGCGGGCACCTTGTAGTACGCGATGCGCTGCTTCGCGAATTCGGCCAGCTCCTGTTCGGTTGTGGCGGAAGCATTCTCGACGACCACCAGTGCCGCGATCACCTGGCCGAGATCGTCGTCGGGCAGCCCGACGACGGCTGATTCGCGCACCGCGGGATGTTCGTCCAGGCACTGCTCGACCTCGGTCGGGTAGACATTCTCGCCACCGCGCAGGATGAGATCCGAACGCCTGCCGGACAATCGGAGTCGGCCCTGCTCGAGGACACCGATATCGCCGGTGCGCAACCAGCGCTCGGACGTGATGGCGGCTGCGGTCGCGGCCTCGTCCGCCCAATAGCCGAGCATCACATAGGGGCCGCGCACCCAGATCTCACCCTCGACGCCCTCGCCGACGGGTTCGCCGAGCGCATCGCGGATCTGCAGGTCGACCCCGATCACCGGGCGGCCGACGGTATCCGGGAAGGCGGCGAGTTCGGCCGGTGCGGCGATGGTCGCCGCGGTACTGCATTCGGTCATGCCGTAGCTGGTCACCAACGCGGTCTTGGCAACCGGAAGCTGTTCGCGCAGTTGCTGTTGCAGTGCGGCCGAGGACGGCGCCGAGTTGAGCGAGAAGGCGGCCAGTGAGGTCAGATCGTACTTCGACAGATCCACTTCGAGCAGGCGACTCGCCATGGTCGGCATCGCACCCCAGTTGCTGATCCGTTCCCGTTCGATCAGCCGCAGTATCCGCTCGGCATCGAAGGCGCCCTGGTAGATGACGGCGGTATCGCCGGTCGCCATGCGCGGCAGCACCAGATTGTGCAGGCTGGCGATGTGGAACAGCGGGGAGGTGAGCAGGAAGCGGCGGCCCTTCGGACTGCCGTCGTCGACACCACCCTGGAAGGCCGCGGCGAGTGCGTCGTTGAAACGGTGATAGTCGATGACCGCCACCAGGTTTCGATGCGAATGCACCGCGCCCTTGGGGCGGCCGCTGGTGCCGCTGGTGTAGAGGATGACCGCGGGATCGTCCTCGTCCACCGGAGTATGCGGTAGCTCGCCGTCGCCGAATTCGGCGATCAGTGCGGGCAGGTCGTGCTCCATGGTGAGCACGGGGATCCGAACGTCCAGCTGCGCCACCTGAGCCGCGCGTTTCGCATCGACGATCAGGACCTTCGGGCTGGTGTGCTCGAGGCCGTAGGCGATTTCGCGCGGCATCCACCAGGCGTTGTAGCCGACCGCGATCGCACCGAGTGTCTGTGCGGCCCAGAACGTCACCACCCATTCGGGAGTGTTGGCCGCGAGAATGCCGATCCGGTCGCCTTTTTCGACGCCGTACCGGTCCCGCAGCGCACGAGCCAGCGCGCCGACGGCCACCGCATGCCCGGCATAGGACATCCGCCGATCCTCGGTGACCAGGTAGTCGCGATCACCCAGGGCGACCGAGGCCGCGAGCACTTCGCGCAACGAGTGCACCCGGTCCTTGATCACCGGAATCGGCGCGCCGAGTACATCTTCGACCGCCATCTCGAATGGTCCGCCTGGACCTGTTAGCCGGGCAACGGCCTGCGCGGCCAATTCCTGTGGATCGAAAGACTTTGTCATAGAAGGCACTTCCTTGTGGGTTCAGGGCACCAGTACGGCGCGGCCGGTGATGAGCCCGCGCTCCAGTCGGTCGAGGGCTGCGCGACCGTCCGCCAGATCGAAGCGTTCGGTTTCGACGGTCAGCCGACCCGACTGGGCCAGGGCAACGGAGTTGATCAGGTCGGATTTGGTGCCGCCGTAGGACTTTCGGATCGAAGCGCCCCACGGCCAGCCCGGACCGCCCGCCGGTCCAGCCGTAATTTCCGGTGCGCCACCGCCGAGCCCGATCATGCGGTACGCGCCATTGGGGGCAACAGATTCCACCGCCAGCCTGGCGGTCGCATCGACACCGACGAAGTCGAAGACCGCATCGGCACCACGACCATCGGTGCGATCCAAGATTTCGCGCGCGGTATCGGCGCCGGAGAGCAGACCCTCGGCCGCACCGCAGCGAGCGGCCAGGGCGAGTTTGTCCTCGCTCACGTCAACGGCGATCACCTGCGTCGCGCTGGTCGCGGTGAGTATCTGCACCGCGACATGGCCGAGTCCACCGATGCCGATGACCACCGCGACCGAACCGGGGTACAACTGCTCGCGCGCGCCGTCGATGGCGTGATAGCTGGACAGCGCCGCATCGGCCAGCGGCGCGGCCTGCAGGAAATCCAGCTCGCCGACGGGCACGAAAGAGCTTGCGGGGATGCGGATGTACTCGGCCATACCGCCGTCCGGACCGAGTCCGGGACACGGCGGCATGGCGGTGCGCCCGGCGGCGAGGCACACATTCTCATTGCCGCCCACACACTCTCGGCAGACGCCGCACGACCAGCACAGATAGACAATGCCGCGCTCACCGACCACCCGACCGTCGATATCACTGCCGACCGCCTCGATGGTGCCCGCCACCTCGTGTCCGAGCGTCAGCGGATCCTCGCGCATCTTGAACGGAATATGCAGCACATGCAGATCGGAATGGCAGATGCCTGCCGCACCGACGCGCAGCAGCAGATCCGTCGGCCCGATCGCCGGCACCGCGACCTTGCGCAGTTCGAGCACACCGGGTTCGGTGAGCTGCAGTGCCCGCATCATCCGCGCACCACCGAAAATACCGCGCGCAGATAGGCATTCGCACGATCGGAGCCGATGAGTCCCGGCGCCATCTTGTTCATGGTGTAGGCGAAGGTGACTCGATGATCGAGATCGTTGACCACGATGGCGCCGCCGAATCCGGCCCACCAGCAGACCTTCCCGTCGGGCACCTCCGGCGCGGTCTGCGACTGGGGAAGTCCGTAACCGAGGCCGAAGCGCAACGGCAGCAACAGCGCCAGATCCGCGCCGTCGGACTGCTGTTCGAAGATCAGATCGATTGTCTTCTCCGACAACAACCTTCGGCCGCGCAGCTCGCCACCGCAGGCGACCAGCGACTGCACCGCCGCCACCGAATGCGCATTACCGTGTCCGTTCACCGCGCCGATCTCGGCCTTGCGCCATGCGGCACTATTGGCCTCCGGAATATCGAGCAGGGGACTGGTGAGCGTCTTGACCAGGATGCTGTCCTGATCGAGCGTGGCCATATCGAATTCCAGCAGCGGCGGCGGGACGAGTGGTGCGATGCGGTGATGATTTTCCGGCGCGGTGCCGATATGGAAATCGGCATCGAGCGGTCCGGCGAGTTCGTCGGCGAAGAACTGGCCGAGGGTTCGGCCCGTAATTCGACGGATCACTTCGCCGACCAGATGCCCGTAGTTCAGTGCGTGATAGCCCGATGCGGTGCCCGGTTCCCACCACGGCGGCTGGGTCGCGAGCCGCGCGCTCGCCGCCTCGGCGTCGTAGATATCGGCCAGCTCGATCGGCCGCTCCCACCCCGAGACTCCGGATGTGTGGCCGAGTAGATGGCGAATCTCGATATCGCCCTTGCCGTTCGCGGCGAATTCCGGCCAGTAGTGTGCGACCTTCTGTTGCACATCCAGCTCGCCCCGGTCCACCAGCAGCAGCGCCGACAGCGCGGTCATGGTCTTGCTGATGGAGAAGACGTTGACCAGGGTGTCCTCGGTCCAGGGCACGGTCCGCTCGAGATCGCGGTGCCCGCCCCAGATATCGACGACCGGTTCGCCGTCGACGGTCACGCAGATCGATGCGCCGAGCTCCTCACCCGAAGCGATCTGGTCGGCCAATTCTTTTCGCACACCCGCGAATTCGCCGGTACAGAATCCTGATGTCGTCATCGCGGCGCCCTCACGCGTTCTCGAGCGCCCTGGCGGGCACCGGCAATGCATTGCCGGCGGCAGCGGCTCGCTTTGCGCCCCTTGCCATTTCCCGATTCATATCGCGCACATAGGGCTCGAACTCCACCTGGATCGTATGCCGGGGCGAGTTGTAATACCGTCCGGTGCGACGCTGTTCGGCCGCCGCGATCTCGGCAGTCATCTCCGTCTCCGACGGCGGCAGGTACTTGCCGGTCAGATAGGCCGCGACCAACTTGCTCTGCTGCTCGGCGAAATTCACCAGTGTCGGCAGCGGTTGGGCCAGACCGAGGTAGAACAGATTGTCCACACCCGGCTTGATCATCTGTTTGAACAGCGGGATGCGATTCTGCTCGTCCGGCACCAGCTTCGGATCGGAGAAGAACGGAAAGCTGATGTGATAGCCGGTGGCACAGACGATTACGTCCACTTCTTCCGTGCTGCCGTCGGCAAAGCGCACTTGCGGCCCCTCCAGGGCGGTTATGGCCGGCTTGAAGGCGATATCGCCGCAGCCCGCGCGATGCAGGAACTCTTCACTCGCCGACGGATGTGCCTCGAACGGTTTGTGATCCGGTTTCGGCAGTCCGTAGAACTCCATATCGCCGCGGAACTTGCGCACAAAGCGCTGCTTGAGCTTCAGGCTGACCTTGCGCGGAATCCAGGGCGGCACACTCTGTTTGTCGCCGACCTTCCCGTTCACGTATTTCGGCAGCACCCAGACCCCGCGCCGCGCGGAAACGGTGAGCTTTTCGGCGACGAAGCGCTGGGACAGTTCCGAGGCGATATCCAGACCGGAGTTGCCCATGCCGACCACCACGACCTTCTTACCGCGCATATCCACCGGATCGAACGGATCGTTGTAGGCGTGACTGTGCAGCAGCACGCCGTCGAATTCACCCGGATAGTCCGGAACGCGCGGATCCCAGTGGTGGCCATTGCAGACGATCAGCGCGTCGTAGGCCCGGGTGCGGCCATCGCTCGCGGTGACCAGCCAGCTGCCGTCGTCCTGCCGCTCCGCCGCGGTGACCTTGGTATTGAACAGGATCCTGTCGCGGAAGCCGAAATGGTCCACGTAATCCTTGAAGTACTGGAACAGCTGCGAATGGTGCGGGAAGTCCGGCCATTCCTCGGGCGCCGGATAATCCTCGAAGGCGAGCCGGAACTTGCTGGTGTCGATATGCAGCGACTGGTAACAGGCCGACATCCCATTGGGATTCTTGAAATACCAATTGCCGCCGACCTCATCGCTCGCCTCGAAGACCTCGAAGGGAATTTCGAAGTCCTGCAGGCGTTTTGCGGCGGTGATTCCGGAGGGGCCCGCGCCGATGACGCATACCCGGGGCAGATTGCTGTGAGTCAATTCCGTAGTCCTCGTCCGAAGGATTGCCGTCACGTGGGCGGCACCGGATCCGGTGCGGCGAACCATCCCGCGCCGCCTGCGGCACGTGGAGTGACGTAGGCAACAAATTAGCACTGGCTAGACTTGGTGTCTAGTGAATGACATGATGTCTACCATGCCGACCAAATCGAACCCGCCCGGACTGAGCCTGCGCGACGAACAGAAGCTGCAGACCCGCGCCAGACTGATGGACGGCGCCAAGGCGCTGTTCACCGAACGGGGTTACGCGGCGGTCCGGGTGGACGACATCGCCGCCGCCGTCGGCTGCAGCCGCGCCACCTTCTACCTGCACTTCAGCAGCAAGCTGGAGATCCTGCGCGCCATCGCCGAACAGAGCACCGCGCCGACCGCACTGCACTTCTACGAGGATCTGGACCGGGTACTCGACACCGGCTCCCGCGCGGAATTCGTGGACTGGGTGACTCGCGCCATCGCCTGGTTCCACGAATACAAGGACCTGCTGCCCGCCTGGGACGAGGCGACCGCACTGGAGCCGGAATTCCGCGAAATCGCCAGTCGCGGCATCCTGGCCCTGCCCAATGCCATGACCTCCTACCTCGCCCGCTGGCCCGAGGACCGTCGCGACGAGGCGCGCCTACGCGTGGAACTCCTTGTCGCCCAACTGGAACGCTTCTTCACCCGCTGGGCCATGCAGGGCACCATCGATGTCACCGCCGACCAGGCCGCCGAAGTCCTCACCGACATCTGGTTTCCGGCCCTGCAAGCCCCCGCCTAGCGGCGGCCGCGGTAGGTGCGGCGAAGGTCCTGGGTCCAGAGGTCCGGGATTTCCCAAGGGATGAAGTGGCCGCCCTTGTCGTGGGCGGTCAGGTTGACGAGGTTGTACCAAGGGCCGCGGTCGCTGGCGCGGAAGTGCTCGACGCGGTCGGCGGTGGTGACGCCGGGGGGATTCTCGTAGCCGACGAAGGTAATGCCGGTGGGGGCCTCGATAACGGGGTCGCGATCGTGGGACGGTGTCCAGGGGTACCGGTTGTTATTCGCGTAGGTGCGGATCGAGGTGCCGATGGAATTGGTGACCCAGAAGATCATCGCGTGGGTGAGAAGTTCATCCTTGCTGAAGACGGTTTCGATATCGCCGCCGTTGTCGCTCCATGCCATCCAGCGCTGGAGTATCCAGGCGAGCATGCCCGCGGGTGAATCGGAGAGGCCGAAGGCCAGGGTGCTCGGTTCGAGGACGTGCGCCGCGAGGTGGACGCCGAAACGGTGCTCCAGCTCGATGATTCGGTCGTAGACATCCTTGGGCAGGCCGTCCGGAATGGGACGCCCGCCGGTCAGGTCCCAGCCTCGGTCACCGTTGAACAGCGTCAGCTTCTGGCCCGAACCGATGTGGATGGCGTACAGCTCATCGGCGTATTTGTGGCCGAGCTGACCGGTGACCAACGCGCCGACATCGCACCCTGCTGCGGCGTATTTCGGGTAGCCGAGCGTTTCGGTCATAAAGGTGTGCCAGAGGTCGGCGACCTTCCAGAAGTTCATATCCGGATGCTTCGACAGCGGACCGGAGAAGCCGAAACCGGGGAAAGACGGCACGATCACATCGAAGGCGTCGGCGGGGTCGCCACCGTACGCACCGGGATCGGCGAGCGGATCGATGACCTTGGACCAGTGCCAGAACGTCCACGGCCAGCCGTGGGTGAGGATCAGCGGTATCGGATTCGGGCCGACACCGGGCTTGCGCAGGAAATGCACCGGAACGCCATCGACGTCGACGAGGTAGTTGTCATAGGCGTTGATCGCGGCTTCGGCCTCGCGCCAGTCGTATTCGTGCTGCCAGTACTCGACGAGTTCTTGCAGGTAGCCGCGGTCTACGCCGTAGTAGCGGTCGTCATTGCCCACATCGTCGGGCCAGCGCGTCAGCGCGAGCCGCTGCCGCAGATCGGCGAGCACCGCATCGGGTACCTGAATCGGTGTCGGCTGGAGCGGGAACGGGTCGGCGTGGCTCAAAGATCTCTCCTGCAACCGCTTCGCGAATCTCGGATGCCTCGACCGTAGCACTGGCGAAATCGCGAGCCCGAGTCATGCCTCGGGAGGGGAATCCTCCTCCCCGGCAGGCGCGTCCGCCTTGGTCGGCACCGCGACCGGCCGCAACAACACCCAGACCAGGAAGGCGAGCGCCACCGCTCCCATCCCGAGGCCGGCCCAGAGATTCACATTCACTCCGCCGGTCTTGGCTTCCTCGGCCCCGGTGTCATGAACCAGTCCGGTCACAACCAAAACGACGGCATAACTGCCCAGCAGCGCGCCGACAATGGTGCGGATATCGAAAAGCATCGACCGGCCTCCTTATCCGACAATGATATTCAGGACGATGACCAGCACCAGCGCAATCCCCGCCAGCAGCACCGGCCGCTGATACCAGGGCAGATGCGCCTCGTCCGGATCGTGCCGCAGTTCCTTCGGCGTCTCCGAGTACACCAGCCCGACCAGTTCGGCATCCGGCTTCGACTGCGTCACCTGGGTAACCGCCACGCTGACCACGATATCCACGACGAACGCCACCCCGGCCGCGACGAAACTCGAACCCTGGCCGGACAATTCGAAGACGCCGGACTTGTGCAGGATGAAAACCACAATGGCCGAGGCGGTTCCGAAGACCAGCCCCATCCAGCCCGCCGTCGGCGTCATCCGCTTCCAGAACATACCGAGAATGAACGTCGCAAACAGCGGAGCGTTGAAGAAGCTGAACAGCGTCTGCAGATAATCCATCATATTGCTGAAATTGCCTGCGATGAACGCGGTTCCGATCGCCGCGACAGTCGCGCCGACCGTGGCCAGTCGACCGACGTTCAGGTAGTACCCGTCCGGCCGATCCCGCCGCACATACTGCTGCCACAGGTCATAGCTGAACACCGTATTGAAGGCGGAGATATTGGCCGCCATACCCGCCATGAATGCCGCAAGCAATCCGGCGAGCCCGACGCCGAGCAGCCCGTTGGGCAGCACATCCTTCATCAGATACAGCAGCGCCTGGTTATAGGTGGCATCACCGGAGTAGTTCGAACCTGCCGTCTCCGCCGCCTTGTACTCGCTCATCTGCGGTACCAGCACCGCGCTGATCATGCCGGGAATCACCACGATCAACGGAATGAACATCTTCGGATACGCGCCGATGATCGGGGTGCGCCGCGCGGCCGAAATCGAGTGCGTCGCCAGTGCGCGCTGCACCTCGACGAAGTTGGTGGTCCAGTAGCCGAACGAGAGCACGAATCCGAGGCCGAAGACGATGCCGACCACCGAAAGGAAGTTATTGGAAAAACCGCTGAGCGCATTGCCCGGCCAGGATTCCAACTGCGCGCCACCGCCGGGTGAAGCGGTCACCTTGTCCCGCAGCCCATCCCAGCCACCGGCCTTGTGCAGACCGACCAGCGTCAGCGGCAAGAGCGCGGCGACGATCACGAAGAATTGCAACACCTCGTTGTAGATCGCCGCGGACAATCCGCCGAGGGTGATATAGGAGAGCACGATCACCGCGGCGACGATCACCGACACCCACAGCGGCCAGCCCAGCAGCACATTCAGAATCGAACCGAGCAGATACAGATTCACCCCGGCAATGAGCACCTGCGCGACCGCGAAGCTCAACGCGTTCACCAGATGTGCGCCGGTGCCGAAGCGCCGCCGCATGAATTCCGGCACACTGCGCACCTTGGAGCCGTAATAGAACGGCATCATCACCACGCCGAGGAACAGCATGGCAGGCACCGCGCCGATCCAGAAGTAGTGGAAGGTGGGGAAGCCGTATTCGGCGCCGTTGGCCGACATGCCCATGATCTCGACCGCGCCCAGATTGGCGGAGATGAAGGCGAGACCGGTCACCCAGGCGGGCAGCGATCGTCCGGACAGGAAGAAGTCGATACTCGACGAGACCCGCTGCCTGGCCAGCAGGCCGATACCGATCACGAAGACGAAATACAGCGCTACCAGCGCATAGTCGACGGGCTGCGCGTCCAGGCGCAGTGTCGTCTCGGCTTGTA
Source organism: Nocardia sp. NPDC006982 (assembly GCF_042869435.1). Taxonomy (NCBI): domain Bacteria; kingdom Bacillati; phylum Actinomycetota; class Actinomycetes; order Mycobacteriales; family Nocardiaceae; genus Nocardia; species Nocardia sp. NPDC006982. The sequence goes on along the minus strand of NZ_JBIAFV010000004.1, from coordinate 629,774 downwards.
CCGAGACGGCGTCCAGCGCCGGTGTGAAAACGGTCGAATCGGCAAGCGGCACAGCGTCGTCCCTCCAGGCGATGAAACCGGACGTCTCGCGTTCTACTGTGCGTGATTGTGCCGCACGCGCGTGGCACATTCACGCACAAAAGTTGGACGATTGCTCAAGCGATGCGGTGCGCACCCGCACCGGGTACGACCACGAAAGTGCGCGGTGTCTCGAAACCCGATCGCGCGAACCGATCTCGCACCGCGTCCGCGACGGCTGCGGTGTCGTCCCGATCGACCAGCGCGATCACGCTGCCGCCGAACCCGCCGCCGACCATGCGCGCGCCGTGCGCCCCGGCCTCGAGCGCGGCGGATACCGCGGCGTCCAGTGCCGGTGTCGAAACCTCGAAATCATCGCGCAGCGACTCGTGCGCCGCAGTCAGGATCGGCCCGATCTCGCGCGGATCCGCACCACCTCGCAACTTTTCGGCAATCGTGAGCACTCGCGCATTCTCGGTTACCACATGTCGTGCCCGCCGGCGCAATACCGCATCGCCGATGCGGTCCACAGCCGCCGGTGATTCGATATCACGCAGCGCGGGTACGTCGAGTGCCGCGGCGGCCGCCTCGCATTGGGCGCGCCGCCGCGCGTAACCACCGTCGATCAGCGCGTGCGGCTGTCCGGTATCGATCACCAACAGCTCCAGCCCGAATCGATCGAGATCGAACGGAATCTGTTCGTGCGCGACACCGTCGTGCGCGACCAACCGCCGCACATCCAGGAACAACGCATGCCCCGCCGTGCACAGAATCGATGCGGACTGATCGAGCAGTCCGGTCGGCACCCCGGCGTAGTCGTTCTCGGCGGCGCGGGCCAGGTCGATCAACTCCCGATCGGTGACGGTGGGCGCGAACAGATCTCGCAGCGCGACCGCCACCGCACACGACAGTGCCGCCGAGGACGACAATCCGGCGCCGATCGGCACCGCACCGTCCAACTCCAGGTCGATGCCGTCGCGGGCATATCCGCGCCGGGCGAATTCGGACACGACGCCCAGCGGATACCGCGACCATCCGGGCACCCGATCCCGTTCGGCGGCAAGCTCGCTCACCGCGACCAGCACCGTCTCACCCGGTCGCTGGCGCGAGGCCACCCGGACCCGGCCGTCGGTTCGCGCTTCCGCCCGACACTCGACTACCAGCGGCAATGCGATGGGCAGCACGAAACCGTCGTTGTAATCGGTGTGTTCACCGATGATGTTGACCCGCCCCGGCGCCACCCACTTCGGCACGAATTCCTCGCTTCGTCGCATTGCCAGTGCCCACGCATGTCATCCCAGCGACCCTGGGCACCACACCCTACGAGACACGCCTCCGGAGCACGTCTTTCACCCCGCTCGGATGCGTGATCGATCGTCTTGACGCACAGTCGGTTTTGACGCAATACCGGCCTAAAAAATCCGGCCGATGGTTACGGGAGGGCATTATGATTCAGACAACCCCACGCGGCGGCCTACTCGGGCTGCAGTGGATCGATCGACTACTCCCGCCCATGGGCAGGCCGGACCGCGGCGATCAGCGTGACTCCGGAGCTCCACTGACGATCGAGATCGGCGCGGCGACGGGGGTCGGCCCGACAGCTATGTCGGCCTTCGATGCGGCACTGCGTGACCTGGGAGTAGGTGATGCCAACTTGATCCGCCTGTCATCGGTCATTCCACCGCGCGCCGTTCTGGTCCGAAACGGTCGCGTCCGCAAGCCGATTCCCTGGGGCGATCGGCTCTACTGCGTGTACGCCGCGCAGCATGCGAATACGGCGGGCGAGCGCGCGGGCGCGGGCATCGGCTGGGTACTGCGCGACGACGGTTCCGGCGCCGGACTTTTCGTCGAGCACGAGGCCGAGACGGCCGCGCAGGTCGCGACGCTGATTCGCGCGAGTTTGACCGATATGACCCGCAACCGGCCGCAACGTTTCGGCCCGATTCAACTCTGCACCACCGAGGCCCGCTCCGATGGCACGCCGACCTGCGCGCTGGTGCTCGCGGCGTACCACACGACACCGTGGGGTCGACAATGACAGCATCGCGCAGCGATTCCATGAGGGGTGGTGGTCGGGCGACGGGTGGGCTGCCTGAGCTGAAGGTAACGATCGAATCGACCATTCCGGACGACCGGATCGACATGTTCCACCTGCTGTACGAGGAGGCCTTCGGACCCCTGCGTACCAAGGCCATTGCCAGGCAGGTCCTGCATCGATCGGAATTCCGCGAGGAGATGATCGACCCACGGGTCGCCAAACACGTCGCGCGCACCGCGACCGGCGAACCCATCGGCGTGACGACGCTGACCAAACATCTAGAGACCGTCCCGTGGATCAGTCCGGAGTATTTCGCCGCCCGTTATCCCGAATATGCGGCGCGCGATGCGATCTACTACGCGGGTTTCACCCTTGTTGCGCCAAGTGCCCGACAAGGGGCGGCGTTTCATGCCATGATCAAATCAGTTGTCCAGGTATTGGTGGCCGAGCGCGCGGCGGTCGGTTGGGACATCTGCTCGTATAACAACACTCGGTTTTCCTTCGCCGACAGCATTCGAGCGGTGCTCGATGAGCAAGAGGCGAACGTCGAAGTCGCGGTGGAGGATTCACAGACCTACTACGCGGCGCGGTTCACTGGGGATGGAGCGACCAAGGGGGGCTGATGACCGTCCGCGAAGAGCAGCCGACCATCGTTCGGCACCGCCTCGAAATGCGGTGGTGCACAGTACTTCTCGCGCTGACAGCAATCGGTCTCGCGGTGCTGCTCTGCATCGACGTCCGGCCGTTGTCGCTACTTACCATGGCCGCCGTGGTGCTCGGCGCGCTCACCATGATCTATATCGGCCTGCGGCGATATCGTCCCGCGCGGCCGGTGCCCTGGTATCTGCTCTCGGCCTCGGCCGTGCTGTTCGCGGTGGGTACGGCCATCCGCGAGGTAGACGGCCACGCGCTGCACCCGGTCGACGACCTGTTCACTCTCGCAGGCTATTTCGGCACCGGGGTGGCCGCGGCGCTGTGGTTGCGCCCGCGCCAGGCCCGGCCCAACTACGATCTGCTGCTCGACTCGGCGCTCATCGGACTCGGCGCACTGCTGGCCTCGTGGACGTTTCTGATCTCACCGATCCTGCAGTCGCACGAGACCACCGCGAACACTGTGGTGGCCGCGACCTATCCGGTGCTCGATGCCCTGCTGCTGACCCTGGTCGCGCATTCGATGGCGACCGCGACCCGTTCGGAGACCTCGCTGCGTCTGCTGCACGTCGGGTTGATCGCGGTGCTGATCGGCGATTTCGGGTACAGCCTCGACGCCGTCGGTCGCGCACCCGTCGCTCACGAGTTGCTGCTGGTGCCGCTGCTGGTGGCCTATCCGATCGTCGGTGCCGCCGCGCTGCATCCGACCATGGCGAGTCTCGGTGCGCCACGGCACATCCACCCGCACCACTCGCGGCAGCGGGCCAGCTTCATCGCCGTCGCGTTGATCGTGGCCTCGCTGATTCCGGTGGTCGGCTCCATTCTGGACACCCTCGATCGGGTGGTGGTCTCGTCACTGTGCGCGCTGCTGCTCATCGGCGTGCTGGTGCGCAGCGAGCGCGCGATTGTCCGCAGTGCGCGCAGTGAACGGCGTGCGCAGTACCAGGCCGATCACGACATGCTCACCGGCTTGCTGAACCGGTCCGCGCTGCTGCGCGCGCTGAATCGCAATCAGGAGCACTGGATCGAGCAGCCGGTGTGTCTGCTGTTCATCGATCTCGACGGCTTCAAGATGGTCAATGACAGCTACGGCCACGCGGTCGGCGACGAGCTGATCGCCAATGCGGCATCCCGGATCCGGCACATCATCCGGCGCGACGACGTGGTGGCCCGTTACGGCGGCGACGAATTCGTGGTGCTCGCACCGCTGGATCGACAGGAGGCCGCCATGCTCGCGGAGCGACTACTCGGCGCCTTCGTTCGGCCGTTCGAGCTGAGCGCGGGCGAAATTCCGATCACCGCAAGCGTCGGCCTGGCCTGCGGCAGCCCACGCAGCTCCGACGACACCATCTACGACCTCATCCGGGACGCGGATTCGGCGATGTACCACGCGAAGGAGTACTCGCTCGGCTACGCCTTCCACGACGATCTGCGCCACGGTGCGGAACCGCGACACAACACCGCCGACTCGGGACGCCGGATCTGGCGCCCGAGCGGCCGCTCCCATAACGCCAACGGTAAATCCGCCAGCACCGCGGTCTAGTCCGAGAGCTCGTCGAGCAGTCGCCGGGCTTCCTCTAACTCGGCCTGTAACTGCTGCACCTTGGACTCCTGGACCACCCGGGCCGCCTCCAGGATTCCGGCAACCACCTCGGCCACCTCCGGATGCAACACCTTGGCCGCCTGCGCCACCGCGGAGCTGGTCACCGGCAGACCGCGCACGGACTTCTTCTTGCCGCTGACAACATCGACCGACCATTCGCCGTCCGCGGTACCGGTGAGCGTCACCGTGACCTCCGGCGCCTTCGCCTTGCTCCGCGCGGCGGTCGTGGCCTTCGCCGCGGGCTTGGCCGCGCCTGCGGGTGTCGCGGGTTTGGCCGGTTCCGCCACGGCGGCAGCGGGTTTCGGGGCCGGGGCGGGCGGGGTCGGGCTCAGGGCCGGCCGGGGGGCCGGTGTCGCGGTGCTCGTCAAGGTCGACGGCTGGGTCACAGTGGATTCCTTCCTGGTTGTCGACTTCGGCTGGGCAGGGCTTGTGGTTGCCGCCTTATCCCGTGGCGGCTTGGTCAACGTGACTTCGGTCGGAGAAAAGGACAGTACATCCTTCGATCCGGTCGGCTTGACCCGCAGGAAGTCACTTTCGGATCGATCACCGATCTCGACCACCTTGCCGGACCGTCCCTCCGGCACGCCCACCGCGGCCGCGGTGAACCACACCATCGGCGGGCGGCCGCCGGCGATGTCCGTGGCGATCTGCTGAATCTCAGTGTCCGACAACGGCTGTGGTTTCGTTCGTGGGGACGGCATGGTGAACTCCGAGCGGTATTCGTGGATGGCTGCGTGCACAGATGATGCCGCACACCACCGACAGATACACAGGCCACCACCGAATCCACCCAGGATCAGCCAAAACTCCAAACCCCAGCGAACACGCAGCAATCGTCCTGACTGTTGGTTATTTTGAGGGTGGGGTGAAGGGCTGGTTGACGGTGGTGAGGTACTGGAGTGAGGCGCCGATGGCGACCGGGGCGGTCACGAGGATCTGGCCTGCGAGTACGCCTAGTGCGCCGATGGCGACGATGCCGCCCAGGCAGCCGACGGCGGCGGCGGGGATGAACGGACCGAATAGGCCGACGATGGTGGCCGAGGCGACGGTTGCACCGGCGATACCGCCGAGTACGCAGCCGATTGCGCCGCCGCCGATACCGCCGACCAGGGTGCCGATGGTGGCGCCCATGCCGATGGTGCTGGTCATGCGGGACCAGGCGGCCTGTTCGCGATCATATTCGGTCTTCCAGGGCGCCTTGTCCTCATACGGCAGTGCGACCGGCTTGTAGGTCGCGCGCGCGATGTCGAGCTGCGGCGTGAGAGTTGCTGTGTTATCGGCGATTTCGGCTGCGACCGGGAATTCGAATTCGTCGACCCGGAAGGTGAGCGGCGTGCCCGCGACGGTTGTTCCGTTGGCGGCCTTGACCTTCAGCGCGCCCTCCTCGACGACCAGCGAACCGGAATCGGTGGTGATGATCGACTGGGTGTCGGTGGCCTGGGCGGTGAAGTTGATCGGGTCGGCGGCCTCGATCGGTTCCGCGGAGCCCGCGCCAGCGGCGATCCCCACCGCGGTCGTCATGAACGCGGCGGCCAAGGCGAAATTATTGATCTTCATGAGATGGTGAATCCTGTCTGTTCGAGGCATGGCGATACAACGGCCGTACCTCTGACCTTCGGTAGGTCGAATTGGTAACTGCCGGAGCCCCTCACGCCCCGGCAGTCCCAGTTGCTGCGTCCCGCGCGCTCTCGCCCGCCGCGCATGACCTGGCGGCGTGATGACACGTGCGCGGCACGTGAATCGGTGTGCGGGAACACCCCGCGGTACTAGGCGGTGGCGCGCTTGCCCACAACCAGGCCCACGATGATGTCGACGCCGAGGAACGCCACCAGGCTCAGCCCGACCAGCGGTACGAACCAGCCGACAACCAGCGCGGCCGCCACGATGGGCACCGCGAGCCACGGCGAGGTCTGGCGCAATGCGCCGCGACGTGGTGCGCGTCCGATGGCGAACCGCGAAGCACCGCGGGTCGGCCGCCGCTTCCACCACATCAGGTAGCCGAGCACGAGCACGACGATCAGCCCGATCATCACCGCGAGCAGCAGCAACTGGTTGAGCAGCCCGAACATCAGGCCCATGTGGAATTGGATGCCCCAGTTGGTGAGCTTGGCCATGATCGGCCAGTCGGCGTAGGCGAGCTTGTCGGTGACCGTGCCGGTTGCGCCGTCCACGGCGACCGCATCGACGGTGTAGGTGCCGGGCATGCGCCGTTCCTTCACCGCGAATGCGGCGCCGGGTTTGGCCGGAATGGCGATCTCGGAACCCTGGGTGACGCCATTGGCGCGGGCCGCCGCATAAACCCCGTCGAGCTGAGCGATCCGGGTCGGGACAGCGACCGGCGCGGACGTATGGCCGCCGCCGTGGTGCTCGCCGCCGGCGTGTTCCTGCGTGGCCGCACCCGGCAGTGCGGTGCTCACGGCAGGTGTGGTCCAGCTGAGCTGCTCGCGCAGTTCGGTGATGTTCTCACCGGCATAGGTCGACCAGGTCATCCCGGTCGCCGACAGCAGCAGGATCACCGGCATGATCCAAATGCCAACGGCCCCATGCCAATTCATCGAACGACCGCGGCCCTTTTGGGAACCGTCCGGTGTCAGCAGCCAGGCGGCGGAGTTGCGGTTGCGGCGTCCGCGCACCCGACGGATCCACAGCACCAGCCCGGCCAGCGCCACGACCCACAGCCAAGAGGCGGCGAGTTCGCTGTAGATGCGTCCCGGCTCGCCCAGGTGCAGATCCCGATGCAGCCTATCGATCCAAGTGCGCATCGGAAGCGCACCCGAACTGCCGTAGACCACATCGCTGCCGACCGGCTGCGCGGTATACGGATTCACGAAGACCGCACGCCGTTCGGACTCGCCGAGCGACGGATCGTCGAACAGTACGCGGGTGGTGTCGTCGGCCTCGGGTGCCGGCGCCACCGCGACCAGCTGCAGATTCGGCTGGGTGGCGACGGCCGCGGTGACCTGTTCGGACAGCGGCCGCATCTCGCCGTTCGCCTCGACCTGCAACAGGTCGTGCGAGGTAATCGATTCCAGGGTCGGGGAGATGGCGTAGAGCGCTCCGGTGACCGCGGCGATCAGGATGAAGGGTGCGACGAAGATGCCCGCATAGAAATGCAACCGCATCGCGAGTGGATAGAGGCCGTTGCGCGACCGTATTTCCTTTGCCGGAGCCGACGATTCGGCATCCGGCGGACTGGTGTCCGTAATGCTCATGGTTATTCGTTTCTGGAGTTCGGAAGAACCCGGGAATTGTCGGGCGCGCGACAACGTGATTCGCGAGAAATTCGCATGACACTGCGAAATCTCACCAGCTGTTGCGCGAAACGACGACGCACGAGCCGAGCCCATGCACCGGGTAAGGAAATCAGCTACCGAACGCCAGCGGCGGACCGCGGGTGCGCAATGATTCCGCGGCGAATATGCGCAGAATCACACGATCGCGATGCGTCAGGCGCAGCGGCACCGGCCCGGGAATCGCGGGCGGGTGATACCGCATCGGCAGCACCCGCGACAGCACCGCACAACCGATCCGATACGCGGCCTCCGCACCTCGGATCACCACAGCCGCGAGCACGGCCGCGACGAGGTGCGCGGCGACCATACCGGGCGTGAGCTGGGCATCGCCGTGATGCATATGCCCCGAACCCCAGCCCATGGTGACGTGCCCGAGCAGTTGACCCGCGACGAGCACCGAGATCAGCCCGATCGAGGTATCGCGCAGCGGTGCGAGCCCGGCGACCAGTGCGCCGACCACCGCGGAAGCGGCAACGAGGAGCGCGAGCGTGGTACTGCTCGGCGGCATCCCATCGGCGGCCCACCCGTGTGCCGCAACGGATATGGCACCGGAGATCGAACCGGCACATGCGCCGCGCACCCGCGCGGCGGCGCTGCGATGCCCCGCAGCGGCCGGGCCGAACTCGATACTCACGCGCTGATGATAACCGACGAATTACCCGCCGATTCCCACCCGAGTGGCGGCCGGAATGTATCGAGTTTCCAGCTGGAAGAAAAGCAAAAGCCGCACACCTGGCGAATTCGCAGGTGTGCGGCTCGGCCTCGAATCAGTCCGCGTCGATTTCCATCTCGATCAACGGCTTGCGCAGCAACTTACCGGTCGCATTGCGCGGCAGCTCATCGAGGAAGACCACTTCGCGCGGCACCTTGTATCGCGCCAGGTTCGCCTTGACATAGTCCTTGATCTCCCGCGCGTCGCGCTTGGACTCCGGACCCGGAACGACGAAGGCGCGCAACCGCTTTCCGAATTCGCGATCGTCCACGCCGACCACCGCGGCCTCGAAGATATCGTCGCGGCCCGCGATCAGATTCTCCACCTCGAGCGGGAAGACGTTCTCACCGCCGGAGACGATCATGTCGTCGTCGCGGCCGTCGATGTAGAGCAGGCCGTCGGCATCGAAATGCCCGACGTCACCGCTGGACATCATGCCGTCCACGATCTCCTTGGTGCGGCCGTCGGTGTAGCCGGTGAAGGCGAAACCGTTGTCCACGAAGATGGTCCCGGTGACATTCGGCTCGGTGATCGGCTTGCGGTTCTCGTCCAGCAGCACGATCCGGATGCCGACCGGCGCCTTACCCGCGGTGGTCGGGGCCTTGCGCAGATCCTCCGGGGTCGCGACGGTCATTACCGCGCATTCGGTGGAGCCGTACAGGTTGTAGAGGCTGTCGCCGAAGTAGTCGAGGGTGCGGGTGACTACGTCGGGTGCGATGGCCGAACCAGCCGCGAAGATCACCTTGATGGTGCGCGGGTCGTACTTGGCCAGCACCTCGTCGCCGAGATCGAGGATGCGCTGCAGCATGGTCGGCACCACGACCAGCGAATCCGCTTGGTACTGCTGGATATTCGCGAGCGCCTTCTCCGGATCGAACCGGCGCTGCTAGAAGATCACCCGGTTGCCGAGGGCAAGGCCCAGGGTGAACTGGGAAAGTCCGGTGCCGTGGAAGATCGGCGCTGCCATGATCATGGTCCCGTTATTGGGCAGCGGCACCCGGTCGACGAACTGGGCCGAGGCGAACGGGCTGACCCGGTCGCGCGGCGCGCCCTTCGGCGTGCCGGTGGTGCCGCTGGTCAGGATGACCATGCCGCCGGGCTTGGCGGGCGCGGGCAGCGGCGCGGTGGAGCGGGCCTTGATCAGCGATTCGATGGTCGAGACCGACGGATCGACATTGTCCTTTTCGTCCACCCAGGTGAGCACCCGGGGGATCTCGGCCGGGATCGCGCTCATCAGGTCGAGGAATTCGCTGTCGTGCAGTACGGCCTTGACGTTCTCGCGCGCGGCCACATCGGCGAACTGCGGTTTCGCGAAGCCGGTATTCATCAGCACCGTGCGCACGCCGAGTTTGCCGGTCGCGAGCAGGCTCAGCACCATGCCCCGATGGTCGCGCGCCAGCAGCGCGACGACGTCACCAGGCTTGATTCCCTGCGCTTCGAGCCCGCGCGCCAGGGCGCTGGACTGCTCGTTGAGCTCGCCGAAGCTCACCTCGCCGCGCTCGTCGACGATGGCCGCCGCATCCGGTCTGGTCTGCGCCGCGTGCATGACGACACCGGCGAACGGGCCGAATTTGAGCACATTGAACGCGGACCGTGCCGCGTGATCGGGTCGGAGCGGATTGAACAAGCGCCGCTTGACCATGACATTCACGCCCTGGGCGAAATCGCCCGCCTTCCGGACGGAGTCATTGAGCGCAGGCAGGGATAGGGACATTCGTCAACGCCTTCCGCGGTCCACCCACCGGGACCGGGGGTGGTATGGACCGCAACTTCGAGATCCAGTGCTGCCGCTAACAATAGCAAGCATCTGTGACTCGCTGTGTCACGTATCTCAGTTGTCCTTACGGCCCAGGCCTAGGCGTTGACTTCGTACTCCACGAGCACCCGTCGCAGCAGTTTGCCGGTGGGGTTGCGAGGCAGATCGTCGAGGAAGATCACCTCGCGCGGCACCTTGTAGCGGGCCAGATTCTCCTTGACGTAGGCCTTGATCTCCTCGCCGTCGGGGGAGTGGCCGGCCTCGGGGACCACGAAGGCGCGCAGGCGCTTGCCGAATTCCACGTCGTCGACGCCGACGACGGCCGCGTCGAATACATCCGGCCGCTCCAGCAGCAGGTTTTCGACTTCCTGCGGGAAGACGTTCTCGCCACCGGAGACGATCATGTCGTCATCGCGGCCGTCCACCATCAGCAGGCCGTGCTCGTCGAAGTGGCCGACATCGCCGCTGGACATATAGCCGTCGATGATCTGCTTATGCCTGCCGTCGGTGTAGCCCTCGAACGGCGCGCCGCTGCGGATGAAGATGCGCGCGGTGGTGTTGATCGCGTTGACCTGCTTGTCGTTGTCGTCGTAGAGCCGGACCTCGCAGGTGATCGGCGCGCGGCCGGCGGTGCCCGGTGCGATGGCCAGATCGTCTGGGTTCGCGACGGTGGCGACGGCGCATTCGGTCGAGCCGTACAGGTTGTAGAGGACCGGACCGAAGATCTGCGTGGCCTTGACGCACAACTCCGGCGAGAGCGCCGAACCCGCGAGCAGAATGCATTTCAGCGAGGTGGTGTCGTACTTGGCGCGGATCTCCGGAGCCAGTTCGGTCATCCGGTGCAGCATGGTCGGCACCGCGACCAGCATTTCGGCCTTGTGATCGGCCACCATCTTCAGTGTGGCCTCGGCGTCGAAACGGCGGCGCACCACCACTTTATTGCTCATCGCGGAGGCCACCAGGTAGGTGCCGAGGCCGGTGCTGTGGAAGATCGGTGACACGATGACCTGAGTTCCCCTGACCGGGAACGGAATTCGGTCCACCATCTGCGCGGTGGCCAGCGGGGTCACCTTGCTGCGCGGTGCGCCCTTCGGCAGGCCGGTGGTGCCGCTGGTGAGGATGACGAACCCGCCCGGCTTGGACGGTGCGGGCAGGTCCGCGGTCGAGTTGGCGGCGACGAGATCGTCGAGAGTCTGTGCGCCCTCGGGCAATTCGGTGCCCTCGTCCACCCAGGTGAGATAGCGCGGCAGATTCGGCGGCAGCGCGTCGAGCAGGCCGAGGAACTCGCTGTCGTGTAGGACGGCCTTGACCTTCTCGCGCTCACACACCTCGGCGAACTGCGGTTTGGCGAAGCCGGTATTCATCAGCGCGACCCGCACGCCGAGCTTGCCCGCCGCGGCCATGGCCAGGATGAGACCGCGATGGTCGCGGGCCAGCACACCGACCACGGACCCCTCGGTCAGATTCGCCTGTCGCAGCCCGCGCGCGATCGCGGTCGACTGCTCGTCCAGTTGCCGGTAGGTCAGTTCGCCGCGCTCGTCGACCAGCCCCGGGGCATTGGGCACGACGCGGGCCGAATGCCGGATCAAGGTCGCCTGCGGCCCGTAGACCCGCGATTCCTTCACCGTCCGCAAGGTTTCCAGTGGCATCTTGGGATCGCTGACCCCACGCGCCCGCAGCACCCCGAATGCCTTCACAACCTCCAGCGCATGCGCCAACTTCATCGTCGACCACCTCTACCAGCAACTCGCGTCGGCACTCGCCCAAGCGATCTGAATCACCGTTCTGTCTCACCAACCGTATCAGCGCTATGACCCACATCACATCAGAAGTCGGGTGGGCCGGACAGAAACCGAGGCGGCGAAACGTGACAGGCTACCGCCACCAGTTCCATCTGGTCGCGATCATCTGCGCGCGGTAGCCAGCGCGACGAGTAGCGGGACGACCCGATTCGGTGGGACTTCGAAGTGGCCGTGGCCCACGGTGTGCAGCCAGCCGGTCGCTGCCAGTTGACGGAGGTGGTGGTAGATCTCGCCGGAGGTGCCCACCACGCCGAGTTCTGTGAGTTCGGCGGCGGTTCTGCTGCCCCGAAGGATCTCCCGAAGGAGGCGCAGGCGGACCGGACTGCCGAGGGCGGCGAGGCATTCGGCGGCATCGTCCCAGTCGTAGCCGACGATGTCATCGGTGCTGAACTGGACCTGCCAGTCGAACTGTTCCGTGCTGGGCAGTGCGCCCGAACCGGCGAACATCACCCCGCCATTGCGTTGGTCCGCATTCGCGAACTCCTCATGAAGCCGCCGCAGTGCCCATCCTCCCTGCGGGGTGGATCCACTCGCTTGCCCGCTGCCATCCTTGATGAGGTCCTTGGCCGCGAGTCGGCGTTCGAGCTTCGCTAGTCGGTCCTCCACGCTCACGGGGGCAAACATACGGAGTTACGTAATTGCTGGCAATGGTTAGCTGATGCGACGCAGGAGCCCGGCACGGGAATCCGTGCCGGGCTCGCGTGCCGGAAGGTCAGTTGTAGATCGATCCGAAGGACGGGACCGAGATGGTTGCGAGTTTGTATTGGAAACCGTCCGGGTTGGCGTCGCTGACCGGGACGGGCCAGCGGTGCAACAGGGTGCCGTAGACCGCGCCGACGATGACGCCGCCACCGGTGTCGACCGGGCGGGTGCGGATGGTGGTGTCGACCGCGGAATCGTTGTGCTCGGAGAGCACCTCGGTGCCGCTGCGGCCGTTGGACAGATTGATCCACAGGACCTCGAGCCTGGCCCCGGCCTGATTCGGTGCGATTGTGCCCGGCCCGCCGAAGAATCCGAATCGCAACCCGTCGTAGCCGAGCGCGACGCCCGACCCGTAGACGCCCGGCCCGTCACCGCGTCCGATATCGGATTGCGCCGGGATCTGGAACGGCTGTGCGGGCACTGCCACCTGGGTGGCGACCTGCCCGGATGCCAGCAGCCGGTCCACGGCCTGTTCGGCGGCGGCATTCCCGTTGGCGACCTTGCGCAATTGCTGCGTGGCCGCATTCCAGTCGATCGTCGTCGGTTCGGCCGCGGCATGACCCGCGAATACGGCGACGAATGCGGTGGATGCCGCGATTGCGGCGGTGAAGCGACGTATCAAACCCAGCCTGTGCATAACCAGTCTCCTGTGGGGGTTCTTGGTACTGCTCGATGGAATTCGTCCGCTGAATCTCAGCTCGCCAAGATACCGTGTGCCACTTCACCGATGACGGCGGGTGCCTAGAACCCGCTCTGAATAGAAAACCGGTGCGAGTCGCTCGCACCGGTTTCCTTTGTAGCACTTGCTAGTTCGGCATCACTTCAGCTCGGCGCTGGTCTTGCCGAGGATGCGGCGCGCGACGATGAGTTGCTGGATCTGTTGGGTGCCTTCGAAGATGTCGAGGATCTTCGAGTCACGGCCCCACTTTTCGAGCAGTGTGCGCTGGGAGTAGCCGATGGTGCCCGCGAGTTCGACGGCCTTGAGGGTGATGTCGGTGCCGGTGCGGCCCGCCTTGGCCTTGGACATCGAGGCTTCCAAGGAGTTCGGCTTCTTGTTGTCCGCCATCCACGCCGCGCGCAGCGACAGCAGGTACGCGGCCTCGTAATCGGCCTCCATCCGCAGGAATTCGGCGGCGGCCGCGGGCTGGTTATTGGCCGGGATGTCGTAGGACGGCTCGATGCCCGCATCCTTCAGAATCGCGCGCAACTCCTCCAGCGCCGCTCGCGCGACACCGACCGCCATCGCGGCCACGAGGGGACGGGTGTTGTCGAAGGTCTGCATGACCCCGGCAAAACCCTTCTCCACGTTGACTTCCGGGCTGCCGAGAATGTTGTCCTTCGGAATCCGGCAGTCCTGCAACAGCAGTACGGCGGTATCGGAGGCCTTGATGCCGAGCTTGTGCTCGAGCCGGGCCACCGAAAGACCGGGAGCGTCGCGCGGCACGACGAACGACTTGATCGCCGCGCGGCCGAGGCTGCGGTCCACCGAGGCCCACACCACGATGTGGGTGGAGCGCTGCCCCGCGGTCACGAAGATCTTCTCGCCGTTGAGCACCCACTCGTCGCCGTCGAGTACGGCGGTGGTGGTGACGGCGGCCGAATCGGAACCGAAGGACGGTTCGGTGATGGCCATCGAGGCCCACACCTTGCCGAAGCGCTTCAGCTGTTCATCGGTGGCAACGGCCGCGATGGCCGCATTGCCCAGACCCTGGTAGGGAATCGACAGCATCAGGCCGACGTCGCCCCAGGAAGTCTCCAGCGCGTTGAGCAGCGCGGACATATTGCCGCCGTTGGTATTTCCGAGCAGCTCGGTGGCGTGCTCGTCCCCGTCGGAACGGCCACCGGCCGCACCGCCGATCTTCTGGGTGCCGGAGTCGGCGAGGCCCTCGACCATGGCCGCCATGGTGTCCAGCTCGACCGGGTAGTCGTGTTCACCGAGGTCGTACTTGCGCGAGATCGGCCGGAAGATTTCCTGGGCGACCTGATGGGCCTGGTTGGCGCTGGCCCGCAGCTTCTTGGGGAGTTCGAGATTGATCATGGTGATGTCTCCTGGAAGTAAGGAACCAGCCGGTCAGACGAGCACGACACCTTCGGCGACGCCGATGGCTCGCAGATCGCGGTACCAGCGCTCGACCGGGTGTTCCTTGGTGAAGCCGTGGCCGCCGAGCAACTGCACGCCGTCCAGACCGATCTGCATGCCCTTGTCGGTGGCGAGCTTGCGGGCCAGTGCCGCCTCGCGGGCGTAGGAGAGCCCCTGCTCCGCACGCGACGCACCCCGCAGGGTCACGAGCCGGAGGCCGTCCAGTTCGATTGCCATATTCGCGACCATGAACGCGACCGCCTGGCGGTGCGAGATCGGCTCGCCGAATGCCTCGCGCTCGTTCACATACGGAATCACGTAGTCGAGCACGGCCTGTCCGGTGCCGATGGCCAGCGAAGCCCAGCCGAGGCGGGCCAGGCGCACCGCGTCGGCGTACTCCTCGGCGCGGGTCTTGGCATCGCCGTCGCCGAGGATGGCGTCGGTCCCGACCGCGACGTCGTTGAGCAGCAGGCGACCGAGACCGGCGGCACGCAGACCCATGCTCGGATCGGCCTCCACGACCAGACCCTGGCTGTCCGACGGCACGATGAAAAGGGCGGGGCGGCCGTCGAGTTCGGCGGCCACGATGAATAGCTCGGCATCACCGGCGGCCGGGACCAGGCTCTTCACGCCGTTGAGGCGGTAGCCGCTGGGGGCGCGGGTGGCCTTGGTCTGCAGGGCGAACGGGTCGAACAGCGCGCGCGGCTCGTTGATCACGACCGAGGCCTGCGGCACATTCTCGCCGGTGAAGGCGGGCAGGTAGGTCTGCTGCTGTGCGTCGGTACCCCACTGGGACAGGGCGACGGCGACACCGCTCGGTGCGAGAATCGGCAGGGCCAGACCCATATCACCGTGTGCGAGTGCCTCGGCGACCAGCGAGTTGGTGACCGCGCCGCGCTCGGCGGCCGCGCCTTCCAGCTCCTCGGGCACATTGATCAGGGTGATGCCGAGTTCGGCGGCGCGCTCGAGCAGGTCGCGCGGAGCCTTGGCGGCGTTATCGGCTTCGTAGGCGGCCGGGCGCAGGATCTCGGCGGCGAATTCCTTCACCGTCTCGACGATCATCTGCTGCTCGTCGCTCGGGGTCAGGTCGAAGAAGTCCTTTTTCTTGGACTCGTTGTCCGCCAAGCGTTTCGGCGCACCACCACCGGCGACCTTGCCGAATGCGCGAGTGGCGGCGCCGAGGGTGCGGAAACCGGTCTTGGTGCCTTCGTAGGTGACCCGCTCGATCGGCTTGCGCAGGTTGTACTTCTCGGCGAGCTCCGACCCGGTAATCGTCGTCATCACCCGCATTGCCGCGCCCATCCAGTCCCGCTTGGGGTGGTTCAGGCCGACCGCGGACGTGTCTGGACTTCGCTTCGTTGCGCTGTCTCGAGTGCTCATCATCACCTGTTTCTCGGATGGGTGGGGTGAGGTCTGGTCCCAGCTATCTTACTCCTGAGTAAGGCTATCTTACTCCAGAGTAAGAAGTGCGTCGAGGTGCAGCATACGCCGCCGAACTGTGTCAGGCTGGACAAGTGCCCAAAGTCGCGGGACGACCACTGTTCGTCGTTGCTGTGCTGTTCGCCGCACTACTCACCGCATTCGCCACGCGCTACGGCTATCACCGGGACGAGCTGTACTTTCTGGCCGCGGGCAGGCATCCGGATTGGGCCTACCCGGATCAGCCGCCATTAACCCCGCTACTGGCTCGCACGATGTCCGCGATCGATGCCGATTCGTTACTGCTACTACGGCTTCCGTCGATCTTGGCGGCGACATTCGTTGTCGTCGCCGCAGGGTTGATGGCGCGCGAACTCGGCGGTGGGCGCGGGGCGCAGGTGTTGGCGTCGGTTGCCGTCGCGAGTGCGGCAATGGTGCTGGGGATCGGTCATCTGCTGAGTACCGCGTCGTTCGATATGGCGGCGTGGGTATTGGTTTGTCTGCTGGTGCTGGGGCTGCTGCGAGGTGCGCAGGGCTGGGGTGTCGACCGAAACGGGCGAAGACCCGAGGTGGATGAGAGCTCGGTCGGGCGTGGTCTCGCGGCGTCGGATGAGGGCGTGGATGGTCGCGTGGGGCCAGATGGGCGCGCGGGTGTCGGTGGATTGGGGCCGCGGTGGTGGCTCGGGGTGGGGCTGGTTGTCGGGATCGGGTTGCAGAACAAGGTGCTGCTGATCTTTCCGGTGGCGGCGCTGGTGCTCGCGCTGGCTCTAGTCGGCCCGCGGAAGATATTCGCCACCAAGTACTTTCCGATCGCGGTCGGGTCGGCGGTGCTGATCTGGCTGCCATATCTGTTGTGGCAGTGGCGCAATGGCTGGCCACAGTGGGAGATGAGCCGGGCGATCGCGGGCGGGTCCTCCGGAACGTCGGATTCACCGCTGACGTTCGTGCTGTTGCAGTTCGGGCTGATGGGCCCATTGCTGGTGCCGCTGTGGGCACTCGGGCTCTGGCGACTGTGGCGAGATCCGCGTCGGCGCGCGTTTCCGGTCGCGTATGCGGTGCTCTTCGTGGTTTTCCTGGTCAGCGGCGGGAAGGCGTACTACCTGGGCGGGATGTATCCGATCCTATCGGCCGCCGGTGCGGTACCTGTCGCCGCTCGGCTGGGGAATCGGCGAGCCCGTTGGGCGGCAGTGGGCTCGGTGATCGCGGTGAATGCGATCGTCTCGGCGCTGCTGTTCCTACCGGTTTTACCCGTCGCGGTCCTGAAGGATTCGCCGGTCCTCGCGATCAACTACGACGCGGGCGAAACCATCGGCTGGCCGCAATTCGTGCGCCGAATCGCCGAGGTGCGCGCCACGCTCGGACCCGACGTCGCCATCCTTACCGACAACTATGGCGAGGCGGGTGCGATCGAACGCTTCGGCGGCGAATACGGACTACCGACTCCACACAGCGGCCACAACTCCTACTGGTGGTGGGGCCCGCCCAGCGACACAGCCTCCGCGGTGATCGTCGTCGGCCTCGATCGTGACCGCTTGACCGGGTACTTCGCCGAAGTCGAGCCTGCCGGTCATGTCGACAACGGTCTCGGTATCGATAACGACGAACAGGGGCAGCCGCTGTTCATCTGCCGCAAACCGCGAGCACCCCTGTCCGAAATATGGCCTGCGGCGAAACATCTGAGCTGAGCGTCGCGGTTGCAGCCATCCATGCGCCCGACCGCAACGAAGAACGATCGACGCCCATCTACAAAGGTGCCGTCCACAGTGCTCGGCCATGCTTTTCGTCGAGGCTGAATTCCGCTGTACGAGTAAGGAGATGTCATGGTTCTGCGCATTGTCGATCAGCTCGTCTCCGGGGTCCTCAATATGATCGCGACGCTGTTCGTTCCGTGAGTCGAGTCGCCCGGGGCGGGCTCTCCGCCCCGGGCAACATTCCAGCGCGGCTGTTAGGTTGTGCCGCATGGCAAGACGGCCGCAGAGTCGGCGACTGAGGGCAACGCTGCTGACCGCGGCGATTACGGCGGGCATCATGTCCGCGACGACGGCCGGGGCGCAGCCGCCGTCCGGGTCGTGCGCGGATGGGTGGGACGTATCGACGATCGTCGGCGGGGTCGGCAATCTGGAGAATCTCGATACCGATGGGTCGGGCGGTTTCTACGTCACCGGAATCGTCGACGGGTATCTGGCTCATATCGATGCCGCGGGCAAGTTCGAAAAGCTGGTCACCGGTCTGGATCACCCGGCGGGTTTGCGGGTCGTCGGGCGGTCCGTGTACTTCGTCACAGGCGACGGTTTGGCGGAGGCGCCGGGCACCTTGCAGCGCTACGACATCGACAGCGGTGCGGTAACGATTCTGCTCACCGAGCTGAACGGTCCGAACGGGCTGCTCGAATTGCCCGACGGCGACCTCGTATTCGCCACCATCGGCATCAATGGCCCGCCGACCGGCATTTCGCGGTATCGACCCTCGACGGGGGAGTACACGAAGACCTGGTCCAACCTGCCCTGGACCAATGGACTTGCGCTCGCCCCCGACGGGAAGTCGATCTACACCGACAATATGACCCTGCGCGTCTTCCGCGTCCCGCTCGACGCTCCCGATAACGCGACGGTCGTCGCCGGTGCTCCCGATCTGGTTGCGCTCCTCGACGATATGGAAGCGACCCGCGCGGGCCAGCTCTTCGTCGCTGACCACATCCAGGGCGCGGTCTACCAGATCGACCCGGCCACCGGCGCGGGCTGCACGATCATCACCGGCCTGATCAAACCCGGTCCGATGCGCAACCCGCCGGACGGCGCGACCTCCGTGCGGATCGCTCGCGACGGTGACGGGTGGGCACTGTTCGTCACGAGCATGGACGGAACCTTGCGTCGACTACGTCCGCCCGCGGGCATCGACCTGACTCCGGCCGATTCGAGACGATAGAAAGTTCTCGAGGCTCAGTTCAACCGGGTGAGGACAGCGTCGTGGAGTAGGGAATTGGTGGCTATGGCGTCGCCGCCGTGCGGGCCGGGGGCGCCGGCGAGGGAGGTGAAGCGGCCGCCTGCTTCGCGGACGAGGATGTCGAGTGCGGCCAGGTCCCACAGGGAGACTTCGGGTTCGGTGGCGATATCGACCGCGCCCTCGGCGAGCAGGCAGTAGGTGAAGAAGTCGCCGTAGCCGCGGACCCGCCATACCGCGTCGGTGAGGTCGAGGAACTTCTCGCGCAGACCGCGTTCGCGCCAGCCCGACAGACTGGAGAAGGCCAGGCTGGCCGAGCCGAGCTCACCGACCGCGGAGACCGAAATCGGTTTCGGCGCATCGGAATCGACGCAGGCCCAGGCGCCGGAACCGGCCGCCGCCCACCACCGTCGCGCCAATGCGGGTGCGCTCACCACGCCGACCACCGGAACGCCGTCCTCGAGCAGCGAGATCAGCGTCGCCCAAATCGGCACCCGGCGCACGAAGTTCTTGGTGCCATCGATCGGATCGATCACCCACTGCCGCCCGCTGAACTCGACGTCACCGCCGAACTCCTCACCGAGCACCGAATCCCCGGACCGCTCCTGCCCGAGCACCTGGCGTATCGCCTTCTCCACCGCCAGATCCGCATCCGACACCGGTGTCAGATCCGGCTTGGCGTCGACCCGCAAATCCAACGCCCCGAACCGCGCCCGGGTAATCCCATCGGCCTCATCGGCCAATCGCAGCGCGAGTTCGAGATCGGAGGAGTAATCAGCCACCCCCGAACCCTATCGCCCATCCCCTGTCCCGCCGGACCCATCCCCGCTGTCGCATAAGCGATGCCCACCTCGCATAGGACGTACCTTGTGCGAGGCAGCCACGAGGTCCCCGCTATGCGGCGGCGGGGACGGAGCGGGCGGCGGCGAGGGCACTTGCCCACCAGTGGAGTTGGTCGAGCATGGACTGCGCGGCTGCCGCGGGTTCGGTCGGGTCGATGAGTTTGCCTTCGGCATCGAAGAGCAGGTAGTAGCGAGGGAAGCTGACGTAGTTGCGCACGGTGTGGGCATTGAGTTCGTTGAAGACCTGGCGCAGGTGTTCGATGGCGAGCAAACCGCCGCTCGCGCCGCTGTAGCCGACGAAACCGATTGCCTTGCTGTCCCATTGGGTGAAGTGCCAATCGATGGCGGCCTTCAGCGCGGCCGGGTAGCTGCGGTTGTAATCCGGAGTGAGGATGACGAATGCATCCGCTTCACCGAGCCGCCTGCTGAGGTCGGTCATCGCGGCCGGGCGTTCCGGGTCGGGGTCCATCGCCGGGGGAACCGCTGGCAGTGCCAATGGCAGATCGGCCTCGGCCAGATCGATCAGGTCGATATCGAACTGCCCGTGCCGGGCGGCCTCCTCGACGAACCAGTTGGCCACGGTCGGCGCGAAGCGTCCCTCCCGAACGCTGCCGATGATCACCGCGAGCTTCAAGGACATGGTGTTCTCCTTCGATCAGGAAATTGTTCGAGTCCCAATCTGCGGCCCCGCATCGCAACCAGGAAGACCGCACGAAGAGTGGTAGTGGCAGGGACACCCTCCGCGCCGACCGCGCTTGTACCGTCGAGGCGTGAGCGACAACGAGTTGGGTCTCTTCCTGCGCACCCGTCGTGAGGCGGTGACCCCGGCCCAGGTCGGCCTGCCCACCGGACCGCGCCGCCGAACCCCCGGCCTGCGTCGCGCGGAACTGGCAACCCTGGCGGGTGTGAGCGTCGAATACATCACCCGCCTCGAGCAGGGACGCGACCGCCACCCCTCGCCGCCGGTGCTGTCGGCGCTCGCCGATGCCCTCATTTTGACGCCGAGCGAACGCATCCACCTGCACCGCCTCACCAAGGCCGCTGATCCGGGTTTCAGCTGCATGGGCGGTGCGCAACCGCCGCGCGAGGTGCGTCCCGCGGTCCGCGCCATCCTCGATCGCCTGGAACCCGCGCCCGCAGTGGTCGTCAACCGACTGCGCGAGGTGCTCGCCTGGACCGAGGGATTCGAGCGCCTGATGGCGCCGATCGGACTGCTCGACCACGAACACCGCGCCAATCTCGCCCTGTTCGCCTTCACCGACCCGCGCGCACGTGCCGCCTATCCCGACTGGGACCACATCGCCGACGAACTGGTCGCCGCACTGAAACAAGGCCCGTTCCGCAGCGACCCGCACATCGCCGCCCTGGCCGACGAACTCACCGTCGCCGCCGGTGCCGAGTTCACCCGCCGCGTCGAATCCGTCCCCAGCCTCGCCGCCGCCACCGGCACCACCCGCCTCACCCACCCCGAAGCAGGCAACCTGCGCCTCACCTACGAAACCCTCGAACTATCCGCCGACGACGACCAGCAGCTCATCGTCTACCTCCCCGCCGACGACGCCACCGCGGCCGCCCTCGACGCCCTCGCCGGTCGCCGTCCGGGCGGGCTGCGTGCCGTCTCCGGCTGAGGACGGCCATCCCCACACCACCGCGTGTTTCACCGTCTTCACCGCGCCCAGTAGGCTTGAGCATCGTGCATCCTGACGTCTCCGCTGACCTCGCCGAACTCGACGCAACACTCAAGACCGTCGAGTCGGTCCTCGATGTCGAGGAACTGCGTCGACGGATCGATGAGCTCGAGCACCAGGCCGCCGATCCCGACCTGTGGAACAACCAGGAGCATGCGCAGCAGGTCACCAGTGAGCTGTCGCACGCGCAGAGCGAGTTGCGCCGGGTCGAGGAACTGCGGCAGCGCCTCGACGATCTGTCCGTGCTATATGAATTGGCAGAGGAAGAGGAGGGCGAGGCAAGGGGGGCCGCGCTCGCCGACGCCGATGCCGAGCGGGCCACGCTGCACAGTGATGTGGAGGCCATGGAGGTCCGCACCCTGCTCTCGGGCGAGTACGACAAGCGTGAGGCGCTGGTCAATATCCGCTCCGGCGCGGGTGGCGTGGATGCCGCCGACTGGGCCGAAATGCTGATGCGCATGTACATCCGCTGGGCAGACCGGCACAAGTACTCCGTCGAGGTCTATGACACCTCCTACGCCGAAGAGGCAGGCATCAAGAGCGCCACCTTCGCGGTGAAGTCGCCGTATGCCTATGGCACCCTCTCGGTGGAAATGGGCACGCACCGCCTGGTCCGGATCAGCCCATTCGACAATCAGGGCCGCCGCCAGACCTCCTTCGCCGAGGTCGAGGTGCTGCCCGTGGTCGAGACCACCGACCACATCGAAATTCCCGAGGGCGAGGTCCGCGTGGACGTCTACCGTTCCTCGGGTCCCGGCGGCCAGAGCGTCAACACCACCGACTCCGCGGTGCGCCTGACCCATATCCCGACCGGCATCGTGGTGACCTGTCAGAACGAGAAATCCCAGCTGCAGAACAAGATTTCGGCCATGCGAGTGCTGCAGGCCAAACTGCTGGAACGCAAGCGGCAGGAGGAGCGCGCCGAAATGGATGCGCTCAAGACGAACGAGGGCGCGTCCTGGGGCAATCAGATGCGCTCCTACGTGCTGCATCCGTACCAGATGGTCAAGGATCTGCGCACCAACTACGAAGTCAACAATCCGAGTGCCGTGCTCGACGGCGATATCGATGGTTTCATCGAATCCGGAATTCGTTGGCGAATGCGAGAGCAGGCGAGCTAGTTGGATGTACCCCAGGCTTTCTCCACGTCCACCGACTTCACCACCTGGCTGCGGTCCTCGGGTCTAGAGATCGTCCTGCTGCTCCTCGGTGCGATGCTGGTCAGCCGTTTCGCCACCTTTATCCGAGATCGGATCACCCGCAGGATCGACGCCGGATTCCGCAGCAGCGACGCACTGGTGCGTTCCGAGGCGGCCAAACATCGCCACGCGCTGGCCCAGGTGGTTACCTGGGTGGTGCTGACCGTCGTCTATGTCCTGGTCGGCATGGAAGTGCTGCGGCGGATGGGTTTCGCGGTCACCGGTCTGGTCGCACCCGCGGCCGTGCTCGGCGCCGCACTCGGCTTCGGCGCACAGCGGATCGTGCAGGACATCCTTGCCGGATTTTTCCTGATTACCGAGCGGCAGTACGGATTTGGTGATGTGGTTCGCATCGCTGTCACTGGATCCGCGGAGCAGGCCGAGGGTACGGTCGAGGACGTCACGTTGCGGATCACCACACTGCGCAATGCCGACGGTGAGGTGATCACCGTGCCCAACGGCCAGATCGTCAAAGTGACCAATCTCTCGAAGGATTGGGCGCGCGCCGCGATCGACGTTCCGGTTGCGGCCAGCGTCGACATCACCAGGATCAACGAGATCCTGCACGAGGTCGGTACAAAGGCGTACGAGGACCGCAGATTGAAGCCGCTGCTGCTCGACGAGCCCAGCGTCATGGGCGTCGAAGACCTGACAGTGGACCAGATGAATATTCGAATGGTTGCCCGAACGTTGCCGGGTAAGCAGTTCGAGGTCGGTCGCGAGTTGCGGGTGCGAGTCGCCGCGGCATTGCGCCGGGAGGGAATCAGTGAGACCACGTAGATCCACGGCGATCCTGATGGCATCATGGGTCGCCACGTTCGTGTTGTACCTGTTCGTCAAGCCCGATCAACCGATCGTGACAACGCCCGAGAAACTCAACACCGTTCCCGCAGTGCTGAATACGGCTACGCCGGGTCATTGACCATGATGTAGCTGGTGGCTGCACGACAGTTGCTGGTTACACTGGCTAGCCGTGATCGCTATGCGGAACGTGACCAAGTCGTATCAGACCTCGACGCGACCCGCGCTGGACAACGTCACCGTCGATGTGGGTAAGGGCGAATTCGTCTTCATCATCGGCCCGTCCGGTTCGGGCAAGTCGACCTTCATGCGACTGCTGCTCAAAGAAGAGGCCCCGACCGCGGGCGAGATCCGGGTCGCCGACTTCCGGGTCGACCGCCTGCCCGGGCGGAAGGTGCCGAAGTTGCGTCAGCGCATGGGTTGCGTATTCCAGGACTTCCGGCTGCTGCAGCAGAAGACCGTGGCCCAGAATGTGGCGTTCGCGCTGGAGGTGATCGGCAAGCGGCGCCAGTTCATCGACCGGACCGTGCCCGAGGTGCTGGATATGGTCGGGCTCGGCGGTAAGGCCGATCGGCTGCCGCACGAATTGTCCGGTGGTGAGCAGCAGCGTGTTGCGATCGCGAGGGCCTTCGTGAACCGTCCGCTGGTCCTGCTCGCCGATGAGCCGACCGGCAACCTCGATCCCGACACCAGCGGCGACATCATGCTGCTGCTGGAGCGGATCAACCGCATCGGCACGACCGTGGTGATGGCGACCCACGACAATCACATCGTCGACGCGATGCGTAAGCGAGTGGTGGAGTTGGACCGGGGCCGGCTGATCCGCGACGACGCGATCGGCGTGTACGGGGTGGGCCGGTAATGCGCGCTGGATTCCTGTTCAACGAGGTCCTCACCGGCCTGCGTCGCAATGTCACCATGACCATCGCGATGATCCTGACCACCGCGGTATCGCTGACCATGCTCGGCGGCGGTCTGCTCGCGTTGCGAATCGCGGACAAGACCCAGAACTACTTCATGGACCGGGTCGAGATCCGGCTCTACCTCTCCGATCTGGTCTCGGCGAACGATCGGGACTGTTCACTGAATCCGTGTCAGCAGCTGATGTCGGATCTGAAGAAGACCGACGGTGTGGTCTCGGTCCAGTTCATCAACAGCGACGAGGCGATGAAGGAAGCCACCGAGGTGACCTTCAAGGACCAGCCCGAAATGCTGGACATGATCAAGGACACCCGCCTGCCCGCGTCCTTGCGCGTGAAGATGACCGATGCCGATCAGTACCCGCGGATCTACCAGACATTCAACGGTAAGGACGGGATCCAGAGCGTACTCAACGACAAGGACACCGTGGACCGCTTGGTCGGGGTGTTCGACGGCCTGCGGAACGCGGCATTCGCGTTGGCGGCATTGCAGGCGTTGGCGGCGTTGCTGTTGATCGCGAATATGGTGCAGATCGCGGCGTTCAGTCGACGCGAGGAGGTCGGCATCATGCGGATGGTCGGTGCGACGCGCTGGTACACGCAGTTGCCATTCCTCCTGGAAGCAGTGGTCGCGGCCTTGGCCGGATCGATTCTGGCGGTTGTCGGGTTGTTCCTCGCGCAGCCTTTGGTGGTGAACCGCGGGCTCGGCGCGCTCTTCAACAGCAATGTCTTCCCGCACATCACAGGTGAGGACATCGCGCTGGTGTCCTTGACCATCGCACCACTCGGCATCGTGTTCGCCGCGATCACGGCTTACGGCACGTTGCGCTACTACGTGCGCGACTGACCTGCGTAATGACGGCCTCGCACAGGTTGTGTAGCTTGTGCGAGGCGGTCACTGGGTGTGCGACGAGCCTGCCGCGCGGCGATCGAAATCGGTTGTCCACATGTGGACAACTCGGCCGGCCACCTGGGATCCGCGCCGATGTAGGGGTTCCGTTGTCCGACCGCGCTCGTAGGATGGGCCGCGTGGAATCCCCCGATGCTTTCGCGGCTGTTTTGACCGACGGCGCCCCGGTCGCCGAATCCGGTGCGGCACAAGAGGTTCTACGCCGCGTGTTCGGCTACGACAGCTTCCGCGGTGATCAGCGCGAGATCGTCGAGCACATGGTCGGCGGCGGGGACGCGCTGGTGCTCATGCCGACGGGCGGCGGTAAGTCGCTGTGTTATCAGGTGCCCGCACTGGTGCGTCCTGGCGTCGGCGTGGTGGTGTCACCGCTGATCGCATTGATGCAGGATCAGGTGGACGCGCTCAGCGCGCTCGGCGTGCGTGCCGGATTCCTGAACTCGACGCAGTTCCCGGACGAGCGGCGGATGGTCGAGGCGCAGTTCGTCGCGGGGGAGTTGGATCTGCTGTATCTCGCGCCCGAGCGGCTGCGCCTGGAGTCGACCGCAGCCCTGCTGGATCGCGGCAAGGTGGCGCTGTTCGCCATCGACGAGGCGCACTGCGTATCGCAGTGGGGCCACGACTTCCGCCCCGACTATCTCGGCCTTTCGATGCTGCACGAGCGCTGGCCGGACGTGCCGCGCATCGCGCTCACCGCGACCGCGACCGCGAAGACCCGCGACGAGATCATCGAGCGCCTCGACCTCGGCGCGGCCCGCCGTTTCGTCGCCAGCTTCGACCGGCCCAATATCCAGTACCGGATCGAACCCAAGAACCGGCCGGATCGGCAGCTGCTGGACTTCATCAAGACCGAGCACGCCGGAGACGCCGGCATCGTCTACTGCCTGTCGCGCAATTCGGTGGAGAAGACCGCGGCCTTCCTCACCGAGAACGGCGTCGAGGCGGTTCCGTATCACGCGGGCCTGGACTCGCGCACCCGCGCGGCCAACCAGGCACGGTTCCTGCGCGAGGACGGCCTCGTCGTGGTCGCGACGATCGCCTTCGGCATGGGCATCGATAAGCCCGACGTGCGCTTCGTCGCCCATCTCGATCTGCCCAAGTCCGTCGAGGGCTACTACCAGGAGACCGGACGGGCGGGCCGCGACGGGCTGCCATCGACCGCTTGGATGGTCTACGGACTCGCCGATGTGGTGCAGCAGCGCAAGATGATCGACTCCTCCGACGGCGACGCCACCCACCGCAGGCAACTGCAGCTGCACCTGGACGCGATGCTCGCGCTGTGTGAAACGGTGTCATGCAGGCGAACTCAGCTACTGGCCTACTTCGGACAGTCGGGGCAGTCGTGCGGCAATTGCGACACCTGCCTGACCGCGCCGGAAACCTGGGACGGCACCGTACCCGCGCAGAAGGTGCTCTCGACGGTGCTGCGGCTGAAGCGGGAACGCGGACAGAGCTTCGGCGCCGGCCATATCGTCGATATTCTGCTGGGTAAATCGAATCCCAAAGTGCTGCAACATGATCACCACGAGCTCAAGGTCTTCGGCATTGGCACCGATCTGCGCGATGTCGAATGGCGCGGTGTCATAAGGCAATTGCTCGCACAGGGACTGCTCGCAGTGCACGGCGACTACGGCGTGCTCATCCTCACCGAGGCCAGCAACGAGGTGTTGTTCGACGGCCGGGAAGTGCTACTGCGCCGCGAACCGGAGCGTGCGGTCAAACCAGCCAGGACACCCAAGGCGGCGAAGGGCAAGTCCCCGGCTGCCGACCTGTCTTCGGCAGACGTCCCGCTGTTCGAGAAGCTGCGTGAGTGGCGGGCCGCAATGGCCAAGGAGCAGGGCGTACCCGCCTACGTCGTCTTCCACGACGCGACGCTGCGGGAGATCGCCGCACGCAAGCCGGCGAGCCTGTCCGAACTCGGGACGGTCGGCGGTGTCGGTGAGAGCAAACTGGCCAAGTACGGCGAAGGAGTTCTCACCGTCCTGGCCGGAGAAGTGAGCAGAGCATGATCGGGCGGCGCGGGTTTCTGGCGGGCGCGGCCACGGCAGCGACAGGTGCATCGCTGGTCGGTCTATCGCCCGCCGATGCGGTTCCGGTCGCGAGCGGTGTCACCAAATTCGACTTCCCTACCGACCGCAAGGTCCGGGTGCTCGTCACCGGCGATGCGGGCACCGGCACCCGCACCCAGTGGGCCGTCGCCGACGCAATACGGGATTACCATCGCCGCCAGCCGTTTTCGCTCGCCCTCGGCCTCGGTGACAATATCTACGAGAGCGGTCCGTACAGCGCCGTCGATGCCCAGTTCGCGGACAAATTCGAAAACCCCAATGCGGGACTGGATTTCCCGTGGCTGATGGTGCTCGGCAATCACGACAACAGCTCGGTCCTCGGTGGCGACGGTGGCTGGCTGCTGCGCGGAAACAGTGAGGTCGAATACCACGCGAATTCGCCGCGCTGGTGGATGCCGAGCCGGTACTACTCGGTGCGGATACCCGAGCAGCAGCCGGTGGTCGAATTCTTTGTGCTGGATGTGAATCCGCTCGCCGCCTATATCCCGCCGATCTTCGATCCGTACTGGGCGGTCGACGGCCAGTTCATGAACGAGCAGCGAGCCTGGCTCGACCGCGCCATCGCCGAATCACCCGCTGAATGGAAGATCGCCTGCACCCATCACCCGTATGTGAACAACGGTCCGCACGGTGACGCCGGTCGCTACGAGGGGCTTTCGGTGGCACCGATCAACGGCTTCCACGCGAAGCAGTTCTTCGAGGACCATGTCGTCGGCAAGTGCCACTTCATCCTCTCCGGGCACGATCATTCGCTGCAGGTGCTCGAGCCGACCGCGGCATCGAAGGGCACCCGCCAGCTCGTCTGCGGTGCGGCTGCCAAAACCGTAGCGGCGGAACCGAAGCTGAATCCCGGCGGCTCCGGCAACGCCGCCCTGTTCGAGAACTATCACGAGCTCGGCTTCATGGTCATGGACCTCACTGCGAGCACCGTCGACCTCACGGTGGTCACCGTCGATCTCGCGAGCGGTGGTGCCAATGCGGTGTTCGCGCACCGACTTGCCTGAATCGCAATGAAATTGCCCGGCGTCGAATCGATTCGGCGGCTAGCGTGCACGATATGGCATCCGGTGATGGCCCCACCGACGACGGGTCCGACCTGGGCGGCTCGCCGTCCACGGACCCTGGCGATCCGCCGCCGTATCGGCGCGGCACCCACGACCCCGCGGTGGAATCCGTCTGGCTGCGCCATCGTCCGCCGCCACCGCCGCGTCCGCGCGGCCTACCACGCATGACCACGGTCTTGCTGGTCGCGGCTTTCATCGCGGTGCTGCTGCTGTATCTCGCGGTCCGGCCGGGTGGCTAGCGCGACAGGCGCGGAATAATTCGGTTGCCGAGTCACTTAAAGTGGACGGTTATGAAGGAACAGGGGCGCAAGGTCATCGCGACCAACCGCCGGGCGCGGCACAACTACACGATCCTGGACACCTATGAGGCCGGGATCGCGCTGGTCGGTACCGAGGTCAAGAGTCTGCGCGAGGGTAAGGCCTCGCTGGTGGACGCCTTCGCGACCGTCGACAACGGCGAGGTGTGGCTGCGCGGTCTGCACATTCCCGAGTTCAGCCACGGCACCTGGACCAACCACTCCCCGCGCCGGGTGCGCAAGTTACTGCTGCACAAGCGCGAGATCGAGCGGTTGGTCGGCAAGTCGCGCGAGGGCAACCAGACATTGGTGCCGCTGTCGATGTACTTCTCCGACGGCAAGGTCAAGGTCGAGCTCGCGCTCGCCAAGGGTAAGCAGGACTACGACAAGCGACAGGATCTGGCCAAGCGCACCGCCGAGCGCGAGGTCACCCGAGAACTGGGGCGGCGGATCAAGGGCATGCGCTGACCGCCGTTCTCTTGGCGCTGGTGGCCGCGGTCGGCTACGGCGTCAGTGATTTCTTCGGTGGGGTGGCATCGCGGCGGGTGACCGCCCTGCGCGTCGTGATCATTTCCTATCCCATGTCGGTGCTGTTCATCCTCGCGCTGCTGCCGCTGTTCGACGGCACTCCGGACACCGCATCGGTGCTGTGGGGACTGGCGGCCGGTGTGGCCAGCGGCTTCGCGGTGTGGTGGTTCTATGCCGCGCTGGCCAGCGGTCCGATGGCGGTGGTTTCGCCGCTGACGGCCCTGCTGGTCGCCGGTATTCCGGTGCTGGTCGGGCTGGTGCTCGGTGAGCGCCCCGGTCCGCTCGCCATCGCTGGCATCGCGTTCGCGCTCGGTGCGGTATACCTGGTGAGCCGCGAGTCGCCCGATGACGTCACCGAGGAGATCACCGGTGGGCGTGAGCTGCGCTTCACCAGGAAGGTCGCGCTGCTCACCATCGGCTCGGGTGCGGCCTTCGGACTCGCCTTCGTCTTCCTGCACGAAACCAACGCGAGTGCCGGGGTCTGGCCGCTGCTGGCCCAACGCGGCGCGGCAAGCCCGATGGTCTGGCTCATCGCGTTATCGGTGGGGGAGTTCCGGCCGCTGCGCGGCGAACCCCTGCGGTTGGCGGCCTACATCGCGGTGCTGGACACCATCGCGAATGCAGCACTGCTATACGCCTTCCACGGTTCGCTGCTCTCGCTGGTAAGCGTGATCGGCTCGCTGTACCCCGCCGCGACCGTCCTGCTGGCGATGGTGCTGCTCGGCGAGCGGGTCGGCCGACAGCAGCAGGTCGGGATGGCGTTGGCGCTTGCCTCGGTCGGGTTGATCGCCGCGGCCTGATCGGTTCGCCGGGGCCCTGAGCGTGGTGTGCAGGAGCTACTGATGGGACTGGATGTGCGGCAGTGACATCGCGGCGTGGTGCGGCCGGCACTGTTCCCGAGCAGGTCAGAGCTCTGAAATCAAGTGCGGGGATAATGGAATGAACCCGGCATGGCCGAGTGTTAACATGACTAGCCCGACAAGGTGTCGGGACGTGCGGGGCTGAACGGTTTCGACTGCGTACGTAGATTTAGGGGAAGCGTGTCGGTGCAGGCAAGAGACCACCGTAAGCGTCGCTGCAACCAATTAAGCGCCGATTCCAATCAGCGCGAGTACGCCCTCGCTGCCTAAGTAGCAGGTCGTCTCTGTCAGTCCGGGTTCGTCCCTCGACCCGGGTACTGGCATCAGCTAGAGGGAATTACCGTCCGGCTCGGTCGCGGAGTCGGACGGGACATCCAACAGCGACTGGGATCGTCATCCGAGCTTGTTCGCGAGACCCGGAGATCCAAGTAGAGACCTAGCGAACTGCACACGGAGAAGCCCTGAAGACGCGGCGGAGGACCCGGGTTCGATTCCCGGCAGCTCCACTCGAGGCCCTTCACTTGCGCCGCAGGTGAAGGGCCTTTTCGTGCCACCGCCGACGCCACCCGAAGCCCCGTGGAAACGTTTTGGACGCACTCTTCAACAGACCGGCCCAGAGCGGCGCATCGCTAAGCCGGTCTCGTCAAGGTCATCCCCGTACAGGTGCCCGTACCGGGACGGTGGCGCGTCCGTGCGGAAGTGCGCCTATCCGTGGTGCGTGCCCGTGGATGGGTCGAACACCTTCACGCCCTTACCTGCGAAGTCCTTAACGTTCTGGGTCGCCACGGTCGCATCATGAGCTAGGGCGATAGCCGCTATCTGTGCGTCGAGAACTTCCCCTGCCGTCGGTTTGGGTCGCTTCACCATCAATGTCGCATAGTAGAAGGCAGCGGCATAGTCGAACGTCAGTACCCGCCCAGCTGCCTCGAGGGGTGCGAACACGGCATCGGCCGCAACATCAAGCACGGCGCGCTTCTTACCCCTATCGAGCGCGTAGATGCCGTTAAGGGTCTCCATGACCGTGACGGAAGTCGTGTAGATCGTTGGCTGGGTGACCAACCAGGCGGACACGATCGGATACTTCTCCGGTCTCATGGCCGCTGCGATCACATTGGTGTCAAGGATGAGCACTACTTCGTGTCCTCGTGTCGCACACCGATTTCCGGCACGTCACCATCAAGTGCTTGCCGAAGCTCGGCCAGTCGGGCAAGCAGGGCGGCCCCAGACAGGGGGCTGGGTGCGGGGGTGTCGCCCTCGGTAGCAGCGCGCGTGAGGATGTCGCGTACCTCAGCCTCCATAGACCGACCGTGACGAGTGGCCCGGCGCTGGATGGTCGCCTTGATGGCAGGATCGAGGTTGCGAACATTCAGGTTGGTCGGCGCCGCCTTGACGGCCGCGGCTTTGGCGGTCGCCTTACGCACCTTGTGGGTCTTCGGTGTCTTGATAGTCGCCATGAAGTCAATGATATCGGAATGCCCTCAGATTGCACCCATAGGTCATAGCCGTTACCTGGTTCATCATGAACCCGACTGGGAGGCGGCTCCGCGGGCCGACCTACAGAAGCACTACCAACAGCTGCTTGCCAGCAACGACTCTGCCCCGGATCCCTGGCCGGAAAACGAAGAACTGTGGAGAAACAGCCCCCTCAACGGCGAATTGTGGCGGGCGAATGACCGCCTGCGAGAACGGGGCCACAACCCGGATACCGCGCGGCGGCCCTCCAGGCATTGGAAACCGGATGGTGGGTCAATCCGGAGAAAGGTAGCGAGGAATCGCAGTGCCCCAACGAGCTGACTGATATTCGGCGCACCGTGCTCGGTCACGCCCTGCTGATCGCCGATCCCACCGTCCGTCCGCTGGCCCCAGACGATCACGAGGACAAGACGAGTCCAGCCGAACCGTTCGACATGTGGACTCAGACCGATTTCGGTCCCAACTTCGTTGCCGGAGAGTACATCTACGCTGGCGATATGTGGAGCCTCGACGGCGCTGGCGTGGTCGTACCGATTTCCGTCCGCATCGATCAGCAACTGCGGGAGAAGTTCGTCACTGTCACAGCGCTCGACGCTCCACTCCTCCGGAACACCTTCGCGGCGATGTTCGTAATCGAGACGCCCGATCATGACGACGTCGTGGTCAAGATGTCGGGCCAGCCGCACTGGGGGACAGCCACTCTGTACCGAATGCTCCTCAAACATTGTGACGGACCGTGGATAGGCCAGCCGGAGATTGATGCCAGCGTCGAGGTGCTCGACCCGGGCTGCCACACAGTGCTGTTCACGACGGGGCAACGTCGATCCACTGGTGCAGGCGCTCGCTGCGGGCAACTTCATCGATTTCTTCTACGGCGACAACATCGAATCCTTCCACCCTCGCGAAGCACGGGAAGTGAACTGGCAGGCCCCGATCCATGTGCCGGCCGCGGTGGTCAATGCGATGCGTTAATACGAGAACCAAGTACGCGAACTCCGGACCGTAGCCGACACCGCGCGGCAACCACAGCAACTCGAGGCGGACCGCGCAGCGCTAGCAGCGGAACTGCGGCGCCGCGCCGACTATCGACAAACGCTGACACCGGGGCAGCGCCGTGTCGACGACCTGATTCGCCGAATGCGGACACGCCCTGATCGTCGAACTGGACCGCGAGATCGACGAGCGGTCCGCCCCAAACGATCTGGCCGTCCGGATCGTGCTCGACGACAAGGCTTGCAAGGCGGTTGGCGAGGCGACGGCCAACTCCGTCTTCCTGACGGTACCACGGTATGAGCCAGCCGCTACGCTGCCCGATGAACTGCTGAACAAGGTCGAGGGGGGCCGTATGCGATTGGGATCCAAGGGGTTTCGTACTACTACAGCCGTTGGTGCGGTACTACTGGCTCTCCTCTCTGCCTGTGCGAGTAATTCACCCCATCCGTCGGCTACCGATGCGCCTGCCTTCGAATCGGCGCCGGAGATCGGCCGCGGCGTGCCGCCAGCCGCACCGAGCAGCGACTATCGCAGCCGGGTCCAGCCGCAAGGATCCCAGGCCAGGCTCGATGTACTCGACGAACTGCGCGCAATCGATCCGTGCGATCTATTCGATACCGCTGCCATAGCCGAGGTGGGACCCGCGAGCGTGCTGCCAGCCCAAGGCCTTGATCGCTGCGTCGTATCCTTCGAAGACTTGTTGGCCGAGACCAAGACTTCCGCGATCTTTTTGGATATCACCATCGGCGCGCCGACAGAGCGGCTACCGGATGGAGCGCAGCGGATCGAGGTCGCCGGGCGCGACGCTATCCAGGCCGTCGCCAGCGGCGGATGTGCGATCGCGGTGCCGCTCGAGCAGATCGATGACGGTTCGACGGCGTTTCTCATGTTCTCGGAGATGTTCGGCGACGGCGGCCGAGCCAATTGTCCCGCGGTGGGGAAGATCGCCCAGTCTTCGGTGCACATTTTCGACGGCCTACTCACACGCCGAGATACTGCGACTCTCGACCCCTGCGCCGGTCTCGCCGGTATCGGTGAAGAGCACACACCTTATCTGGATGCCAAAACCTCCCTGTACGAGTGCAGCTTCATTCTCGACGATCCGAAGCGCTACTCCACCAGCCAGGAAATCGAACTCCGCTACGAGTCCAGGCGGCGAGCCACGGACGCCTCGTATCCCCTCAGCGACGGCCAGCGACGGGTCCGGATCGATGGAGTCTTTGCCATCGAGAACACCAGCACAGGCTGGTGTCGGATCACGACTTTCGTCGGCCTGCTGCTCCCCGCCCCCAAGCGCGCGGCTCCTTACGACCTGATGGCCGTGGAAGTCAAAGCCACATCATGTGAGCTCGCGATCCCCACCGCGGAATCTGCCGTCGCGATCTTCCGGACGAACTGACCAACGAATGCGGATCGGCAAGCAGCGCGTGGCCATGTCCACAGGAAAGGCCCGGTCCACCCGGACCGGGCCTTCGTCGTTTCGGATCTATATGCAGACGCCGCCGAGGTTTACGGCGGTGACGGTGGTGTATCCGGCTGCTGGTTGGTAGTCGGGCAGGCCGTCGTAATAGACGGCGCTGACGATGTGTTGGCCCGCGATATCCGGAATCCAGAGGATGCTCGCGGTGCCGTTGGAGACCGGTACGGTTCCGACGATGTTGCCGCCGAGGCCGGGCAGGCGGCTGGTGAACTCGACGATACCGCTTTGCACCGGGGTGCCATCGGGGCGTTGCACCCTCGCCTGCGCTGTCTGCCCACAGCCGACCGCCGCGACGCTGGTCGCACCGAGTGCCGGGCCGGTCATCGCCACCGACAGGGTGGGGGCGATCGCCGCATTCGCTTGGGGTGCCAAGGTTGTCGGTACCGTCAGACACGCCGCCGCCAGCGCCACACCGGCCGCGCCGCGCGAGAGTCCGCCCATCATGCCCGCCTTTCGCTGTGCCGACCGAGCCCCTCTTGGCCCGGCGTAGGTCGTCGCACCGTACCTGAGACGCGGATCACATCGGCGCAGGCCGCGCCGAGAATCTTGGAAAGGTCGGAGCATCGTCGCGCGTTCGAGTGGAACTCGTTGCGCCGCTGCCAGAAGAGGTGGCAATGGGCTGCGCCCGGCATTCCCGCGCGAAACCGCGTCACGCGGAGTTAGTGTTGCACCGCGCTACATAGCCACGTTCCAGCAAACCTCGAACGGAGCGTTATGGGACACAGGACAGGCATCGCCGCGTGTGTTGCAGCCGGTCTGTTGCTCGTCACGGGCTGCGGGACGTCGACGGACTCCGCCAAAACTTCCACGCAATCGACCACGCAAGCAGCCGAGCCCGCCTATGCCGCCGCTATCCGGCCGGTGATAACCACGCTGATGAAGGACAATGCCATTCCGGGCGCTGTCGTGGTCGTCAAATCGCCGAAGCAAGGCAATTGGGCGGCGGCATTCGGTATCCGAGCCATCGATACGAGCGAGCCGATGACGGTCGACGACTACTTTCGGATCGGCAGTAATACCAAGACGATGACGTCGACGGTGATCCTGCAGTTGGCGCAGGATGGCAAGCTCTCGCTCGACGACCCCATCGACAAGTATTGGCCAGGCGTGCCGAACGGTGATCGGATCACGATCGCTCAACTGAACGAAATGCGAAGCGGGCTATACAGTTACACCTTCGACCCGCAGTTCAATGCTGCGCTCGACAACGAGCCGAAGAAGGTGTGGACGCCCGAGGAATTGCTGGCCATCGCGTTCGCGCACCCCGTGAACTTTCAGCCCGGGGAAAAGTTCGAGTACAGCAATACCAACTTCATCCTGCTCGGCCTGGTCATCGAGAAACTCACGAATATGACGGCCGCGGAGAATTTGCGGAAGCGTATCTTCGAACCGTTGGGCCTCGAGGACACATCACTGCCTGCGCCCACGGACTCCTCGATTCCGGATCCGCATCCCCAGGGCTATGCCTTCGGCACCAACGTATCCACCATCGATACCTACGCACTTCCTCCCGCGCAACGGGCCGAGGCTGTCGCGGGCACCCTGAAACCTACCAATCAAACAGATATCAACGTGTCTTGGGCGTGGACCGCCGGTGGTGCGATCTCGACGGCTGACGAGATGGCGACGTATGTGCAGGCGCTCGTCGGCGGTCGTCTGCTCGACGCGAAGATGCAGAAGACTCGGTTGGACAGCATTCAGCCGATCGATCCGGCCAATCCGGACCAAGCCGGATACGGTCTCGGCATCGTGCGATTCGGTACGCACCTCATAGGACACGACGGTCAGCTCCCGGGATTCATGACCTTCATGGGCCACGACCCGCAATCGGATCTCACCATCGTGATCGCTACCAACCTCGCGGCGGTCCCGTCGGGTGAGGGATCGGCCCTGGTGCTGCTCAAAGGCATGCTGCCGACCTTCTACGGCGCCAATGCTGTGCCGGGCGAAGCGACTACGAGCCCGACGAGCAGTTCCGCCGAACCAACGACGACCGGTCGATGACGGTGATGTCGGATGGATGAGACCGCCGTACTGATCGCGGGAGCCGGGCCGATCGGACTGACCGCCGCGATCGAGTTGCGTCGCAGGGAATTTCCTGCCGGGTCATCGACCCACTGCTGGAACCGCCGCGATACGCGAAAGCCGTTGGCATTCAGCCCCGCACGCTCGAGTTATTCGAGGGGATGGGCGCCCTGCGTCAGGTGCTGGACGCGGCGATCCAGCTGCGCGGCCAGATCCTCTATGTCAACGGTGCCGAAGTCGCCCGGATGAAGCTGTCGCTGCCACCGGACATACCGTTCGGATTCATCGGGCTACCTCAGTACGAGACGGAGCGGATACTGCGCGACCGCCTCACCGCACTGGGCACCACGGTCGAACGCGGCCCGCGACTCACGACATTCGAGCAAGGTGACGAAGATGTCCGGGCGGTATTGTCGCGCGCCGACGCCGATGAGATGGTGCGGGCGCGTTATCTCGTCGGCTGCGACGGTGCGCACAGCACGGTCCGTAAGACACTCGGCCTGACGTTCGAGGGTGCGGCGTTCGCCGAGCAGTACATGCTCGGTGATGTCGAACTCGACTGGTCGCTGCCTCGTGGGTACAGCATCCGTTCGATGCACCAGACCGATGGCGTCACCGACGGTGTGCTGGTGTGTATCCCGTTGCCTGGCAGGTCCCGGTACCGCATCTCGATGCTCGTCCCGGACGAACTCGCGAGCGCGTCGGTCGGCGGCGACGATATCGCGCACGGCTTCGAATCCGGGCGCAAGCCCGAACTGCCGCATCTGCAGGCAGTGCTGGACCGGCTCGGTCCCGAGCCGACCACAGCGTCGGAACTTCGCTGGTCGTCGGTGTTTCGGATCAGCCACCGCATTGTCGATTCCTATAGTCGCGGAAGGGTTTTCGTCGCGGGCGATGCCGCGCACATTCATCCGCCGACCGGCGCGCAGGGCATGAACACCGGTATCCAGGATGCGCACAATCTCGCGTGGAAGCTCGCGCTCGCCGTCAAAGGCGATGCGGCAACGGATCTGCTGGACAGCTACGACGCCGAACGCAGGCCCGTCGGCGAAGAGGTGGTGGGCCGGACGGTGCGCAGCGCCCGCGAAGGCATCGGTGCGGATTCGACCGATCCGGATTATGCGCCGGTCTCACCCGCGATGCCGTCGCCTTCGATATTCGGCTGTTCTCGTTGCTTGGCCGAATCGAGCACACAATCCTGATCTACGCGGACGAAACCACCTCTGCGACAGATCTTCGCGAGTTGGAACAACTGGCCGCTGCCGCAAAGGTCGCGGCGCACAGTCATCTCGACGCGTATCTCATCGCCGCCCCGCAAGCCGAAATCGCCGAGACGATCCTGCCGCTTTCCGCGATACCGCGGGAAAATTCGCGCAGAGTTATCGCGCGCGGCAGCGCTCGGTATTCGTCGTCCGGCCGGACGGCTATCTCGGATTCGCCCGGCGTACTGCCAGCAGCGCCGACGTCACCGACTACCTGAAATCGACGTTCATCTGAACCTCAGCTGCGCGGCGGCCGGTCCGGCACGAGAAGTTCGGCCAGCTCGGTGCCGATGGGAATAGCGTTGTCCACGTTGGCATCTGCCTTCGGTCCGAGCGTGCAGTACAGGACGATCATGGACTTGGTAACCGTGTCGTAGAAGACCACACCGTTGTACCCGCCGAATGCCGGATTCATGAATATCCAGTCGTCGACATGGACAATGCCGTAGGCGAAGAACTTTTCTTTGGTGAGTGGGCCCAGGCCCGCTGTCGAGGGCGCCATCATCTCCTCGAATGTTTCGGTGGGCAGCAGTTTCCCTTCGGCGAGAGCGCGCACCCAGAGCGCGACGTCGGGAACTGTGCTGTTCATATTGCCGCTGTGCAGGAATGCGGTGGGATTCCAGAACGTGGAATCCTCGAAGACACCACGCTCATTGGTGTAGCCGTGCAGGCTCGGCTCGATCATCTGCGGTGTCAGCATCACTCGGCTCTGCTTCATGCCGAGCGGGTCGATGATGCGCTGCTGAATCAGCTCGCCGAGCGGCTTGCCGATGGCCTTCTCCAGCACCACGCCGAGTACGACCAAATCACTGTGGGCGTAGGCAAAGCTGGAGCCCGGCGTGAAGAGCGGTGGGCGCGCATTGGCCAGGTCGAACAGTTCCTGGCTGGTCAAACCCTTGATCGGATTCGCGTAGAAAGTCTTCAGGAATTCGGGATCGGTCACGTAGTCCGAGATGCCGGAGGTGCCGTTGGCGAGCATCCGCGGCGTGATCTGGTCGGCACGTGGAAAACCCGGTAGCCACTTGGCAATCGGTTCGTCGAGCCGATCAACGCCTTCCTTGTTCAGCTGGAGCAGCACCGTCGAGAGCATGGGCTCCATCGGCTGACCCACCCGCAGCTGCATGTCGGGTGTCGCCGGAACTCCGAGCGGGGAGCTGCCGAGTGCGCCGAGGGCGAGCTGTTCATCGCCGCGCCATACGCCGAATACGGCAGCGCTGAGGTCGAGTTCGGTCATTTTGCCACGGACGATGTCCACGATTCGCCCGGCTTCGGGGCTGTCTGCTCGCGGGATAGTCGAATCCTGTGCTCCGTGGTCGTTATTCGAGCCGCAGGAGACGGCAGCGATGGCGATCATGACGGTGAGCGCGACCGAAACCGCGCTGTGGATCCACTGGCGACTCGCAACACACATATCTGGGTGATCCCTTCATATGCATGAATCAGCTGGAAACCGCGTGAGCTGAATTTACGCGCAGATGACAAGACCCGGAAGATAATGCGACGTAGCGGGCACACGAGGAGGAAGCCGTGCGGTACCAGGCGGGCGAGGCGACATTGCGAGTCGCCGTCGAGTTCACCGATACCGCCCGTCGGTCGCTCGACATCACGTGGTCGGCCGCCCGCAAGAAGTTCGAGTACGCGCGGATCTTCCTGGTGCCGCTGGGCCGCGATCCGCAGCGGATATACCTGGACCTCGTGGACCGGCGGTCGTTGGCATCGGTGCGACTGCCAACCGAATCGGCCGACGGTGAGCACGCCATCGAAGTTGACGCTTACGGCAGCGCGAGATGGGGCGATGGGCGGCTCGAAGCACGCGGGCGCAGCGCGCCTCGTTCACGATCGGCCTTGCCGACTCAGGCTAGCGGGCGGTCGGATGCGCTCCGTTTCCACCGCGAGCAGGGTTCTCTTCCCGCCTCCATCGGCGTAGCCTCGGATCGGTGCTGCGCCACCAGCGAATGCACCAGATCGATCAGATTGCCTACGGTTATGAGACTGTGCACCTGATCATTTCGCGGTGGGCTGGCCAATGAACCGCGGTAGTACTGGCCCGAGATGGGCCAGCCCCGCCTCGCTGACCACCTCGCTCCTCGATGCGAAACCACATATCCAACAGGTCGGTCGACTCAGCGCCGAGTTCGTCGATCAGCGACGACTCCGGGCCGATCGCGTCCGCGACGGGCGTGATGACCACGGCCGCAAGATCTTCGGCTTTCATGCGAAGACCCTGGCCATGCACGTGGGCATGGACCTCGAGCCGATCCGAAGACCTGGTTGCTGGGCATGGCAAGACCGCGCCGCGACTAGCGGGCGATATCGTGGTCGGCGCGGTAGTTGATGCATCAGATTGGTTGTGAATCAATGCAATTCGCTAGATCGAACCGCTATCATGGAGAAATGACCGCGACGCGGCTGAGTAACGGGACGTGGTCGATTCTGCGGGGCGCCTGCGCGGGCGTTGGCATGAATTCCGCAGACGCCCAACTACTTCGAGTGACCGGCGAGATCGACTATCGGTTGCTGGGCGGGGTGATAGCGCGGATCGGTGCGCCCGGACAGCAGGGCGCCGCCAAGCGTGCGGTCGATGTCGCGCGCTGGTTGATGTCCGCCGAAATACCTGCGGCGCAGGCGGTTTCCGATATTCCGCAGCCGGTGGTGGTGGACGGTCGCGCGGTGACCTTCTGGCATGAGCTGCCGCGGCACCGCGCGGGTACACCTGCGGAGGTGGCCGCGGCGCTGACGAGATTGCATGGGCTGGCACCGCCGACCGAAATGGAAATCGGACAGGTGGCCCCCTTCGTCGGACTCGACGAACGCATCGATGCGGCGCATACCATGAGCGCGGACGACAGATCTTGGATGCGTAGGCATTTGGCGGAACTGCGTGGTCGCTGGGCGGCGCTGCCGACCGGACGGCCGTGGAGCGTCATCCATGGCGCCGCGTGGAGCGGCAATGTGGTTGTCGCGGAGGACGACAGCGTGATCCTGCTCGATACCGGACTGCTGTCGTTCGGTCCACCAGAATGGGATCTGGTGCATGCGGCGATCGAATGCGCGTCGTTCGGCTGGATCACCGATGCGCAATATGCCGAGTACTGCCGGGCCTACGGCAGTGATGTGCTGCGCTGGGACGGCTTCTATCTGCTGCGTGATATCCGGGAGTTCCGGATGGCCACCATGGCCGCGCAGGCGGCGGCCGCGAATCCGGAGTACCAGGCGCAGGCGGATCTTCGCCTGGCCTGTGTGCGTGGCGATATCGGCCCGCGGGTGTGGGACGGGTGGACGGCGCTGTCATAGCGTGCTTGCGACGCCGAACGGCGAACGTCCGGGAGGACGTCCGCCGCATCGGGTTCAGCCCTGCTGGGTCGGCACGACGATGAGCTCGGCCACGTTGACCCGCGGTGGTGCGGCGACGGCGTAGGCGATCGCATCGGCGATATCGTCCGAACGCAGGACTTCGAGTTCGCTGCGCCACTGGGCGAGCCCGGCGCGCTGTTCTTCATCGCGCATACCCGCGCCGAGTTCGGTTTCCACGAAACCGGGTTCGATATTCTTCACCCGGACACCGCGCGGGCCGAATTCCGCGCGCAGATTGCGGGTGAGGTGGGCAACGGCGGCCTTCGTCGCGGTGTAGACGCCGTAGTTCGGGAAGACGGTGTGCCCGCCGATCGAGCCGACATGCACCAGATCCGCGCGGCGGCCGTCGCGCGCCGCGGCGAGCAGATCGTCGATGAAAACCCTTCCGGTGTAGAGCAATCCGCTGATATTGGTGCCCACCATCTGATCCCATTCGTCGGTGTCCGCCGCTTCGAACGGTGCGGCGAGCATGACGCCCGCATTCGCGACCACCAGGTCGATCGGTCCGAATGCCGCGTGCACCGTTGCCGCGGCGTCGTGCATGGATTGCTGATCGACCACATCGGCGACCACCGCGAGGGTCGGTCCGCCGATCTCGGTGGCCAGTTCTTCGATCCGTTCCTTGCGGCGGCCGAGTAGGGCTACCCGTGCGCCGTTGTGTGCGAGCTGTCGGGCGGTGGCGGCGCCGATACCACTGGATGCGCCGGTGACTACCGCGGTGCGGCCTTCGAGGTTGTTTGTCATGAGCACCAGGTTCGTATCCGCGGTGGCCGCCCGCCAGGCTGCGGACTTCCTGGTAGTCGCGGGGCCACCCAGGTCCGACCGGGTTGTCCTACCCTCGGTTGCATGGACTCCGGGAACCGATTGGGTGTTCCTGCGCGCCCGCGACCGGCGACGAGATCACATCAGGTTTACGAGCCCCCACAGCGCACCCGTCAGGGCGAGGAGCAGTAGCGGGATCATTCTTCTGAGCTCTGGCCAGTTCGGACGCCAATGGCGTTGCACCGCAGGTATGTTCTGCAAGCTGCGCGATAGGCGCGGTATGCGGTAGATGATGATCAATATCGTCATCAACGCAATGTCCAGGACCGCCAGCACTAGGAGTAGGTTCGCCATCGTGTCCCACCCATTTCTTTCTCTTCCGGGGCTCTCAATCTTCTCCCACTGACTACATGAGGTCGTCATGTTTGCGGCACAACAGATTTCGCGGGCCTGATCGGTAAGCCCGCTCGATCCGCGAAGCACCCAGTACGCAGGGTTCCAGGACGGGGAGCCGAATCCGGCACGGCGAAGGACTGACAAAGGCAAGGCGTCGCCCCGATTGAATGGGACGCCTTCACGATTGGGTCAGTTGCTGGGCGGCGATACCGGATCCGACGACCACGCACACCAGTAGGGCGGTGCCGAGGAACCTGGCGGTGAGCCGCCGCGCCAACAGCGTCATCGGGCGAGTCTCAGCCGCAGCAGGAGGCGCCGGAGGCAACCGCGTCCTTCTTAACGGCGGTGCCGCAGCACACCGACATCGCCTGCTCGTCGCTGGCGGTTTCGCCGGAGGCGAGTTGTGGTGCGGTGCCGAAGGTTTCGCTGTCGGCCAGCACGGTGTAGACCTCCCAGCGTTCGGCATCGGGTGCGGTGACCCACACCTTGTCCTGGGTGGCGAAGCAACAGGTGGTCGCCATCTGCTCCTCGGTGAACAGCCCCGCCGTCGACAGTCGCGCGATCTCCGTGTGTACCTGGTCGCTGGCTTCGACTTCGACGCCGAGGTGGTTGAGGCTGCCGCCGTGGCCGGGGTTCTCGATCAACACGAGCTTCAGCGGTGGTTCGGTGATCGCGAAGTTGGCGTAACCGGGCTTGCGCTTGGCGGGTTCGGCATTGAACAGGGTCGAGTAGAACTGCACCGCTTGATCGATGTCGTCGACGTTGAGGGCGAGCTGGATGCGGGACATTGGACGGTACCTCCACTTGTGAGACATATATCGAAAACCTGACGGAGTCGAGTCTGCCCAACCTTTTCGACATATGTCAAGAAGGGGCTCTGTCAAGCTGCAACTTCCTGGTAGTCCCAGGGCCACCCAGGTCCGAGCGAGTTGTCCTACCCTCGGATGCATGGACTCCGAGAACCGATTGGGCGTGTTCCTACGCGCCCGCCGCGAACTGGCGCGTCCGGAGGAGTTCGGGATTCCCGGTGGTGGCCAGCGGCGGGTGGCCGGGCTGCGTCGCGAGGAAGTGGCCATGCTCGCTGGCATGAGCGCGGACTACTACGTGCGGCTGGAGCAGGGACGGGATAAGCATCCGTCCGAGCAGGTGGTCGAGGCATTGGCCCGGGTATTCGCGTTGGATGAGGAGGGGGTCGCGCACCTGCGCGAGTTGGCGCGGCCGACCGTTCGACGCAGGCGGGCGGCGCGACGGCCCGAGCGGGTCGCGCCAGGGCTGTTGCGCCTGATGGATTCCTGGCCGAATACGCCCGCACTGGTCCTCGGCCGATATATGGATGTGCTGGCCGCGAATCCACTGGCCACCGCGGTCAATTCCTGTTCGGCCAAGGGCGTCAATATGGTGCGGGCGATCTTTCTGGACCCGCAGGCGCGTGCGTATTACTCGGACTGGCCAACCATTGCCGCCGATACCGTCGCCAGTCTGCGTGCCACCGCGGGCACCGATCTCGACGATCCGCGCCTGACCGAGCTGGTCGGCGAGTTGACGCTGAAGAGCGAAGATTTCCGGCGGCTATGGGCCCGTCATGACGTGCGCGCGAAAACCGCGGGCGTCAAACATTTTCGCAATCCGCTGGTCGGAGACCTCACGCTGTCCTACGAAACCTTCGCCGTCAATGGTGCTCCTGGCCAGATACTCATCGCCTATCACGCCGAGCAGGGTTCGGCCGACGAGCGCGCCCTAGCACTGTTGGGCATGATCGTCGCGGGTGGGGTGCCCGAATCTGCTTCCGTACCAGTAGATTCCGACAACTGAGGCCGAGCGGTAGCCGCACCGGTGGTTCGGCCACCGCATGCGTTCAAATCGCCTGTGATAGTAGGAATTCGATTGCGGCGGTGGGGTGCAGGCCCGCTGTGCTGCCGTAGGCAGCGGTGAAGGCGTCAGCCCCGAGCGCTGCGCGGGCTCGATCCGCCGGTGCGACGAGATTGTCATAACCGCGAAGGTCCTCGGTGCCGAGCATGGCGGCTGCCGCGCCGAGCAAATGGGCCGCAGCGGTCGGATTGCCATCGAGCATTGCGAGTGCGGCATACAAATGCGCGAACAT
The DNA here is from genome assembly GCF_042869435.1 of Nocardia sp. NPDC006982. NCBI lineage: Bacteria > Bacillati > Actinomycetota > Actinomycetes > Mycobacteriales > Nocardiaceae > Nocardia > Nocardia sp. NPDC006982. Next base: position 585,740 of record NZ_JBIAFV010000004.1, on the reverse strand, counting down.
TGCCAGGTCGTCCGGCTGCGCCCCGCTCGAAATGGTCGTTGCTGCGTCCCCGCCGATGATCAGCCCTTTGGTCGCCGCATCGAGCACCCGCCGAGCTCGCGCCGGATCGTTGTCGAGAATCGCGATCAGCGCTCGAAAACTAGCACTCCGAGCACGAATTCGAGTACCGAAGGCGGTATTCACGAGACCGGTTTCGGCCCGATCGAGTTCGCGCAGCGCCGCTTTCCGATCGCCTCGACGCAGGAAATACTCCGCGCGCGCAAGCCGCACATATGTCGCGGTGCCTGGCTCTGCGGCCGCCTCGACATGTTGTCCGGCTCGCGCCAGCGCGGTTTCGGCGCGGTCGAATTCGCCGAGCCGAGCCAGCGCGGTGGCCGCTTCGGCCCAGACGGCCGCGGCATCACCCGCATTGCCCAGCTCTTCGAAGGCGGCAGCGGCACGGGTGAGCGAAGTGATCGCCCCGGGCAGATCACCGTGACGCATCTGGTCATCCGCGATCGACTGGAGTGTCGTGGACAGGCCGAAGCGTTCACCAACCGACTCGAATTCCTTTTTCGCACTGACCAATTGGGCGATGCTCGTACCGCCGAGTAAGAGCGTTATCCCGCGCTCCCACCCGACCAGCCCGGGCCATGAGGTCGAAAGGCCTTGCCCTTCCAGGAATGCGGGCGCTACCAGCAGAACGGTGCCCGTCGGCCCGCTGGGCAGATCGCCTGAGCCCCTTGCTATTTCGATACCAGCCGCTACGGCCCGAATCCCGTCGTCGATCGCCCCGCTCTCATACCGCGACAACCCATCGAGCACACCGCGCAATGCCCGCAGCTCATCCGGTACCTCGCCGCGAAGCTCCAGCACCGCCCGCATCCAATGCAGCCGCTCGGTGTGGATCCCGCGCAACGTCCAGTACCAGAACATTGCCGCGATCAGTCGAATGCCCAGCTCGACCGCACCGGTGTCCACCGCGAATCGCAATGCGGCGGAAATATTGCCGCGTTCGGAATCGAACCGGGCGAGCGCATCGAGCTGCCCGGCGGAGCGCAGTTCCGCCTCGGACGATTCGGCGAGCCGCAGCGAGTACTGCGCCTGCCTATCTCGAACCACACCCTCCCGACCGGACTCCGCCAACCGCTCCAACGCATACGACCGGATCGTTTCGAGCATCCGGTACCGCTCGCCGCCCAGCTCGACCAACGACTTGTCCACCAACCCGGCGAGCAACTCGAGATCGTCGACGGCGTCGAGGATCGCACCGGCCGGAAACACCGCCAGCCACATGACGAGCTCACGTTCGGGCTCCGACAGCGGCGCCCAACTCCACTCGATGACCGCGCGCAATGTCCGATGTCGGGCCTGCGCCGTCCGGCTGCCGCGACCGAGCAGCGTGAACCGATCATCGAGCTTCGCCGCGATCTGGCCGACCGAGAGTGCTCGCAGCCGTGCCGCCGCCAACTCGATGGCCAGCGGCAAACCATCCAGCCGTCGGCAGATCTCGACCACGGCCAGGGCGGTGCCGGCATCGAGCGCGAAATCCGGACGGACCGCTCGCGCTCGTTCGACGAAAAGCCGTATCGCGGGAAAACTTTCGGCATCGGCCACATCATCGGGCACGGGCAGCGGACGAATCTGGTGAATATGTTCACCATCGACGGCGAGCGATTCCCGGCTGGTGGCCAGCACCCGCAGCTGCGGACAGGCGCCGAGCAGCCGGTCGACTAGTTCGGCAACCGCGTCGACGAGATGCTCGCAATTGTCCAGGATCAGTAGGACATGTTGGTGTGCAAGGTATTCCGCCAACCGATCCACGGGATCACCGGCCGACGGCTCCAACACCCCGACCTCACGCACACCGATCGTGGTGAGCACCGCTGAGGCGACCTGTTCCGGATCGCGCACCGCGGCGAGTTCGACCAGCCACACGCCGCGGGAAGCCCGCTCGCCCACCTCGACGGCGAGTCGGGTCTTACCCGCACCGCCCGGTCCGACAATGGTGATCAGCCGGGCGGCCGCGAGTCGCGCGGTCAGCTCGGCCACATCCTCCTCGCGCCCAACGAAACTCGTGACCTGCGCGCGCAGATTGGTGCGTCGGCGCGGCGCCGCGGATTCCTGCCGCAGGATCGCCAGGTGCAGTTCGCTCAGTTCGGGGGACGGGTCGATGCCGAGTTCGTCGCTGAGCCGATCTCTGGTCCGTTCGAAGGCCGCCAATGCATCGGCCTGCCGGCCCGCCGCATACAGCGCACGGATCAGCAGGCCCTGGATGCGCTCGGTCAGTGGATGCGCCTCGGCCAGTACGCGTACCTCGTCGAGGACGTCATTGCCTGCGGCGACCTCCAGCCCGAGCCGATGTTCGGCCGCGCCGCGCCGCAACTCGTTCAACCGCACCGCCGCGTCGGCCGCGAACCGCAGCTCCAGCAGTTCGGTCAGCGCCGGACCCCGCCACAGGGCCTCGGCCTCGCGCAATGCGGCCAGATCATCCGATTCTCGCCCGGCCGCGGCCAGGCGTTCGAACCGGACGACATCCACATCGACGGGATCGATTACCAGCCGATAGCCCGCCGCGAGTCCCTCGACTCGCGCGGTGCCGACCGCGCGCCGGACCCGAGACACCAACGCCTGCAACGCATTCGCGCCGTTATCCGGCGGGCGTCCGTCCCAGATCGCATCGGCGAGCGCATCGGCGGGCACCACCCGGCCGGGTTCCATGGCGAGCCGGGCCAGCAATGCGCGCACCTTGACCCCGGCGATCCGAAGCGGTCGGTCCTCGTCATCGCGGACCTCGAAGGGGCCGAGCAGCAGTACACGCACGGCAGTAAGCCTGCCGTATCGGGCAGTGGGGTCGACGTTCTGGTGGATCGGCTAACGACTGTGCGGGAGGATGCCGAGTGTCACGGTCAGTCCGGCCGCGATGCATCCGGCGGCCGCCGCGCTGGTCGGGAAGGAACGGGTGATGGTGGCGATGCCGGCCACGAAAATCAGGCAGGTTGCCAAGGCCAGCAGCGCGGTTCCGCGATCGACACCGGCAGGGCGGTGAAATCGCTTGTGCGTCACTGTCATGTTTGCGGGGTACCCGATCGTCGAGTTATGAAACTGTTATCGACCGCGACAGGCCGAATCATTCCGTGACAACTGCCGTCTCCGGCGCATCTCGAGTGGTAGGACTGGCAGATGGGCAATGACGAGACGGACCCGGACCTGATCGAACTCGCCACCAAGATCTTCGATCTAGCTCGGCACGGCGATGCCGAGCGGCTCACGGCGTACCTCGATGCCGGTGTCCCGGTGAACCTCACCAACGACAACGGCGACACGCTGCTCATGCTGGCCGCCTACCACGGTCATCAGGACGCCGTCCAGGTGCTGCTCGCGCGTGATGCCGACCCGAATCGAGCCAATGACAAGGGACAGACCCCGCTCGCCGGTGCGGTCTTCAAGGGCGAGACCGAGATCTTGCGGGCCCTGCTCGCCGCCGGTGCGGATCCGGATGCCGGGACACCGTCGGCGCGGGCCGCGGCCGCCATGTTCGGCAAGAACGATCTGCTCGGCTTGTTCGGGGCGTCCTGAGCGTTGACCGATTGCCATGAGTAAGAACGCGGATTCGGCTGCCTTCGTGCGGGTCGGTATAGTCGCCGCGGATGAGTAGTGTCACCACCCCAGATAGGTCGAAGCCCGTGAACCGACGATTCGGGCGCGCGGTGTGGCTGGTGCCGGTGCTGCTCGTCGGCTTCGCCACCTGGTGCCTGATGGCGCCGCTGTGGCCCTTCCACCGGATCACCGGTGGGTTCATCGACCTGCAGGTGTACCGGCTCGGCATCGAGGCGCTGCGCGACGGCGCGGATATGTACGGCCAGTTGCCGCAGACCACCATCGGTATCGGGCTGCCGTTCATCTACCCGCCGTTCGCCGCACTGGTGTTGAGCCCGTTCGCGCTGCTGCCATGGGATGCCGCGGCCTTCACCTTCTTCATCTCCTCGACGCTCGCACTGGCCGTCACGCTGTATCTGGTCGCGCGGCGGCGCTGGCCCGAGCGCGGCGCGTTGCAACTCGCGCTGCTGGCCACCTCTTGCGCGACACCGCTGGCCATGCTGCTGGAGCCGGTCCGCTCCACGCTGGACTTCGGACAGGTGAACCTGCTGCTGATGGTGCTGGTCGCCGCGGACGCGCTCACCGCGAAGCCGAAGTGGCGGCGCGGCATGCTGGTCGGCGTTGCCGCCGCGATCAAGCTGACACCGGCGGCATTCGTGCTCTACTTCCTGGTGCGCCGGGATTATCGCGCCGCAGTCACCGCCGCGATCACCGGTGCGGTGGCGACCGCGCTCAGCTTCGCGATCCTGCCCAAGGAATCGGTCAACTACTGGTTCGGCGGACTCGGCAATGTCTCCGGACTCAGCGGCTCCTCCTTCCACACCAACCAGTCGATCCAGGCCGTGCTCGCCCGATTCGGCGTGGAGAAGCCGCTGTTCACCGTGCTGTGGCTGGTGCTGAGTGCGGCGCTGCTCGCGCTGGTGGTCCCCGCCATGCGCCAGGCCGCCGAGATGCCCGCGCTCGCGCTGTCGATCAACGCCGTCTTCACGTTGCTGGTATCGCCGATCTCCTGGTCGCATCACTGGGTGATGATCGCGCCCGCACTGTTCGCGATGGTCTGTTACGCGACCACACTGCCGCGCGGTCGGGCGATCGGCTGGTATGTGGCGATCGTCCTCACCACCGCGGCATTCGTGTACGGGCCGCAGAACTGGCTGCCGGGCGATAATCGCCGTGAATTGGCCTGGACGCCTTGGCAACACCTGTGGGGGAACACCTACGTGTGGTTGAGCGTGTTGCTGGTCGTTGCGTATCTCGTTGCCGGCAAGCGGGCGAAGTCGCAAGCGGGCGAACGCGATTCCGCGCCGAAGGATATCGATCTCGTCGATCTGGCAGGTCCTCGCCCGGCGGCCTGACCGTTTCTGGGATGCTGGGTTTTTGGACGGAGGGTGCCGCGTGGTCGCGATCGATATCGAACGGAATCCGAAGTCGGCCGGGCCGCTGACGCCCCTGCGTGCGGTGCACGCGCGCGGGCTCGGCGGGGTGCCGCCGACGGCACTGGTGCTGATCGGGATCGTCAGCGTGCAGGTCGGCGCGGCGCTGGCCAAACAGCTGTTCACTGCCACCGGGGCCGCGGGTGCGGTCACACTGCGCCTGTTCTTCGCCGGGGTGGTGCTGCTGGTCGTCTGGCGGTCCGCGCTGCGGATCGAGCGGCGCGCGCTACCGGTGGTGCTCGGCTACGGCACCGTGCTCGCCTCCATGAACCTGTGCTTCTACCAGGCCATCGACCGGATTCCGCTCGGTATGGCGGTCACCCTCGAATTCTTGGGGCCGCTCAGCGTCGCGCTGGCCGGCTCGCGGCGCTGGACCGATCCGGTGTGGGCCGTACTCGCCGGTGGCGGCGTACTGCTGCTGACCAAGGCGGGCGGCGATGTCGGCTGGTCGGGTGTGCTGTTCGCGCTGGCCGCGGGCGCCCTGTGGGCGAGCTACATTCTGCTGAGTGCCGCACTCGGTGACCGGACCAGCGGCGGTGGGGGATTGGCAATTGCGATGGCCTTCGGCGGTGTGCTCATGGTCCCGGTCGGCATCGCCGACGCGGGCGCCACACTGTTCCAGCCCTCGGTCCTCGCTGCCGGTTTCGCGGTCGCGATGCTGTCGTCGGTGCTGCCGTATTCCGTGGAACTCGAAGCGCTGCGGCGCATTCCACCGCGCATCTTCGGCGTGCTGATGAGCCTGGAACCGGCTGCCGCCGCACTCGCCGGACTGATCGTCCTCGGCCAGATCATGCACGCGGCGCAATGGGTGGGCGTCATCTGCGTGGTGGCGGCCTCCATCGGAGCAACCCGAACGGCGCGGCGGAAATAGTCAGCAGTCCGCACTACCAGGCGCGAAGATCGGGATTTCGCACCACCACGGCTTGATCACCGGCGGTGTCGCCGGTGCGCCCGCGACGATCCAGTCGCCCTGTACCGATACCTCGCGGCGCGAGAGCGGTTCATTTGCCGGACCGGTCGCCACGGATCCGTCCAGATTGAATTTGCTGCCGTGACAAGGACAGTTGATGGTGCCGCCCGCGATTTCGTTGAGGGCACAGCCCTGATGTGTGCAGATCACCGAGAAGCCCTGGTAATTACCGGGATTCGGTTGGGTAACCACGGTGTCGCCGAGGATGAGCCCGGCGCCGACCGGTATGTCGGAGGAGCGGGCGAGGGCGTTCTCCGGTGCGCCCTCCTCGACCTGCGGCCCCGGTGCGGGTTGTTCCTGGACCTCTTGCCGTGCGGCGGGTAGCGCTGCGAATGCGCCCGCGACGATCCATTCGCCCTGTACCGAGATGGTGCGCGCGGCGAGCGGTTGGGTGGCCGGACCGGTCGCCACGGATCCGTCGAGATTGAATCTGCTGCCGTGACAAGGACAATTGATGGTGCCGCCACTGATCGTGTTGACCGCGCAGCCCGCATGCGTGCAGATCACCGAAAAAGCTTGGTAATTGCCGGGACTCGGCTGGGTGACGACGGTATCGCCGAGCAACACCCCTGACCCGATCGGCACTTCGGAGGTGCGGGCGAGTGCGGTGCCAGGGGTGGGTTCCGGCCCGGCCGGCACCTCGGTCGGGGGCGGCGGCGGTTCGGCGGCAACGGAACTCGATGTCGTCGTAGGTACTGCGGTGGAGGCGGTGGAGGTGACCTGCGTCGACGAGCTTTCGCTCGTGGAACAGGCCGCGACAACTGCCGCGGCCCCTGCTCCGACGACGATTGTTCGACGGTTGACGTGTTCGACGCTCATCATGACCTCGGCGTTGTCGGCTCGTTGTAGTAGGAGTTACGAGATAGCCGCCGATTAGGTTCGAGGTCGTTTCGGATTCTTGCCGAAGTTGGCGCTGCCTACCGCCCGGGTGAGACTGGGACCGGACGGGGCAGCCACCGGTCATTGAACGCAACGGTTCTGAGACCAAGGGTGGGTGTTCCATGAGACTCTCCTGAGAAAACCTGGCGGCGCTACCCGTAAGCGCGCGGTTCGACCCGTAGGCTGGGATGATGCGGGCGATTGCGTTCTACGAATTCGGCGGTCCGGACGTACTGCAGATCGTCGACATCCCGATCCCGGAACCGGGCCCGGGGCAGGTCCGAGTCGCGGTGCGGACCGCCGCAGTGAATCCGGCGGATTGGAAAATCCGTTCCGGCGCACTGTCTTTCGGCGAACCGGTGTTCCCGCAGTATCCGGGTGGTGAGATCGCGGGGGTGGTCGATGCGGTTGGCCCGGATGTCACCGATGTCGCGGTCGGCGACGAGGTACTGGGCTGGGCGGTCGCGGCGTACGCGGAATACACCCTCAGCAATGCCGTCGCGAAGAAACCCGAGGAATTGTCCTGGCCGGATGCCGCATCGCTCCCGGTCGCGGTGTCGGCGGCGGAGAAGTCGTTGGCGGCACTGAAAATACAAGCGGGCGAAACGCTGCTGATCAATGGTGCGTCCGGTGCGGTCGGGTCGATGGCGGTGCAGCTGGCCGTGGCCGAGGGCGTCACCGTGATCGGCACCGCTTCCGCGGCCAACCAGGATATTGTGCGCGAACTCGGCGCCACCCCGACCACCTACGGCGCCGGTCTGGTCGAGCGCGTGCGCGAACTCGCGCCGAACGGCATCGACGCGGTCTTCGACGCGGCCGGACACGGTGTGCTGCCTGCCGCCATCGAATTGCGCGGCGGCACCGACCGGATCGTGACGATCGTGGATCCGGCGGCCCGCGAACTCGGCATCACCTTCCTCGCGGGCAGCGGTCCCGAACGGCCTATCGAACTGCTCGAGCAGGTCGCCGAACGCGTCGCCAGCGGTGCGTTCCGGCTGCCGGGCGAGGCGCGGACCTTCCTGCTCGAGCGGGCAGCAGCCGCACAGGAGGAGAGCGAAATGGGGCGTGGCCCAGGCAAGGTCGTGCTCAACGTGAGCTGACCCCGGTCCGGAACGCCTTGTTGCGAACGACAACCGGCGTACCATCTTTTCTTGCCGTGTGCCGATGGGAGCCGCGGCAAGGAGGAGGACGGGCGCGATGGTCGGTAGCCCATCGGCTGACGGAACGAGCCGCGGTGTGCTCGACGCCGGTTTCCAGATACTGGAGGCCATTTCGGCGGCGCCGGAGGGCTGTGGACTGTCCCAACTGGCCCGCACCACCGGATTGGCGAAGGCCACCGCATATCGGTTGGCCGAACAGTTGGTGGCGCTCGGTGCCGTGCAGCGGGTGGAGCAGCGGTATTTCGTCGGAGAGCGGATGGCGGAGTTGGGGCGGCATTGGCAGGCCGCGCCGATCCTGCGCCGGGCCGCGCAACGGCCCGCCCGGGTATTGTCCGCCTTGACGAATTCGACTGTCGCGGTGTGCATTCTCGACGCGGGCGAGGTTCGGATGGTCTCCGGGATCAAAGGTGCCGAGTTCTTTCTCAGCACGGCCGCGGATCCGGAGTTGGTATATCGCACCGCGCTGGCGCAGGTGCTCTTCGCGGGACGGGCCGACAATACCGTCCCGCCGCCGACCTATTCGGCCGCCGAATGGCAGCGTGTCTGCTCCGGAATCGTCGATGCGGGAATGGTTGCCGTCGACCATCACAACCTGATCGCCGGGATCTGTTGTGCCGCAGCCGCGATCCGTCAACCAGGGATGTGCGATGCGGCCGCGATCGGCTGTATCTCACTGTCCCAACAGTTTCCGCCGAATCTGCCCGGCCTGGTCGCACATACCGCCCGCGAAATCGAGAAGAATCTTCGCTGATCGGTTCGTTCAGTGGACCGGACCATTCTGCCCGCTCGACGCGAATATCAGGATAGATGGGCTGTCGAACGCTGCGAGTAAGGGCCGATCCACCGATGCAAGACTCAGATCTCTGGGGCCACCGCTACGTCTCCTCATCCGTAACCGAGAATGGCCGACCACGATTCCTGCTCGGCGGCACCCGGATCACCCTGTGGTTCGTCGACGAGACCCGCCGCCTGTCCGCACACGCGGGCGCCAATACCGTGATGTTCGAGGTGGATGCCGACAGCGGCGTTCTGAAAACCCGATCCCCGTTCTCCACTGTGCTGTCCTATCCGCCGGAATTCGCCTACCAGGATTCCTGGCTCACCGAATTCCTGCTCCTCGCGCCCACATGGACCACCACCGGGGACGGCACTCTCATCCTGAGCGACGACCGGATCAGGATCGAGCTGCAGCAGACCGCCGACTGCCCCTGATACCTAGGTCGCCGGGATGAGGAAGCTTTCGACAACTCGGCGGACCTTGGGCACCGCGTCGACTTCGCCGAGGCGCAGTGCGGTATTGGCGGCACAGAGGACGGCGTCGATCTGGAAGGCGGCGAGATCGATATCCAGATCGGCGATTTCGCCCGCATCGACGGCGTACCGGAGTTCGCGCGCGATGGTCCCCACCCACTCCCGCTGCTCGCGGACCAGCGCGTCGCGCACCGGACCGGGACGGCTGTCGAACTCCGCCATATTCGCGACCCGCAGGCAACCGCCGGCGAACAGCGGTGTCTGCGCGTAGACGATCCAACATTCGATCAGGGCGCGAAGTCGTTGCACCCCGTGCGGTTGCGCGCGGGCGGGACGGATGACGGCATCGATGAACATATCGCGGCCGAAATCGAGCGCCGCGAGTTGCAGCGTCTCCTTGGTCTTGAACAGGGTCTGCACACCCGCCTTGCTGAGCCCGGTATCGGTCGCCAACTTGCCGAAGCTCAAACCCTCGAGACCGTCGAGGGATGCGGTGTCGACCGCTTGGCGCAGCACGAGCTGGCGGCTCCGTGCACCGCGCAGTAGGCGCTTGTCCTCCGTCGTCATGGCTAAAGAGTACGTCCGATCGTATGGTTAAACAATCGGCGGCACCATCGCCCGCAGCAGATCGCGCAGGGTCTGCTGCTGTGCGGCGGTGAGCGAGGTCAGTGGCGACTGCGCCCCGAGCCGGTCGAGCACCTCGGCGCGCCGCCGCTCGCCGGCGGCCGTCAACACGATCTGCTTGGCGCGGCGATCGGTCGGATGTGGTTGCCGCCGAACCAGATCCTGCTGTTCGAGGCGGTCCAGCACGAAGGTCGCGTTCGACGGCTCGCACGACATTCTGGTGGCCAATTCGCGTGCGGTAATCGGATCCGACAACTCGCGCAGGGCGATCACCTGCGACGGCGTCATATCCAACGCCTCGGCGACGCGGCGAACGTGCACGTCGAGGCGGTGGGTGAACTGATGCACCAGCTTGCAGACATCGCGATCGATCTCGGTATCCACGGCGAGATTCGGTGGCGCCTGCTCCTTCATGCCGCCGAGTCTAGTGTCATGCTTCGAACTGTGATAGTTCTAATTCAAATCATTTGAGTTGTAACTATCTGGAGTGGATGTATGCGCCCTGCTGTCTTTGCGCTCATGCTGGTGGTCTTCAGCCTGACCACCGGTGAATTCGTAATCGCCGGAATCCTGCCCGAAGTGGCGGCTGGGCTCGGGGTGTCGGTGCCAGCGGCCGGTCTGTTGGTGAGTGCATATGCGCTCGGCATGATCGTCGGTGGGCCGGTGGTGACCGTGGCGACTGCGCGGCTGCCGCGCAAACCGCTGGTGGTCGGTTTGGTCGCGGTGGCCGTCGTCGCGAATCTGGGTTCGGCTCTCGCACCGAACTATTCGACCGTGCTGCTGGCCAGATTCGCCGCGGGACTCGTGGTGGCAACGTTTTTCGCAGTCGCCATCGCGACGGTCGTCTCGACGGCCGAACCCGGCCGCGAAGCATCGGCAGTGGCGCAGGTGGCGCTCGGCATGAATCTGGGCATTGTCGGCGGCACTCCGATCGGCGCGGCCATCGGCCAAACTTTCGGCTGGCGTGCGACATTCGTGTCGGTCGCGGTGTGCGCGGCCGTCGCGCTGCTGCTCGTGCTGTGTTTCCTGCCGAGGATGCCCGCGCCGTCGAGCGCATCGGTGCGCGGGGAGCTGCGCGTATTCGCCGATCGCCGTGTGCAATTGGCGATTGCGCTCACTGTGCTAGGCAATGTCGGTGTGGTGACGGTCTTTACGTACTTCACCCCGCTGCTCACCGAGGTGAGCGGATTTGCGGCAGGTGTGGTGCCCGCGCTGCTGCTGGTGTACGGCGCGGGCGCGGTGCTCGGAAACTATCTCGGTGGACGGCTGGCCGATAGGGCGCTGATGCCTTCGCTGGCGGGTCTGCTCGCAGCGCTGGCGGGCACGCTGGCGCTGCTCTGGGGAGCCGCCGAAATTCAATTGATCACGGTGGCACTGATTTTCGTGCTGGGTGTGCTGGCCTTCGCGATCATTCCCGGTATGCAGACCCGGGTCGTGACCGCGGCGGGCGCGGCACCCACACTGGCGGTCGCGGTCAATGCCTCCGGATTCCAACTCGCCGCCGCATGCGCGGGCCGCATCGGTGGCTGGTCCATCGATGACGGACCGGGATTGCGTTCGCTCTATCCGATAGCCGCTGTCCTCGCGGTATCGGGATCGGCGATGGCGCTGTACATGCTGCGGCGTGATCACAGGCCCGTGTTGGAATCCAGCTGACCGGTATGTCGTTGAATCCGGTTGCTGCACAATCTGTCTCGAGCCGAGCCGCTATTATCTGGCTAGACGCTTACCAGCGTCGCCGATATCAGAAGAGGGGTACGACTGTGAGCATGATTCTCGCCGCGGCACATGACACGTATGGAGCAGTCCTGGCCCAACTCGGCAACCCGACACCTGAGGCGCCGCCCCTCGCGGACAAGATCCTGCAGATGGTGCGCTATTTCACCTGGTTCATCCTGCTGGCAGGCATTACCGCGATCACCTACGCGGGCGGTCGGTTCGCCTGGGAGAAGTGGTCCGGCGGCGGCCTGCAATCGCCGAAGATGGTGGCGGGAGCCATGATCGGCGGTGTCGTCGCGACCAGCGCGGGCACCATCATGAATGCCGTGATCGGCACCTAGACACGCCATTTGATGGAGCAACCCATGCTCGGCCGATGTGGCTCGGGCACGGGGGCTCCGGTGCGTACCGCCTCGACCGCGGCGCGTAATTCGTTGCCGGTCACCGGTTTACCGTTGCCCGGGGTGGATTCGTCGAATGCGCCGCGGTAGGCGAGTTCGAGGCGTGCGTCGTAGAGGAAGAAGTCCGGCGTGCACGCCGCCCGGAAGGCGCGGCCCACCTGCTGTGTTTCGTCGATCAGGTAGGGGAATTTCCAACCGGCGCGATCGGCTTGGACCCGCAGGTGCTCCGGTCCGTCATCCGGGTAGGCGTCGGCGTCATTGGTGCAGATCGCCACCGTCGGGATGGTCAGCGTGCCGAGCACCTCGCCGAGCTTCGACTCGAGGTGCCGCACATACGGGCAGTGGTTGCAGGCGAAGATGACCAGAAGCCCGGGCCCGTCCGCATAGTCGGCGCGGGTGTGTAGCTGACCGTCGAGGTCGGGCAGGCTGAAGTCCGGCGCGGGCGTTCCGATCGGGACCATCAGGGATTGAACCGACATGGTGTGCCTCCTCCGAGTCGATATCGAGCGTAGTGCGCTTACCGCGCCAGATCCGCCGGATCGGTATTGGCCCCGCACAGGACGACGCAGACCCGCTCACCGGGCTCGGGCCGATACGCATCGGTGGTGAGCGCCGCGACTGCCGTCGCGGCGGCGTGTTCCACCGCGAGTCGGCGGTCCTGCCACAGCGCGAAGCGGGCCGCGATGATGTCGGCGTCGGGGACGAGCACCGAGGTCACGTTATAGTTCTGGGCTGCGTGCAGTGCCAATTCGGTGGCGCGGCGGGCGCCGAGGGAATCGGCGGCGACCGAATCGACCGTCGCGTCGACGATCCGTCCGGCCTGGATCGCATCGTGCAGCGCACGGCAGCGTTGCGGCTCCACCGCGATCGTCCGGACGCCGTAGTGATCCGCGGCCGTGGCGACCCCGGCGAACAGACCACCGCCGCCGACCGCGACGACGATGGTGTCCAGTCGGGGAAGCAAGTGGTGGATCTCCACCATCAGGGTGCCCGCTCCGGCCGCGATATAGGGGTTGTCGTAGGCGTGTGAGGGCAAAGCGCCACTGGTATCGGCGAATTCGTGACAGGCGGCGAGTGCGTCGGCGTATTCGACGCCGACCAGGCGCACATCCGCGCCGTAGCCGCGTAACCGCTCGACCTTCACCAGCGGCGCGGTGGTCGGCAGAAATACCGTTGCCCGTACTTCCTGTTCGCGGGCCGCCCACGCGCACGCGAGTCCGGCGTTTCCGCCGGATGCGATGGTCACGCCCGCCTCCGGCAGGGTTCCGTCGTCCTGGTGCGCCTGGATGAAGTTTCGGGCACCACGGGCCTTGAACGAGCCGGTGTGCTGCATGAATTCCAATGCCAGCCACAGTTCGCCGGTCGTAGCTATCGCATCCCCGGGTGCGATGGCGACCGGCCGTACGTGTCCGGTGATCCGATCGGCGGCGGCTTTCACATCGCCGTAGCTCAGTTCCATTCGCACTCCTGTCCGCGGTCCCTCACTGATCATCTTGCCCTTCTCGTCACGGGCTGGGGAACGCCCGGTGCAGGAGGTCGAGCAGATCGGTGCGGTGGCGGTCGTAGGCCGCCTGATCGAAGACCGGGGTGTCGCGCATGGTGAAACCGTGGCGGGTATTCGGGTAGACCACCGAGGCATAGCGAACGTGCGCCGCGTCGAGGGCCTTTTCCAGACGGGTGATCTGCTCCGGGGGTATCGAATCATCTTGGCTCGCATGGGCGATCAACAATTCGGCGGTAATGCCCGCGGCGGTGTGATGCGGACTGTCGGGTTGTTCGTCGACCGCCAGGCGGCCGCCGTGGAAACTGGCGGCTGCCGCGATGCGACTCCCGAATGCGCCCGCAGCACGCAGGGCGAGTCGCCCGCCCATGCAGTATCCGGTCACCGCTACCGGACCCGGTGCCACGAACTCGGCCGCGTCCAGCCAATCGAGATAGGTTCGGGTGTCCTGCAACGCCTTTTGGGGAGTAAGCGCCGCGCGCGCCGGGCCCAGTGCGACAAAGAATTTCGCATGCCCTTCCGGATCGGCGGAATCGGGCATCGGGAGCACCGGGGCGGGTCCGGTTCGGTAGAAAATATTGGGCGCCAACACGGTGTAGCCGTCGGCCGCGATGACTTGCATCATTTCGCGCAGCCAGGGCCGCAGGCCGTAGGCGTCCATATTGAACAGCACGCCGGGATGGGCGGCGCTGTCATCGGGTCGGGCCAGGTAGGCGTCGGCATTGCCGTCGGCGGTGCGGACATCGAGGGTGCTGAATGCGACGGGCATCGTCATGGCATATGACGCTATCGAAGACTTTCGATATCCGCCGAGTCCTTTTATTTGCGAACAAATTGCCGATTTTCGCGCCATGTAGTCTGCGTCCATCTGGAAGTTGTAGTCATGCTCTGTCGAAGAGAGGTTGACCTGTGAAACTGATCTGGATGACGGCGACGGCGGCACTTGCCGTTGCCGTGGCGGGATGCACCGATGACAAGTCCACGACGGCCGCGTCGAGTTCTGCCGCACCAGCGGAAACGAGTTCGGTGGGTGCGACGCCGATCGAAAACGAGGAGCCGGGCGGCGGCGTGCGGATTCCGCTGGGGGAGACCAAGAAAGTGCCGATTCCCGCGGATGCCGTGATGGATATCAAGGTGCCCGTCGACTGGGGCGCGGCGAGCGGGAGCCTACGCTGCACGGTAACCGACAGCACCGGCCGCAACGAAGACCTCCGTTCCACCAATACGAAAAAACAGGAAACAATCGGCGGAAAAGAATGGATGACGCTGTGGACCTTTTCCTCACCCGCCGGCGCCGAGGTCACCGTCGGATGTAAGGATCCGGATTCGAAAATCGCCGCGGACGACGATCACCTGATCCGGGTCGTCCCGCGAGGCATCACCCCGCACTGAATCGCTGTGACGCGGGCGCCCACCCCGTATCCCGAGCCTGCGGTACGCCACCGCGATTGTCGACCGTGTAGATGATTTCCACCGACCCGCCGGGCAGCGCACGCGAACGGTCGAGGGTGAGGCCGGTATCGATATCCATGGCTTCGGTCAGCCGCATCCCGCCGCCGACGAAGAAGGGCAGCACGACCAATTCGAGCTTGTCCAATGCGCCGAGTGCGCGGAAGGTTTCGATGGTGCGCGGGCCGCCGATCAGGTGGACATCACCACCGCGATTGGCCGCGCGCAGCTGCTCGAGCAAGCGTGCCGGATCGCTGTCGACAATGACGTGATCGGGCGTGCCCGCGGGACGCTGCGATGCGAGCACGAACACCTGCAGTGCCGGCCACGGCCAGCGGTCATTGGTCAGCGCGGGCGCGAAGGTGGTGTGCCCCATGAGCGCGGCCTCGCAGGTCGCGACGAAATCCGGAATGCCGTGGCTTTCGCCGGGCACATACGCCGGGTCGACGACCTGTGGCGGCCACCCGTTGGGCGTGGTGATGTAGCCATCGGCGCTCATGCACAAGCGGGAACGAATCTGCATACGACGTGCCTCCTCGGCGGTGTGGTCCGGTCTGCTCGATACGACGACCCGGCTGCCGGGAATTCATCGGTGACCGAGCACCAAACCCAGTAGGCGCATGGCGAGTTCGGTATCCAACTCACGGCTGCTGACCTTCCTCGACCGAGGCGCGAGGCAGCGCGAGTAGCCTCGGACCCGTGGCAGAGGTAGTGCCGGGATATCGAGAGCGGCCGTCGCGGCTCCCTGGCGCCGTGGTGTGGACGAATACCAATGTCACCGGGGCCGCGGGCTTACCGGTGTTGCCGGACGGATGTATGGATCTGCTGTGGAGCAAGGGCAGGTTGCTGGTGGCCGGACCGGACACCCGGGCGTATATGGCCGATGGTGCGCCGGGTACTCGATGGGTCGGGATTCGATTCGCACCGGGCAGCGCGCCCGCACTGCTCGGGGTGCCCGCGCACGAATTGCGCGATAAACGGGTGGAGTTGGCGGATCTGTGGCCCGCGGCGGCCGCTCGGCGACTCGCGGAACAGGTCGGGGCGGCAGCGGATCAGACCGCCGCATTGGAGGCGATCGCAATGCGGCGGGCCTACGACACCGAACCGCCCGACCCGGTTTTGCGGCGGATCGTCGATGCGCTGGACGCCGGATGGTCTGTTGCGGCGACGGCCGAGGCCGCGGGGCTCGGTGCGCGGGTGTTGCATCGACGCTCGCTCGCGGCCTTCGGCTACGGGCCCAAGACATTGGCGCGAATCCTGCGGCTGCAGCGGGCGCTCGCGGTGGCGCGCAGCGGAGTACCGCTCGCGGACACCGCATTTCGTACCGGATTCGCCGATCAGGCCCATCTCGCGCGCGATGTGCGCGAACTGGCCGGCATGCCGTTGAGCGAGTTGCTCACCCGCTCCTAGCGGCGGCTCAATCCGACAGCGGGGCGTACAGATCGACGCTATTGCCGTCCGGGTCCAGGATCGTCGCGTAGCGCTGGCCCCAGAAGGCGTCCCATGGCTTCAGTTCGCCGCGGTATCCGGCATCGATGAGTTCGCTGTAGACCGCGTCGACCTCGGCGGGGTCCGTGCACTGGAAGGCCAGGCCGAGTCGCCCCGCGGACCTCGGCGGCTGCCAGTCGGAGTGGAACGACTTGATCACGGCCTCGGTATCCAGCGTCAGGCGCATACCGCCGGGCAACGGTGCCTCCATATGCCCGTCATCCGCCTCCGGGAACTCGAGACCCAGGCGTCGGTAGAAGGCGAGCGAGGCGGCCATATCGCTGACGACAATGCCGATGACATTGAGTTGTGGAGTCATATTCGCAGCGTATGCGGCACTTCGGCAGGCGTCTTGAACAAATCGGACTCAGCAGGCGGTGGCCGGGATCAGTTCCGCGATCAGGTTTTCCACCAGGATGCGGATCCGGTCGCGGATGGAGCGCACGATGGCGATGTCCTCACCGGTCGCATCGGGCAGCATCCAGTCACGGTAGCTGATACCGGGGAAGAACGGGCACGCATCACCGCAGCCCATGGTGACGACCACATCGGACATTGCCACCGCGTCCACGGTCAGCAGCTTCGGCGCGTGCGTCGAGATATCGATACCGAGTTCGGCCATGACCGCCACGGCGGCCGGGTTGATGACGTCGGCGGGTGTGCTCCCGGCGGAGTGCACATCGATGCGGTCGCCGGCGAGCGCATCGAGGAAACCGGCGGCCATTTGCGACCGGCCCGCATTGTGGACACAGACGAACAGCACGCTGGGCTTGTGAGCCATGTGCGGGAATACCTTTCAGGCTGGTGAATCGGAGCTGTGCCGTGGTTCTGGGCGCAATGTCGGGATTGTCGGGCTGCACCGGGTCTGCGTCGGAGGGTGCGTGATACGTATACCAGTACGGGGGATATATGTTTCGCGACGAGGGGGGCGACTTTGTCCGCCAAGGCATCTCGAGGCCCGTTGCTCGAGAGTTGTTGCCGCACGCGGGAAATCGACCGAGAAGAAACCGGTCGGTCAGGAAATCGGCATTTTGCCTGGATACGACGCGGCCCGCGGTGCCGGAAGCGGCAACCGCGGGCCTGGACGGGCGTGCGGCGTCACATGGGACGCAGATTGATGACCTTGCGCAGACGTGCGCGATCGCGCTCGAGCCGCCGCGCCTCGTAAGCGATCGGGAAGTAGCGCACCCGCTCCGGCAGCAGCGGCACCGTGCGGGCGATGAACCAGCCCAACGCCTTCAGCTTGCGCTCATCGGACTCCGACCACGTCAGGCCGAGCTTGCGCCGCGCCGGCTCCGGGGTGGTGCCGACGGTGACGAAATATTGCAGCCGGCCGACCGGTGCGACCACGCGCTTCCAGGCGGGGCGCAATGCGCGCGGCAATTGCCTCGGCGGCGCGATCGACTGGATCACCCGCAGGTAGTCATGCGCCGTACCGGTCTCCTGCAGGTGGTTCTCCACAATATCGGTGAAGAACTTCTCGAATTCGGTGTAGTTCGCCGGAATCTCTTTGGGTGCCACCATGAAATTGCGCAAGAGCTGCACCGTTTCCTGGTAGTAGGCGTCCTTCTCGGCTGGGGTCAGCGGGCGGCGGGCGAAGTATTCGGCGTTCTCGGTGAAGGCGAAGGTGCCGGTGTGTAGCACCCAGGCCCAGGGACCGGAGGCCAGCGCCTTGTGCCGGACACCATCGGGGGTGGTGGTGTTGAGCGAGGCGTGCATCTTGCGCAGGCGATCCGCTTCGGCGATCGCTTCGTCGCCGCCGTAGATCCACATCATCACCGAACCGATGCTGCGCACCGCGCGTCCGAGCGGATCGGTGCGGAAGGTGGAGTGTTCGTCGACCACGGCGGCGATGGTCGGTTCCATGGTCTGCAGCAGAAATGCCGAGCCTGCGGTGAGGGAGAAGGTGATCAGGCCGGTTTCGTCCCACATTCGAGTACCCGGTGCGAACGGGCGGCGCTGCGGTGCGGTCCGTGAATCGGCATCGAATGCGGCGGCGGTCATTGCGATCTCCTTTGATCAACCATCCAAGAGTTTGAGAGACTTAGTGTAACAATCTCTCATGAACTTGGCTTGTCCGACCGCGCGCCCTGGGCACTGATAACGCGGGCCCCTAGGCTGCATCGATGTGACGAGCGACTGGCGCAAACGGGACGGGCGGATCGGCGTGCTCACCGGCGCGGGCATCTCCACTGATTCCGGCATTCCTGACTTCCGCGGCCCCCGCGGCGTATGGACGAAAGACCCCATCGCCGAACTGTTGTCGACCTACGACGCCTACCTCGCCGATCCGGAACTGCGCAAACGCTCCTGGCTTGCCCGCCGCGACAATCCCGCCTGGCAGGCCCAACCCAATGCCGCGCACGCCGCACTGGCCGACCTGGAGCGCGCCGGACGCACCATTACGATCATCACCCAGAACATCGACCGGCTGCACCAGCGCGCCGGATCCTCACCCGGCCGGGTGATCGAAATCCACGGCAATATGTTCGAAGTCGTCTGTGTCGCTTGCGAATACCAGACGAGCATGGCGGCCACGCTGGCGCGGGTGGCGGCGGGCGAGGCGGATCCGCCGTGTCCGGCCTGCGGCGGCATCCTGAAATCCGCGACCATCATGTTCGGTCAGCAGATGGATCGCCGCACCATGACCAAGGCCGCGCTGACCGCCGAGGCCAGCGATATCTTCCTCGCCATCGGATCCTCGCTGCAGGTGGAGCCCGCCGCATCGATGTGCGCGATCGCCGTCGACAGCGGCGCGGATCTGGTCATCGTCAATGCCGAACCGACGCCCTACGACAGCATCGCCACCGAGGTCATCCGCGAACCCATCGGCACGGCCCTACCGCGCCTGGTCGCCGAGATACTGGCAAGCTGAACCAGGCGACTCGGCCAACCACGGAGCGAGTCTTACGAGCGACGTTCGCGGCCCGTCTCGCGTCCGCGCCGCAGGCGCGGCCATCGAATACAGCCGAGTCGTCGAAGCGCATGCGACGAAGTCGCGAGTCTCGACGGCGCCGCTAGCGACTGCTTGCAGGTCGCTCGAAAGGGTCAGCCGCGAGACAGAAGGGGGCCGCGAACACGCCGCGCCGCAGGCGCGGCAAATTAGACACAGCCCAGTACCCGCTCGACGTATGCGTTGGCGAAGCGGCCCTTGGGATCGAAGCGGCGGCGCACTTCGGCGAAGTGATCCCAGTCCGGGTAACGCGCTCGCAGTGTTTCGGCGGTCTGGAAGTGGCGCTTGCCCCAGTGCGGGCGGCCGTCGTACTTGTCGAAAACCGCTTCGCAGGCACGGAAATACGGTTCGAAGTCCATGCCTCGGTACTGGTGCACGGCGATGTAGCAGGTGTCGCGGCCACCGGCAGGGGAGAGGAACGCGTCATCGGGGGCGACCCAGCGCACCTCGATCGGCATCGGCGTATCGAACCGCGTCGCGAGGTCCTTGATCTCGCGGATGGCGGCGGCGGAATGTTCGCGCGGGATCGCGTATTCCATCTCGGTGAAGCGAATCAACCGGGGCGAGGCGAAGACTCGATAGGAGCGGTCGACCTGGCGGCGGTAACTGCCCGCATACGCCGCGCCGCGATGGATCCACGGCACCAGTCGTGGCTGGCGCTTGCCGAGTCGGCACAGCGCGTCGAATGCGTAGTTGGACATCAGGATGTCGGCGAACCAGTCGGCGGCCCGGCCGCGCGGCTGTTCCGGCAGGTCGACAGGGTTATTGCGCTTGGTCATCGCCAGGGGGCTGTGGCCGAACATGTAGAACTCGAAATGCTGGTTGCCGTCGACGTAGGCGTCCAGCTCCGCGAGGACCTCCTCGACCGGCACCGGCCGCTCGACTCCCTCCAGCACGAACGACGGCACCAGCTGCAGGGTGACCGCGCTGATCACGCCGAGCGCCCCGACGCTGACCCGCGCCGCGCGCCAGCCATCCGGGTCGGACTCCTCGTTCAACTCGACCCGGCTGCCGTCGGCGAGCACCAGTTCGATGGATTGCAGAGCGGCCGAGAGGTTTTGCAGCGTCGCACCGGTGCCGTGGGTGGCGGTGGCGGTCGCGCCCGCGATGGTCTGCACGTCGATATCGCCGAGATTGGGGAAGGCCAGGCCGAGCGGATGGAGCGCATTGCTCGCGGCATTGAGGGTGATGCCCGCCTCGACTCGAACGCGGCCGGTCTCCCGGTCCACATTGAGGATGCGGTTCAGTTTCGACAGGTCGAGCAGGATGCCCTCGGTGAGTACGGCATCGGTGAACGAATGACCCGCACCGGCGACGCGTACTGTCTGTCCGGTGGTGGCGGCGCGGCCGATGATCTCGGCCAATTCGTCGGTATTTCGCGGGGCGGCGACGGCGGCCGGCGTGCACTGCTGATCCCCAGCCCAGTTCCCCCACGAGTTGGTCATACGTCCAACTGTAAGGGCTGGCTCAGATGAGCGCTAGATATGTCCGGTTTTTTTGCGCTAGCGCTTGCGGCCTGCGCAGACGAACGACTTGGCCTGTTCGACTTCCTCGTCTGTCAAGGGGGGTGCCGGTAGTGGTCGGCGCGGCGTGTCATCGCTGCGTACACCGTTGAGTGCGATGGCCATATAACGCTGCCAGGCATTCGGATTCACCGGCTTGGAGAACTCGGCGAGCGCGTCGACCATGTGGATCAGCGCGAAGAAGTCCGAGGGCTCGATATCGGGCTGCAGTGCGCCCGCCTCCCGCGCGCGATCGATGACCGCGGCGACGGTCGGCTTGATCCGGTCGCGCAACTGAGCGAAGCGCTCCAGATCCTCCTCGAGTTCGAGCATCACCTCGCTGAAGCCGCGGTTGGTAGCCAGATGGGTGCAGGCGTACTCGAAGAACTGGACCAGACCCAGCCAGGGGTCGGGATGCTTGGCCGCGGTCTCGGCGGCGACCGCGAATTCGCCGACGTTCTGTTCGAAGACCTCGGCGATCAATTCCTTCTTGTTGGCGAAGCGCCGGTAGACGGTGCCGACGCCGACCCCGGCGCGTTCGGCCACGTCATCGAGGGTGATCTCCAGACCGTGATCGGCGAAGAGCTGGCGGGCTGCCTCGACGATGCGCTGCTGATTGCGGGCAGCATCGGCGCGTAGGCGCCGAGGTGGAGGCACGGTAGTGGCGGGATTCACAGGCACATCCTAGCAATAAGCGGGATTAAGTGGAGGAGATGTCTCCGTTATTGTGTTAGCTTATCTCAGTAAGCGGAGGAGTCTCCTCCGGATCAAGCCTCGAGCAAAGGGGACACATGACTACCACGTTGGACCGTGGGGCACCCGCCCCCGAGAAAACTGACTCGGGCCGCCGCGGCTCGCACGCCCTGCGCTGGTGGGTGCTCGCCGTACTCGGCGTGGCTCAGCTCATGGTTGTGCTCGACGCGACCGTCGTGAATATCGCGCTGCCCGCAGCGCAACTGGACCTCGGTTTCAGCGATGGCGATCGGCAGTGGGTCGTCACCGGGTACGCCCTGGCCTTCGGCAGCCTGTTGCTGCTCGGTGGCCGACTCAGTGACCTGTTCGGCCGACGTAACACCTTCATTATCGGCCTGATCGGATTCGCCGTCGCCTCCGCGGTCGGCGGTGCGGCCACCAGTTTCGAAATGCTGGTCGCGGCCCGCGTCGGACAGGGCGTCTTCGGTGCGTTGCTCGCCCCCGCCGCGCTGTCGCTGCTCACCGTGACCTTCACCGAACCGGGTGAACGCGCCAAGGCATTCGGCATCTTCGGTGCGGTCGCCGGTGCGGGTGGCGCCATCGGTCTGCTGCTCGGCGGCATGCTCACCGAATGGGCCTCGTGGCGCTGGGTGATGTTCGTGAACCTCGGCTTCGCGGCGGTCGCGCTGGTCGGCGCGGTGCTGCTGCTGGCCAAGCATGTGGTCGCCGAGCGGCCCAAGCTCGACATCCCGGGCACCGTCGTGGTGACCGCCGCACTGTTCGGCATCGTTTACGGGTTCTCGCACGCCGAGTCGACCAGCTGGGGTAACCCGGTCACCCTCGGTTTCCTGATCGGAGGCGCGGCCCTGCTCGCGGTGTTCGTGTGGCTCGAGACCCGGGTCGGGAATCCGCTGCTGCCGCTGCGTATCGTGCTGGACCGCACTCGCGGTGGTTCGTTCCTGACGGTGTTCGTCATGGGCATCGGAATGTTCGCGATCTTCCTGTTCCTGACCTACTACATGCAGCTGAGCATGGGCTACTCGCCGATCAAGACCGGTCTGGCGTTCCTGCCGATGGTGGCGGGCATGGTCGTCTCCTCGACCACGGTGCCCTCGCTGCTGCTGCCGAAGGTCGGTCCGAAAATGGTGGTCGCCGGTGGCTTCCTGGTCGCCGCGGTCGGTATGGCTTGGCTGACCCAGATCAGCTTGGACAGCAGCTATGTCGGGAATATCCTGCCCGCGCTGATCCTGATGGGTCTCGGTCTCGGTGGTGCGATGTCGACCGCCTTCCAGGGTGCGACGGCCGGTGTGCACCACGAGGACGCCGGTGTCGCCTCGGCGATGATCAACACCAGCCAGCAGGTCGGCGGTTCGATCGGCACGGCGCTGCTGAGCACCATCGCCGCCTCGGCCGCGACGGACTACCTGTCGTCGCATACGCCAGGTCCGCTGGTCGTGGCACAGGCCCAGATCGAGAGCTACACCACCAGCTTCTGGTGGGCCACCGCGATTTTCGTGGCCGGTGCGGTGATCACCGCGTTCCTGATGCCGAATACGGTTCCGGCTCCGTCGGAAGGCGAACCGGTAATCGTGCACTGATCTGTTCCGCTCGAACAGCACAACGCCCGCATCGATGACGATGCGGGCGTTGTGTTTTCGGGATCGGTCCGCAGTTGCTCGTTGCAGTCCATGTCCGCGCCCGTGATACCGAGTCGCCGGATCGAAAGCCCCCAGTTGCCGCGAATCGATCTGCCGAACAGTTGCTGGCGCTCGCTTTTCGCGTCTTCCGAGCTGCTTCGGGTATCGCCGATCGTGCCGCCGTCATCGCTGCCGACCTGTGTCCGGAGGGGTAGGTGGGAACTTCGGCCGAATCTTCCGGGCATTCGTACGTTCTCGGTGCCGCCGTGGCAATGAACGACGCTGGTCATGGTGCGTGCCGTCGTCCCGGATGTTCGAGACCGCCGACCCGACCGTTAGCATTGCGCCGGTGGCATTCGGCTCGGCAGGAGGTCAGCGCATGGGGCAGCGAATCCGCACCCCTGCCGTCGAGCCGTTGGTGCTGGTAGTGATCTCCCTCGGCGGTGGTCTGGGCGCGCTGGCGCGCTACGGCATCGGCGTGTGGTGGCCTTCGCAACCGCATCAGGTCCCCTGGTCGACCTTCACGATCAATGTCGTGGGATGCTTTGCGATCGGAATTCTGATGGTTCTGATCACCGAGGTATGGGTAGCCCACAGACTGCTCCGTCCATTTGTCGGTATCGGCGTGCTCGGCGGTTTCACCACTTTTTCCACCTACAGCCTCGAGGTTCGTAGACTGCTCGAATCGGGTGCGGCGGTCGAGGCGCTCGGCTATCTCGGGGGGACGGTGGTGGCGGGCCTGGGGGCGGTCGTGCTCGGCATGTTTTCGGCGCGGTGGATTACTGGCACGGCACGGCGGACGAGTTGAATAGCGGACAGCGCGACGGAAGGGGGTCAGGCGATGAAAGATTCACCGACGGGCACTGGTCCGGCGGCGGGACAGTGGCAGTCGGCGGCGCGGCTGACGGTGCTGCTCGACGAGGACGACACGTGGCGGCACGGGCCCCTGTACCACGAGATCGTGCGGCGAGCCCGCGACACCGGACTGGCCGGCGCCAGTGTGTGGCGCGGTGTGGAGGGTTACGGCTCGTCCTCGCGCATCCACACAAGTCGGATCCTCGATCTGGCCGAACACCTACCCGTGCTGGTGATGATCATCGACGAGGCCGAGCGGTTGCGCGCCTTCGTCGAACAGAACTCCGAGCTGCTCGTCGCGGTGAATGTCGCATTGTCCGAGGTCGAGACTTGGCAGCCGAGTCCAGGGGGCGCCCGATGACGGTGGTGCTCGTTCTGGTCGGCGGCATGCTCGGTGCGCCGGCGCGATATCTCATCGACCGTGCGGTGGCCGCGCGATTCGAATCTCTGCTGCCGCTGGGCACATTGACCGTTAACATTGTCGGTTCGGCGTTGCTCGGTGGACTGATCGGCGCCGGCACGAACCACTGGCTGCTGGCCGCCGCGGGAACAGGTTTCTGCGGTGCGCTGACCACATTCAGCACCTTCGGCTACGAGACGATCAGGCTCGCGGCCGAGGGGGCCTACGCCTATGCGGTGGGCAATGTGGTGCTCAGTGTCGTGACCAGCTTGACCGCGGTGTTCGTCGCCGCGGCCACGACCCAGTGGTTGTGGACATGATTTTGATGACGAGCCGGGCGCAGCCGACACGGAAGGGAGACCCGAGCATGGCCCATGATCGAGCCGGGCGGCCCGCGCGTCCCACCGACCTGGAGGACATCGCGCGTCTGGTGACGGCCTACTACAGCCGCATCCCGGATCCGGCCGAGCCTGCGCAGCAGGTCGCGTTCGGCACCTCGGGGCATCGAGGCTCCAGTCTGGACACCGCGTTCAACGAGGCTCACATCCTGGCCGTCACCCAGTCGATCGTGGAATACCGTGCCACGCGAGGGATTACCGGTCCGGTCTATCTGGCCCGCGATACCCACGCACTGTCCGAACCCGCGTGGACCACCGCACTCGAGGTGCTCGCCGCCAACGACGTGACCGCGATGATCGACGCACGCGATCGCTACACCCCGACGCCCGCGCTGAGTCATGCGGTGTTGCGGCACAACCGCGGTGGGGCAAAGCATCAGGCCGATGGCATCGTCGTCACGCCGTCGCACAATCCGCCGCGCGACGGCGGCTTCAAATACAACCCGCCGCACGGCGGTCCGGCCGATACCAAGGCCACCGACGCCATCGCCAACCGCGCCAATGAACTGTTGCGCAACGGCTTGGCCGGGGTGCGGCGGACCACGCTTCGGCATGCGCTGGAAAACTGCGTCGAGCGCTACGACTACCTCGACCACTACATCGCGGATCTGCCGAATGTGTTGAACCTGGACGCCATTCGCGGCGCCGGGATCCGGCTCGGCGCAGATCCGATGGGTGGGGCCAGCGTCGACTACTGGGAGGAGATCGGGCAGCGCTACGACCTCGAACTCGAGGTCGTCAACCCGTTCGTCGATCCGACCTGGCGGTTCATGACGCTGGACTCCGACGGCAAGATTCGGATGGATCCGTCCTCGCGCTATGCGATGGCCTCGCTGATCGCCATCAAGGACGACTACGACATCTCCACCGGCAACGACGCCGACGCGGATCGGCACGGCATCGTCACACCCGATGGCGGACTGATGAATCCGAACCACTTCCTCGCGGTCGCCATCGAATATCTGGTCGCGAACCGGATGGGCTGGGATGCGCTCACCAAGATCGGCAAGACGGCGGTGAGCTCGTCGATGATCGACCGGGTGGTGAGCGTGCTCGGGCGCGATGTGTACGAGGTGCCGGTCGGCTTCAAGTTCTTCGTGCCCGGATTGTTCAGCGGCAGTCTGGCTTTCGGCGGTGAGGAGAGTGCGGGCGCATCCTTCCTGCGGATGGACGGCACCGTGTGGACCACCGATAAGGACGGCATCCTGCTCGCCCTGCTGGCCACCGAGATCGCCGCGGTCACCGGCCAGAGCCCGTCCGCGCGCTATGTCGAACTCGAGAAGCGCTACGGCAGTCCGGCCTATGCCCGCATCGACGCCGCCGCGACCCCGGAACAGAAAGCACTGCTCGGGAAGTTGACACCGGACATGATCACCACAAAGGAGATCGCCGGTGAGCCGATCACCGCGGTCCTCACCCGAGCCCGCGGCAACGGCGCCCCCCTCGGCGGCCTGAAGGTCACCACCGAAAACGCCTGGTTCGCCGCCCGCCCCTCTGGCACCGAGGACAAGTACAAGATCTACGCGGAGTCCTTCCAGGGCCCCGAACACCTGACCCAGGTCCAAGCGGCCGCGGAAGAAGTGGTCGGGCAGGCGCTGTCCGGTGAGTGATAGATCGACTGCGGGGTCGTCGGAGTCGCTAGGTTCGAGAGCTTCAGCGGGGGCGGCTGGCGCGTTAGGGGCGGGAGTGCCACCGGGGTCGGGGCAGGCGTTGGGGTCGGCCGAGTCAGCGGGATCGGCAAGTACGTCGAGATCGGTTGACGCTGCGGCATCCGGTTCGGTGGGGACGGGATCGTTGGGTGCGGCAGCATCGGCGGGGTCAGAAGGCACGTCGGATTCGGGAACGGCAGTGGGTTTGGTGAAGGCGTCGGGCTCGGCGGGGTCGGTACCGGTGTCGGGCGGATCGGGAGCTTCAGCGGGAGCAGCAGGCGCGTCCGGGGCGGGAATGCCTGCGGGGTTGGCGAAGGAGGGGAGATCGGCGGAGACCGCGGTGGCGTCGGGTACCGATGGGGCGTCGGGTGTGGTCGAGGGGCAGGGCGGGGTGGCTGTTGGATGGAGTGGGGCGGCGTCCAGGGCTTTGCCGGTTGAGATCTGGGTGTTGGTCGGGGCTTCGTTTGTTATCGCCGTCGGGTTCGGTCTGGTGGCGCCGGTGTTGCCACAGTTTGCGCGGGGGTTCGGGGTTGGGGTTGCCGCGGCTTCGGCGATTGTCAGTGCGTTTGCGTTGATGCGGCTGTTGTTCGCGCCGGTCAGTGGGCGGTTGGTGCAGCGGCTGGGGGAGCGGTCGGTGTATCTCGGGGGCTTGTTGATCGTTGCGTTGTCGACCGGGGCCAGCGCGTTCGCCCAGAGTTATTGGCAGCTACTGGTTTTGCGGTCGGCGGGTGGGGTCGGGTCGACCATGTTCACGGTGTCGTCGTTGGCGCTGGTGATCCGGATGTCGCCGCCCGCCCAGCGCGGGCGGGTGTCAGGGCTGTGGTCGACGAGTTTTCTGATCGGATCGGTCAGCGGGCCGCTGGTCGGCGGTGCGCTCGCGGGGCTCGGATTGCGGGCGCCGTTCCTGATCTACGCGGCGGCGCTGCTGCTTGCTACCGCGGTGGTCTATGTGAACCTGCGGCATTCGACCCTGGCCGCACCGGAACCGGTGGGCGGGCTGCGGCTGATGTCGTTCCGGGAGGGACTGGCACGGTCGGAGTATCGGGCGGTACTGCTGTCGAATTTCGCCAATGGCGCGGCGGTATTCGGCGTGCGGATGGCGTTGGTGCCGCTGCTCGTTGTCGAAGTCCTGCATCAGCAACCGGGTATGGCCGGTGTCACGCTGACGGTGTTCGCCGCGGGCAATGTGGCGGTGCTTTTCGCATCCGGCAGGCTCTCGGACCGCTTGGGGCGCAAACCCTTCCTGATCGTCGGCTCTCTGATCTGTGCGGCCGGAACCGCGGGACTCGGTCTCGCGACGAACCTGCCCTGGCTGCTGGTGACCTCATTCGTGGCCGGTCTGGGCTCGGGCATGTTCACCCCCGCCCAGCAGGCGGCGGTCGCGGACGTCATCGGACCGAAGGCCCGCGGTGGCCCGGTGCTGGCGGGCTTCCAAATGGCGGCCGACCTCGGCACGGTCATCGGCCCGGTCGCGGTGGGCGCCGTTGCCCAGCACTTCTCCTACGGCCTCGCCCTCACCCTGACCGGCGCACTACTCGCCGTCGCAGCCGCCATCTGGGCAATCGTCCCGGAACCACTGCACCGACGCGGTGTGGAATCGAAAGTAGAAGCCATCGCGGACAGCCCACCTGCCTACACCTACGGCCCCGACGGCGCCGAACGCCTCGTCGACGCCCCCGACTCCCAGGACAACAACTACGCCTCCCACTGATCTGGACGTCTGATCACGATGTAACCCTGGAGGGGCGCTCTCGACGTTTGCCTCCATCAATGCATGGTGACCAAGCACCCCGTGCATGGGGTTGCGTGTGGTTGGGGCAGAGTGTTCGGGGTGAGCGAATCGGGATCGAAGTACACGCCGCGACCGATGTCCAGTGCGACCACATATGCCCTGGGTGGCGTGGCGCTCGCGCTCATCGTGTTGATCGTGATCCTTGCGTTCCGGTGGGGGCGCGACGACGCCACGATCCGCAATGACGGCTATGGATCGGTGCACAGCGCGGACGTGCGCGCCGTGCTGGACCAGACCAACGGCACGATTCTCCTCGGTCGCCCGGACGCGGCGAAGACCATCGAAGTGTACGAGGATCCGCTGTGCCCGTCCTGCGGCGCGCTGGAGCGGCTCTACGGTCAGGAGATCGCGCAGCAGATGGACGAGGGCAAACTCGCGGTCCGCTACCACCTCGTGACCTTCCTCGACCCGAAGTCGAAGAGTAAGGATTATTCGACCCGCGCGGTCGCGGCGAACGAATGTGTCGCGGATACCGGTTCGGGTCCGGTGTATTCGAAATTCCACGCGCAGCTGTTCACCTCGAGGCAGCCGGACGAAGGCGGCGCGGATCTCAGCAATGACGATCTCGCGAATGTCGCGAAGGAATCTGGCGCCTCGCTGGAGGCGGTGCAGTGCATCAGTTCGGGCGCGAAACTCGATGCGGCGAAGATCCACGCGCAGATGGCACGTGCCGCGCTGACCGATGCCAATGGCGAGGTCGCCACGCCCGCGGTCTTCGACGGCAAGAACAAGATCGATGTGAACAACCACGAATGGGTCGTCGACCTGACCAAGTGATCGTGCCGGGCGGCGGTACCGCCCGGCACGACGCCGCTAACCGGCGGGCTCCGGCTCCGGCTCCTCCTCCGCGATCGCGGCCAGTTCGCGCTCGACGAGTTCGTCGTGCGCCTTGGCCTCGGCGGCCGCCTTCTTCGGGCTCCAGTGTCCGGCCATCAGGAAGACGAATGGCAGGAACACGACCTGTGCGGCCAGGCAAATCCACCACCAGCGTTCCCACTGCTTCGGCGAATCGGCTTGCGCCTGCTGCACTTCCTTGGCGTGTGCGGCCAGATAGGCCTGATCATCGGCCGGAATCGTGCCGACCGACTGCAACTGCGTAGTCGCCTGCGCCAGTTTGGGGCCGACGGTCCCCGCCACCGTGAGATCGGCGGCCGGAATCTGCTGCACGGCTTGCAGGCGTGCGATCGCCTGATCCACCGGAATGCCGAACTTCTTCGCGACCTGTCCGACCGCCGCGAGACCCGCGTTCGCATCGGACGGATTCGTGGTCAGCGTGGCCAGTGTCGCCGAATCGATCGCCTGCAGCGTCGCCAATTCCTGCGGGTAGCGGGTGTTGAGGCCGACGGTCGTCTGGATATCGGCCGGTGACGCGCCGGTCAGTTTGGTCAGCGCGGTGACCTGTGCGACCTGGTCATTGGGGTTCTGCTGCAGTGCCGCAAGGGTTTCCGTGCCGACCGTCTGGATGGTCGCGAGTTGCTGGGCGTATTTGTGCGCGATCTCCGACAGCCGTGGTCCGTAATTGACCAGCGGACCGGCCGCGTTCACCACGATCAGCAATCCGAACAGCACCACGGTGACGACGCTGCGCAGCGTGCCGCCCCACACCGCGAGACCCACCGCGGTCGCGGCCGGATTACGGGCCTCGACCGTCTCGGTGAAGCTCGCCATCCAGGTGGAGTAGGCGATGCCGGTGCCGACCGCGATCACCACGAAAACCGTTGCGAACGAGTAGTAATCGGTATCGGGCTGATCGGTGTAGCCGATGAACAGGTACATGCCGACGATGCTGATGAGCGCGCCGACGATCATGAACGGCTTGCGCACCTTGAGTCTGTCCGACACGATGCCGGCCAGCACCAGCGCTATCGCATTGGCGGCCCAGTACCAGTTGCCGAGTGCATTGGCCTTGGCCGGACTGAAGCCGAAGTTCGTCGCCATATACACCGGTAGGAACGACACGATGGTGTAGAAGAAGGCGAGGAAAAGGCTGATCGCCAACGCTGAGCCGATGATGTTGGGGCGCAACATCTGTCGCCACACACCCTGTTCGAGTTCCTTGACATCCAACCCGCGGGCCCGGGCCTCGATCAGCGCGCGGTCGCGCAATGTCACCATGATCTGGTCGCGCAGTTGCGGACTGAGCTCACGCAATCCGATCACCGCGACCACTGCGATGACGAGACTGATCACACCACACAGCCGGTAGTGGTACTGCCAGTCCGGATGCGCGTCGAGCGTGTGGGTGGAGATCTGTGTGGTGACCAGGGCGCCGATGACCGGTCCCAGCGTCCAGAAGCCCATCGCCGATGCCCGGTCCAGCTGCGGGGAGAAGTCGCGGATCAGTGCCGGTGTGGCCACGAGTACCGCGCCCTCGACAATGCTCACCAGGCAGTACACGAACAGGTACTGCTCCTTGGTGGTCGTCGCGGGCACGGCGAACAGGGTCAGCAGCGAGCAGATCACCACGCCGTAGGCGACGATATTCGCCCGGCCCCATCGATCCAGCACACCCGCGAGCACCGAGGCCACCGCACCGAAGGCGGCGCCGATGATGAAGATCCAGACGAAGTAGGCGAAGGACAGGTCGAAGTAGCCGATGAGTTCATTGCCGACGGCGCCTGTGACGAACAATTGGTAGTAGAGCGCGATCGAGGCGATGACCACGACGGCCAAATACCAGGAGCGGGCGGGTGTATCGGGATAGTGCGGTAGCTTGCGCTGCCACAGCCCCGTGAGCAGGGTCGGCGGATCTGCGGTCTGGGTCGAGCTCATGGTCGAGATGCCTTTCTAGCCACGGCATTCGTAAAGACCTGAACCGTGCGTGGATCAGGACGAGTTACCGGGTGGACACAGGGTAGTGAGATGGATCACTCCCCGCAGGTGTTTCGGACCATGAGAACGCTCGATTTGCGGAATTGAAACAGTCGGTACCGATCAGTGGGACTCTCGGTTGACGCCGCATGCATCTCGAGCTGGGGTAAGAGTTATGAATTCTGCCGCCGCGGAGGGGTTTTCGATCCCGATGTGGAGCGTGCGGTCGGTTGAATTGTACGGCGGTCGCTCACTTGGTTGCCGGAAATAATTCCGGCACTAGCGAATTCGTTTGATGTCTTCGACCGTACCGACGACAACGGGGCCCGTGCTCGATGGCACGGACCCCGTCAGGTCTATTCGGGCTTACAGGTAAGCGCCGCACACGGGCCAAGCGCCCGGGCCCTGGGTGGCGAGCACGTTCTCCGCGACGCGGATCTGCTCCTCGCGGCTCGCACCGCTCGGGCTGCCCGAGCCGCCGTTGGCGGCCCAGGTGCTCTGCGTGAACTGCAGGCCGCCGGAGAAGCCGTTACCGGTATCGGTGTTCCAGTTGCCGCTGCTCTCGCACTGCGCGACGGCGTCCCAGTTGTGGCCGGAGGCCGATGCGGTCGCGGTGGACAGGCCGAACGGAACTGCGGCGATGGCACCGGCGACGGCGGCGAGACCAAGGGCACGGGTGAGCTTGCGGTTCTGAGTCATGTGGATTCCTGGCTGCGCCCGCTCGGCCCGGCGGACTTCCGCCGTGTCCCTGCCCCCAGCGAATGTCGGGGACCCTCGAAACCGCGGGGCAGGGTTACCGGCGTTCAGCGATTCGAGTTCGAGCCCGTCGCGTTGATCCGGGCTGCCGACGACGCTAGCGAAGAATTCGCGACAGATCACGTTGGGATAACGTCCGGATTGCCTCGACCGCAACTTCGGATTATCGATATTCCCCCAGTTCGAATGCGTAAAATGTATATATACGATCGTTCGTGATAGTTACGTTATGTGTTCGGGATCACTACGAAATGGTGATCCGGATCGCGTTTGAGCGCCGGAACATGCGAGGTATGTCCGGTTCCGCCGCGAGTTCGATGCACGCCCCAAGCGGTGCGGATGGTGAAATTGTTATCCGCTGGGGTGCTTGTGAATCCCGCTCCACCCCTATTCGAGCTTCAACGAATCGGAGGGATCCGGCACGCCGGTATTTGGGTGACGCTCGTGCGGGGGCGCTTCCCGGTGTTGCCGAGGTGGGTCTGGGCGCACAACAGGTCACCAGGCGGGCTTCGGCGGTGTCTCGCATGTCTGAGTGATGCCGACGGCACATAGCTCTCGGCAACGGCACACGTTCAATCGGATATATGCCGGTCGTGAACGGCGGTATCGGTCCCGAAGGGGCAATGTGCGGTCGCAAACGGCGGTATGGAGTCGCTGTCGAGGGCGGTCACTCGCGCGCGTCAACGCCAGCTTTGGGCCGGGGGAGGCCCCGCGAGTCGCTTGGCTCGGGGCATCCGGCCCGTCCTGCCAGCAGCTTTTTTGGTGCGGACATCTAGGCAGCCTTGCGAGCTGCTCGGAGTGGAGCGGCCATCTGGTCGGTCCTGCGAGCTGCTCGCAGTGAAGCGGTGTCCCGACAGCCTGCGACCCCGCTCAGCGTGGATCGGCACGCGGCCCGCCCTTGTGTGCCGCTCGAACTGGTTCGGTACTCGATGGCCTTGGCGACTTGCCGGGGGCGGAATTACCCGGTCGGCTCCGCGAGCGGCACTGAGTGGATCAGTGCCGGTAAACGTGTGAGTTGCTCGGAGTGTAGTGAGTATCCGGGCCGCCCGGTGTGCCGATTGAACTGGTTCGGTACCCGACGGCCTTGGCGACTTGCTCGGGGCGGAATTACCGGTCAGCCCGCAGGAGGCACTCAGTGGATCAGGCACTCGGACAAACGTGTGAGCCGCTCGGAGTGGATCGGGCATTTGGGCAGCCCATGTGCTGCTCGGAGTGGAGCGTATCCGGACGGTCCTGCGAACCCCGCTCAGCGTGGATTGGCACGCTGGCCGCCCTGTGCATCGCTCGAAATGCGGCACTCGACGGCCTTGGCGACTTGCTCTGAGCGGATGGCCCGGTCAGGGGGCGGGGAATCGGGCTGGCTGGGGATGGTCGTCCGGGATCTCGTCTTCGGGGCGGATTCGCCGGAGTCGGCCGTGGACGACTATGTAGCCGTCGAGCGGGTAGGCGATGTCTTCGGCGGTTGGTCGGTCGGCGGGATGGATGGGGATTGCGGGAGGAGTTTCGGGTGGTTCGGATCTGTGGTGGCCGGTGTACGGGGCAATGGGGGCGTCGGTGTCGGTGCGCGGAAATAGGTATCGCGCGCCCTCGCGGACAGTGGTGTGGATATCGCCGGTCGGCACGGTCCATTGGAGGCGATCCGGATCGGCGCGCCAGATGCGCCAGGGGAGTCTTTTGTTGTCCGCCAACGTTTTCAGGCGATGGTGCCTCGTGCAGAGTGTGGCCAGAATGGTGCGTCCGCCGCGGTCTGGGCGCTGGTGGTCGAACGGGTGACTGTGGTCCAGTTCGGATTCGGCGGCGGGCATGATGCATCCGGGAAAGCGGCACATGCCGTCCATCGCCCGCACCTCGCGCTCCAGTCGCGGCGATGGCCGCCGAGACATCGTTTCATCCACAGCGGCCGCCTCGTCGTCGGCGTTCGAGCGTTCCGGTATGACCTGGAAGCGTGCGTGTTCGGCCAGAATCCGGGCCAGCGCCGCGTCGATCGGCCCATACCCTGCCAGAAATGCCGGTGCTTCCTGAATCCCGAGCAGCGTGTCCGCCGCAATCCCGATCTGGATCAATGGTCTGCGCGGCTGTTCGATCGGCGCACCGAACTTCGGACAACCCTCACTGCGTCCGCACTGGCATTTCAGCCGTCCGGAACCATCCGCCAGCGCCACCAGAGCGTCTGCCCGTCGCTGCGGCATACTCCGCGGATCCGATGCGCACACCTGCGTACTCATCTCGCGCAGCCGCATCGCCACCGTCTGCGCCCCCGGCGCGGGCAGTAATCCATCGAATACCGCCATACTGTCTTGCACCGCTCGCAGCCGAACGTCGCGCTCGTCCTGCCGCAGTTCCCGCCGGCGCTGCGTGCCGCGGGGATCCAGCCGCGCCGCCCACCGCCGCGCCGCCTGCCGCAGCCGCACCGGGTTGTTTCGTCCCGCCGCCTCGAGCAGTCGCGGCTCCAGCGCGTCCAGCACCTCCCCGGCCACCGCCCGGGTGCTGTCCACGATCACCCGCACCTTGGCCAGGTCGATCCGCCCCGCCGCGAAAGCAGCCCGCGTTCGCGGCAACGAATCCTCCAGTGCCAGACCGATATCGATCAACGCCCCCGCCGTCCCCTCGTCGACCTGCAATGCCACCGCGGCCTCGCTGGCGGCGAACTCGCCGGCCCGCACGCCACCCGGCCCCGGCTCCGCACTCTCGGCCCGATGCCGTCGATACAACTCCCGCACCGCGAACACCTCAGCGGCCTGCGCCACCGCCGCCCGCCCATGCGCCGCCCGCAGGGCCTCGATCAGCCCCTCGTCGGTCATGGCCCCGAAGTTCACGGATGAGAGATCATCGCAATCGAACATGTGTTCGATTCTACGATCGAACAACCCGCTCCGCTACCCCCGAATCAAGGCGATTTGGTTGCCGACACGCCAGTGGTGTAACTTCGTTCAGGCAGTCAGGGAAACCTGACAGCGACCCACTCGGGGCTATGGCGCAGCTGGTAGCGCACCACACTGGCAGTGTGGGGGTCAGGGGTTCGAGTCCCCTTAGCTCCACTAAATGGCGAAGCCACAGGTCATTGGCCTGTGGCTTCGCTGTTGTGTGGCATTGTGCGAACACCTTGCGGCGGTTCAGTCATGTCGTTTGTGACCGAGCGATCCAGGGTCGTCAAGGCCCGACACACTCCGGGTAGGCGGTCCGTGTAGCGCGGGTAGACGGACGTAGCCGATTGGGCGCAATTCCGTGGGACGGCGTCGGAGTGCGTCGACACAATCTCTGTCGTCCACGCGGATCAGTGATGGATCACCTCACCGAACCGCGGCAGGACGAGTCGTTTCCAACTGCGCTCCACGGCGATATCGAATTCAGGTCGCTGGCATGGCGGCGGGCGTCGCTACGGGCGATCGAGATGGTCGCCTAGTCGCTTCCGACGCGCGTGGGAGATTGCGAGATTCTCAGACTCCGTTCAACGGAGCAGAGGGGGGAAAGGTGACCGGTAGAGCCGCCAAGGACCGGTGGAAGGGGCCGGGCCGCCAGGTCGGTGCGTCGGCCGGTATGGCCAGCTGGATCTCGGGCAGCGCATCGAGAAGCTGATCGATGGCGTTTTGAGCGAGCAGGTAGGCCAGCGACTGCGCGGGGCAGGCGTGTGGGCCGATGCCCCACGCCAGATGCGAGCGATTGCCTGTGTGATTCTCGGTCCGGATCTTGGGGTCGTTGTTGCAGCCGGCCATGCTGATGAGGATCGGCTGGTGCGCGGGCAGCCAGACGTCGTCGATGAGGATCGGCTGACGGGGGTAGGTGGTGAGAAGGTTCGCCAGCGGCGGGTTGTTGAACAAGACTTCGTCCAAGGCGTCTCGGGTGGACAGGTTCCCGCCGACAACACTTCCACCGAAACGTTCGTCGGTGAGGATCAGCAGCAAGGTGTTGCCGATCAGGTTCTGTTGCAGTTCGATCCCGGCGCCGTAGACGCTGTTCAGTTGGTGGATCATCTCCAGTTCATCGAGTTCGGCCGGATGCCGCAGTAGTAGCGAGGTGATGTCGTTGCCAGGATGGGTCCGTTTGAGGGCCAGCAGTTCCAGCAGCGCCTCGACGATCATCTTGTTGCCGTCCTCGGCATCGATCCCCTCGAACATCGCGGCCATGCCTGCGGCGACCCGCTGTCCGATCTCCGGCGGGCAGCCCAGCAGAGCATCGGTGACCGCGAATGCGAGCGGCAACGCGTACTGACTGATCAGATCGGCTGTACCGGCCTGGCAAAAGGTGTTGACCAGCGGGATGGCGATCTTCTCCACGGTGGCATCGAGAGCATATAGATCTACCGCGTTGATACTCGTGGTGATTGCCTGCCGGTAGCGCTGGAGGGCCGCTCCGTCGCTTCGACTCCCGGTGGGACGCCACTCCATAAGCGGCAGGACGGGGCAGTCGGCCGGGATGTTCTGCTGCCAGGTGCGCGGATCGACAGGGAAGTGCTCGGGATCGTTGAGGATCCGCAGTGCGGTGTCATACCCGACCACCAACGTGGCCGGCACGCCCGGCGCCAGCTCAACCGGAGCCAAAGAGCCGTATTGTCTTCGCATTTCGTCGTAAACACGGTGCGGATCCGCGGCGAATTCCGACGAGTACAGCGACACCCTCGGACCTTCAGTAGCCATCGGCGAGCCGTGGACGACTGGACAGGCCGGGGTTTGCAGTCGGGACTGTGGCGTACTCAAGAATGGAGCTCCAGATGTTCGTGTGTGCTGTTCTGGGGACGCGGTCTTCAGCGCATCCCTGCCTTCGGTCGCCGAACCACTGCTGCAACTTCGAGAAGCTTACTGTCCAAGGGGATTTCGTGCCACTCGTTCCGTGTCGCGTCGGCAGCAGCCGATTCCACGTATCGTGCGTCGAACGCGGTTGGTGAACGTCTGATGGGGTCGATGGCGTGCTTTCTTGCCGCTTACGACCCTGGCCCGCGGCGCGCCCCTGGCACACGACCGCTCACATCCGCCGAGTACCTACCGGCGTGATTCGAATCGCCGGCCCTGCGACCGTCAGCGGGTTCGGGCTGTGAAGCATTAGGCCCACAGAAATAGCAGGTCAGGCTCGGTTTTAACCGGGCCTGATCTTTCTTTTTCGGCCCACCCCACGGAGCCCTGCGGGTTTGTGTCGGATTCATCGGATGGGGCTTCTCGTGGTGGCGTCGGGCCCGTATGAATCGTTGCTGTGCGAACTCGGCGCCGACCAGTTCATCGACGACACCAAGAGCCGTCCCGAGGAGATCGTTTACGAGGTCGGCCTCGTCCTCGACGCCGTCGGCAGTCGGTTCCTGTCGTACGCGCGGCGGTGCCTGTGCCCGGCGTTCTTCGGCGACTAGGACGACGAAGAGACCGCGAAGCTGGGCGTCACGCTCTCGGGCGCCCGAGTCTCTTCGAGCGGGGTGCAACTCGCTGAATTGGGTCGGTTGCTCGACGCGGGCATGCTTCGTCTTGCGATCGACAGCACGTTCCCGCTCGCAAGACGCCAGAGCGCCGCACAACTCAGTGCGGGAGGGTGGTTTTCGGGTCTTTCCGGCGTTGGTGTCGCGGGTTACCCGGTTGGCTCGAAGCGCACGGACAAGGCCTGCGCCCCGGCCGGAGCGTTCCAGATGAGATCGACACCCGCGATCTCGGATCCCGCACCGCACGCGGAATCACCGAACAGGTAGGCCCGGTCGCTGGTGCCGTTCTCGAAACGCACTGTGGCATCCTGCAATTGGATACAGGCACCGCTGTCCGGCCGTTCGATCGACAAGATCTTTCCCACCACGGTGACGTAGGAGGCCCGGCCAATGGCCGCCTGTGCGGTACCGGGTAGCAGCGCGAGCAGTGCCAGCGCCGCGATGCCCACACCGGCGGCCTTGCCGAATTCACTTGGCAATCCCATGATTTCCCTCTCTCGGCCGCCGCCCGGCCGACTACACTGATCGATCCCGCTTCGGCATTTGTCAAATATATTGGGAGACAAAGGCTGTCAACAGTATGACTGATGCGCGTATCGCTTGAAGCGGGCGAGGAACACCTGCCCGGGCCACAACTGGCCGGGCCAGGTGCGGGTGAACCCGGTGATACGCCCACTCGTCGGCAAAAGTAGTGCTTGTTGAGATGCCATGTGTCCGAGGCCAGGCATAGAACGCTCGGCTAGCGCTGTTCCGGCGCATCGGTACTCGGCGCGGCAGGATGTTCGATCTGCTCGCGGAGGATGTCGCCGTGGCCGGCGTGTCGCGCGAAGTCCTCGATCGCGAGCAGATAGATGAATCGGAGGCTGACGTCGCCGGCGCGGGGGTGTGTCCTGATGTCGTCGAGGTCGAATTCGGCGGCGATCAAGCGGGAACGGTCGCTGGCGCGCTCGAATTCGGCGATCACGTCGGCCAGGGGCTCGTTGTCGTCGACGATGAAACTGGCGTCACCTGGCGTCGTGCCGCCGTCGCATTCGTTCTCGGGCAGGCCCGCCAGGACATGCTGGAACCAGATCCGTTCGGCGACTGCGGCGTGCTTGAGTAGACCGATCGGGGTGGTCATCGACGCGACGAGGCGGCGGCGGGCTTCTTCGTCGGACAGGCCGCGCACTGTGTTGATCAATTCGGCTCGGTTGCGGTCGAGCATGCTCTCCAGCAAACGGCGTTCAGCGCCAGTGGTGATTCGCGGTATCGACCATGCCATTGTCGGCTCGATTCTGTTCATTCGGGTTGGATCTGCCTGTGGTACTTGTGGTTTCGTTCCTTTGCCACCTCCTTCAGCGTGTGCCGATGACCTTCTGCGGGGGAGGTGGCAGGTCGGCGTCGAGGGATGTGGCGGTGCGGAGTCGCCGGATTTCGTGCTGGGCGGCGATTCTGGCAAGGGCCGGGTCCGGAATGGTTGTCGGCGTCGAGTCGCAAGATCTGCGCGTCGCGGGAGTCGAGGATGTCGTCGGCCTGTTGCATCGCGCGCACACGTTGCTCGAATTCTATCCTAAGGGTGGACGCAGGCGGCAGCTGCGGCTTGCCGCGGCAGTACTGGCCCGAACACCCGAACGCGGCATCGAAAGACGTTTGTGCGGGTGCCCGGTCCGGACCGGACAGTTATCCCGAGCGAGGTTCTAGCAGGTCCTCGACCAGGTTGCTGGTGAGAGCACGAGGGATGCTCGCTCCGGTCAGAGCGCAAGGAGACGGACACATCAAACTGCTCATCGATCCCGGCCACAACCGGACCCGGCTCGGCGGCCCCGACGCGCCTCTTGCTCCGCAGGAGAGTATCCCGGCCGTCGCCGACGTCCTCGAGACGCAGGCCGGCGCACTCGGCCTGCAGTTCCTGGATCGGCACGGCCGGACCGTCCCGTGGTAGAGCCACACTTTCGTTGATCGAGCTGTCGAGCCACCCGCGACCTCATGGCCCACCGCCTCGGCCCACCGCCGAAACGACTGCGGTGTCACTGATTTCGAGCAGGCGGCGGCGCGCCTTCGGATCGTCGGCCTGCGCGTGCGGACGGCTCTGACTGGTGCCGTTGAAATACCGGCCCGTCGTCTGGGCCAGGCCCGGATCGCAGATGAGCCGGAGAGCGGCGTCCGCGCCCTCGGCGACCGTGCTGATCGGCGTGACTCCAGATTCCAGCACCATGGTCGTCGCCATGAGTGTGGCCGGGTGCAGGGCGTTCACCGTAACGCCGGTCCCGTCGAGTTCCTCGGCGTACTCGATAGTCGCCATGATCATCGCCAGCTTGGCGCGGCAGTACGCGGTGTACACGTCGTAGCCGTGCTCGAGGTTCGGATCGTCGAAGTCGATCTCCTGCTGCCCGGCGGAGGCCACGTTCACCACCCGCGCCGGAGCTGATGCCCTCAGCAGCGGAAGCAGCCGCCGCGTCAGCCGATACGGAGCTAGATGGTTGACCGCCCACAGATATTCGTTGCCGTCGGCGCTGAGTTCACGTCTCCCGTTCGGCGGCCCGCCGCCGGTGCCGGCATTGTTCACCAGCACCTCCAATCGTGAAGTGCGGGCGATGATCTCATCGGCCAGCCGGTCCACCTCCGCGAGCCGCGACAAGTCGGCCAGGATGATCTCCGGCGCGGGCCCGCTTGCGGCCGTCACCTCGGCTGCGAGCGCCGCGGCCCGATCGGCGTTGCGGCCGTGCAGAATCAACCGGGCACCCGCGGCC
Organism: Nocardia sp. NPDC006982; assembly: GCF_042869435.1. NCBI lineage: Bacteria > Bacillati > Actinomycetota > Actinomycetes > Mycobacteriales > Nocardiaceae > Nocardia > Nocardia sp. NPDC006982. The sequence goes on along the minus strand of NZ_JBIAFV010000004.1, from coordinate 545,713 downwards.
CCGAGCCGCACCGCGAGTTCCCGACCGAGCCCGTCCGTCGCGCCCGTGATCAGCACGGTGCGATCGACCATGCGATCAATATCGTTGTCGCTCATTGCCTTTCCTTGCAGTCTGATTTCCCGTCTTCGCTCCGGATGCTGACCGACGTGGCGGTCAGGTCGAGCGCGACGTGCGTGCCGAGGGGCGTGTGCACGACGCGCGGTTCGCTGGTGGTCGGCATCGGCGTGCCGTTCACGATGACCTCGACCCAGCGGACGATGGCGTCGCCGTCGTTCCGCGAGTGGCGAACGATCTCGACTTCGCAGGGGATCGACTCAGCCACTGGAGGCCGCGCATGACGACGAATCCGCGTTGGCGCTGGGACCGGCCCCTCGAACGGGACTCACCGCATTGTCTCCGCTGTGGCGACGAGCGTCGCTCGGCCCAGGATGTGACCGGCGATGGTGAACCCGAGCAGGGCCGGCGTGGAGTCGGAGGCGATGCCGATGTCGTCCACATCCAGAGCGTGCACGGTGACGAAATAGCGGTGCTTACCGTGACCCGCCGGCGGGGCCGCACCGATGTATCGAGGTAGGCGCGCGTCGTTCGGCAATTGGAAGGAGCCGACCGGCAACCCGATGCCCGCGTCGTCTCCGGCGCCCTCGGGCAGGCTCGTGGTCGTGGCCGGGATGTTGGCGACAGCCCAATGCCAGAAGCCGGAGCCGGTGGGGGCGTCGGGGTCGTACACGGTAACGGCGTAGCTCTTCGTGCCTGCCGGGGCACCACTCCAACTCAGCTGCGGGGAAACGTCTTTGCCCCCGGGGGCGCCGGAGGACCACTGCTCGCGTTGCCAGGCTGCACCGTCGCTCACGGTGGTGCTGGTGACCGTGAAAGAGGCCGCCTCGGGGAGGCGGGCAAAGGGATCGTTTGCGCTCATCGTGTCGCGCCTTTCTAGTCGTGCTAACGATGCAACATCGACGATATCAGAAATAATCGATGATTCGCCAAATCGTCTATGATTGAACCATGACAGCCCACGCCCCGACCCCGGCGGAGAAGCAGATGCTTTCCGACCAGGTCTACGCACACTTGCGGAACGCGATCATGCGCGGCGAGTACGCGCCCGGTGACGCACTCAAGCCGCAGGATCTATCCAGGCAACACGGCGTGAGCCTGGCCGTGGTGCGGGAGGCGCTGGTGCGCCTGGTTGGTGAGGGCCTGGTCGACCGGCTGACCAATCGCGGCTTCGCGGTCCCAGCGTTCTCCGACGACCGCTGGCAGCAGATCGGCGAGGCGCGCCGGGCCATCGAGCCGGTCCTGCTTCGCATGTCGATCGAAAATGGTGACGTCAAGTGGGAGGGCGATGTTCGAGCTGCCCACCACCGCTTGGCGCGCACGCCGGCATTCACTCCAGAAGAGGGCGAGTATTACAGCGAGACATGGGCCGAGGCGCATCGGGTCTTCCACCGCACTCTGCTGGAAGGATGCGGCAACCTCGTCCTGCTGGAGATCTTCGACCGGATGTGGATCGCGAGCGAGCTGGCCCGCCGATGGTCGACGCATCGCAACCCTGACCGGGACGGCAACGACGAGCATCGCCGACTGGAGGAGGCAGCGCTGGCCCGCGACCCCGACACCGCAGCCGGCATATTGACTCGACACCTCACCTTGACGACGGCCGGACTGGCAGAGCAAGAAGGCTGACACGTCCGACAATCTGTGCGACCGCCTCGCGATAGCGGTCGACCACGTCCGCCACGGTGCGGCCTGGAACGTCGCCTGCCAGTTGGTTACCCGACATCGAGCGCTCGACGAAGGTGAGATGCCGGAGCAGGCCGAGCAGGTTCGTCCCCGACGGCGCCGCGGCCGTTCACACCTGCCCTCGACCGTCGCGGCCCGCGGATAGTCGAGTAAGCCGCGCAGCACCTCGGCCTCGCTGCTTCCGGTCCGGCGCGGCGGAGTGTTGTTGCGGCGCTTGGTGATTGGCGCGGCGGTCGCCATGGCGGGGCGGAGGTCAGGCGGTGCGGCTCCGTCGGTGTCGAGCCGGTCGGGTTGCCGACGGTCGTGATGCTCCACGGCCGCTGGCCGGGCCGGTTCGGCGGCCACTCGGCCGCCCATTTCGGGGACGAACCGGGCCCGCGTCAGCTCCGCGCGGCTGACACTCCGAGCTGCACCGCCAGTGCGGCGGCGGTTGCGGGGAACCGGTCGAGCAAACCGGTTACCTCGCGGTTTCCGGCAGGTCCGGCTTCCTGCCAGCCGCCATCGACGCCGAGCAGTCCGGCGAGCGCGTCGCAGGCGGCCGGGTGGGCGGCCAGTAGTTCGGTGACCGGTCCGCGCGGAGCCGCCGCCACCGGCGTTGCGGCCGTGGTGAATTCGACCGACCATGGCGGCACGAAGGTGTCCACGGCGGGCAGCGCGCCGGGGAAGGTGCGGCCCGCTTCCCGGACCAGTCCCGGGATCAGGTCGCCCGCCTGGTCCTTCAGGGTGGTGATGAGCTTCGGCAGCCACGGCAGCAGCACCGCGTCCGGCAGCATGCCGAAGGCCTTCGACAACAGCTCCACCACAAAGGGTTTCAGTGCTGGAGCCGGGTCGATGGCCTGCACGAAACCGCTCACGTACTGCGGAACCGTCGGCAGCACCAGCGGATTGGCCAGCATCCCGTCGCACCGCTCGCGCAGCTCGGCCATGGTCAGCAGGCCGAGCTGGAACCGCGCTGCCCACAGCAGTGCCACCTTGGCCGGCGCCTCCGGATGCGATTGCAGCACCGCCAATTCCAGCTGAGTGTGATCGCAGCCCAGCGACAGCGCCAGGTTCTCCATCCCGAACAGGAAGCCCAGCATGGCCGCCACCTGCGGTGGTCCGGTCTCCTCGGCGGCGAAGGCGGTGGGCAGCAGGGTGCAGTAGTGCGCGTACCCGGCCGTCACGAACCGTTCGCACCACGATGGCAAGCCGTCCTCGGTGGAGCGGAAGTAGTTGAGCAGCGCCCGGATTCGCCGCAGCACGACGGGTGCGTCGTCCACTGTTCGTTCAGCGGCGAGGAGTTCCACCGCGCGATTTCCGAGCTCGTCGGCGAGCCGGACCGATCTCAGGTACACGAGCGCGTCCTCGACAGCGCCCAGCGCTACGGCCGTGGTCGCGTCCGGTGCCGTGACCGCGCGACGCAGGCGCTGCTCGAGCACCTGCTCCACCGACACACCCTCGTAGCCGAGTTCCACCAGGGACCGCTGATATTTGCCGAGCCCGATATCCCAGCTCTCCTGAATGGAGGTCTCGCCCAGTCCGCGCGAACCCATGATGGGGCGCAGCGCGTCCTGCGGCAGCAACCTGCGCAGCAGCCACAGCAGATCCGAGCACGGCCGCAGTTCCGGATTCGCTTGCAGATCCAGCAGCGCGCGCTGCAGTGTCCGCTTGGACAGATCCAGTCCCAGTGGTTCCAGCCGGTCGAGCGCATCGCGGGCCAGCGGTGGCAGCGCCGCGTATCCGACCTGGCCGATGCGGTCGCCGCCGAGCAGGATTTCGCACAGCCGCCGCACATCGCGCCGCCCCGGCACCCGGTCCTTCTCGAGGCAGGTGACAGCCGCGTCCTGGAAGTCATACGGCGTTGGACGGGCGCGATTGCGCAAGCCCGCCAGCAGGATCGAGGTCTCGAAGATGGCGATGGAGTCCGCGGTGCTGGCCAGGTAGCCGTTGCGCCTGGCGAGCCGGACGATATCCACCGACCATTCCAGCAGTTCGGCCTCATCGAGTGGGTCCAGCACCGGCGGCCGGGACAGAAACCCCGAAAGCTGGTCCATCACTTCAGCTTCCGGTTCCGTCGGCAGCAGTGGCGGTTTCTTGGGCCGATTCTTCGTTCCCTGCTGGCCTGCCAGCTGGAACGACTGCAATCTGCCACGCCGCAATCCCTTCGCCCAGGTAGCCGCCGCGATCGACACCGCGCCGCCGGCCAGCCCGAACTGCGCCTCGATGGCGGAATGGCTGGACGGGATCAGCCCGTAGTGCCACTTGGTGGCCGAGCGCGACGAAATCTCGAACACCGCGTCGGACTCCAGCCCGAACTGTTCGACCGGGCTGGCCGCATGGGCCGCGCCGCACACGTACAACACCTGTGCCGGATCGATGTCGTTGGCGGCCAAGTGTTCCCGCATGCGGGTCCACATGTACCGCTCGCGGTCCTCGTCCTCGACGGTGCTGCCGCGCCGCAGCCGCCGGAACAGGCTGCCGATCATCACCATGACCTGGCGGTAGGTGTCGTAATCGGCGTCCACGAGGGGCTGCTCCACATACTGGTCCCACCATTCCGACCAGTGCCGGACCTTGCCGTGGTGCAGCAGGTGTTCCTCGAGTTCGGCGAAACGCGGTCGCAGATCACCGATTTCGATGCCGACCGCCTCGCCGTGCAGGCCGTCGTCCTCGGGTTGCTCGCCGTCAGCGGATGTTTCCGACTTCGCCCCTTTGGGAGCCCACTGGAAGACGTGGTCGGTGGACCGATCCACCAGCACCAGTTCGACGCCCGGAGTATCGAGTGCGTAGGCGATGGCCTGGTATTCGGCCGACGATTCGGTGATCGGCGCGACCACCGACAGCGGTGCCCATTCCGCCGGGAAACCTTCGATATCGGTGGCGAATGCCTGCAAGGCGACCGGCAACCGGCAGTTGTGCAGCTCGTCCAGCAGCGGCCGCATATCTTCGCACAGTTCCAGATAGATGACGCTCGGCTGCTTTTCGCGCAGCCGCCGCACCATGGCCAGACCGGAGGCGGGTGAGTGGTGACAGACCGGGAAGATCTCCAGCCGCTGCGACAGCGCCCGGTCGACATCGTCGACCATGCCCGTCAGGATGTCGCCCGCCGCCCCCGGCATCCCGGCGAACGCGACCGCCGCGTCCGCCAACTGATCCCGCAGCGCGGCAAAGGTATTCGGCGTGGACCGGGTATCGGAGACGATCACGACAGCCTCGCGATCGCCGCCCGGCCGCCCTCCAGGAATTCACCCCAGGCGGCATTGCCCTTCTTGTCCTTGGTGCGCGGCTCGACCACGCCGTGCAGGTACTTGTTGAGAATGGCCAGGTCCTCGGGCGTGCGCCGGGCCAAGGACCCGACCAGTGAACCGGCGAGGGTCTCGGCGCGCAATTCCTTCGCACCGAAGAACTGGCTGTGCAGGATGGCGTCCTCGAGCACGCCGATCTGCTCGGCGGTGGACAGCGCCGACTCCAGCTTGTCGTCGTCGCTCGTGGCGGCGGCCGCGGCGGCGCGCAGATCGGCGAAGCTCTCCAGCAGGATGTCCAGCAGTGTGGGTGGCAGTTCCAGTTCAAGGGAATGGCGGCGCAGTAGTTCCGCGGTGCGGAAACGCACGATCTCCGCCTCGCTCTTCTTGTTGGACACCACCGGAATGCGCACGAAGTTGAAGCGCCGCTTGAGCGCCGAGGACAGGTCGTTCACACCCCGGTCGCGGCTGTTGGCGGTGGCGATGATGGAGAAGCCCGGCTGCGCGAACACCACATTGTCGTCGTCGAGCTCGGGGATGGAGACGTACTTCTCCGACAGGATGGAGATCAGCGCGTCCTGCACGTCGCTGGTGGAGCGGGTGAGCTCCTCGAAGCGGCCGATCACGCCCTGCTCCATGGCGGTCATGATCGGGGACGGGATCATCGACTCCCTCGACTGCCCCTTGGCGATGACCATGGAGATGTTCCACGAGTACTTGATGTGGTCCTCGGTAGTGCCCGCCGTGCCCTGCACCACCAGTGTGGAATTGCGGCTGATGGCCGCGGCCAGCAGCTCGGCCAGCCAGCTCTTGCCGGTACCCGGATCACCGATGAGCAGCAGACCCCGGTCCGAGGCCAGGGTGACGATGCTGCGCTCGACGAAGCTGCGGTCGCCGAACCACTTCTGCTCCACCTCGCGGTCCAGTCCGTCGGCACGTTCGGAGCCGAGAATGAACAGCCGCACCATCTTCGGGCTCAGCCGCCACGCGAACGGCTTGGGGCCGTCGTCGACGGACTCCAGCCAATCCAGTTCCTCGGCGTACTTGACCTCGGCGGGGGCGCGCAAAACGTCGTTCATGATGGCTGGTCTCCTAGTCGAGAAAGTTCTTGAGCTCGTGCACGAGCTTCTGGATGCGTCCGGAAATCACCGGGGTGCCAAGGTTTTTGAACCGTTCGCGGAACCACGGGTTGACGCTCTGGTGGCCGGAGCTGTTCACCGAGCCGACCGGGATGAGCTTCACCCCGCTGCGGTGCACCGCCTCCATGGCCTCGAACAGCGGCTGGGAGCGGTCGAACTCGTAGAAGTCTGAAATCCATACCAGCACAGTATTTTTCGGGTCGGTTATCTTGGGCTGGGCCATGGCCATGGCGACCGGGCCGTCGTTGCCGCCGCCGAGATTGGTGCGCAACAGCACCTCGAACGGGTCGTGCACCCACGGAGTGAGATCCAGGGCGCGGGTGTCGTAGGCGATGAGATGTACATCCACCTTGGGCAGGCCCGCGAAGATCGACGCCAGAATGGTGCAGTTCACCATGGAGTCGACCATGGAACCGGACTGGTCGACCACCACGATCATGCGGGCGGGGACGGCGCGCTTGGCGGTCTGGCGGTAGTAGAGCCGGTCGACGTAGAGGCGCTCGTCCTGGGGATTCCAGTTGGGCAGGTTCTTCCAGATGGTCCGGTCCACGTCCAGGTTGCGCAGGATGCGCTTGGGCGGGACCGAGCGGTCGACGGTGCCGACGCTGGTCTGCTGCACCTGGGTGCGCAGGACTTCGGCGACCTCGTCGATATAGCGGCGGATGAGGCGTTTGGCATTGGCCAGGGCCACGCCGGACAGATTGTGCTTGTCGCGCAACAGCTGTTCGATGAGCGACATGCTCGGGGTGAGCCGGGCGGCCAGGTGTGGATCGGCCAGCACTTCGCGCAGCCGCATGCGGGACACCAGTTCGCCTTCCAGACCGGTGAGTACGCCTTGCACGGCGCCGGCCTGCTCCTCACCCAGACAGCGGCGCAGCCAAGTGGTATCGGACTGCCAGCCGGCCAGCTGGGTGGCGCTGACCTGACCGGAGCCGGTGGCGAAGACGTTCAGCAGCAGCTTGGAAACCAGTGCGGCGGTGCGGACATCGGCCGCGCCGACGGGCCGGGGCGAAGCGGCGTCGGCCTCGTTCGCGGCATCCTCGGCTGCGGAGTCCACGGTCTCGGCTGTGGATTCAACTGTCTCGGAGAAGTCGAGGCTTTCGAACTCCGCCTTCATCTCCGGATAGCGTTGCACCACATTGTCGATGGAAATGCCCGGATCGAGTACGGCCAGCGGCAACCCCAGATCGTCGACGATCCCCGTGCTCGCCTGTTCCAGCGTCGGTTGCTGATCCCCGGTGAAGACACCGGCCAGCAGACGCCAGTACAGGATCTGGCGTCGCGTCTCATGATTCGGCCCACCCGTCACCCGACGGCTACCCCCCATGGAATCGCTTCGCGATGCTGTATTCATTTGCGCAGCAACCGTCCCGCGCGCTCACGCAACACCGCCACCGCATCGCCCGACTTGGCCTGTGCCTTGGTGACTTTCGGATCGGTCGGGCCCAGCGCCCAATCACCGTTGTGGAAGGCGGTGAGTGCGCTCTTGACCTTGCGCCGCACGGCCAGCGGTCGCACTGACCAGCCACTGGCATCCCAGCGCAGCAATCCGATCATCGTGCTGGAGCCGGTCACCCCGGCCGGAGTGAGCGGACCGGCGGACGGCAGCGCGTTCAGTTCCACCCGAATCCGCTGCTCGCCCAATTCCATTGCACCGTCGCGGAACCGGTACCCCTCGAGCAGAACCGGTTCGGCGATGTGCACCGGATCGCTGTCCAGCGGCGCGACGGCCGGGGCCTGCGCCTGCGGCAGCTGCACGGTGGCGGTGACGAAAGGATCGGCGGCCTTCCCGGCCTTCGCCCGATCGTCATCCCACAGCAGGTCACCGGTCGCCGTCAGCGGCATGTCGGTGAGCTCCAGCGCGCGCTGCTCGGCCAGCGCGGTGAGCAACTGCCGATGCGCACCCAGCAATTGCCAAACCGCCGGTCCCACAATGGTGTCCACTTTGGCCGCGGCCACCGATACCCGCACCCGGCGGGCCGGTGCGCCCGCGACCTCCAGCACGCCGTGCACCTGTGCCTGTACGGCGGTCCCATGCTCATGTAGGTCCACGCCCAGCGGCAGCAGCCTACCCGAAACCGGCTCGGTCACAGCGGATTCCGCGCCGCGCCAGGACAGCAGCACGGCGCGCGTCCACAGATCGGCCCAGCGTCGCGCGGGCACCCGGTCCATAGTGGCGATCGGCGCGGAAGCGCCCAGTTCGGCGGTGAAGCCGTCCAGCAGCATCGCCAGCCGTCGCAGCGCGGGGTCTGCCAGGAGCGACTCCACGGTTTGAGCGGCGGCCGCCACCAGGTCGTGGTCCACGCCGCGCCATCCGGCGATGGCCAGTTCACCCAGCCAGGCACGGGAACCCGCCGCGAGCGGGCTCGGGGCGGCGGCATCCGGCGTGGCCGTCCACTCGGATCGATTGCGGCCCAGTCCCGTATCGGCCTGTTCGACCAGTGCGTCGTGCACCGCGCCAAGCAGGGCGGCACGGGCGGCGGCCAGCGCCGACAGCTCGTCGGTGCCGATCGCCCCCGTGCTCACCTTCGACACCGCCGCCGCCACCGCCTCGGCCAGTGGCGAACCCGCTACAGCTCCAGCCAGCGCCGCCAGTGCCGCACTCTGCGGTTCGGAAACCCGGGCGAAGCCGCTGACCAGCGCGGTATCGAAGCCGCTCACCGCGTCCAGGGCCGCCGCGACGCCGGCGGGCGCCTCCGCCAGTGCGGCTAGTTGTACAGGCCGCATCAGCGATCCACCCCCGCCGGGAACCAGTGCAGTTCCGGGATCGGCGTCGCGCTACCCGGCAGTTCCAGGTAGGTCAGATGCCGCAGGAAACGGCTGAACACCGCGGCGGCCGGAGCCGGGTCGCGAGTTCCATTGAGGCAGTTCGCGAGTCGGGTGCCCTCGGGAACCTCGACACGCAGAAAGCGCGCCACCCGGTCCTGCCCGTACTGGAGCACCGCTTCGTCGATGAGTGCGTCCAGATGTTTGCAGACCCATCCCTGGTTCAACCCGCCGCACGGCCGGTTGTTATTGGTGCTGCAGCTCAGCCCATGCGTCCCCGCGGTCACCGACGCCACGTACACCCGTGAAATATCGGAGCCACTCGACACCACGCCCTGCAGGCGCCCGTCGGCCAGCTCCACGAACGGCACCTTGTTCAGTTTGCGCGGTGCGACAGCGGGCAAAACCCGTACGACAGAAGCGCTTTCCCATGCCGGTTCATCCGGCGTGGCACTCGGATTCGAGGCCATCGTTCTCCCTCCCGGTCGATCACGATGCGCTCAAGATAGGTGAAGGCACCGACAAGTCCTTCCCAACCCAGAATCGGCTGGTGGAGAACACTTCCGCGTCGGCTTCCAGGCCCACCGGCGGCGACGGCGACCGCCATGAACCGAGCGCGCGCCGCACACCGGCTGGCCCTATTCCCGTTCCCCGCAACGCAATTGCGATGCGAGTGCATCAGCGACCGCGGCGATCGGCTGGTCCACTGACTGCGGGGACGGCAGAGGAAGGATCCCAGTCGGGAACGGCCGAGACAGCGACCAGTTGCGGCAAGCTGATCCTCGTGGAGAAACCGTACGTCCGAGCGGCGCAGACCGTTGCGGGACATCAGGTACACGGCGCGCAACCGGTCCTCGATTGTCTGGTGGCGAAGATGCTCCTCGGTCCACACATCCGAAGCGGTGATCTTGGTGGGTCGCTGTCGGGGGCCTTGCGTCGGTCTCATTCATGGCGGACGGACCAGGGTCGACAAGGACCTGGGGGCGCGCGAAATCGCGTCGCGCAGCGGACCGTCCCGTTGTACAACCGCGGTGAAATCGGCGCCGACCAGCAGTGATGCTTCGTCACCCAGGGCGGGAGATGTTGCCCCAGGGGTGAAAACGATCGCCACCTATGGTGGCTATTCGGGACGAGCGCCGACGCCGAGGATTCTTGTCAAGGCTGCTACCAACGAAGCGGCAGACCTCATCCATCGCGCCGATACACGAACCAGCTGCCCAGGAGTTCACGAATGCCGTCCACCTTTGTCGCGGATGTTCGCGACCGAGCCGATGCCTACCGCGCTACACCTTTCTCCGCGAGGTGGGCCGCGAACTGGTCGCGGAGGCGGTGAACTACCGTGCACTCGACTCCGACGCACGGGCGGTGGGGGTCCGGCCACCGTGCCGCCCGGAGGCCGATCGGGCGGTGCCGTTGCCGCCCGGACGCGAGTTCCTGCGGGCGTGCTTCGATCGCCCGTACGCCGGATCGATCGCAGTGCCGGCCGCGTGCCGCATGCTACGCGCAGCATGCAGCGACCCAAATCCTCCAGGCGAGTCTGTGGCACGAGACGGTGCCCTCATCAGCAGTGAGGCACCAGCACTCGCAGGATGTGGCGCGAGAGCCTGTCGATACCCGAGCAGCAGTCGTAGCACGCCGGCCATTACCGTCGGACTACAATGTGAAGGGGCATAGATCGTGTGGCAGTGGGGTCGCACTTTCCCCGAAGGAGCCGAGGCCGCGTCGTCGTCCAGCTGGCAAGTCGACAATGTTCAAGCGCCGATTCTCGATTCTGACCAACCCGCGCAGGTTATCCGCAACGCAGGCAAGGCAGTCGTGACCAACCTGCGGCCGCCACTGATGCCAGGGTCGACGTTCGGGAAATATCACCTGCGGCGGCTGATCGGTTCCGGCGGGATGGGCCGGGTATTCGAGGCACTCGACACCACCAAGGGCCGGGTGGTCGCGGTGAAGGTACTGCCCGAACAGCTCGCCGACGACCCGGTCTATCGGGCCAGGTTCCGGCGCGAATCCCACATCGCCGCGCTGCTGCAGGAACCCCACGTCATCCCGATTCACGACTACGGCGAGATCGACGGGCTGCTCTACATCGACATGCGACTCGTGCAAGGCGAAAGCCTCCGCACCGTGTTGAAAACCCAGGGCCCGCTGCCGCCCGAGCAAGCTGTCTCGGTGATCAGCCAGATCGCAGCCGGACTCGACGCCGCACACCACGACGGCCTGGTCCATCGTGACATCAAGCCGGACAACATCCTGCTCACCCATGACGGATTCGCCTACCTGGCCGACTTCGGCCTGGCCAACACGAACACCGACGAACGCCTGACCCAGACCGGATCGGCGATCGGCTCGTTCAACTACATGGCACCCGAACGTTTCCGAACCGGCCCGGCCACCCCGGCTGTCGACGTGTATGCCCTGGCGTGCGTGTTGCACGAATGCCTGACCGGTACCCGCCCTTACTCGACCGACGGCGGCGACGCCGCGGTCATGCGGGCCCACATGATCGAACTGCCACCCCGAACGAGCAGCTACGCACCGGGAATCCCGGTCGCGATCGACGCTGTCGTCGCGCGCGGCATGGCGAAGTCGGCCGATGAACGCTACGCCAGCGCCGGCGAATTGGCCGCCGCCGCCCACGCCGCACTTGCACCGTCCACCGGCGACGCCGAAGACCATAGTCCCCTCGCCGTATACGAATACGATCCCACCGTGGCGGCGCATCCCACACCCCGGGCGACCTCCACACCCGAGGCGAGATCCGTTCCGGCGCCCAGGCGCCGGCCCCGCCGCCTCTGGATCGCCGCTGTCACGGCCGTCGCGGCCCTCGTGGCCGCCGGAGCCTGGCCGCTGCTCCACAACAAGCCCGCACCGCCGACCTCAGAGGCGGCGAAATCCGAATTCTTCACCGAGGACGACATCGCCCTGCTGAAGAACGTGCAAGATCCGTACAACCGCAGCGTCTGTCGTCACGAGCCCCCAGAAGCGATTTGGGGGGAGAAGGCCCGTCTCACCTGCACCGAGATTCCCAAAATCCGCACGCCCAGGGCGGATTTCCACCTGTTTCCCAACGCCGAGGCGCTGGGCAAGGCCTATCACCTCGTAGCGTTACAGGGGGCGTTACAGACCAGCAACTGTCCGGAGGATCCACCCGGCCGCGACGGCCCCGCGACCAGAGACGGCGGGCAGGTCGGGCGGACGGCTTGCTTCACGGATCCCACAACGACACCACCGACCTCGGGGGTGATCCAAACCGACGACGCGGCAATGAGCATGGCGGTTCTCTACTTCCCCGAGTCGGCGGGCGGTAGCGCCCAGTTGTACTGGACACTGCACGACACGGGAAACGGGAATTCACAATTCCTGACTACTCCGAGGGACCCGGACGACCTCACGCCGGCCGACCAAGCTCTGCTCACCAAACTGCCCAAAGCCTACGATCGACGATACTGTCGACACGAGTCACCAGTGAGCGATGCGACCGCCGCCGTTCTGTGCTTCGGCAACGAGTCGGGTGCGCCGACAGCAAGGTTTTTCCAATTTCCCAACGATCGGATCGCGACGCAGTTCTTCGAGGGTGTCATGAGGAAGTCCGGTGGGCACGCGTGCGACGGTGCAACGGATCGCGAGCAACTGTCGATCAGCCGGTTAACCTGCATCACCGCTCCCGTGCCGACGCTCGTTGCGTTGGATCAGGGCAGCGACATCGCCATCCGAGTCGTCGCCGTCGGTTCCGATTCCCCCTCCAGCCGTCCCAAGACCGAACAGGCGTTGTTCGATTGGTTCAAAAAGAACCTGCGGTAGACGGCGATGTCGGCGCCGCGTCGGCAAACCAGCGTCGACAACTCGCGTCAGGCGGACTGACGAAGTCAACGCCTCCGCGACTTGGAGAACCACCCCCGCCGCCCGTAGGGAACTGAGTTAGCAGTCGAAGCGAGGGCACTTGAGCATCGGTGGACGCCCGTCGCCGTGGCTATGCGAGGAAGCTTCGAACGACGACGTGGAGGCCGCTGGTAGCGCCGGTAGTGACAGCGACCCCGACATCCCCAAGACGCTGGGGCCGAGCAGCATGAGTCCACCGGTAAGGGTCATCGACAACAGGATGCGGCGAGAAGACAGAAACTGAACAGCAAGAGGCATCTGCATCACTTCCCTGGGCGCGGTATCGATCACGTCGTGTATAGGCCAATTCTCGTCCGCGAACGGATCGCGCGACACCCACCCCAGGGTGAAAAACCGCACCCTCCGTGACTGGCGCGCCGATCGGAATTCGGTCAACAGGGCCACACCTGCTGTGACCGATTTGGTGGTCATGCCGAACCGGTGCGGGGGTCCGTATTCCCCGGCTGACGACCACAGCCACCAGCTCGGCGACACGTCGCCGCGGAGCTGGTGGCTGTGCATCAGAACTCGATCATGTATTCGGGCTACCCGACAGCTGGTGCGAGGTCACCGCCGATTCGCGCTTCCGACAGGAAATCTGGGAGCGAGACGGACAGGCGGGCGCTGATTTCGGTCAACCCGGACATCAATGCTTGTGCTGGTTCGGTGCCGGTCGTTTGGATGATGATCGGGGCGGGCTGTAGGCCCTCGATCCGTAGTCGACAAAAGTAGTCCGCGTCAGGTTTCGAAAAAGGCTGCGGCGCATCGACCGTCACAAGTATCGATCGGCCGCTTCGCTGAATCCTCCTGATTACCAAAGCCTTTCCAAATCCGACAGTCATAGCGAGATAGTATGGCCTCGGGTGTATTCAGCCGAATACTGCGGGCGTGTCCGAGAACTAGGCGCGTCTTCACCGACGACCGCAGGCCGACATTCGCTAACCCTGGTAGGGGTGGTTGGCGAACTGGACGGCACCGGCCTCCGGGAAGTGGGCCGCGTTGACGGTGACGGTGCCGACGAAGTTGTCGTGGCCGGGGCTGAACAGGGCCGAGTAGCCGCTGTTGCCCCAGAAGCCGGGGCCGTTGGCGTGCGCGGTGAAGCTACCGGTTTCGCCGGTGTCGACATTGCGGTAGTTCAGGGTGATGTCGAGTGAACACTGACCGACGCCGATCATCTGGGCGGTCACGGTGAAGGCTGCCATGCCCGGGTAGGCGTTGCCGTTGACCGACGAGTCGACGATCGCGACGCACGGGCCGTTGGTCAGCGAGTAGATTGTCGCGAACTTGCCGCCGCTCGAGTCCGCAGAAGCTGGTGCGGCCGTGGCGGTTACGGCCGCCGCGGTCATCACGGCGAGGGAGCAAGCAGTCACGGATCGGATCGAACGCATCATTACCCCCAGTGGTTGATGGTGGTCATGCCGACGTTATGCCGTGCGACGGTACCAGTCTTCCCGTCATCCCATGACCGTTCCGCGCGATGAGATCAGCCGAGGCTGAAGGGTTGGCCCCACAGGGTTTCGGAGTCGTCCATGACGTTGTCGTGCACGGTGACCGTGGTGTAGGCGCGTGCTTCGGCGGCTCCTGCACAACCTTCTACGGACAGTGTGTGGTCAACATACTGGGTGATGCCCGATGTGCCCGTGAAGGTGTAGTCCTCGATTTCCTTGGTGGCTACCTTGCCGGGTTTCAACTGAACGCTGAGGGAGGGGTCGGCATAGGGCGAGATTCCTGAGTCGCCTGCGGTGCCACCGGCGTATCCGCCCGCGGTGACGCCGCCGTTGCCCCCGCTGTCGCCGTTGTTGCCACCGTTGTCGGCACCTGCGGGCGCGTCGGTTTTCGGCTGGGGCGGCGGCGTATCGCCGCTGCGGTCCGCATGTGTGCCGCTGCCGAGATCGACTTGGCAGCCAACGAGATAACCGGTTTCGATCCGACCGCCGCTGACGGTGATATCGGCGGGCACGGTGATGTGCACCGACGTCACGCCGGAAACCCACGCGTTGCGGGAAAGTGGGCTCGCGGCCATCGATCCGGAGATCGTCGCGTGTTCACCAGTGCGGTCGACCGCGACGACAAGGCCATCACGAGTGGTGAACTGATCGTGACCATCGGGGAGGGGGATCGAGGTATCGGCTTGTGCCGCACCGGATGTCACCAGTACGAGGGGCAGGAAGGCGCACGCCATTACCGCGGAGCCCAGTGAACGGCGCATCGCGCTGTTCCTCTCGTTCGATCGCATCACGCCGCTCATCCGACGCTGAACGGGTCGCCGTACAAGGTCACTTCCGCCGACCCCTGGTCGTTGGTCACTGTCAGGGCGCTGAACGCGCGCGCCTGCGCGTATCCGCCGCACCCACTCAGCTGGATGCCGCGATTGCGGTAGGCGATGCCGACGGCACCCGCCGCGGGATCGAGCTTCTTGGTGCCGAACTTCACCACCGCGACGCCGCCGGGCACCAGTTTGATACTTGGGGTCAATTCCGGCGACACCGAGCCGGGCGACATGTAGACATCACCGCCGAGTGACAGCCCGCCGGACAGATCTACCTGGCAGCCGATCAGATAACCGGTCTCCAAACTGCCCGCCGTCGCGCCCGGAGCCGTGGCGTACGTGGTCGCCGACAGCTGCGCCGTGCGTGACATGCCGTTGGCGGCGAGGGACTGGGAGATGATCGCGGTCTCACCGGTCCTGGTCAGATCCACCGGAATCCCCGTCGCCGTCGTCAAGGCCTGCTCGCCGTCGGGTAGCGGCACCACCGTATCCGCATACGCGAACCCACCTGCGAGCATCAGCACCGCCAACCCGACGCTGATACCGGCCGACCACCGGCCGACGCCATCGATCACCCTCATCGAACCCCATCCTCAACTGCCGTCAGCTACGGGAGAACCTCGCATGCAAACCTGAGCGTCGGCTGGGAATCGCCAGTGTGGTTGCTGTCGAATCCCGCCATACCGGGCCAATGGGGCGTGTGTGCTCATAGCCGGCTCCTAACTTGCTCCCATTTTCGACAGAGGTTGGGCCGCAACGATTCTCGCGTCGGGGCGGCAAGGATCGCACCCGACGGGACCCAGAACCCGGGAGGAAACGTATGGGAGTCAAGTCGAAGCTGGTCACGGCGGCTGCGGCGGGCGTAGTGGTGTTCGGTGCACTGGGTGTCGCGGCCGGTGTCGCGAGCGCTGATCAGCCGCAGGGGCCGGCAGTGTCCGCCACCGCCCGGCGATCACCAGGGTCCGCCGCCTGGGGACCAGCAGGGTCCGCCGCCCGGATGCCCCGCGCCCGGACAGTGATCTTGTAGCCCTATGTCCGCAAGGGCATAGGGCATTTTCATGCGGGCGTGCCCGCGTCAGCACAACTATGGTGTGGGAGTGCGGATTCGACGGTGGCGGCGCGTGTACCTGGGCGCTGAATACGCGGCACTGTTCTTCGGTGGAACGACCGCGTACAACGCGGTTTTACGAGGTAGACCGCCGATTCCCGCACTGCTCGCATTGGCGGTCGGCGTAACCGGTTACCTGCGGCGTTCTTCGGACTTCGACCGCGCGGCGCTCTGGCGCTCGCAGGCGATTCACAAGCAAGCGCGCTCCATGACGGCGCTGGCAGGTTCGAATGCGCTGGCGCTCACCGCGGCGGTCGCGGTGCTGCGGCGGGAAAGCTTGTTCGAGTTGCCGCGCAGAAATCCCTGGCTGTGGCTGGCGGTCATGGTGCTGTATCCCGTGCTCAGTGTGTACCCGCAGGAGCTGATCTTCCGTTCTTTCCTGTTCCACCGGTACGCGCCGGTCTTCGGCGACGGCGTCGGGTTGGTGGCCGCCAGCGCGATCGCATTCGGTTACGTGCACATCATCTTCGGCAGTTGGCTCTCGGTCGTGCTGAGCGGTGTCGGCGGCTGGATTTTCGCCACGCGCTATTTGCGGACGCAATCGCTGTTCACCGCGTCCGTCGAGCATTCGGTCTACGGAATGCTCATCTTCACAGTCGGTTTGGGGCAGTACTTCTATCACGATGCCGCTCCGGCGGCGCGCATTCAGCGTTCAGGCGCGGCGGCGTAGAGCCTCGATAACGGTGCGTGTCGCATTGGACGGGGTGCGCAGGGCGCTTCAGGCGATGGCGAGCTTCCTCGGAATCGTTTCGGCCGCTTCGGAATACACGATGCCGGTAGCTCGGATGCCGACCGGCCTCGCCATGAGTGCGACGCCGAAATCGTTGGCGGTCAACTCCAATGCGAAAATTTGGTCCGCCACCGAGGAGCGCTACTCCGAGGTGCTCGCCTCGATCTTCGCGCTCCTCCGGACTCACCCGGTGCTACGACAGCGGATGGCGCTGGGTTGGCTTGGCATGGCGTGCTTTTCCCTGGTGTGACCTCGATCGTCTTCCTGCGCGCCGGTACGCATTCCAGTCCGTACCACTCGGAGGTCACCATAGGGCTTGTTCAGTCTGGCCGTGGGGTGCGCCGGTGGTACGCCGATTGGCCGATCACGGATTCCGGCGTGAGGTCACCACAGCGGTCTGGTGACGGTGCTTTCGAGCTGGCGCTGTTGGCGTGAGTGGACACAATGTCGTGGCCTTGATTGCCGGGCTGCTGGTCTTCTCGACCTGGGTGTCCAGGGCATCCAGCTGTCGAATCAGAGCGCGATCTATGCCCTCGATCCGGCCGCCCGCAGCAGGCTGAACACCGCAGCGTGCGATGGTTTCCGACGGGCCGCTAGGTGGTCGCGACCAGGAACTGCTCCGCGGTGGGGGGCCGCAGACCGTCTGTCCTGCCGGCGAAGTAGCGCTGGGTCAGGGTGGTTGTCGAAATGTGTTGTGCCGAAGCGAAACCCGCTGCCTCGGCAAGCGCAATCAGTTCATCGGGACTGAACAGGCTGAGGAATGGAACTCCGCTTGCTCGCGCGGCATTCTCGACGGCCTGACGTATCGCGCGTTCCTCGGCGTCCAGCAGGTCCAGTGGCAGTTGGAAAGTCATCGCCAAGGTGGAGCCGGGGGCGAGTGTCGAGATCCGCTGCAGTGTCTGGACATTCGCTTCGCGCGTGAGGTACATGGAGACGCCGGTTGCGGCGACCACCGCGGGACGCGACGGGTCGAAGCCAGCGGAAATGAGCCGGTCCCACCAGGATTCGGCCTCGAAATCTACCGGGACCAGTCGTAGCCACTGCGGAATTCCGTAGCCGAGTTCGACCAACCGCTGCCGCTTCCATGCCTGCGGGCCGGGTTGGTCTACCTCGAATACGGTTAGGTCGGAAGCGATTTCGGGACGGCGCTGCGCGAAGGTGTCGAGTCCGGCACCCAGGATGACGTACTGATCGACGCCGCCTGCCGCCTGCTCGACCACCAGATCCTCGACGAAACGGGCGCGCGCCACGACGCAAGCGCGCGAGAGGCTGGTCGTTTCGGGATTCATATCCCCGCGGGCGCGCCATCCGGCGTCGGGGTCGATCAGCCGCAGCCCGATCTCGTCGTCGAGCACATGTGGCGCCGGATCGATCTCGACGTGCAAGGCGCGCCACAGTGCGACGCGCTCCGCCGTGCTCTCGGGTCCGATGACCTGTTGCATTTCAGTCGACCTTTCCGACCTGCAGACTCCAGACTCGGCCGTCCGGATCACGCACCGTCATTTCCTTTGTCCCGTAATGGGTTTCCTCGAATGGCGTCACCACCTCGACGTCATTGCTCGGCCGGAACGCATCCGGTTCGGTCACCGTCAGCACGAGCTGTGTCTGTGGGGTCCGACTGCGCGGGATCTCGGCGATGAATACATACGGACCATCGCCATTGCGGAACAGTCCGGAGTTGTGGTCGGTGGTGAATTCGGGTTCGAAACCGAGCGCCTGAAAGAACCGCGCCGCCTTGCCCCAGTTGTGCGTCTCGACGAAAACGCCTTCGATGCCCTGCGTCGTCATATCGTCTCTCCTTCTTGCGCTCGCCGTTGCTGATCGTGGGTGTCGTCGAGGTATCCGCGCAGTGCATCCGCGACCAGTGCCGACAGCGACATGCCGGACTCGATCGCCCGGAACTTGACCTGCTTGATCAACCCCACCGGCAAATACACGTTGAACTGCTTCACATCCTCGTCGCCCACATCCCGATGCTAGCATCCTAGTAAGCTAGGAACAAGATCATCATGTGCTGGTGGCGGCAAACGTCAAGAGGCGTGCGCAGTCGATGCATGGTGATCTTGATCAGATGCCGGAATGTGGGGGCATTCGGCGGGCTGCGGGGCGGCGCGATAACTTGAGCGGGTGATCAAGAGTTCGGTATCCACGACGGCGGGGGCATGGCGGGCAGGTGACGGCGTCCCGGTGACGTTGCGGGAGGCGACGGTGGCATGGGCCTTTGCGGCACATGCGGAGCTGTCCCAGATCGCCACGGGGTACGGGAACTTCATCACTGTCGATGAGTTGGCCGAGCGGGTGCAGGAGGCGTCCGGGGTGCAGACGGGTGCGCCGACGCGGACATGGATGGAGGCGATCCTGCGCAAGGTCGCGCGTCGTTGTCACAACGCGGGCGAACCGCCGCTGACCTCGCTGTGCGTGCAGGCGAACCACACCGTCGGCGACACCTACAAGTACGTGCTGGAACTCGCCGGACTGCCGATTCCGAAGGACCTCGAGTTGCACGCCTCCTACGCCCGCTGGCAGTGCTACGAGCACCACGGCGCCGCGATGCCCGCCGAGCTGACCGCCCCGCCGCTGACTCCCAAGGTGGCGGGGCGCCGCTCCGCGAACACCACCACCACGCAGGAGGCCAAGCCTGAGCCTGCCCGCGCGGCGGTGTGCGACCAGTGCTTCATCCAGCTGCCTGCCAGCGGTACCTGCGAGTACTGCGTATAGGGAGGCGTCAGGGCGCAACGGACTTCCGGACGCTCAGTGCGCCATCCATATTCGCGTGATATCGGCAGTAGAAGGGGTGCGAGCCGACTTCGTCGGGTGCGGTGAACGTGATGGTCTGGCCCGGGCCGATCTCGTGATCGAAGAGGCCGGGGCGTTTGCTGGTGATGCTGTGCTTGACCGAATCGAGGTTGACCACCGTGAGCACCGCGCCCGGCGTGATCGGGGGCGTGCCGGTGTAGTTCTGATGGTCGATGGTGATGGTGACGGCGGGTATCGGGGCCGGGCCCGATGACGTGGGCGGGGCGATTTCCTCCGACGAGCCGCACCCTGCCGCCCACACGAACGTGAGCAGACCGATCGCGAGCCTGAGCCGCCACGGCGAGTTTCGAGTGCTGTTCACCTAGACCGGCTGCCCACAATTCGAGCCGCCATGCCCAAAGGCTATAACAAGTTGGCGAGGTCGCTGGGGTGTGCGCGACGGTGTTTAGGCCACAGCCGAAACATGGTGGGGGTGCCGCACGCTGATTCCTAGGCTGCTGAACAGTGCGGATTCAGGAGTCGGCGATGGTGGACGAAGTGGTGGCGCGGCCCGTATGGCCGGCGCTTGGACGGCTGAGCGTTGGCGCGGTGGTGGCCGGGCGGTGGAAACGGTGGTGGCCGAACGGGCTGCGCTGGACGGCGACATCGGCGGCCACCGATCAACTGCTGCGCGTGGATCCGGTCCTCGCCGTGATGGTGCGAGGTCCGCGGTGATCGCGGGTACCGTGAGGTGCCTGAGCACGACGACGCGGGGCAGCGTATGAAGCGGATCTATTGCACACCAGACGATCTGACGCGGATCCGGATCGGGGCACCACTCGGTGCGATGGGCGAAACGGTGCTGGCCACCCGGGTGGTGCAGCGCACCGACGCGCCGCTGTACGACGGCTGGCGCGGGCAGGTGCGGCGCGCGATGCCGGACAACTTCGGCGTGCTCGCGGACATCTTCCCGGGCGTGGACCACTTCGTCGACCTGATCACACCGACTCGTGGTGCGCGGTCGATGTCGGCCGGAATCGAGGCATTGCATCTGGCCTCCCGTGACGAACTCCGCCGCGAGGTAGAGCATGCCGCTCGCCGGCGCGCGCTCACCGACCACCCGCTCCCCGCGTGGACGCAGGACCTGTACGACCGCGACAGCGCCGCTCGTCGCGATGTCGCGGGCGCCGTCGAGGCGTTCCATGCGGTGGCATTCGCCGGTCGGTGGGCGCATATGCAGTCGTATCTGGAGGTGGCGGCCGAGCGGATGGCCCGCACCATTGCCACCGAGGGTGTCGAACGGCTCTTCGCCGGGCTGGCGCCCTTCGCGCGGTGGCGGGCGCCCGCGCTCGAGGTGCTGACTCCGATCGAATGCCACGACGAACAGCTCGACGGACGCGGCCTGATCATCATTCCTTCGCTGTTCATCTGGCCCGGACCGAAGCTGCTGAAGTCCACGATCGATAAGGACGCGCCGATGACGCTGGTGGTCCCGGTGCTGCGCGATATCGCCGATTTCGCCACGGCATGGGGTCCGCGTGCGATCAATGAGGCGTTGACCGCACTGCTCGGCCGGACGCGCGCTGCCGCACTGCAGGAGATCGCCGAGGGCTGCACGACCACCGAACTCGCACGCCGACTTGGTGTTTCACCCGCGACGGCCAGTGAACACGCGTCGATACTGCGTGCGGCAGGGCTCGTCGAGAGCTGGCGGTATCGCAATTCGATGCGGCATCAGGCGACGACATTGGGTATCGCATTGCTCGACGGTGACCTCGACAGTGGTGTGCGCATCGCTTAGTCCCGCGCCAGTATCGTCGGGCGGGTGCAGCTCATAACTGACCGGAAGACCGTGCTCCGGGTGGGTGCCGGTCTGGTCGCCGGATCGGCGCTGGTCGTCGCGGGTGCCAATATCCGATTGTGGCTGGTATCGGCCGGATATCGGTCCGGACCCGCGGCCGCGCCGACGGTTCCGGTGGTGATCGTGCCGGGCGCGAAGGTCGGGCCCGATGGTGCGCCGATGGCCTATATGCGCGGACGACTCGATGTCGCGATCGAACTGCTGCGGGCCGGAAAGGTGCATGAGATTCTCGTATCCGGTGATGCGGCGGGCACATCCGGCGACGAAATCGCTTCGATGACAAAGTATCTCGCGGACCACGGCATCGATCCGGCGGTGGTGCGCTGCGATGGCGAAGGCTTGTCGACCCGGGCGACGTGCGCTCGCGCCAAGAATTTGTTCGGCATCGACCGTGCCATCATCGTCACGCAATACCAGCATCTGCCACGGGCGGTCGCATTGTGCCGCGGCGCGGGCATCGATGGCCACGGCGTCGTCGCATATTGTGAGTGCAGGCGAAAAACCCTTGTGCGCAACACTATTCGTGAATGGCTGGCGGCGCCCAAGGCGGTCGCCGCACTGATCTGACGCTGATCCGAGCCCTACCGGGGGGCAGGAAGACCGGGATCCATCGGATCGACCGGACCACCGGGATTCGGGATCGGTGGCGGTCGCATCGGATCCGACTGTGGCCGAGGATCGGGGATCGGCGGCTCCGGTGTCGGGCCGGGCTGCGGCGGCATCGGATCCGGCGAGGGCCCGGGTACCGGCTCGGGACCGGGCTCCGGTGGTCTCGGATCCGGCGAGGGCCCGGGTACCGGCTCGGGACCTGGCTCCGGCGGTCTCGGATCCGGCGAGGGGCCGGGCACCGGCGCAGGGCCGGGTACCGGCTCGGGACCAGGCCTCGGCGGAATCGGCTGCGGCGCCGGACCAGGAAGCGGCTCCGGCTCCGGATGCGGTTCGGGCCCCGGCTCCGGTTCGGGCATGGGTTTCGGCGGCACCGGATCCGGGATCGGTGTCGGTGGTACCGGGTCCGGAATCGGCGTCGGCGGGATAGGACTCGGATTCGGTGGCACGGGACGAGTCATGCGCATACCTCCTCGGCACAGCGGTACCCATCCGAATGCGGGTGAATCAGCCGACGGATCCCAGGCGAGGTGACCAATCCGCGCATCGAAGTGTTCCCTTCCCCCGGCCGGGATCGGTCGAGCGGTTTCCCCAGCTGCGATTCGCGGCGCCGGTCGAGGAGATCCGCAATCTGCCGGTACTCACCCAGAACGACCTGGCTGCATTCCCGGTGTACCTCGCCTGCCGCGCTCAATTGGTTCGGGCGGCGTAACCGAGCGGCAGCTTGTGTGGCGGACAGTTGATCACCGTGTCGTCATCGAGATCCCGGGTTTCCAGGAATGTGATGCGCCCGGACGAGGCGACCAGGGTGAGCGGGTAGGTCGGTCCCTTCTCGCGGGCGGCGATGATCGCGTCGAGATTGTCCTCGCATCGGGTAAGGGTGCTTTCGGGATAGTCGAGCATCCATTGCGGGTAGGAGATCGTGGTGTGCACCCGACGATCGCCGAGCCAGATGATGAGCACCGTGGTGGTTCCGGTCGGCTCCACCCAGGCGATCTTGTACAGATCGTCATTGAGCTGGACCAGCTTCGCCGCCTGATTCTTGGACCAGCGCCCGAACATCGGCCCCATCAGACATCGCGATTCGATCGTCTGCGGACCCCGCACGTACAACTCGAATTTCCAGCCGTTCTCATAGGCGTAGATGAGATGTTTGCCGACAATTCCGGAGAGATCGCCGGTTAGTGCCGAGACCGTGATCGCTGACTGCTGCGCGCTCATCGGTAACTCCTCTCGGTCGACCAACGCGGTCGGTACCTGCGTCTTTGTCGTCAGCCTAATCACTGGCGCGAGCATTGCGAACGGTTTGCCGGGAACGGCGCAGTCATGTCCGAGCGGCCGCGTAGAGGACCTCGCGCATCCCGGGCAGTGATTCCTGATCCGCGCGCCACACCAGCCGCAGACTCAGATCGGGCACCGGGAAGTCCAAGCGGACGAGTGTGCCGTGCGCGAGGCCATCGGCGACCGCGAACTCGGGCAGCAGGGATATGCCGAGTCCGTGCTCGGCCCAGGCCCGCATGACCGGAACCGCACCGGCCTTCACTCGCCGCGGACCCGAGCCGAGCACCTTTTCACCGGCCATCCAGAACGAGCATTCGGGCACATTGACCAGCAGCCGTTCATCGATGAGGTCGGCGGGCGTCAGACCGGACCGCGCCGTCAGCGGGTGCGTCGGCGCGGCGACCAAGGCCAGCGGCACCGGATCCAGGTCGAGGAACGCCAGCGGTTCGGCAGGGGCCGGGAAACCCAGATCACCAACGGCGCCACCGGAATCCAGCAGCAGTGCCGCGTCGAGATCGCCGGCGACCACATCGGCGAGCAGGCCGTCGCGGGCGCGATCCGAGCGCACCTCGACCTCGATATCGGGTCGCCGCTCGGCCAGTCGCGCCAGTACCTGCGGCACATACGCGCCCGCGAGGGTTTCCAGCGCCCCGAGTCGCAGGACCGGTCGTTCTTCCCGCACGTCGCGCATCGCCTGCTCTGCCTGTTCGAGCAGCCGCCGCGCCCAGCCGGTGAGCCGCTGACCCGCCGGTGTAAGCCGCATGCCCTTGGGGTCGCGCACGAAAAGTGCCACCCCGAGCGCGGTTTCGAGGGTGCGGATCTGCTGGGACACCGACGACGGCGCGAGTTCGAGCGCGACCGCGGCATCGGTGACCGTGCGGTGGCGCACCACGGCCTCGAAGGTCCGCAGCTGACGTAACTCCATGGCTTGGCCAACAGCGATGCAGCATTCGGATATTCCGAATGCGGTATGCGCCGCGGCCGGTGGAGCCGTCGTGCCCGTCCGGCGAGAGTCGATCGGGTCATCGAACGAGCCGAGGAGTTGTCGCATCGGATGAGCATTCTGCAATCGCGGGCGAGTACGTCCGCCACGTCGAACAGGGCACTGCTGGGGATATCCCTCGGGTACTTCATGGTGCTGTTGGATATCACGGTGCTTTCGGTCGCCGAGCCGGATCTGGCGGCGTCCCTGCACACCTCGGTCGCCGGACTGCAATGGACGACCACCGGCTATACCGTCGCCTTCGCCGCGCTGCTGCTCTCCGCGGGCGCGGTCGCCGATCGCCATGGTGCGCATCGGGTATTCCGTTTCGGCACAGCGGCTTTCGGTGTGGTCTCGCTGCTGAGCGCCTTCGCACCGAACCTCTGGGTGCTCGTCGCACTGCGGGTACTGTTGGGCGTCGCGGCGGCGGCGTGCGTGCCCGCATCGATGGCGATGATCACCCAGCTCTATCCGGATCCGGGCCGACGCGCCCGTGCGATTTCGACGTGGGCGGCGATCAGCGGCGCGGCGGTCGCGGCGGGGCCGATCGTGGGTGGCGCACTGGTGGGCCTGGCCGGGTGGCGGTCGATATTCGTCGTCAATGTTCCCATTGCGGTGGTCGTATTGGTGCTGAGCATGGGATCCGCGGTGACGTGCGCGCGCGGTGATCGCCGCATCGACTGGCCGGCGCAGTTGACCGCGGCCGTTGCGCTGGCGCTGTGCACCGATGCGCTGATCGCGGCGGGTGCGCAGTCGTTGGGGCACACGGCGTGGTCGCTGAGCGGCGCGGTGCTGGCGGCGATCATCTTCGTCTATCTCGAACGACGCAGTGCCACACCGGTATTGAATCGGGAACTGTTGCGCGCGGGCCGAGTGCGGGCGGGGCTGCTGGTGGGTGCGGCGGTGAATTTCGCGCTCACCGGGGCACTGTTCGTCCTGCCGTTGCTGCTGCAGCGACATCTGAATCCACTGCAGACCGGGCTCGCCTTCCTGCCGCTCACCGTGCCGTTCGCCGTCATCCCGCCGCTCGCAGGCAAACTCGTGGCCCGCGTCGGACCGCGCCGACCGATCCTGACCGGACTCGGCCTGCTCGCGACGGGTGGTGTGGTGTTGGCGGTTGCGGTGTTCGTGGACCTCGGCTATCCGGTGCTGGCGGTCGGCCTGCTGTTGTCGGGATTCGGTGTCGCCTTTGCCCTTCCGGCGTTGGTCACCGCCATCGTCAACGTGGCACCTCCGGGGACTGCGGGCTCGGTCGGCGGTCTGCTCAACGCCGTCCGACAAGTCGGCGCGACCCTCGGTGTCGCGATCATGGGCGCACTCGTCACCCCTGGCATCGGCTGGTCCTTGCTGATCTCCGCGGCAGTCTGTGCACTCGCCTGCATCGTCTTCGGCTACCACCGCGCCGCCGAATCCTGACGTCGGCGAAGCGGAGTGCGGCCACGAAATACGGTGTCGAATGGAGGCTGGGATCTGAACGTGTTCAAGGAGGACCCGCGTTTTGGTCTCGCGGGAATGGCAGCCGGGAGACGACCACCTTCGGCTATCCCTATGTCGTCAAACGGTGGCATCGCGGCTGATCTCCTACTGACGCAGTCGAACTCGCGTGCGGCAAGAAGGCCGATCTGGCTACCACACCGAAGTTGCTGGACTATGGCAACGGCCGGCGGTTGAGTCTGGTGCGGGCACGGCGGCAGCACCGATATCGACGAGAAGCCCCGCACCAGCGCACTCGAATTCACCTACTTCATGCGCAAGCTCATGTAGGGATGGTTGACCATGTGTGGTTCGGCGGTGCATGGTTGGCCGATGACCGGCGAAGAGGTCCGTGCGGGTGTAAAGCTGACCAATCTCGACGCACCACTGTTCGACGGTGCCGACGCGACGAAGCGCGATCTGATCGACTATCTCGAATTCGTCGGTGATCGGCTGGTCGGGCAACTGCGCGATCGTCCGCTCTCGGTGGTGCGCATCCGGCCTGGCCAGGAACCGTTCATGCAGAAGAACCTGCCGAAGTACACCCCGGACTGGGTGCGTCGGGTGACAGTATGGGCCGAGACTTCCAAACGCGAAGTGACCTACGCCCTCTGCGATGACGTGCCCACATTGCTGTGGTTCGGCAATCAGCGCGCGGTCGAATATCACCCGACCCTGCTGCTGGCCGATCACAGCGCGGGCCCGACCCACCTGATCCTGGATCTCGATCCACCCGAGGGCGGCCCCTTCCGGCAGGTCGTGCTTGCCGCCGAACTGATCAGGCAGGCGCTCGCCGACGACGGACTCGCGGGAGCGGTGAAAACCAGCGGCGCAAAAGGTGTGCACGTCTTCGTGCCGATCCAGGCGCGCATCCCGATCGAGGATGTCGCCGCCGCCACCCGGGCGATCGCGGCCAGGGCCGAACGCATCGATCCGGATCTGGCCACCACCGCATTCATCCGCGAGGACCGCGCGGGCAAGGTCTTCCTGGATTCGACGCGTGCGGGCGGGGCGACCGTCGTCGCGGCCTACAGCCCACGCGTGCGTCCGGATGTGCCGGTGTCCTTCCCGATCGAATGGGCTCAGCTCGCAGATATCAGTCCGGGCGACTTCACTGTGCGCACCGCACCGAAGCAACTGGGCGATCGGGATCCGTGGGCGCAGGAAATGCCCGCACCACAAGCCTTGCCTCCCGATCTGATCGAGGAGGGCCACACTATCCCGGTGGCTCGGGTCCAAGCGATGCACGAGGGCAAGCGCCGGGCCCGGGCCCGCAGGCAGAGTTAGCTTTTCAGTGCTCGATGATGGTGCGGAAATGCGCCGCCCCGTCGGTGATCGCGTCGACAGTGACCAGAACCTGGAATTCGACGCCGTCATCGGTGACCGTGCAGACCTCCGTCACGCCGATATCGGCGTCGAGGGAGTTGGGGCAATGTACGTCCTGCGGGGTGTGCCCGGTCTGGTCGGTGAAATCGTTGGCGACCCGCCGGGCGAGCTGTGAACTGGAGATCGCGTCCATGTCGTCGTCGTCATTGCCCCAGCCGACGGAGGTTTGGGCGAAGCTGCCGAGAATGCCGACGATGAGCATGACGATCAGCAGCGTCCGGCCGCCGCTGGAGAGCACCAGCGGGCGGGTCGGCGACTGAGCGGGTTCGGGACCCCCCACCTCAGCACCACCCGTCATCGAATTGCCTGTGTATGTCGGACCGGATGGGGCCGCCTGCTTATCGCCGAAAACACCCTTCAGGTACGTCGAGGTCAGCAGGTACGCGTAGACGGACACCCGCATTTCGATGCGCAGCACCGCCGAAGTGGCCTCGAAGATCGCTCCCGGCATCCGTCCGGTGATCAGGACGATCAGCCACAGAATGAACGAAATGATCCCCCATCCGGTGGTGAACCAGCTCGACAGCACCAGGATCGGGAAGGCCAAGATGAGCCGGAACAGCACGGCGAGCCGGTTCAACGGCGTGGGCGCGGGGAACAGCAGGCGGATCGGATAGGCTGGCGCGGTCCAGGCGAACGGCGGGTAGTCGTCGACCAGCAACATGGCGTAGCCGTGCACGCGCACGGTGTATCCGTAATATCCGCGCAGGAACTCACCGCACCAGTCGGGCAATCGGCCGAGCACCAGCGCACCGAACCAGCCGCAGACGATCACCACGAAAGCGGCGATGCTCAGGAACCAGAGCACGATCAGCTGGGGTATGGCCAACAGCAGTCGCAGCAGAACGGTCCAGCGGCGGTGTTGCTCCGGCGGAAAGACATCCAGTTCGACCAATGGTTCGCTACTGGTCGGTGATCCTTCTCTCATTACCACGGCGACCCACTCACTTCCTTCGTCCAGCGGAATTGTCCAGAACTCGGATGAGTGAGATCGAATGTAGCCCGTGGATTGCCAATAGATCGGTAACCGCGCCGACCGGGCCGGACCGCGGTGCGACGAGCTCTCTGTTAAGGGATCTTAAATAACCGTATCCGGACAGGCGCCGCCGATGGGCACGGCGCACAATTCCGTTGTCGGAGAGAACAATCCACTCCCGACAGTTCGGGTCCTCAGTGGATCTGGTGAGACAGTTGTCAGCGGAGGAACCAGTGCCCCCACATGTGACCGTGATTCATAGAGTGCGCGGTGTCGACGTCCCCTACCTGGAGCGTATCGACCACAATGCCAATGCCGTCACCTACGTTTGCGCGAAGGATCTGATCGACGGAATTCCGCGGCATGCGGCTGCCGCCGTCGAATTACTCGAAGATATGGCGAACGCGCCAGATGCTGTGCACGCGCTCGCGGCTCGATTCGGAACGCCGGACCGCATTGTCGCGCTGCACGAATTCGATTTGCTGACTGCGGCCGAGTTGCGCAGGGAATTCGATATCGCGGGTGACAGTCCGGACTATGTGCTTCCGTTTCGCGACAAACTGGTGATGGGTGCGACGGTTGCCACCGCGGGCGTGCCGACTCCCGCCTTCACCCACGTCGGCGATGTCGAATCGATCATGGACTTCGCCGCAGCACACGGCTTTCCGCTCATCGTCAAACCCCGTCTCGGTGCCGGGAGCAAGGACGTCATCCGGCTGAATTCCATCGATGATTGCCCGGCATTGCCCGACCTGAGCGCGGAACCTTTTCTCGTACAACGTTTCTGCCCGGACGAGGTCGGCGCCATCGACGGCGTGTGGACCGGTAGTGAGCTCGGTCCGTGGCGGGCTTCGCAGTATCTCGGCAACTGTCTCGAATTCGCGAATGGAGGCACAACCCTCGGTTACGTCGAGCTCGACGATCCGGAATTGCTAGAGCCGCTGGCGAGCTTCGCCGAGGCGGTGCTCACCGCGCTCAGCGCCGACGTGCCGACGGTCTTCCACCTCGAATTCTTCCTCGGTCGCCACGGTGCGGCGCCGCGCATCCAGTTCCTCGAAGTGGCCGCGCGGGCCACAGGTGGCGAAACCACGCATATGTGGCGGGAGGTGCACGGCTACGACCTGCTCGGTGCGGCGGTCGATATCCAACTGGGACGGATTCCCGCCACCGATCCGCTCAGTGATGCATCGGTAGCCGGTGAATTGCTGATCCACCCGCCGGTGACCCCACCGTGCACCGTGGTGGACGTCGAGCTTCACGTACCGCAACAGCATGCGCCGTACCATGTCTCGGTCCCACAGCCGGGGACGACTATCACCCAGACCTTCGGCTACGCCGATATCGGTGCCGCCTTCCGTTTCCGGGGCAACTCCACGATGGAGGTCATCGACTCACTGCGACGCACCGCGGCTGGATTCCGGATGGATTGCGTGGCATACGATCCGGCCGCCGACCCGGCCATCGCCTGAGTCGCGGGAACGGATCGTGTCACGGTTCTCCGCTGCCCTGCCGCCGGTCGGCCCGCAGCGTGTGCTGACGCTGATCACTGCGGCTTCCGCCGTCTTCAGCGGAATCTATCTGTCCACCGTCGTCCTCTACTTCACGCGGATCGTGCATATCTCGCCGATGCAGGTCGGCATCGGCCTCAGCGCCGCCGGGGCCGTATCCATCGCCGTCTCGATACTGGCGGGAAGGCTGTCGGATCGACGCGGCCCGCTGGGTGTGCTGCGGGTCAGTCTGGTCCTGGCGGCCTGCGGCACCCTCGGCTTTCTCACGGTCGGCGAATTCGCGTGGTATCTGGTCGTCATTCCGGCCACAGCGGCCGCGCAGACCTGTGTGCAGCTGATGATCTCGACGGTCATCACTCGTGTCGTCACCGAACGGGCCAATGAATTCCGCGCTTACATCCGTTCGATTCTGAATGTGGGCATCGCCATCGGCATCGGTCTATCCGCGGTTGCCGTGCAATGGGATTCGGCGAATTTCTATCACGCGGCCATCGTCATCGGCGCTGGTTGTGCTGCCGGGGCCGCCCTCATGGTCGAGCGGCTGCCGGCGTTGGGGCCGGTGGCGGTGGAGTCCGGTGTGCCAGGACAGCGCTGGGCGGTGCTGCGTGATCGGCCGTATCTGGCGCTCACCGTATTGGATGGGGTGCTGTCGTTGCAGTACCGGATTCAGTCGGTCGCGATTCCGCTGTGGATCATCGGTGCGACGACGGCGCCGCGGTGGTCGATCGCCGCGATCGACATGCTCAATATCTTCATCGTGGTGTTCTTCCAGGTCCGCGCGAGCCGCAGCATCGATACCGCCCGCGCGGGCGGTGCCGCGCTGCGGCGCGCCGGGTGGGCATTCCTGCTGGCCTGCATTGCGCTGGCAGCGGCCGAAGGCCAGTCCGGCTGGCTCGCGGTGCTTACCCTCGCAATCGGCGCGGCGGTCTTGAGCGTCGGTGAATTGTGGCAGACGGCAGGCGGTTTCGAGGTCTCGAATGCCTTGGCGCCGCCGGAGGCCATCGGTGAGTATCTGGGCGTATTCGGCACCGGACTCCGATTGGCCGATGCGCTCGGTCCGGCCTTGTTGACCTGGTTGTGCATCGGGATCGGTGTCGCGGGCTGGTATGTCGCGGGACTGATCCTGCTGGCCGCCGGTCTGCTCGCACCGGTGATCGTCACGAAGGCGGAGTCGAGGCGGGACCGGCATGCGCTCGTGGCGGCATCGTAGGCCGCTACCCGGTAGCCGAGACCGCGGTATCAGCCGGACCGATGGGTAGGACGAAGTACAGCTCGCTGCGCCGGGCTACCCCGAGTTTGCGATAGACGCGGGTGAGATGTTGTTCGACGGTGCTGGTGGTGATGGCGAGTTTGTCGGCGATCTCGCGATTGGCCTTGCCGCGGGCCGCCAAATCCGCCACCCGGCGTTCGGCGGGGCTCAGCGTCGCGAGCCCGCCCGGAATCCTGCGCAGTGCGGGCATGGGTTGGGTCGGCTGCATAGCGGATTGGGGTTTGCCGTCGAGTAGATCGCGCAGCAGCACCCCGGCGCCGCAGGTTTCGGCGATACGCGCCGCATCGCGGATCAGTGTGCGAGATCGCTCGTGATCGCCGACGCTGCGGTGTGCCTTGCCGAGTTCGCCGAGGGCCGTGGCCAATTCGACATCATCACCGCCGGTGCGGGCGATCGCGGCCGACTCACGCAGCAGCCGGAAGGCTTGATAGCGATCGCTGGTGGTGGCGAGCAACCGGAGTGCGACGCCGCCGGAACGATGCCGGTCGGCGGTGCCGAGCAGCTCGAGATGTCTGGTCGCGAATTCCTGTGCCTGCCGGTGCTCGCCGAGTGCGAGGTGGGCGGCGGCAATGTCATTGCGCCACGGCACCAGCCAGGGGAAGTCCATATTCCACCGGTCCATGAGATAGCCGCAGCGGCGGAAACTGCGCAATGCCTCGTCGGCGCGGCCCACCGCGAGGTGATGGTGGCCCTGCGCCTGCAGATACGGCAGGCCGAAGCGCGATTCGAAAATCGTTCGGGGCACCGGCCTTTCGAGTTGGGCCGTGGCCTCGCCATGCCGACCGGCGATGGTCAACGCGTGCACCATCGTGGCGATCGGCGTGCCGACCCAGAGGCCGAGGTGTTCGGCGGGTACGTAATTCAGTGCCAGCGCCGCATCGCTGATCGCATCGCGAATGTTGCCCTTGCGCAGCATGGTTTCCGCGCGCAGCCCGGCGAAGATCGACTGCCAGGTCGGGGCGCGGCGGGCATCGGCCTCGGCCAGTAGCGATTCGCACCAGGCCGCCGCAGTATCGAGCCGGTTGCTGTAGATGAGGCAATGCACAGCCGCGACCAGGGTTTCGATCGTGGTCGAGGTGAGGCGATGGCTGGTGAGCAAGCGCTGCGCGAGCGTGGCGATCTCGTCGAGCGGATGGGTGAACAGGCCGGCGAGCAGATCTGCGCCGTGCCGATGCGGTGAATGCTGGTCGGTGCGCACCTTGGGCGGCCGGGCCGGGGCCGCGAAGAGTCGCGGATGACGTTGGACGTGCGGGGGATAGGAGTACCGCAGCCAGGCGCGCAGGAAGTCGATCTCCGGCGTCGCCTCGTCCGGTTCGCCGCGGTTCAATTGGCCGAGTGCGTGATCGGCCTGCTGCACCTGCCCGTGCCACAGCAGATACATGATGGCGGCGGGCAATTCGGGGTACGGCACCCGGCCCGCGCGCAGCGCCGCCTTCAACCGCGTGAACTGGCGCGAGCGGGTCGATGGGTTGATCCGCCATTCCAGGCAGACGAGCCGGATCGCGATGGTGGCCCGCTCGCCCGCGTTCCGGGTGGCGCGATAGGCCAACTCCAGCCGATCGACCGCCGGTTCGATCTGGTCATTGGTTATCGCATCCTCGGCGGCGGTGCGCAGGACATCCACGGCCCACGGGTAGCCGGCGGCACCGGCGTCGACCAGGTGGTCGGCGACGGTGCTCGCCGGAAAACCCCGATGGTGCAGCAGTTCCGCGGCCCGGCCGTGCAACTTCTGCCGGACTTGGTCGGGGGTGTTGCGCAGGATCCGCTCACCGACCTCCGGATGTTCGAAACGCGCGGTTTCGGCGAGTTGTCGGACGACGCCCCGCACCGCGGCCTCGTCCACCTCCAGCAGTTCGGCGACCAGGCCGACCGTGCTCGCGGTGCCGAGCACGGCCATGGCCTGACCGACCCGGGATTTGGCGAAGTCGGCCCACTGGTCGCGATGTGCTGGGTTGTCGCTGTGTGGCGGGACAGGCTGACACATACTCGGAGCCCTTCGTCGAGGTGGTGAGCCCGACTGAGGGAGAGCACCATCGAAAACGAGCAGCTCGGGTGCACTGAGGATGCGGCATCGTCGCAGCGGGAAGGACGCGTCCACGCGCCCGATGATCCAGCCGGTGAACACAGGTTAATTCGCCCGGCCGATCCTGTCACGACAACTGATGACACCTACGTAATATGAGGTGTTTCAATGCCTTTCGTGTCATTGACTCCCGGCGTGCGCGAATGCGTGCTGGTGGTAGGCCAGACAGGCGGCCGAGGTGTCGTCGGCGGCCAGGAAAAGCACCGTGCGTGCCGCGTCGAGAGCACCGCTGTCGCGCGCGCTCACGTACGCGTGCACCGGGGCCGCGGAGTACGGATTGTCCACCGAGGGATCGACGCCGACGACCGATTCCGGTGTGACTCCGAGCGCCGCCGCCAAGCGGGCACGGAAGGCGAGGGTCCAGGTGGGTGCGAGCAGCACCGCGCGGCCCTCGGCGAAATCGGCGACGTCGAGTCCTTCGGCGGTCAGGCAGTCGCGCGCGGCCACCGCGGCCAATTCGACCAGATCCTCGGCACCGGCGCGGATGCTCATGGTCGAGCGGCCGTTCGCGCCGGCCTCGCCCATCGCGACCCATGCGGTCGGATCGGCGGGCCCGGCGGTATCGGTGGCGTGCAGCCCACCGAATCCGCCTGCGGTGCCGGATGTTCCGAGCAGGATCGCCGCCGCGCTGGTGCTGTAGGGGAAGCCGTCGACATGACGCTCGGTCGACGGATGCGTATCACCGGCGACCAGCAGCGCATACGACACATCGCCGCTGACCAGGAAGCATTCGGCGGTCGCGATCGCGTGTAGCAGTCCGGTCCCGCCGTTCATCAGGTCGAAGGAGAAGGCGGGCACCCGGCCGGGGGCGTATTCGAGGCCGATGCCGACGCGCTTCTGGATCAGCGCCGATACCGCGGGTTCGGAGATGTTCTGATCGCGGAAAACCCCGGCATTGATCAGCATTCCGACCTGCTCCGGGGCAATGCCCGCCTGCTCGAGGCAGGAGGTGGCCGCGCGCGTCGCCAGTTCGAAATAACTGCCGGTATCGAGATCGGCATTGATGGCGGCCGCGAGGATGGTGGTCGGCATGGCTCAGGCCTCCAGACGGGAGATGGTGGCGGCGAGGTGTCCGGAGACGATGCCGGATGCCTCCGGAATCATCAGCACCTTGGACCCCTTGGGGATCTTCTGCTGCGCGAGGTGTTCGTGCAGGACCACGAAATGCGAGGTCGACGCGGTATTGCCGAAGTCGTGCAGCACATTCAGGGCTTGGGGCATCGGGGTGCCGAAGTGCTGCTCGGTGAGGTGCGATATGTACTCGATGGCGGGCGCGCTGAACTGGTGGTGGATCCAGTAGTCGAACTTCTCGCTCTCCCAGGTGCGCCCGGTCTCCTCGAGGAAGCTGGACATGCGGTTGATGGCCTGCAGATAGCGGCCCTCGTTCTGCATCGCGCGGTTATCGGTGTACAGCGCGATTCCGGGGGCCTGGTCGCTCGGCATGCCGATGCAGTGTTCGGCGCCGTCGGCGGAGGTCATCAGTTCGACGTAGTGGATTTCGTCGTCGTCGTCACCGCGATCGTCGAGCATTACCGCGACCGCCGCATCGCCGACGGTCAGCGCCGCGAACTGCGGGTCGTAGGGCTTGCTGATCTCACGCGCCGCGGTCTCGGCGATCGGCGTGATCTGTTCGCCGCTGACCACCAGCCCATTGCGGACCACACCGGCCTTGATCATGCGATCCAGTACCAGCACCCCGGTCATCATGCCCGCACAAGCATTCGAGACATCGAAATGGCGGGCCTTCGTCGTGCCGATCTCCTTGCCCAGCATGACCGCGAAAGACGGTGCATAGCAGAAGATTTCCTTCCCGCGAGTGCGGGTGATGGAGGCGGAGATGACCACGTCGATCTCATCGGGGGCGTAATCGGAGTGCGCCAGGCAATCCTCGATGGCGCGCAGGGCCAGATCGAAGGAGGATTCGTAGCCCTCGTCGCTGGAGTCGTAGACGCGCCGATTCTTGATACCGGTAATCCGTTCCAGGTCAAGGGATCTCGGCACCGCCAGTCCGGCGATGATCTCCTCGGTGGAACGGACGGTGGATGGTGTGTACGAGCCGATGGACTCGAAACGTGTGCGCAGCATTACCCCTGCTTTCTGTGTCGCATTTTTCCCTGTTGCCAGGAGTTTCGACAGCGCTGTCGTCGTGGACGCCCTATTCGGGCAGCCCGACCAAACTCGCGCTCACCTCGCACAATTGGCGGGCCCGCGCATCGTCGCGGGCCAGCCGCGACGGTTCGCGCTCGCGGGTCTTGCGGAAATAGGCACCGGTCACCTCGGCGACGCTCGGATCCGTCGCGAGGAAGGTGAGCGCGGCGGCGCCCTCGGCCGCGGTGATGAAGAAAAGGCGTTTGCTCAGCGCGACGATCGGTTGCCCGAACCATGGCAGCGAATTCCAGATGCCGGTCGAGACCGCGCCGGGATGGAAGGCATTGACCGTCACACCGGTGCCCGCCAGCCGATCGGCCAGTGCGCGGGCATAGAGCACATTGGCCAATTTGGACCGGCTGTACGCCTTTTCGCCCGAATAGCCTTCACGGAACCCGAGATCGTCGAAATCGAGAGTCGCGCCGTAGTGCATCACCGAGGAGGTGAAGAGAATGCGCGCGGGGGCGCTTTGCACCAGCAGATCGATGAGCAGTTCGGTGAGCAGAAATCCGCCGAGATGGTTGGTCGCGAAGGTCGCCTCGATACCGTCCTCGGTTTCGGTGCGGGTCTGGTGATAGCCGCCCGCATTGTTGGCAAGTACATCGATGCGGTCGTAGCCGGCTTCGACAGCCTTGGCGAGTTGGCGCACCGAAGACTGTGATGCGATATCGCATTCCAGCGTATCGACCGCGCCTGCCCCCGCGGCCAGCACCAATTCCGCACTGTCGGCGAGCTTCTGCGGATTCCGGCCGACCAACACCAGCCGATCGCCCCCCGCGGCGAGCTGTTGCGCGGCTTCGAGACCGATGCCCGAGGTGGCCCCCGTAATCAGGATCGTCTTCATGTTCGATCACCTTGCCATCTTTCGTATGGCCGAAATCCGCTCTCCGGGTTGCTTCGGCGAGTTGCCCGGTGTGCGCGGAAGGCCTGGTGGCAGCGCGTGATCGGTTGATCATGCAGATCAGCATGCGCGTGCCGAATTCGGTCCAATGATGCTGCACGCGAGTTGTAGCCGTCGCGCATGACTGTCGATAGGGGTGGATAGGGGTAGGTCGTTCCATCTGATGGCAACCGGCGCCGAAATCGGATTTCGGCGATTCCGCGGCTGTACGGAATTTCGATATGTGGTTGGGCGACAGGCGCTTTCCGCTCGATCGTCAGGCGTCGATCGGATCAGTGCGATGCGTTCATCCGGGCGATCTGTCCGGCCAGGTCGTCGGGGGCAGCGAGCAATTGCCTCGCCGGTGTCAGCCAACATTGCGCGAGCAGGTCGTACCCGATTCGACCGATCTCCGCATGCCGAGGCCATTGTTCACGCGTCCACGCGGGTTCGTCGCGATATGCGGCGACACCGCTGAGGTGATTGCCGACGAGTTCGAACTGCAGATCGCGACGCAAACGCAGTGCGGCTGGATCGGTCGGCGGCTTCGTACGCAGGATCTCGACCAGGTCCGCGGCCACCCGCAGCACCCTGGATTCGTTCCACCG
This sequence comes from Nocardia sp. NPDC006982, assembly GCF_042869435.1. NCBI lineage: Bacteria > Bacillati > Actinomycetota > Actinomycetes > Mycobacteriales > Nocardiaceae > Nocardia > Nocardia sp. NPDC006982. Next base: position 509,060 of record NZ_JBIAFV010000004.1, on the reverse strand, counting down.
CAGGTCGTGCCGGTGCGCACGCGGCACTATCACCCACATCGCGGCAACCGCGACGAGCGCACCGACCAGCGTCTCGATCAGCCGATCACGGATGGGAACCAGGATCGGTCCACCCAGCGCGCCACCGATCAGCAGCGCCAACGGCGTAATGAAGACGACGGCGATTCCGTAATTGCGCACTACGAACAGATCCGTCAGGAACATCAGCGCCATGAGCACGAGCACGAGGACGACGCCCGACGGCGCGAATGCGTGCAGCGCCGCGAACACGATCAGCCCGACGACCGTGCCCCCGACGCGATGCAATGCGCGCACGGTGCCGACAATGCGATCCGGCCCCAGATTCAGCACCAGGACGGCGGTGATCACGGCCCAGTCCGGTCGGCCGAGGTCCAACAGCACACTGAGGCCACCCGCGATCACGGCGGCGGCCAGCGTGCGCAGCGCCGTGGTCGCCGCATGCGAGCGGATCGTCAGTGACCGTCGCAGTCGCTCACCGACAGTCGGGCGGGTCATCGGCACCGGCGCGTCGAGCACGTCCGATGCGGAGTCCGCTATCCCGATGAACTGGCGATGTGCGGCCAGCAGCGTCCGGACGATCTCCGAATCCGGTTCGCGGGCAGGCAGACCCGCATCATGAACCGTGGCCCACGCCGAATGCAGCGCCGCGCCCGCTGCATGTCGCTGGGCGGCCGAAGGTTGCCCGTTCTTCCGGGATTCGACATAGGCATCGACGGCACGCAAGGCCGCCGCTGCAGCAGCGTTTTCCGGCGCACGCGCATCGCGCAGCATCGGACTCATCGAGACCAGCACCGAACTCAGCACGCCGAGCGCGGTATATCCCACGATGACCGGTACCGAAATTCCGGCGGCGGCCATGCGCGTCGCCACCGCGCAGACCAGCACGAAAAAGAACATGCCCGGCGGTCCGGCCCGCGTCGCGACCATGACATAGCTCGCGACCAGCGCGACAACGGAAAGTGCCGCCACACCGATGATTCCGGCCGTGCCGTGCCACAGATCGCCGATCACGGCACCGAGCGCCGCCGCCGTGAGAAAGCCCGCCCCCGCGATCAGCACTATCCGCCAACGCATTCGGTACGCGCGTGCTTCGCCGTAGAGCACAGCGAACGCACCCAGTGCGACGATCAACGCCTGCTGCTGATGACCCGCCGCGAGCACGATCAGCGCGGGCAACCCGAATGCGAGCGCGGACCGCGCGGCTACCGGCCACCGCCAACCCGTTTGCGCCGACCCGAGCAGCAGCGCGCGCCGCCGCGGTGGCGTCGGCACCGGATGGTGCGACGGATCGAAGGTCGGGTCGTCCACCAGGCCATTCAACACCAACCGACCATTGGGTTTTGTGTGTCGGGTCACGCGTTCGTCCCGTTTGCTCTAGCGTTGGCAAGGTTGCTGCCGAGAGGGGTTATCGATGCGTACCGGGATGCTGGAGTTGGTGCAGTTGCAGGCGCTCGTCGAGGCGGGCGAGATCGACACGGTGCTGGTGGCAATGACCGATATGCAGGGCCGTCTACAGGGAAAGCGTTGTGCGGCAAGGTTTTTCCTGGACGAGGTGATCGGGCACGCGACCGAGGCATGCAATTATCTGCTCGCGGTGGATGTCGATATGGCGACGGTCGACGGATACGCGATCTCGTCCTGGGAAACCGGCTACGGCGACTTCGTCCTGCGGCCGGATCTGAGCACCCTGCGGCTGGTGCCGTGGCAGCCGGGAACCGCGCTGGTGCTGTGTGATGTCGAGCACGTGGAACCAGCGCGTCAGCCGGTCACGGTTTCGCCGCGGCAGATATTGCGCGCGCAATTGGCACGGCTCGCCGAACGTGGGCTGCACGCCTACGTCGGGACCGAACTCGAGTTCCTGGTCTTCGACGACAGCTACGAGGACGCGTGGAATTCCGGCTATCGTGATCTGCGGCCCGCCAACCAATACAACGTCGACTATTCGATGCTCGGGACCGCGCGCATCGAGCCACTGCTGCGTCGCATTCGCAATGAAATGGCCGGTGCGGGACTGTATGTCGAATCGGCCAAGGGTGAATGCAATCCGGGTCAGCACGAAATCGCATTCCGCTATGACGAGGCGCTGGTCACCTGCGACAACCACAGCATCTACAAGAACGGCGCCAAGGAGATCGCCGCCCAGGAGGGGCGCAGTCTCAGCTTCATGGCGAAATACAATGAGCGCGAAGGCAATTCGTGCCATATTCACATAAGTCTGCGTGCCGAATCGGGTGCGGCGGTATTCGCTGGTGACGGCCCGCACGGCACCTCCGCACTCATGCGGCATTTCCTGGCCGGGCAACTGGATTGCCTGCGCGAGTTCACCTATCTGCTCGCGCCGAATATCAACTCCTACAAGCGATTCGTGTCAGGGAGTTTCGCCCCGACCGCACTGGCCTGGGGACGCGACAACCGGACATGTTCGCTGCGCGTGGTGGGCGAGGATCTGTCCCTGCGGATGGAGAACCGGATCCCGGGCGGCGATGTGAATCCGTATCTGGCCGTCGCCGCGACCATTGCCGCCGGATTGCACGGCATCGAGCACGCGCTCCCGCTCGAGCCGGAGTTCCACGGCAATGCCTACCGGTCCCAGCGCCCGCGGGTGCCGCGTACGCTGCGGGAAGCGGCGCAATTGTTCGGCGAGAGCAAGGTGGCACGGACAGCGTTCGGCGACGACGTGGTGGACCATTATCGGAATGCGGCACAGGTCGAGCTGGACGCCTTCGACGCCGCCGTCACCGATTGGGAGCGAATCCGTGGTTTCGAGCGGCTCTGAGCAGATCCGTCCGGTCATCGGCCTGCCGACCTACCTGGAACAGGCCCGATTCGGCGCCTGGGATGTGCCGAGTGCGGTGCTGCCGCACAACTACGTGCAGTTGGTGGAGCGCGCGGGCGGCATACCGGTGCTGCTGCCGCCCACCGGCGTGGCGCGCGCGGAGCTGGTGGATCGGCTCGACGGGTTGGTGCTGACCGGCGGCGCCGATATCGATCCGGCGCGCTATGGCGCGCCGCCGGATGCGGCCCTCGGCCCACTTCGAGCCGACCGTGACGATTCCGAGTTCGAGCTGTTGGCCCTGGCACGCGCTGCCGGTTTGCCGATCCTCGCGATCTGTCGCGGCTTGCAACTGGTCAATGTAGCGTTCGGGGGCACCCTGATCCAGCATCTGCCGGATCTGCTCGGTCACGACGACCATTCCGGTACGCCGGGCGGCTTCCACCCGAACCGGGTCACGACCGTGCCGCACAGCCTGGTCGCCACGATCGCCGGACCGGAGATGAAGGTGAATTGCCACCATCACCAGGCCGTCGCCATCCTGGCCGATGGCCTGGTCGCGACCGCGCACGCGTCGGACGGCACGATCGAGGCGGCGGAGGCGCCGGACGGTCCGTTCCTGATGGGTGTGCAGTGGCATCCGGAGGCGGACGCGACCGATACGCGATTGATGCGAGCACTGGTCGAGGCCGCGGTCACCTATCGAAAGGAACGGAATTCGTGACGACAACGCAGGTGGTCAACCCGGCGACCGAGCAGGTCGTCACGACACTCGAACTGGTGAGCGCGATCGAGACCGATGCGGCGATCGAGCGGGCGCAGCGGGCCGGGGCCGATTGGCGCGCGATCGCGCCGGGGGATCGGGCTCGGTTGCTGCGTCGATTCGCCGACGCCGTCGACGCGAATCTCGAGCAGCTGGCCCAGCTCGAGGTCGCCAATGCCGGGCACACCATCGGCAATGCGCGCTGGGAGGCGGGCAATGTCCGCGATGTGCTGCATTTCGCCGCCGGGATTCCGGAACGGCTGCTGGGCAATCAGATTCCGGTTGCGGGCGGGGTCGACATCACCTTCCATGAACCGCTCGGCGTGGTCGGGGTGATCGTGCCGTGGAACTTCCCGATGCCGATCGCGGCGTGGGGATTCGGCCCCGCACTGGCCGCCGGGAACACGGTGGTGCTCAAGCCCGCCGAGCTCACGCCGCTCACCGCGATCAGATTGGGTGAGCTCGCGCTCGAAGCCGGTGTGCCGGAAGGGGTTTTCCAGGTACTGCCCGGCAAGGGTTCGGTGGTGGGGCAGCGGTTCGTGACCCATCCCGCCGTGCGGAAGGTGGTATTCACCGGATCCACCGAGGTGGGCAAGGAGATCATGGCCGGATGCGCGCGCCAGGTGAAGCGGGTCACACTCGAATTGGGCGGTAAGAGCGCGAATATCGTTTTCGCCGACGCCGATCTGGAGCGCGCGGCGGCGACCGCGCCCTACGGTGTTTTCGACAACGCCGGGCAGGATTGCTGTGCGCGGTCACGAATTCTGGTGCAGCGCAGTGTATTCGACCGGTTCCTGGAATTGCTGGAACCGGCGGTGCGTGGGGTCAGGGTGGGTGATCCCGCGGCGGAGTCCACCGAAATGGGGCCGCTGATTTCGGCCGCGCATCGTGCCCGGGTGGCCTCGTTCGTCGAGCCGTCGACCAAGGTGGCATTCACCGGTACGCAGCCCGACGGACCCGGATTCTGGTATCCGCCAACGGTTGTGCTGCCCGACGCGCCGTCGGATCGGGTGCTCACCGAGGAGGTGTTCGGGCCGGTGGTGGCGGTGGTTCCGTTCGAGGACGAGGCCGATGCCGTTCGCATTGCCAATGACACCGAATACGGTCTGTCCGGCTCCATCTGGACCAATGATGTGGGCCGCGCGCTGCGGGTGTCTCGCGGTGTGGAAGCCGGGAATCTGTCGGTGAATTCGCATTCCTCGGTGCGGTATTGGACGCCGTTCGGCGGATTCAAACAGTCCGGGCTCGGGCGCGAACTCGGACCGGATGCGGCACTTGCCTTTACCGAGACCAAGAACGTCTTCATCGCCACCTAGTTAAGGAGATGTGTTGCAGCGCTTACAGGATCGAGTCGCCGTCGTCACCGGCGGCGGGAGTGGTATCGGCCTGGCCACCGTTCGCCGGTTCGCGGCGGAGGGTGCCAAGGTCGTCGTCGCCGATATCGATGCCGCCGCGGGAGAGGCCGCGGCCGGCGAAGTGGGCGGGGTGTTCGTAAAGGTGGACGTCACCGACGAGGCCCAGGTCGAGGCCATGTTCCAGACCGCCGTCGACACCTACGGCGGACTCGATATCGCCTTCAACAATGCCGGAATCTCACCGCCGGAAGACGATTCGATTCTGACCACCGGCATCGACGCCTGGCGTCGGGTACAGGAGGTCAACCTGACCTCGGTGTATCTGTGCAGCAAATACGCCATCAACCACATGCTGGACCGGGGCAAGGGCTCGGTGATCAATACCGCGTCGTTCGTCGCGGTCATGGGTGCGGCGACCTCGCAGATCTCCTACACCGCGTCCAAGGGCGGTGTGCTCGCGATGAGCCGCGAACTCGGAGTGCAGTTCGCGCGCAACGGCATTCGGGTCAACGCGCTATGTCCCGGACCGGTGAACACGCCGCTGCTGCAGGAGCTGTTCGCGAAGGACCCCGAACGCGCCGCGCGCCGCCTGGTGCACATCCCCGTCGGACGCTTCGCCGAGCCGGAGGAAATCGCCGCGGCCGTCGCATTTCTGGCCAGTGACGACTCCTCGTTCATCACCGCATCGCAGTTCCTGGTGGACGGTGGCATCTCCGGCGCATACGTCACACCGTTGTAAAGGTACGGTTGAGTCGGGCGGACCGCTGAGCGGCAAGCCAGGATTCGCCATACATCGCCGATCAGAGGAGGCTCGTGAGATGAGTACGGAAGATGGGCGATCGCCCGGGCTGTTCAGTCACGACGCCCTGACAACCGAACAGTCCGTCCAAACCGACACCGGCGGTGCCGATTTCCGCCCGGTATTCAGCCGCAGCGACGGCAGCGCACCCGGTTCGTATCCCCAGCCGGATCAAGGAAACTGAGCACGCGTAGCGCCGCATAAGTGCGGCGCTACGCCTACGGCCGTAGCGCCTAGATGCCCGTCGCGGCACGCGGAAGGTCGGCGGCGCGTCCCGACGTCGAAGAGCCCGGGACGGCCTTCAGGGAGTGTGCATCAGCTGACCGGCGAGCGTGAACAGGCGGCGGCCGAGCCGCATGACAGGCAGCCCCAGCGGAATGAGGATCAGCGTCACGCAGAGCACCGCGCCGACGAGCCAGACCACGGCTGCGAGGATCCCGACGACCGTGCCGAGCACGGCTGTCACGAGCCCCAACACCACGCCGAGCAGGCCCTTTAGCAATTGCATCATGACCTCCTGCTCCCATTCTGCGCTTTTTCGAGCGCGATGCCGAGTTCGGGAATGCCGGATTGTGTCCATGCCGCGCCGGGCCGTTTCGTCGGTCTATGCCGCTGCCGATCGACGCGGAGCGACGGACGAATCAGGCGTGTCCGTCTCGGCCGAATGACACGACAGGGCTTGCAGCTACTGGCTGGCGTTGTGCTGCGTGGCGTCGGCTAGCTCGCGCAACGCGTTGCGGAGCGCGCGGAAGCCCACCAGTTCTATCCTGCCCGGCGGCGCGTGTTCGCCCGCCTGAAATCCCGGCCCTGCTGGCTGTATCGAATGCGATGGCAGAACCTGGCGTGGGACCCGAATGGGGGTATGCACCGGCCTGGGCATGGGGCGCGTGCCTAGACTGACGGGGGAGAAGGAAGGACCGCTGATGAAGCGAAATCTGAACTGCCCCTGCGGCGAACAGATCGTCGGGACGGATGAGGACGACCTGGTCGAGAAGACCAAGGCACATCTGGCCGAGAACCACCCGGGGCACGACTATTCCCGGGACGAAATTCTGTTCATCGCTTACTGATCCACCACACCCGGCTTTTCGTCACCGCTTGTGACAAAAAGCCGGGCGAGGTGGGTTATTTGGGGGAGCCGAGGCGCGCGCCGCCGTCCACGCGTACCACCACGCCGGTGGTGAAGGTGTTGTCGGTGAGGAATTCGATGGCCTTGGCGATATCGTCGGCGGTGCCGATGCGGCCGACCGGGGTCTGGGCCGCGATTCCGGCGAACGCCTCGTCGCGGGCGTCCTCGGGGAGGAAGCTCCACCATTCGGTGTCGATCACACCAGGGGATACGGCGTTCACACGCACGGGTGCGAGTTCGACCGCGAGCACGGGAACGATGGCCTCGACACCGGCATTGACCGCGGCCAGTGCGGCGGTTGTCGGCATTGCGCCGCCCGCGGATGCGGCGGAGACCAGCGTGATCGACCCTTCGTGCGCGAGATGGGGCAGCGCCGCCTGAATGGTGGCGACGTGCGGCAGCAGTTTGCCGGAGACGTGGGCCTGCAGATGATCGAGGCCGAGTTCGCGGAACGGGGTGGTGCCGGATGGTCCGGTCACGGTGACCACCACGTGGTCGACCGGCCCGACATCTGAAAACAGTTGGGCCAGTTCATTTTCGGCGCGCGCATCCACGACCTTGCCGGTAACCTGCGGGCCGAGCTCGGCCAGTGCGGCGGCGAGTCGTTCTTCGTTGCGTCCGGCGATGACGACCTCCGCGCCGTTCGCGGCGAGTCGGCGAGCGGTCGCCAGGCCGATGCCAGAGGTTCCGCCAACGATGACGACTTTGTTGTTCACAAGATCCTCCTGAAGTTCGAACCACGATGATTTTCGAACCACCGTGCCTCGTTAATATATTCGAGGCACAGTGTCTTGTAAAGTGACCCGCATGACAGGAACCCGCGGTCGACCCCGCAGCGAGGACGCCAGGCGCGCGATCCTGCACACGGCGCTGGAACTCTGCGAGCGGGACGGCTACCAAGACCTGACCATCAAGGCCATCGCGGACGGGGCGGGCGTCGGGCGGCAGACGGTCTACCGCTGGTGGCCGGATAAGGCCTCGATTCTGATCGAGGCGCTGATCGGTTTGGCCGAAGAGCATGCGGCACTGCGGGTTTCGAACGAATCGGTGGATGTGCTCGTCGCCGTCGAGCGCCTGCTGACGGCAACTTTCGACCTCGCGCAGAAAGTGACGGGTCAGGCGCTGGTGGGTCTGATGGCCGACGCGCAGCGCGATCCAGCCCTGTCCGGACGATTGCAGGACACCGTGATCGGCCCGCGACGAGCGACACTGCGCGCACTGCTCCAGCGTGGTGTCGACGCCGGAAAACTGACTCCGGCCGTCCCGCTGGATCTCGTCGTCGATTTCGTCTTCGGCGCCATGTGGTACCGGCTGCTCAGCCACCACGCGCCGGTGAATGCCGCGCTGGCGAAGGATGTCACGAGCAGCGTCGCGACCATGCTCGCGCCGTGAGATCGCAAACCTGGGCAATGCATGCCTCACTCGCGAGGATGAGTGTCGGGTCATTCTGGCGGGGGAGGCGGTTTGGTTCGGGTGCGGGAGAAACTGGATTCGCTATGAGTTCTCCCGGTGTGCTCGCTCGGACCGTGTCCTGGTCGTCGAAGCGGTTGCACGCGTTGCCGTCAGGTGCGGTCGACATCGTGCTCGCCGCCGCGGTCACGGTGGCCAGCGTCGGGCCCGCGATCGTGACGCGTGCGCCGTGGTGGGTGATCGCCTGCTGCGGGCTCGCGTCCGCGCCGGTGCTGTGGCGGCGGCGCGCGCCGATTCTCGTATTGCTCGTGGTCGGACCCGCGATCACCATGCTGGCCTGTTTGCATGCCATGCCCGCATTGCCGTACGGAACCATCATCTGCGTGTACACGATCGCGGCCTACAGTCCGACTCGACCGCGACGGTTCGCGCTGATCAGCGTGAGTATCGGAATCCTGATCTCGCTGGTCATTCCGAACGAGAGTCCGGATTCCTATGGTTATGCGGCCATGTCGTTCGTCACGGCGTGGGCGCTCGGTACCGGTGTGCGGGCGCGCCGGCTGCAGATCGAGATGTTGGAGGAGCGGGCGCGGCGGCTCGAGGAGGAGCGGGGTGCGGCGGTCGCTCGGGAACGGCTGCGCATCGCGCGGGATTTGCACGATATCGTCGGCCATTCGGTCGGGCTGATGATCGTCCAGGCCGAGACCGGGCCGCTGCTGACCCGCACCGAGCCGGATCGCGCCGATGCCACCTTCGCGGGCATCGCCGATACGGGTCGCGAAGCGGTGCAACAGCTTCGGCGCAGTCTCGGTGCTCTGCGCGGCGCCGATGACCCGCCGCACCAGCCCGGGATCGAGGCGATTCCTGACCTGGTGGCGATGGCGCGGCGCAGTGGGCTGGTCGTGTCGTTCGACGAATTCGGTGCGCGCCGCGTGGTTTCCGGTGATATCGGAGTCACGGCGTATCGGGTGGTGCAGGAAGCGTTGACGAATACGATGAAGCATGCGGGAGCCACCGATGTGCGAGTGTCGTTGCGGTGGTTCGAGGATCGGCTGATGGTGCGGGTGTCCGATGATGGTCCGGCAGGTCCGGTCGGCCGTGGTGGCATCGGTTCCCTGGGGCATGGCTTGATCGGGATGCGAGAGCGCGTCACCAGCGCAGGCGGGCGGCTGCAGTCCGGGCGTTCATCAAGTCTTACCGGGGGCTTCGAAGTTACCGCCGAACTTCCTATCACACAGGGGAATTGAGCATGCGCGTGCTCGTCGTCGATGACCAGGACCTGTTCCGTGCCGGCTTTCGGCTGATCCTGGACACCCAGCCCGGCATCACCGTGATCGGTGAGGCCGCCGATGGACTCGAGGCCGTCGAGCGGGCTCTCGAACTCCAACCGGATGTCGTGGTCATGGACGTGCGAATGCCGCGTATGGACGGCGTCGCCGCAACCGCCCGAATCTGCGCCGAGACCAGCGCAAAAGTGTTGGTACTGACCATGTTCCACCTGGACGAATACGTCTACGCCGCGCTACGCGCCGGTGCCAGCGGATTCTTGCTGAAAGACCTACGCCGCGAACAACTGGTCGAAGCCGTACGCGTAATCGCAGCAGGCGACGCACTCCTCGCCCCAACCGTCACCCGCCGACTGATCGCCGACCTGGCCCACCGCGGCCACCCCCGCACCGACCTCACCCGCCGACTCGAAACCCTCACCGAACGCGAAGGTGAAATCCTGCGCCACCTGGCCCGCGGCCTCTCCAACGCCGAACTAGCCGCCACCCTCGTCCTCAGCGAACACACCGTGAAATCCCACATCAGCTCCGTCCTCACCAAACTGACCCTCCGCGATCGCGCCCAAGCCGTCGTATTCGCCTACGAATCCGGCCTGATAGTCCCCGGCCGCGACTGAACTACCGCCATCGCTTCGATCGGCCAGAACATGGTGTTGCCCAGCACGATCCCCCGCACCCGATCCGCGCGGGCAGAGACCGCGCCCAGACCGATGGGTCCGCAATCCTGCCCCATCAGAACGAAGCCGTCGAGCTGCAGGTGATCGATCAGCTCGCCGCGGGCCGCGGTGTGCTCGGCGATGGTGTAGCCGAAACCCGCAGGACGTTCGGACAATCCGAAACCCAGGTAGTCGACGGCGATACACCGGTATCGATCGCGCAGGTCCTTCACGATGTGGCGGTAGAGGAAACTCCACGCCGGAGCGCCATGACAGAACAGGATCGGTGTTCCGGTCCCCTCGTCGATGTAATGAACCCGGCGGACGAGTCGAACCAGCGCGACTCGAAAGGGTACAGACGCCCGTCGGGAACAAAGTCGATCAGCATTGGGCCCCTCCCTCCGACGCCAGACTACATGTGGTGCACCGGAGTACGCGGCAGCCTCTATCGAAATGGCCATCTCCGGAGCGGGTTCTCGGCCCGTCCGCAGGAGCGAGGTGGGGTTCGCTCGTTTCGGCGATGTGGAGGGAGGGGTGGGCCGGAAATATCGGAGAGCATCCGATCGAATGTGGAGCTCTCGATGAAGCGTTACTTGGTCCTGGTAGCCATCGTGGTGTCGGCACTTCTGTGGTACCTCGGCACCGGCCTACATCCGTTGCCCGGCTTGGTTCTTCTCGCACCGCTGCCGGTGCTGCTGATAGCTCCGCGCGTCGGTGCGGCCACAGCCTTCTTCGCGGGATTCCTGGCATGGTGTGGGAGCGGATTACGGTATCGGCCGTACTTCATCGACACGATCGAGCAACCTGTACTCGTCACGTTGCTGCTGCTAGGCGGAACCGCCGCTGTATTCGGCGGGTTGGTAGTGATGACGCGCGCATTTTTGGTGCGTGGCCGCGCGGGTCTGGCGGTGCTCGCGCTGCCGACTGGTTGGGTCACATTCGAATTCCTGGTATCGCTCGCCGGGCAGTTCGGTGCCTGGTGGAGCATCGCTTACACCCAGTTCGAACTGCTACCGCTGATGCAGACAGCGGCGCTGACCGGTCCGTGGGGAATCACCTTCCTCATCATGCTGATGCCCGCAACCGTTGCTGTCCTTACTGGACCCGAAGTTACTGGTGTGCAACGGCTTCGGTTTGCAAGTGCGACCGCACTGCTACTCGTTGCGGTCGGCGCATACGGCTGGTGGCGCCTGGCCGATGCACCGGAGCGGGATACCGTGCGCGTCGGTCTACTCGCGGTTTCCCAACCGCCGGAATACGTTCCGGCAGACTCGCCGGACGGTCGCGATATGGTCGCGCGTGTGGTGAGCGAGATCGATCGGCTCGCAGACCAGGGCGCGCAAGTTGTGGTTCTTCCCGAAAAGGCCTGGACCGCAGATGAATCGACATTGAGCGCCCTATCTGGTCCGCTCACCGAGGTCGCCACGCGGCGCGGCATCCATGTCGTCGCCGGACTCGTGAAAACCACCGGCGGAACCAGTGTCAACGCCGCCATCGCCTACCCGTCGGGCGTCGAATACGCCAAGCACCGCTTGATCCCAGGTCTGGAGGACGAGCTCGAGCCGGGTTCCGGCTGGCAGCGTATTCCAGGCGAACCTTGGGCGCTGGCAGTCTGTTTCGACCTGGATGGTCCGGATCTGGTGCGCGAGAACCGGAATCGTGGGGCGACATTGCTCCTTGTCCCCGCCCTGGACTTCACCGACGATCGCTGGTTGCACAGCCGTATGGCCGTCATGCGCGGCATCGAATCCGGTGTCGGCATCGCGCGCGCACCCCAACTCGGCGAACTCGTGGCCAGTGATTCGCGCGGCCATATCCTGGCGTCGGCGCGGACCGATGTCACGCTGACCCGATCGGTGCTCGCCACGATCCCGCTGGACTCGGATAAGACGGTCTACGCGCGATTCGGCGACTGGTTCGCATGGCTGTCCGTGGCTGTGTTCGTAGCATCAGCCATCGCCTCGTTCGGGCGGCGATCGCGCCTCCAGCGACGGCCGATAACGAACAGCATTCGTCGCTCAAAAGCGCAAGTGTGACCATGCTCACATTTGCCTGAGATCCCGCAGGTGGTGGCGGTCCCGTCACCGGCTCGGCGGACCCGCCGCTTGTTTGCCCAGTTTGGAACCTGGGTACCGGTTAATTCCGTGCCTGCACTCGGAAAAACCGGATCGGGCCGGTCGAACGAATCGAGGCCCGTGACCTGGGCTGGTGAGGAGGCGCAGGTGACGGATCGCGAATCGGAGAAGAAAACGCTACGCCGATCGGTCGCCGCCTCCGCGATGGGCAATGCCACCGAATGGTTCGATTACGGTGTCTACGCCGCGACCGCCACCTACCTCACCGACGCATTCTTCCCGGGCGAACTCGGCACCCTCGGCACCATGCTCGGCTTCGCCATCTCCTTCCTGCTGCGCCCGCTCGGCGGCATGGTCTGGGGACCGCTCGGCGACCGGCTCGGCCGAAAAGTGGTGCTGGCCACCACAATTCTGTTGATGGCAGCTGCTACCGGATGCATCGGCCTGATCCCGACCCATGCCCAGATCGGTTGGTTCGCACCGGTTCTGCTCATCGCCCTACGCGTCGTGCAAGGCTTCTCGACCGGCGGCGAATATGGCGGTGCCGCAACATATCTGGCCGAATGTGCCAACGACCGCAAGCGCGGATTCCTCGGCAGCTTCCTGGAATTCGGCACCCTCGGCGGGTTCGTCGGCGGCTCGGCGGTCGTGCTGCTGTGTCAGCTCATCTTCGGTTCGGATGCGATGCACGACTGGGGATGGCGCGTGCCGTTCCTGTTCGCGGTGCCGCTCGGCCTGATCGGCTGGTACCTGCGCTCGCATCTGAACGAGTCGCCCGTGTTCACCGAGGTGGCCGATCAACCGCACCCGCCGGGCGGCGTGTGGCAGGTGCTGACCACCTACCGCCGCGAAACCCTGACGCTGATCGGCCTGGTGGTCGCCCTGAACGTGGTGAACTACACCCTGCTCACCTATCAACCGACATACCTGCAGAACACCATCGGCGTCGGCGAATCGACCACCACCGCGATGATGCTGATCGGGCAGCTGGTGATGATGATCGTGCTGCCGTTTTTCGGCAGGTTGTCCGACCGGGTGGGCCGCCGGCCGCTCTGGCTGGTCTCATTGGTCGGACTCGCGATACTCGCGCTGCCCATGTATTGGCTGATGGGGCAGGGAACCGGTTGGGCCATAACCGGATTCATCGTGCTCGGTCTGCTGTATGTCCCCCAGTTGGCGACGATCAGCTCGACCTTCCCGGCGATCTTCCCGACGCATGTGCGCTATGCGGGGTTCGCCCTCGGCTACAACATCTCCACCGCCGCGTTCGGCGGCACGGCACCGCTGGTCAACGAGGCCGCGATCGAATCGACCGGCTGGTCGCTGTTCCCGGCCGCGTATATGGTGGGCGCCAGCCTGATCGGACTCGTCGCCTGGTCGTTCCTGCGCGAGACCGCGGGAACCTCGTTGCGCGGCACAGTCGTTCCCGATGCGCAGCAAGTGACGTCACCGATCGCGGCACAGACGGTCTGAACCTGGGATTCTGCTGAGCGCATACCCGTGCGAGTAGTGTCGGCATTGCCGACGGATTGCTGAGTTCGCGTTCCGCGAGTCGGCAACCGTGGGCGGAAACCTATCGGATTGGAGACGCTCGTGCAGATTCAGGTCAACACCGGCAGCAATATCCACGGCGGCGCATCGCTGGCCGAGCGCGTGGAATCGACGCTCTCCTCGACGCTCGACCGCTTCGGTGAGCAGCTCACCCGACTGGAAGTTCATCTGACCGATCTGAACGCCGATAAAGGCGGTCCGGACGATAAACAGTGCGTGCTGGAGGCCCGGATATCCGGTCAGCCTCCGGTCGCTGTAACCCATCGCGCGGCCACGGTCGAAGAGGCTTATACCGGCGCCGCCGACGCCATGGCGAACCTCCTCGACAGTCGCTTCGGCCGCCTCCATCAGACAAAAGGTGGCGATTCCATCAGGCACATGCGCGTCGAATAATAGACAACTTCGACCATATTCCCACCAGTGGGAATCGGTATACGATATCGGCGCAGCAGGTTACCCAGCCGCCTGCGGTCGTAACCATTCTCATAGGTAAGTCCGCCGCGTCCCGAACTTGTTGGTACCGAACAGATTAAAAAGCCCACACCGGCACGGAACTCGTGTGTAATACCGATCGGTAACTGGTGTGTGGGGGCTGATGAGGGTCCGGTGATGCATGTGAATGCCGTTGATATCGCGCCTCGATCGGAGGGTCCGGTCAACCGTCGGCGGACGGGAGCTTTCTGGTTCGGTCTGGTGTTGACGGTGCTCGGCACCGGCCTGCACCTTCCGATGTATCTCATGGCCCGCGACATGGGCTATCGGTTGGCGGGCATGCCCATGGACGGCGCCATGATCACGGGGATGATCCTGATCGTGATCGGTTTGGGCGTCACCACTTACGGTCTGTTCCCGCAGCGCGCGGTGCACGACACGGTGGCCGGGCTGCGGGTGCGGGCACTCGACGACGCGCCGATCAATCGCGTGCACGTGGTGCTGCTGCTGATCATGGCCGCCGCGATCACCATCGACGTGATGAAGCCGACGACCCTGGCCTTCGTCGTTCCGGGTGTCGGTGCCGAATACCACCTGCGCACCCCGGCGAGCCCGCATCTGGACGCGCTACCGGTGGCGCTACTGCCGCTGTCCGGTATCACCGGCACGGTGCTGGGGTCGTTCCTGTGGGGTTGGCTCGGTGACCGCATCGGCCGCAAGGCGGCGATCCTGTTGGCCGGAATCTTCTTCGTGGGAACCGCGATCTGCGGTGCCATGCCGAGCTTCGAGCTGAATGTCGCGATGTGCTTCATCATGGGCCTGAGCGCGGGCGGGATGCTGCCGATCGCCTTCACGTTGCTCTCGGAGACCATCCCGGCGCGCCACCGCGGTTGGCTGCTGGTGCTGATCGGCGGCGATATCGCGGGGGCCTACGTCATCACCAGCTGGCTGTCCTCGACGATCGGCGAGACCTACGGCTGGCGCAGCATGTGGCTGATCGGCTTGCCCACCGGGCTACTGCTGGTGCTGCTGGTCCGCTGGATCCCGGAATCGCCGCGGTTCCTGATGGCCATCGGCAGGCACCGCGAGGCCGAAGAGGTGCTGCGCACATACAACGCCGAGGTCGTCGAGGTCGAGCAGCCGCAAGCCGCCGCCGAGGATGATCTCGAGGGCGGGTTCGGTCAGCTGCTGCGCCGTCCCTTCGCCGGAATGACCATCGTGCTGGCGCTTTTGGGACTTGGGGTGGGACTGGTCACCTACGGCTTCCAGCTGTGGCTGCCGACGAATCTGCGCAGCCTCGGATTCACCGGCGTCACCGCCGACAAAATCCTGCGTGACTCCGCGCTGATCGGTTTTCCGCTGAACTTCCTGGTCGCCTACTGCTACCACCGCTCGACCAAATGGACGCTGATCACGCTCAGCACGCTGCTCGCCGTCGCCCTCGGCGGTTTCGTAATCCTCGGTGACCACGTCGCCGACAACACCACGCTGCTGTATGCCCTTCTCGTGGTGCCGATCTGGGGTTCCAGCTCGGTGGTCGCGGTCATCGTCGCCTATGGCGCGGAGGTCTACCCGACCCGGATCAGGTCCCGCGGCAGCGGCGTCGCGGCGGCCATGACCAAGGCGGGCGGTGTGCTGGTCATCGCGCTGGTCGTGCTCGCCATGGCCACGCCATCGATCACCGTGACCGCGCTGATCAGCGCGGCGCCGATCGCGATCGCGGCGGTGGTGGCCGTCGGGTTCATCGTCGAAACCCGCCGCAAGCCATTGGAAGAGATCACCGCCGAGGAGCTGGGCGTCGCGGCGGCATAGCAAGGACGAGCACTGCTAGGTGAGGTAATGATCGACACTGCAACTGCGTTGGAGCCCGCACTAACCGGCTCGATGCGCGATCGCCTGATAGCGGCCACAGTTCAACTCATCTCGACGGAAGGACTCGCCTCGTTGACCGTGCGTCGCGTGGCGCGGATATGCGGGGTCTCGACCATGGCGATCTATTCCAACTTCAGCGGTATGCCGGGCTTGATCCAGGCGGTCGGCTCGGAAGGTTTCGCGCAATTGGTCGCGCGGCTGGCCGAATGCGAGGTCAGCGACGATCCGATCGCCGAAATCCTGGTACTCGGCTTCATCTTTCGGGATGAAGCGGTGCGCAAACCCGAACTGTTCCGGCTGATGTTCGCCACCGAGTCGCCGAAGGCCGAGGTGAAGGTGCACCGCGGCAATGTGCTGGCCGATGGCAGCGATTCCGACTTCGAGAACTTCGCGGAGAGCTTCGATTTCGTGGTGCGCGCGACCCGGCGGGCGCTGGAGGCGAATCTGTTGCACGGCACGAACGAGCGCTCGGCCGCTGCGCAGTTCTGGACCGGGCTGTACGGGTTCATCCAGTTGGATATGGCCGGCCTGTACGGCGACCAAGGCGTGTCGGAGGTGCTGTTGCCCTCGATCGTCAACATCCTGATCGGCATGGGTGCCGAACGCGCGACGATCGAGCGGTCGGTGGCGCGTGCCCTCGAGCAGGTCACCGCGCTGACCGGCCCGCACATGTGATCAGCCACGGAGTTTGACCGCGAGGCGCTGGGCGCGGGCCATGGCTCGCTCGGCGAAACCGTTGCGCTTGGGCAGCAATTCGAGTTGCAGCAGTAGTTCGTTCAGATCCCAGGTGGCCTTGCTGCGCCAGATGAGTCCGGAGCGGAACTGCCAGATGTCGACCACGAACAGGTCGAATTTCTTGTTGGTGCCTGCGAATCCGGGCGGATCGATCATGCCGAGGTGGGTGCCCGTCATCCGCCACGGCACGATCGCCGCCAGCGCGTCCGAGGTGACGACCGGATCGAAGACGGTGGTGTAGCTGACATCTGGGAATGCCCGCTTGGTGTCGTGCACGAACTTCGCTACCCCGGCCCGGCCGATGATCAGCTCACCCTCGGACGGATCCAGCCAGCGGGTGTCCTCGGTGACGCAGGCCGCTACCGCGTCGCCGTCGCCGGTGTTCCACCCGGCGATGTAGCGCTCGACGAACTCGCGCAGCCAGTCGGTGTCCTCGATGGGCTCGGCGGCCGGGTCGAGGGCGAATTCACCAGATTTCATGGCCGACACCGTACTTGGATAACAATGTCATGGGTTCGAATTACATTGTTATTCGAGCCCATGACATTGTTATTCTTCGAGATCGCTGTGAGGTGCTCCGACCTATAACAGTGTCAGCCCTTGCGATAACAATGTCATGGCGTGTCCGATAACACTGTAATTTCACGATGTGGACCCGATCCGCGCTTGTTGCAACAGGTTTCAGCCATTTTGCGCTGCCGATCGAATATCGAAAGTATGCTGCCTACCGTTCAATGCTCAGGGTAGAAATCGAGGACTGCGCAATGTCCGATGCAGCAATCGTCGGTATCGGCTGCCGATTTCCGGGTGGAATCGACGGACCGGGAGCCTTTTGGGATTTCCTGATCCGCAGGGGCGACGGCATCGTAGAGGTACCGCCGGATCGCTGGAGTCTCGACAAATTCTACGATCCGGATCCGGACGCGCCCGGCCGGATGTACACCCGCAGTGGCGGATTCCTGACCCAGTCATTGTGGGAGTTCGACGCCGACTTCTTCGGCATCTCCCAGCGCGAGGCCTCGATCATGGACCCGCAGCAGCGGTTGCTGCTCGAGGTCGCGTGGGAGGCGCTCGACGATAGCGGAATGGCCGGACGGGTCGCGGGGCGCGATATCGGCGTCTTCGTCGGCGGCTTCATGAACGACAACGCGGTGGGCCGCAACGTGCTCCGCTCCGCGATCAACAGCCACACCCCGACAAGCTCGTCGCACACCCTGCTCTCGGCGCGCATCGCCTTCCTGCTCGACCTGCACGGCCCGACCATGACCATCGACACCGCCTGCTCGTCGTCGCTGGTGGCATTGCATCAGGCCGTCCGATCACTGGCGCTCGGCGAATGCAGCTCCGCCATCGTCGGCGGCGCCAATGCCATGCTGCAGCCGGAAACCTTCATCTCCATGTGCAAGGGCCGATTCCTGTCCGTGGACGGTCGCTGCAAATCGTTCGACGCCTCCGCCGACGGCTACGGCCGCGGCGAGGGTGCGGGTGTGGTGATCCTCAAGCCGCTCGAGGCCGCGGTACGCGACGGTGACCGCATTTATGCGGTGGTCCGCGGCAGCGGCGTGAATCAGGACGGCCGCACCTTGGCCATTCCGGTCCCGAATCCCGTTGCACAGGAAGAACTTGCCCGGCGCGTGCACACCAGCGCGGGCATCGCACCGCATGAGATCGGCTACGTCGAGGCGCACGGCACCGGGACACCGGTCGGCGATCCGGCGGAGATGACGGCCCTCGGCAGGGTGTACGGCGCAATCGACGGCCGGACCGAGCCGCTGCCGGTCGGGTCGGTCAAGAACAATATCGGTCACACCGAGGCGGCGGCGGGGGTCGCCGGAGTCATCAAGGCCGCGTTGACCATTCACCATCGGACGATCGCGCCGCAGGCCCGGCTGGACCAGCTCAATCCCGAGATCCCGTTCGACGAACTGCGGCTGCGGGTGCCGATGGCGGCCGAACCGCTGGCCCGGCCGCTGGTGGCGGTCAACAGCTTCGGCTACGGCGGCACCAACGCGCATGCGCTCATCGGCCCTGCGCCGACCACAGTCGAAACCCGTTCCGACACAGAGGTAATGCGGCTGCCGATGCTGCCGCTGTCGGCGCGCAGCGAACCGGCGCTACGCACACTCGCCGCAGGGCTGTTGACGGCGGCCGACACCGAACCGCTCGACACCCTGACCGAGGCAGCCTGGGTGCGCCGCGCGCATCACCCGTTGCGAACCGCTTTCCGCTACCGCGATTCCGGCGAATTGCGTTCCCAGCTGGCCGAATTCGCCGCTGGCGGTGGTCAACCACCCGCTCGTGCCATCGCCGAAGGCCACACCGATCCGGTATTCGTCTTCAGCGGTATGGGGCCGCAGTGGTGGGCCATGGGCCGCGGACTGCTCGCGGGCGAAGGCCCGGCAGCCGAACTGGCGCGCGAAATCGATAGGGAATTCACCGAACTCGCCGGCTGGTCGATCCTCGAGGAGATGGGCCGCGACGAGGGGGACTCCCGGATCGCGCGCACCGAAATCGCGCAACCGGCCAACTTCCTGCTCCAGGCCGCGCTGACGGCGGAACTCGCCGATTTCGGCATTCGACCCGCCGTCACGGTGGGACACAGCGTCGGCGAGGTGACGGCGGCCTATGTATCCGGTGCGCTGTCGTTGACCGAGGCGGTCACGGTCAGTTACCACCGATCCCGCCTGCAAGCCACCACGGCGGGGACCGGCGGCATGCTGGCGGTCGGGCTGACCGAGGCCGAGGCGCGCGAACTGCTGACCGACCTCGACGGCGTGTGTATCGCCGCCGTGAACAGTCCGTCGGCGGTCACCTTGGCCGGGGACAGCCAGGTACTGGCGGACCTCGGCGAACGTCTCACCGCCGATGGAGTTTTCGCCAAGGCGCTGCGTGTCGAAGTCCCCTACCACAGCCATCTGATGGATCCGATCCTCGATGATCTGCGCACCGCACTGGCGACGCTCGCACCGGGGGATACCACCGTTCCCGTCTACTCGACGGTCACCGGTACCAAAGCGACGCAACAGGATTGGGGTGCGGAGTACTGGGCACGCAACGTCCGCGATCAGGTCCGGTTCGCGGACGCGATCGGCGAGTTGCTCGATGCCGGACATCGGGTTTTCTTGGAAGTCGGCCCGCACCCGGTACTGAGCGGCAGTATTCGGGAAATCCTGGTGCAGCAGGGCATTACCGGCGCCGCCATCAGCACGCTGACGCGTGGCGGCGATGACAGCGAGAACATACTGACCGCGATCGGCGAGTTGTACCGGGCGGGTTCGTTGGACGGTGACCGCCTGCCCGGCGCGATCGATCCGGGTGCGGGTCACGTCGACCTGCCGCACTATCCGTGGCAGCGCCGGTTCGTGTGGACCCAGGAGCCGGAAACGGAGCTGGATCGGATCGGCACCCCGAACGGATTCGCCATGCTCGGCGATCGCACTGGCTCGGTGGCCACGGAATGGGAAGTCCAACTGTCGGTTTCGAATCTGCCGTGGCTGCGCGATCACGTTGTGGCCGGTGCCGTGGTGCTGCCGGGAGCGGCCTACCTGGACGCCGCCATGAGCGCCGTCGCACTACGCACCGGCCGGGATTCGTTCGGGCTCGAATCCATCGAATTCATCAGCCCGCTGGTCATCGACGAGCACGATGTGCCGGTCGTGCGGATCGGCGTGGAAGAGAGCACCCGCCGGTTCACCATCCAGTCCCGGCCCGCAGGTGGCGGGGGATGGACGCTCAACGCGCACGGCCGTCTCATCGAGGCGGACGCCGATGCCACCACCGTCGCCATCGCGCCACCCCGGGATTCGGTGGAGGTAGCGGTCGAGGAGCTCTACGAGAGCATGGCCGAGCACGGACTCCGCTACGGCCCGGCCTTCCGGCTGCTGAGCCAGGTCTGGGTCGGGCCGGATAGCGTTGTCGCACACCTCGATTCGTCCGCAACGATCGGGCAGGGCCATCTTGCCCACCCGGCGATAGTCGATTCAGCGCTACAGTGCTTTGCCGCGCTGTATGCGAGAACGTCTGCGACACAGCTGAATTCCGGAACCGATGCCGAGGTGGTCGTGCCTGCCGCGATTTCCGGGATCCGTTGGACCGGTCCGATTCCGGTCGATCCGGTCGTGGTCCTCACCCGTGTACCCGGTAATCCGCTACGCGCCGATATCCGCATCGCGTCCGTGAGCGGCGACGTCGCACTGACGATGTCAGGAGTGCAGTTCCGCGCTCTTACACCGCAGTCGGCGCTATCCGAACAGCTCGACGGGCTGTTCTACGAGCCGGTGTGGGAGATCGTGACCGACTCCGCGGAACCGGCGATGCAAGATCTGCCCGGTGACGAGGAGTTCCTGCTCGTCGTCAACCTCGGCGCGGAAATCTCCCAGCGCGCCAAGGAAATCGCGAATGTGCGGATCCGGGCCGAAGTGGTGACGGTCGGCGAGCATGCCTCGGCGGCCGACAACGAACAGTTGCTCGACCTGCTGCGTGCCGCGCATTCCCGGCCCGAGATCGAGCGCCTGCGGCTCGTTGTCGTCGCCGGGTCCGAACTCGACGGCATGCACAATGTGTACGGGCTCGCGCAGGTCGCCCGGGCGATCAAGGCGCTGCTTTCCGACGAGCTGCCCCTCGTGGTGCACGCAGTCGTGGTCACCGAAAATGCGTTGTGCCTGCCGATCGACCGGTTCGCCCGGCTCGAGCATTCGGTATTGACCGGAGCGCGTCGCGAACTGCTCAACGAACTTCCGGCCGGACAGTGGCGACTGGTGGATACCGAACCCGCCTCCGCCGCGGCCGACATCCTCGAGCAGATCTACACCGACACCACCACCGACGAGGTGGCGCTGCGTGCGGGCGCGCGCTGGACGATCCGTTGGCGACAGACCCTCACCGACCGGCTGGCCGGATGGGATGTGCCACGGCCGCTCACCGATCCCGAACAGTCCTTCCGGCTCGATATCCCACGTTCGCGACTACTGCCGGAACTCGCACTGCGCACCTGCGATCGGGTCGCGCCGGGAGCCGACGAGGTCGAGATCCGGATGCAGGCGGTCGGCCTGAACTACAAGGACACCCTCAAGGTGCTGGGTGTGCTCACCGAAAAGGAGCTGGAAGGCACATTCTTCGGCACCGAGATCGGCATGGACGGCTATGGCGTGGTGACAAGGGTCGGCGGCAATATCACCGATATCGCACCGGGAGACGAGATTTCGGTCGTGGCACCGGGAATCGTGCAGCGCTACGTGACGATCCGGCCGGACACCGGCGCCACCACCAGGATGGATATCTTCGCGCCCGGCACCTTCGATCCGCTGCACTGCACCTCGGTAATGCCGCTTTTCACCGCCGAAATCGGGCTCGGCGAACTGGCGCGGGTGCAGCCGGGCGAAACGGTGCTGATCCACGGCGCGGCGGGCGGCATGGGTATGGCCGCGGTTCAGGTCGCGCTGCGGATGGGGGCGCGGGTGATCGCCACAGCCGGTACCGAGGAGCGGCGCGCTCGGGTGCGGGCGCTGGGCGCGCACGAGGTGCTCGGTTCCCGGTCGATCGGCTTCGTCGACGAGGTGCTGCGCTTGACCGACGGTGCGGGTGTCGATGTCGTCTACAGTTCCGCGCCCGGGGAGATCTTGCAGCAGAACTTCCGGGTCGCGGGCGAATTCGGCCGCATCGTGGATATCGGCAAGGCCGACATCTACGGCTCGGGCACCATCGACCTGCGCCCCTTCGACCGGAATCTGGCATTCTTCGCCGTCGATATCGACCGCATCCTGGCCCGGCGTCCCGCGCAGGTCCGCCGGGCGGCCCGGCGCGTGGTGGACGCGATGTTCCACGGCGACTACACCGCATTGCCGAACACGCCGTTCGCACTCGACCAGCTGACCGCGGCATTCGAAACGGTGGCGCGCTCCGCCCAGATCGGCCGGGTGGTGCTCGATCTGCGCGAAGAACACCCGGCGGTACGCCATATCCCGGGCGAATTCGAATTCGACCCCGCCGCAAGCTATCTGGTGACCGGCGGCTTCGGGGCCTTCGGTCTGGCCACCGCACGTCAGCTGGTGCGTGCCGGCGTGCGTCACCTGGTGCTCGTCGGTCGCAGTGGGGCGTCCACCGATGCCGCGCGAGAACAGCTGGCGCGGTTCGCGAACGAGGGTGTCGACGTGCGCGAGGAACGCGTCGACGTCGCCGACTACGACGCGGTCGCCGATCTGGTCGCGCGCATCCAAGCCGGCGGTGCACCGCTGCGTGGTGTCATCCATGCCGCGGGTGTGGTCAACAACACCGAGATTCCGGAGGTCACCGCCGAATCGCTGCGCGAGATCTTCGATCCGAAGGTGATCGGCGCGACCAATCTCGATCGGGCCACCACCGCCGCGGGCGTCGAGCTCGACCTGTTCGTGCTGTACTCCTCGGCCAGCGGCATCGCCGGGCTCTCGCCCCAATTGGGCTATGCATCAGCCAATTCCGCGCTCGACGCACTCGCCTGGGCCCGGCGCGCGCAGGGCAAGCCCGCACTCTCGGTGGACTGGGGATTCATGAGCGGCGACGGCGGTATGGCCGACTCGCGGGCGGTATCCCGCTATGCCGAGATGACCGGATACGGCTCGCTGGATATGGATTTCGCGACCCTGCTGCTGCGGGAATGTCTGCGTTTCGACATCACCCAGCTCGCCCTGCTCGACATCGACTGGGCGCAATGGGCACTCGCGCACCGGTCGTCGGCACGCGCGCCGCGGTTCGTCGAACTGGTCACCGCCGCGGGCGGCGGCGCGGCGGGCACGAGCGCACTGCGCGCCGAAATCCTGGCGCTGGACCCGGAATTCCGCGGCGAGGTGGTCGCCTGCCTGCTCGCCGAACAACTCGCGGTCGTCCTCGGTGTCGACGCGGACACCGTCGACCTGGCGACTCCGACCATGGAATTGGGGCTGGATTCGCTGATGGCCATGGAATTCGGTGCCCGCGTCGTGAAAAGCCTCGGCGTCAAGATGTCGGTCCTCTCGATCGGGGCCGGACTCTCGCTGGCGGGCCTCGGCGTGAAGATCGCCGCTCAGATCGCGCACGAAGAAGCAAGTACCGAAACGACAGCAGCGTGAGGACTACTGCATGACAACTGAGAGCATCGATCCCCGTGCGCTCGCCCGTGCCCTGATGGCCAAGCACGATGCGGGCAATGGTGCCGGTACCAATCGGGCAGGCACGGCGACGGCGCCGGGACCCGAACGCGGCGCGGCCGATGTGCGGACCGCTCGCGGCCCGAACCTGCAGACCTCCTTCCGCGATCATCCGGGTGTGCTCGAGGCCAACGAGAAGTTCGCCGCCTTCGATGCCTGGACGCGCGAGGCCGGTGTGCTCAATCCCTACTATCTGCCGCACGACGGCATCAGTGGGGCGGTGACCAGCTTCGCGGACCGGGACATGTTGAACTTCAGCAGTTTCGGCTATCTGGATCTGGCCGCCGAGCCGCGCGTGCATGCCGCCGCCATTGCCGCGATCGGTCGCTACGGGACGTCCGCGGCCGCGGTCCGGATGGTCGCGGGGGAGCTACCGCTCTACGGCGAGCTGGAACGCGAGCTCGCGCGGATCTACGACACCGAGGCCGCCATCGTGACGGCCAGTGGCTTCCTCACCAATGCGGCGGCCGTCGCCTTCCTGCTCGGAAAGCGCGATATCGCGGTCTGCGACTCACTGATCCACAACAGCATCGTCTCCGGTACCGAATGGGCGGGCTGCAAACGCGTCACCTTCCGGCACAACGATCCCGAATCGCTGGACGCGATTCTGGCAATGTCGCGGCGCAGCTTCGATCGGGCCCTCGTGCTGATCGAGGGTGTGTACAGCATGGACGGCGATGTGGTCCGGCTGCCCGAAATCATTGAGGTGGCAAGGAAATACGACTGCTCGATCATGATCGACGAGGCGCACTCGTTCGGTGTACTCGGCGAACGCGGGCTCGGCGCGCGTGAGCTGTTCGATCTGCCCGGCGATGCCGTCGATGTCTGGATGGGCACGCTGTCGAAGGCGCTCGGCAGCGTCGGCGGCTACCTGGCGGCCAATCGCGAACTCGTCGAAGGGTTCAAATACTCCGCTGCTGGCCTGAGCATGTACACGGCCTCACCCGCGCCGTCCGCGGCGGCGGCCGCACTGGAGGGTCTGGCCGTGCTGCACGACGAGCCGCAACGCGTCGCGGCACTGCGGCACAACGCCGAGTACTTCCATCGCCGGGCGCGCGAACTCGGCTTCGACACCGGCAACGGCCAGGCCACACCGATCACCCCGATCATCACCGGCGCGAACGAACCCGCGGTGCGCGCCTCGATGGAACTGCTGGAGCGCAATGTGATGGCCAATGCCATCGGACATCCGGTGGTCCCCGAGGGCGAGGCGCGATTGCGGTTCTTCATCAACTGCCGTCATACCGAGGCGCAGCTCGATCACGCATTGGACACCCTGCGGTCGGTGTTCGACGGTCTCACCACGGAAGAGAGTCACCACTCGTGAAACTGCCGGTCAGTTCTTCTCTGTTGCGAAAAGCGTTGGTGCCATTGGCATCACTGACGCTGATGGCGGTGCTGTTCGTACCGGCTCACTCGGCCATGATCGCCCCGGTCGAGACCGATCCGAACAGTCCACTGGCGAGCCGGTTCCATTTCACCGAGATGCCGATCGCGCTGCCACCCGGCTTGCCCGAGCGCAAGATCCGGCATATCGAGCCACGGTACGAGCATGTCGTCGCCTGGATGTCCTCGGTCAACTCCGCGGCGGCGATCAACGATATCGACGGCAACGGCCGCGCCGATGATCTGTGCCTGGTCGATTCCCGATCCGATACGGTGATCGTGACGCCGACGCCGGACAGCGACACCAGCCGCTACGCACCGTTCGCACTCGACCCGGCACCGCTGCCGACCGACGACCGGATGGCCCCGACCGGCTGTGTCCCAGGCGATTTCGACCACTCCGGGCGCATCGGTCTGATGGTGTACTACGGCGGCCGCACCCCCATCCTGTACCTGCCGCGCACGGGTGCCAAGCATCTGGACAACAAGGCATTCCGGCCGGTGGAAATGGTGGAGCCGCCTGCCACCAAGGACGGCAGTTATCAGGGTGCGCGCTGGTTCACCCTGGCCGCCTCCGTCGCCGATTTCGACGGTGACGGCAACCCTGATGTCTACCTCGGAAACTATTTCCCGGACAGCGATTTCATCGGTCCGGACGGTCAGCACAGCCTGACCCTGAACGAATCGTTCTCCAAAGCGACCAATGCGGGGACCGACCGCATCCTCACCTTCCAGCAGGGCACCGGCGGTGCCGAACCGACCGCGGTGTACCGCGAGGTGGTCGATGCGCTCCCGGAAGGGAAAGCGAACGGCTGGACGCTGGCATCGGCCACCCAGGATCTCACCGGCGATCAACTACCCGAACTGTATGTCGCCAACGATATGGGCCCGGATCGCCTGTTCGTGAACAAGTCGACGCCGGGCCACATCAGCTTCGGCCCGGCCGAAGGTGAGCGCGGCCCGACGGATCCGAAGTCCTTTGTGCTCGGCCATGATTCGTTCAAGGGCATGGGCGCGGACTTCGCCGATCTCGACGGCGACGGCATGCCCGATCTGTTCGTCAGCAATATCGCGCAGCGCTGGGGCATCGTCGAAGCCAACCTCGCCTTCTACAACACCGCGGCCGATCCGAAACAAGCCGCGGCGCAACTGGAGTCGGGTATCGCCCCGTTCAAGAACCGGGCCGTGGAGAAGGGCATCGCCTGGGACGGCTGGTGCTGGGATACCAAGGTCGCCGACTTCGACAACAGTGGCCGAACGCAGATCGTGCAGACCAACGGCATGTTCAAGGGTTCGAGCACGCGTTGGCCGCAGGTGCAGGAAATGGCCACGATGAACGACGACTTCAGCAAGTACCCGTGGGCCTGGCCGAAATTCACCGAGGAATCCGACCTGGCGGGCAATAACCGGATCGGTTTCTTCGCCCAGGACGACAGCGGCAAGTTCACCAATATCTCACCCGCCCTGGACACCTTCGCGGCGACACCCACCCGCGGCATCGCGGTCGGTGACTCGACCGGAACCGGCAACCTCAGCTTCGCGGTCGCCAGGCAATGGGAAGCGCCGGTCTTCTACCGCAATGACGCACCGCATCCCGGGCAGTACCTCGGCCTGCGACTGTTGACCCCACCGACCACCGCTGCCGCCGGCGAGACAACGGTCGCAGGCAAGCCGGTGCTCGGGTCTCCGGCCCTCGGCGCCGAAGTCACCGTGACGATGCCGGACGGCAAGACCCATGTGGCACAGGTCGACGGCGGCAGCGGGCACGCGGGTAAACGGTCCACCGATATCCACGTCGGACTCGGCGATATCGATCCCACTACAGCGCTGTCGGTGCAACTCGCGTGGCGCGACAACCACGGCGCCGTGCACACCCAGCAGCTGCAGCTGCAACCGGGGCAACACACCCTCGTACTCGACTCCGATGCCCGGGAGGTGCACCAGTGAGTGTTCAAGCACATTCGAACGGAACAGTCGTCATCGAAGACACCAACGGCTCCGAGCCCGCGCTCACCCCAGTGCAGGCTTGGCGGCGAAAGTGGTTGGGCGTCAATATCGAAGGACGTGATCCGCGCTATCTCGCGCTGCGCAACTTCGCGGCCTCGCTGACGATCTTCAATATCCTGGGCTTCCTGTGGCTCGGCTTCGAACAGCCGTGGCTGTGGCCGTTCCTCAGTGCGGGCACCGCATACGTGGTGGAGATGATCCTGGAAACGCTGGCGGCATGGGCTTATCGCCGCCCGGCGGGTTATCGGGGCAACGGACTTCGCGGGCTGATCGTGTTCCTGCTGCCCGCGCACATCACCGGTGTGGCCTTCAACTTCCTGATGTACGCGGCAGACCAGTTCCTGCCGATCATGTTCGGCATCACGGTCGCGGTCGGCACGAAGTGGGTGCTGCGAGCCAAGGTCAACGGCAAGGTCAAGCACTTCATGAACCCGTCGAACTTCGGGATCGTGGTCGCGCTGCTGGTCTTCCCGACGATCGCCGTGGTCGGTCCGTATCACTTCGTCGAGAACGTCTCGGGTCCGGCCGATGCGCTGATCGTGCTCGGTCTGCTCGGCGCGGGCACCATGCTCAACGCCAAGCTGACCAAGAAGACACCGCTGATCATGGCCTGGCTCGGTGCGTATGTGCTGCAGGCGGTGGTGCGCGGCCTGCTGGACAGCAATATCTCGATCATCGCGGCGCTGCTGCCGATGACCGGTATCGCCTTCGTGCTCTACACCAACTACATGATCACCGACCCGGCGACGACACCGTTCGCCAAGCGCGATCAGATCATCTTCGGCGCCTCGGTCGGTCTGATGTACGGCGTGCTGATGGCCATGCACGTCTCGTTCGGCTTGTTCTTCGCGCTGGTGATCGTCTGCGCGAGTCGCGGAATGTTCTGGTGGAGCCGGAATATTCGGGAGTGGCTGGCTAATCGCGCGACCGTCGTGGTGGTGGACGTCCAGGAGGCGGCACCTGAGTCGGGTGAATTGGTGGCGGTGTCGGGTGAGGCGGTGGCAGCGGAGTCGGGTGAGTCCGGAGAGCTGGTGGCAGCTGAATCGGGAGAGCTGGCGGCAGTTGAGTCCGGCGATCTGGCGGTGGTCGAGCATGCCGATCCGGCGGTGGTCGAGTCGGGAGAGCCGGTGGTAGCTGAGTCGGGAAAGCCGGTGCCGGTTGAGTCTGGCGATCTGGCGGTGGTCGAGCATGCCGATCCGGCGGTGGTCGAGTCGGGTGAGCCGGTGGCGGTTGAGTCGGGTGAGCCGGTGGTAGCTGAGTCGGGCGAATCGGTGGCGGTTGAGTCGGACGATCCAGGGGCGGTTGAGTCCGGCGATCCGGCGGCAGTCGAACCGGAGAAGGAACCGGCGCGGTCCTCATAGCCGAAACAAACACCGCCGCAATAGAATCGAGGTTCATATGCCATCACTGATCGGACCACTTCGCTCTACCCTGCTCGGTACCAATATCGAGCAGGAACCGCTGAAACGCCCCGGCTTCGCGACACCGAGTCCGGCGACCGCCGCCGAACTGGAGCGGGTCGCCACCCACCTCTCCACGAGCATTCACGTCGCGGTGTGCAGTAAGAACAACGCGGAATTGATCGAGCAGATCCAACAACTGCCCGAGCAGTACCAGGGTTTCGCATTCGAGGGCGCCGCAACGGGTCTCGCGGCCGTCGACTCGATCACCCCGTTCAGTCATCGCGCCGCGGACCTGTTCACCGGCCCCGCGGCCAAACATGACCTGACCATGTACGTCGGCGTCGGTCTTGCGATGGGCAAGATTCCGAAACCGATTTGGAAGAAGGTCTTTCCGAAGCATCCGGTGTACCGCTGGCTCGCGATCGACGGATACGGCTTCTACAACGCCTTCTTCCGCACCGAGAAATACATCGAGCGCCAGCACGTCGATGAGCGGTACCCGTCCTGGATGGGGGATACCGCACCATTGAAACGGGCTGCCGATCAGGGTATCGGGCGCGCACTCTGGTTCATCGGCGGCGGCTCGGTCGAGGGTGTCGCGGCCCGGATCGCGGAGTTCGACCCGAGCAGGCATGCCGACCTGTGGAACGGCATCGGCATCGCGACCACCTTCGCCGGTGGTGTGGAAGTCGCCGACCTGGAAGCGATTCGGTCACTGGTGCCGCAGTTCCATCAGCAGTTGGCGGCGGGATCGACCATGGTCGCGAAGATCCGGCAGCAGGCCGACAGCGCCACCCCGCACACCGAGGTCGCGGTGCGGACCTATACCGGCCGCACCATCGACGAGGCCGCGGCCTTGATCGACAAGGCATTCGTCGGCATACCGGAGGACGGCACGGCCACCAGTTATCACGCCTGGCGCGACCGTCTCGGTGAGCTCGCCGGACCCGGCGGGAACTGAAAATGACTGTGCGCTGGACAAATAAGCATGTGATCGTCACCGGCGGCTCCGATGGCATCGGAGCCGCCGTGGCCGCCGCGTTCGCCATGCGCGGCGCGCGCGTCTCGGTCATCGCCCGGCGGGAGGCGCCGCTGCGCGCCACCGCCGAGCGGATCGGTGCCGACTGGCGCACCGCCGATGTGACCGACCGAACAGGACTCGCGGTCGCCGTAAAAGAACTCGAGGAACGTAACGGAGACTGCGCGGTGATCGCCTGCTGCGCGGGTCTCACCCTGCCCGGACTCTTCCTCGACATCGACATCGATGAATTCGGCATCCAGAGCGATGCGAACTATCTCGGTTCGGTCAATGCCATTCGATGTGTACTGCCCGGCATGGTCGAACGTGGCGAAGGGCGTGTCCTGCTGACCAGTTCGACGGCGGCCTTCCTCGGCATCCCCGGATATTCGAGCTACGGGCCGACCAAGGCGAGCGTCCGCCAGCTCGGACTGTGCCTGCGCTACGAAGTCGAGCCCGCCGGGGTGACGGTATCCGTGCTGTACCCGGCCGACACCGACACTCCCGGACTCGCCAGGGAGAACCTGCGCAAACCGGCCGAGACCAAGGCCATTACCGGTTCGATCAAGCCGATGCCCGCCGAAAAGGTCGGCGAAGCGGCGGTACGCGGCCTGGAGCGCGGCCGCCGCCACATCACGCTGGATCCACTCACGACGTTCTTCATGCGGTGGGCCAATCTTCCGGAGGATCTGTCGCGGCCGTTCTTCCGCCGCAGTATCGCCCGAGCACGTCGACATGCACAGCAGGAGCAGACCTGATGTCCACCACAGTCAGCGGCGGGGAAGCCTCGTTGCGTGCACAATTGCGCCGCATCTTCACCGCGGGCTCCGGCGAGGAGGGGCGTCCGCTGCCGCTGCGCACGAAGATCAACTACGCGCTGTGGCTGACCCGTCCCGAAATCGCGCCGATGTCGGGTGCGGTCATGGTGGCCGATGTCCTGTTCAGCGCGCACACCGGCGCCGAGATCTGGTCGGCGCCGATGATCGTGGCCGCGGTAATGCTGGCCGCCGCGATTCAACTGTTGCACGTCGCCAATTGCCTGGCCGATCGCTGGGTGGACGTCGAATACAAATCCAAGTTCTCCCGCATGGTTCGAGATCTCGGCGTGCGATTCGTGGCCTGGCAGATCTACCTCACCACCGCGGGCATCGGCGTCGGGGCCGTCTACCTCGCCGTGGCGACCGGGCATCTCGATCTGCTGCTGATCATTCCGGTCGGCACCCTGTTGCTGCTCGAATATTCGCTGCCACCTTGGCATTTCAAGGCCGCCGGATTCTGGCAGATTCCCTGGACCTACGTCATGACCATGGTGTTTCCAGGCATCGTCGTGCTCCGGCTGTACGACCGGCCGATCGAAATACCCGCGCTCATCGCCATTCTCGGCTTGGGGCTGACTACCACCGGAGTTTTCGTCGCGAACACCGCCGAAGACATTCCGGAAGACACCGAGCACGGATTCCGGACCTCAGTGGTAGCGCTCGGTCTGCGCGTCTCGCTGTTCGAGTCGATGACGCGGGTCACCGTCGGCGCCGCACTCGTCGCGGGGTCCGTCGTCGCCATGGTGGGATTTACCTGGACATTGCTCGTATATGCCGGTGGCGTGTCGATCGTTATCGGCTACCTGGGCCGGACCCAGCTCGGCACCTGGGGCAAGCCGCTGGACGACGCCATGCCGCTCGTCCGGTCGCAGGCGAAACTGTTCGTATACATGGTTGCGCTCGTGGCCTGGGCGGCCGTCGTTCCGGCTGCCGCGGTGTTCTGCCAACGATGAGCGGATCGCGAAAGACCATGGAGCCACGATCATCATGACCACCGAGATTCGCTCCGACCGCGAGGCTCTGCTCGTCGAGCTGGTCGATGAGCACGGCCGCGCGATCGGATCACGTTCCGTGGCCGAGGCACACCGCCCGCCCGGGTACCTGCACCGCGCCTTCTCAGTACTGCTGTACGACGCGTCCGGACGGATCTTGCTGCAGCGCCGGGCCGCAGTCAAAACACGCTTCCCGCAACGCTTTTCGAACACCTGCTGTGGTCATCCCGCACCCGGCCAGGATGTGGTCGCGGCAGCATCGATCCGGCTGATGGAGGAGTTGAACCTGACCGTCACGGAGTTGACCGAGGCGGGCATCTACCGATATCGGGCCGCCGACCCACGCGGCGATCAGGTGGAGCACGAATGGGATCATGTGCTGGTCGGCGTCATATCCGGCGACCTGCCCGACCCCAACCCGGCCGAGGTCTCCGAATGCGCCTGGGCCGACCCCGCCGAGCTGCTCGGACGCATCTCGGCGGCACCCGACTCCTATACCCCTTGGCTGCGAGGTGTCCTCGAGATCGCCACGCGTGCAGCTGATTTCACTCATTTGGGTATCAAGAAGCCCTCAACCAGGGGCTCGATTAGTGGGTCTTCCTGACGTGCGGCCGACATCCCGTAGCCCCGTAGCGCAGGTCGCGCTTGCCCGAACCCCGCGCACAACTACCGAAAGTAGCGGACGAGAATGCGCTGGTGGAGAGGCGCTCTCGACATTTGCCGCCACCATCACATTCTCGGCGATTTCATGGCTTCCAGTTTGTTTGGTGTAGCCAGGTTGGCAGGTCCATCAGGGTCGGGTGGTCTGCGCGTAGTGCTGCGAGGTCAAGGGGGGCGTCGGGGCGGTCGTTGAAGTAGCTGAACATTTTTGCTACCTGTTCGTCGAAGGCGCGGACCTGTTCGATCGGCACCTGGAAGCTGCGGGCGGGTAATCCTGCTGTGCGGCCGAAGGTTTCGGCGATTTGAGGTGGGGTCAGTCGGTCGCCCGCGATGGGGACCTTGCGGCCGAGGAAGTCCGCGGGCCGGTCGAAGGCGATGGCGGCGAAGGCGCCGATATCGTGCACCGAGATCAGTGATACCGGGATATCCGCTCGGACAGCGAGATTCAGCACCAGACCGTCCTCGTCGAGCATCGGGCGGTTGTACGAGTTGAAATTGTCCATGAAGAAGACCGGGCGCAGCACTGTGGCCGGAAGGCCCAGCGATTCGATGTGATCCTCGATCGTCTGCTTGGCCGCGTAATACTCGACACCCGAATCCTCGCCCGCACCTTTGAGCGAGCTGTACACCAGATGCTCGATGCCCGACTCCGCCGCGATCTCGGCCACTGCCTTGCCTCGCCGCTCTTCGGCCGCGATGCCCTCGGCGGTGATGTGTGCGCCGGTCATCATGGTCAGCATCAGGAAAACGCCGTAGGCGCCGTCCATGGCCGACCGCACCGACGCGGTGTCGTCCAGATCGCCTTCGATGAGATTGGCACCGCTTTCGCGCAGTGCGTGCGCCGCTGCCGACTCCAGATCACGCACGAATGCGTGGACTTCCCAACCGCGTTCGAGTAGTTGCGCCGTGGTCGCCCGACCTTGCTGACCGGTCGCGCCGATCACAAGCATCGGTCCCTTGCCGCCCGTCATGCCAGATGGGATTCGTTGGCGGGGTTCGGGTTCGGCGGTGTCAACATCCGGCATTTGATCATGGTGATCCTGTTGATGCCGACTGCTCGTCGTAAACCCGACGCGCCGAATCGATCTCGTGTCGGTGACGATCGGCCCAGCCCGTCAACGCCAGCAGCGTCTCATAGAGCTCTCGGGCCATCGGTGTCGCTTCGTATTCGGTCCTGGGCGGCACTGTTGGATAGACCGTCCGGACCAATAGGCCGTCGCGCTCGAGGTTGCGGAGGGTTAGCGTCAACATTCGACGACTGACTCCCTTGATTTCGCGCTCGAGATGCGTGAAGCGCATCGGTCGCTGCGTGGTCAGCAGCAAGACGCCGATAGCCCATTTGCCGCTGATCCGGTTGAGCACTTCCAGCACCGAACACGCCTTGTCGATGGATGAGCCCGCAGCTTCGCCAACACTGATTGCCTCCACCTGCGCTGGAACATCAATGTGCCCCTGAGACATGAAAGTGCCTCCTTCCGCTGAACGTGATGGTGACAGATCATGCACTTAGTTACAAATAGTGCACCATTACGGAGGGCAGCCCGTGACCGACATCCATGAAACTTCGTACGAGCCAGGCCGCGGAGCGCCGCCGACGCGACTCTCCGCGGAGAGGTTGGAGCGATTCCTCGGCGCTAATCGGATGGGGGCGCTGGCAACGATCAAGCGTGACGGGCACCCACATCTGTCAACGGTTGCCTACAGATGGGATCCGGCAACGCGCATGATCTCGATCGGTTCGACAGCCGATCGCGTCAAAGTACGCCAGCTCACCCGGGATCCGCGTGCTGCGCTCTATGTGAGCAGCGCTGACCAGCTCACTTTCGCGGTCGCCGAGGGCGCGGCCGAAATCTCCCCCGTCAGTACTACTCCCGGAGACGCAACCGGCCGCGAAATGCTCTCGATGTTCCCCGAGTTCGACAACCCTGAGGACGAAGCGACCTTCCTGGCGAACATGGTCGAGGACAACCGACTGGTGATCAGGCTTCGTGTGTCCAAGCTATACGGAGACACCCTCGCCGCCGGGCACTGACCAGGCGAGAGCGCATGTGGGTGCTCGCGATGGCGGTTCGGTTCCCCCACACCGGGCGGCGCGCGGTTAGCGCGTCGCTCGTCATCATGCTTGGGGCACAACAGATTTCGTGGGATTACTGAGCACGACATCGAGGCGCGCCGAGATGGCGGGGGTGAGCCTCACTTGGTACACCTGGCTCGAACAGGGTCGCAAGATCGCGGCGAGTCCACAGGTGGTCGATGCGCTGGCCAGGGCATTGCGCCTCGATGCCGGACAGCACCGCCACCTGCGCCGCCTGGCCGGTCTCGCCGATCCGGTCGCCGCGGCCCAGCCAGGCGATGCGATATCGCGTCTACAGCGTCTGGTCGATTCGATTCGCAGCGTTCCGAGCGTCGACGGCCCACACATACGCTTGCGCGGTCGCCGCGATCCGTGGGACAAACCGCTCGATCGTCGGGTCTTCGGAGAAGCGCAGTACCTGCCCCGGTTCGGGGTACACCTCAGTCGCCCTCGGGGGCGTCTTCCGGCCAACCATCCTCGATGACCAGGCGGCCGGATTGCATTGCCTGCGTGTATTGTTCGGCGACTACGGGGGTGGGGTACGTGGGCCAGTAGGAGATCGCGCCGGTGGGTTTGTCGATGACGCAGACCGAACCGCCGATGGTCGGGGGGAGTGGGGGTTTGTGTGGGTCGATACCGGGTGGGGGCGCGAAGATGGCGACGACAGTGAACCCCGTGTCGAATTCGGTGAGCAGGTTGCTGATGCCGTCGACGGTGGACAGGTAGTGGTCGGCGAGGCGTTGTGCCTCGGCGAGATCCACAGGGGTGTTCGCCTCGGTGGGATAGGCGTGGATATCCATGTCAGAGAATTTACGGCCAAAGGTGAACGGGCCGTGGTCATTCGAAGTGGACGGTGGCGATCATCCGGCGGGCCAGGGTTTCCGGATCGGAGCTGTCACCGAGTGCCGAATCCTGCAGTGCCCCTTCGCGCCACAGTGCGGCGAAGCCGTGGACCAGTGACCAGGCGGCGAGGCGGGTGGCTTGTTGCTGCTCAACGGTGTTGTCGGGCTGCATGACCGAGACCCCGGAGCGCAGCGCCGCGCCCGCCGCCGTGCGGGCGGCGACCAAGCGCTCGTCGTCGGCGTGCAGGAGTTCGCGCCGGAACATCACATCGAAATGGCCGGGATGTTCGCGGGCGAAGCGCGTGTAGGCGACCGCGACCTCGCGGAATTCCGGTCCGGCCGCGGCCAGCTGCGCGGCGAGCAGGTCGAAACCTTCGATGGCGAGTGCGGTCAATAGCCCCGCGCGATCACCGAAGTGGTGCGCGGGGGCCGCGTGCGAGACATCGGCCCGGCGGGCCAGCCCGCGCAGGGATACCGCGTCGACACCGTCGGTCGCGATCTGATCGGCGGCCGCGGCCAGGATGGTGGCCCGCAGATCGCCGTGGTGATAGCTGCTCTTCGCCATGTCTCGATAGTCGCCCAAAATCTAGCCATTGACAAGTTTCCCGCTCAGACCTAATCTAGTCACTGTCAAGATTTGGTGCTCGACCCACAGGAGACTCTGATGGCACCGCTGGTTGTACTAATCGTCATCGCCGGACTCGCTCGGTTCATCGGCTGGCTCGGCAACCTCGGTTGGCTCGACTCCTGGCCGCACGCGGCCGCACTCGGACTGGCCGCGATGTTCGCCCTCACCTCGAGCGCACACTTCGTCGAGCCGAAGCGCGGCGCACTGATCGCCATGGTGCCGCCGCGGCTGCCCAACCCGGCGGGCTGGGTGACTTTCACCGGCTTGCTCGAAATCGGCGGCGCGATCGGTCTTTTGATCCCGCCCGTCGCCAAACTGGCTGCTGTGGGCCTGATCCTGCTGCTGATCGTGATGTTCCCCGCGAATATCCGTGCGGCACGGGCGGATATCGGCATCAAGACCATGCCGCTGCCGCTCCGCACCATCGTGCAGGGCATCTTCCTCGGCGCGGGCGCGCTCGTCCTGCTCGGCTGATCACCGAAACCGGCGTGGGGGGGGGGGCGGGGGGGGCGGGGGGGGGCGCCGGGGGGGGGGGGGGGCCGGGGGGGGGGGGGGGGTGGTGGGGGGGGGGGGGGGGCACCGCCCCCGCCCCGAGAAAAAA
>NZ_JBIAFV010000004.1:425597-472604 GCF_042869435.1 Nocardia sp. NPDC006982 | reverse complement strand
GGCCCCCCCCCCCCCCGCTGGGGCGCCGCCGCGCCGGGGGGGGGGCCGCGCGGCCCGCCCGCCCCACCCCCCCCCCGCGGCCGCCCCCCCCCCCGGGGGGGGCCCCCCCACGCCTGTTGTGTCAGAGCCTCACGGGTTGCCGGTGTCGTATGTTGCGGCCTGATCGGCAGCAC
Organism: Nocardia sp. NPDC006982; assembly: GCF_042869435.1. Lineage (NCBI taxonomy): Bacteria > Bacillati > Actinomycetota > Actinomycetes > Mycobacteriales > Nocardiaceae > Nocardia > Nocardia sp. NPDC006982. The sequence continues at coordinate 472,431 of NZ_JBIAFV010000004.1, read as the reverse complement.
CGCGAAGTTCCCTTGATACCGACCTGCGACAGCTGCGCGGCCCGACGCGTGCGGAGGCCGGCGGTCCGCAGCGCAATGGCGTGCGAGTTCGCAGCGGTATCCTCCGACGGGCACGGTTGCGGCGCCGAGAGGATATCGATGTCCTCACTGGTTCCCGCGACACTCGGCTGGCTGGTGCTCGGCTACGTCGGCGCCATTACGCTGGGTCGGCTGATGTTGTTGCGGGACAAGATCATCGATCAGCTCATCAATCACAACCTGCTCTGGAGCATCGCCGCCCTGCTGTGCTACCGATGCGCCCAGGCGAGTGTCACCAGTCCGGTCTACGTCCTCGCGCTGGGATGCGTGGAAATGACAAAAATGCACCTGTTTGTCATAGGCCGATACATTCTCGCCGAGACCGATTCGACAGTGGTGTGGCGGCTGCGTCGGTTTTCCTGCTCTCGGGCATCCATGAGCTGCGCTTGGGCGACCTCAGCGCCAAGATGCAGGTGGTCTGCTGGATGCTGGGCATCAGCGGCGGCTTCGTCTCGAGTAGTCGCACTTTCCATTGCGCAGTTGCTGACAGGGCGACCCGCCCTCGGTCCGCATTTGCCGGGTGGAGAACTCGATTTCGTGCTCTGCGTGACCCTGCTCGCAATCCCTTTGCTCAGCGCGCTGCGCACGCTGGCCGGTTGTGATCGCGACGCTCGAATCTGTCGCCGACTGCGGCCGCTGTGGCGCGACCTCACCGCGGCGGTCCCGGAGATCGTGCTGCCCGCCGACGCACGACACGGTGCGGATTCGGTCACCCGGCCGTTCCGCATGACTGTGGAAATCCGCGATGCACTGCTGCACCTCGGCTCCTACCTCCCGGCCGAGACCCTGCCACCGCATTAGGTTGAATCGGACTGGGACATAACCGATTACGCACACCGACTGGCACACGCCGTACGTGTCAGAAAGGCAGGCGAACCGCCCGCCGTGGTCGGTTCGAGACCCCGGATGCCCAGCACCGCACACGATTTCGACGCCGAACTCCGGCATCTGCTCGGCCTCGCCCGCGCCTGGCCGAAGACCGCGGTGCGATGTCCGGATGCCGCGGACCACCCACGGCCATAGGCTGTATCCCATGACCTACAGGATCGTTTCTCGGCAGTTCGACCTCGATGTGGACGGCTCATCGCTGACCGGTTATCTGGCCCGACCGGAAGGCGACAGCACATTTCCTGCCATCTTGGTCGGCGCCGAGTTGTGGGGACTCACCGAGGATGCGCGGCGGATTGTCGATCGGGTCGCCGAGCTCGGCTACGTGGCCTTCGTGGTGAACGTCTATCACCGCTCGGGTCCGGAGACGGCTGCGGGTCTTGCCGAGACCGACGAGAACCGGACGCGTGCCTTCGGCCTGCTCGGCGAGCTCACCCGCGACGGTGTCGAGGCCGACTTCCAGGCCGCCATCGCCTATGCCCGCGAGCACGGCGGCGCCACCGATAAGACCGGTGTGCTCGGCTTCAGCCTCGGCGGCCATCTGGCCTACTTCGCAGCCACCCGACTGGACCTGGATGCCGCGGCGATCTTCTATCCGGGCTGGCTGACCACGGCGGGGACCGCGCTGAGCAGGCCCGAGCCGCTGCTGGCCGCGACCGAGAACATCGCCAAGGGCGATGTGCGGCTGCTGCTGTTCTTCGCCGAACTCGATCACGTCATCGATGCCGAACAGCGCGAACAAGTCGAGGCGGCCTTGAATCAGGCCGGTGTGCGGCACGAATCGGTGGTCTACCCGGGCGCGAAGCATGCCTTCTTCTTCCCCGACCGGGAGCCGTACGACGAAGCCGCCGCTACGGATTCGTGGCGGCGCACCGCCGAGCTGTTCGCCACCGAATTGGGCTGAGCTCGAACCGAATACGACGAGAGCCCGACCGGCCCTGTCTCCCCCTCCGAAGACAGGCCCGATCGGGCTGTAATAAATATTCCTCGGAGAGCTTGACAGGGCCTTAAAGGAGCCTTAATGGAGACGTGTCAAGCGGATCAGTGCCGCTTGACACCGAGTTGAGCCAGGAATTCCGCATTGGTCGGAGCCTGACGCAGGCCCTCCAGCAGTAGGTCGGTGGCCTGCTGACCGTCCACCGCGGCGAGCGTGCGGCGCAACAGGTGGGTGGCTGTCAATTCGTCCGGGGTGAGCAGCAATTCGTCCTTACGGGTGCTGGACTGCGCGATATCGATGGCGGGAAAGACCCGGCGGTTCGCGGTCGCGCGATCCAGTTTCAGCTCGGCATTGCCGGTGCTCTTGTACTCCTCGAAGATCACGGTGTCGGCCAGCGAACCGGTCTCCACCAGGGCGGTGGCGATAATGGTGAGCGAGCCGCCGTTCTCGAAATTGCGTGCGGCGCCGAGGAATTTCTTCGGCGGCGCCAGCGCCGCGGCATCGACGCCACCGGAAAGTACCCGTCCGGAGGACGGTGCGGCGTTGTTGTACGCGCGGGCGAGGCGGGTCAGCGAGTCGAGCAGTACAACGACATCCCTGCCCATTTCGGCCAGGCGCTTGGCATGTTCGATGGCGAGTTCAGCCAATGCGATCTGCTCGCCCGGGGTTCGGTCGAAGGTGGCGGCGGCGACGTCGGCGGGTACCGACCTGGCCAGATCGGTGACCTCCTCGGGACGCTCGCCGACCAGCACGAGCATCAGTTCGCACTCCGAGTGGTTCTTCGCGATACCGTGCGCGATCGCTTGCAGCACAGAGGTTTTACCCGCTTTGGGCGGCGCGACGATGAGTGCACGCTGACCCTTGCCGATGGGCATGACCAGATCGGTGACCCGCGTCGTCATGGCATGCGGTTCGGTTTCCAGGCGCAACCGCTGGTTGGGGTAGATGGGGATGAGGTCCTCGAAGCGGGGCCGGGCGCGCTCGGGATCCTGACCGTTGACCGATTCGATGCGGACCAGCGGATCGAGCTTGTCGCTGCGTGCCGGTTCGGCGGTGCCGATAATGAAATCGCCACGGCGCAAACCGAATTCACGAATAAGTCGGGGCGGTACGTGCACGTCACGCGGGCCGGGGAGGTAGCCGTCGACCCGGAGGGCGGCGGCGCGGTTGTCGGCGATATCGAGGATGCCGCTGACGGATCGTACGGGGCGCGGAGCGGTCTCGGCCGCCGCGCCCCCGTCTTGTGATACGGGAAATGTGTTGTCTTTCATGGGTTTTCCTTTGCATGGGGTACGGCGAACGGCCGTGTGAGGCAGCGGCGAGTGGGCTCGCTGCGGTGAATGTCCCTGTGGGCTCCGGGAACGAGGTGGACCATCATCATGGTCGGGAAGTCGAGAAATCTTGCGGGAGTTCGGCTCTGATCGGCCGGGATATCAACATCCACAAGGACAGGGCCGAGGATACATCGTCCAACGGCTGGCGCGCAATGGTCACAGCTCGGTCACGGCGAACGGAGCAGGCCACGTTTTCGTATCGGTAGCCGTTCACGCGAACGGCTCGGCGGTGTGTCTCGTATCAGTCCATATCCGGCCAGGACCGACCGAAGGCAGGAGCTGCAATGGCCGAACTCGAACCGTTCTACCAGCAAGTCCAATCGCACTACGACGTCTCCGACGACTTCTACCGGCTATTCCTCGACCCCTCGATGACCTACAGTTGCGCCTACTTCGAGCGCGACGATATGACCCTCGAACAGGCCCAACTCGCCAAGATCGATCTCGCACTCGGCAAACTGGATCTGCGGCCCGGGATGACCTTGCTCGATATCGGATGCGGTTGGGGCGCAACGATGTTCCGTGCGGTCGAGCGTTACGGCGTGAAGGTCGTCGGTCTCACCTTGAGCCGCAATCAGTACGAGCACGTGCGCTCGGAGATCGGTCGGCGCGGTGTCGCGGGCGTCGAGATCCGGCTGCAGGGCTGGGAGGAGTTCGACGGGGGTGTGGACCGGATCGTCAGCATCGGTGCGTTCGAACATTTCCGCCGCGAGCGGTATCCGGCATTTTTCGAGCACTGCTACCGCATGCTCCCGCCCGATGGCCGGATGCTGCTGCATACGATCATCGGCCATACGCTCAACGACCTGCGTCGCATGAATATTCCGGTGACCAGGGAGGCCGCGCTTTTCCACATCTTCATCAGGCGCGAGATCTTCCCCGGCGGGCAGCTGCCCCAGCCCGCGGAGGTCACCCGCCTGGCCGGGCAGGCCGGATTCGGCACCGAGCGGATCCAGCCGCTACGCCTGCATTACGCACGCACGCTGGATCAGTGGGCGCACGCGCTGGCGGACCAGCACGACGAGGCGGTGCGGATCGCCTCGGAGGAGGTCTACGCCAGATATTTGAAATACCTCACCGGATGTGCCCGGTACTTCCGCAGCGGGCACATCGATGTCATGCAGTTCACATTGGCGAAGTGAGGGGTCAGAGGACGGCTTGGGTCTGGGTCACCTTGGCGACGAGTTTGTCCGCGTCGTCCCGGATTTCGGCCTCCACCACTATGAACGACCGTCCCGCGTGCAGCGGTCGTGCCGTCGCGGTCGCATAGCCGGAACGCACGGCTCGCAGGAAATTCGTCTTGGATTCGACCGTCGTCGTGCCCTGCTTGCCCTCGGGCAGATTCAGGAACGCACACACCGCGGCGGTGCCGTCGGCGAGCGACATCAGCACCCCGCCGTGCAGGACTCCGCCCAGCGTGCACAGCGATTCGTCCCAGGCGATCCGACTGCGCACCAATTCGGTCCCGTGTTCGAGCACCTCGACTCCGAGGCGCTCGGTGAACGGCATGGACTGGTGAAAGAGCTTGGTGCCCACTTCATCGATCATGAAGTCAGCGTGCCCGATGCACCCGGCGCGCGTCGATTACTCCCGAGGTAATGAGCAGTACGAGCAGCACGGTCGCACCGCCGCAGAGCAGCACCGTCCCGGGCGAGGTCCGATCCACGATCACCCCGCCGGCCAGCGCACCGACACAGAAGGTCGCCTGGAACGAGGCGGTGAACAGCACCGACGCCACCTCCGGCGCATCGGGCAGCGCATCGGCGAACCAGGTCTGCAGCACCACCGGCACACCGCCGTATCCGATACCCCACACGATGAGCAGCGCGATCGCGCCGAACTCCCAGCGCCCCAACAACGGCAGCAGCAGCATCGCGGCCGACATCGCACTCGACGCGAAGCCGAGCGCGCGACGGGGACGACCGAGCAGGGTGCCGCCGAGGAAGTTCCCGGCAACGCCCGCCACACCGTAGATCAGCAGCAGCACCGTGATCGTGCCCGCACTGACCTCGGTGACCAACTCCAGGAACGGCGTGACATAGGTGTAGGTGCCGAACTGCGCGATCACCACGAAAAACGTTGCCAGCAAAGCAATTCGGATACCCGGACCGCGCAGACCGAGGCGCAGCGCGGTCAGGCGAAGGGCCTGTTCAGCGGGCAGCGCGGGCAGTGCGACCGCGAGCAGCACCAGCACCACGGCGGAGAGCAGGCCCAAGACCGCGAACGCGGCCCGCCAGCCCGCGACATTGCCGACGAAGGTGCCCGCGGGCACGCCGAGCACCGAGCCGAGTGGAACGGAGGAGAAGATCACCGCGGTCGCCCGGTGCACCGACTCCGGCGGCACCAATCGGCCGGCCAGTCCGGCCGCGATCGACCAGTAGCCGCCGATGGTGATTCCGATCAGCACGCGAGAGCCGAGCACCACCCAGAACTCCGGTGCGAGCGCGGCCACCGCATTGGCGATCGCCAGCAATAATGTGCAGCCGCACAGCAACAGTCGGCGATCGATTCGCGCGGCAGCGACGGTCACCATGGGCGCGGCGACCGTGGCCAGCAGACCGGGCAGCGTCATCATCAGCCCCGCCATGCCGTCGGAGATCGTAAAATCGGCTCCGATCGAGGTCAGCAGGCCGATCGGCAGAATCTCGGTGGTCACGATCGAGAAGATGCCGAGCATCACGGCGACGACGCCGAGCCACCGGATCAGCGGCGGCCGGGCGACGGTGCTGGGGGAGGGCGCAAGAGCTGTCGACATGCGCTCCAGTCCAGCAATCCCGCCCGTCGACTTCTGGCGGGTTCAGGCCCTCATAATGCGCTCAGCTCATCCGGGTCACGACCGCGCCGGGCAGATGCGGCAGCACCACATCGATGAGCAGCCATGGCCACCCCGGAACGCAGGCACGAATCTTCTCGCGCTCGATCGCCCGCACCATCGCCGCGACGCCCTTCGCCAATGGCGTGACCATGCGTGCGTCACCGGCTTTCGCCGCCATATCGGTGGCGATGAATCCGGGAAGAAGTGTGGTCACCGCGATCGGTGAGTTGGCGAATTCGACCGTGAGCGCCTCGCCGAGCGCGGCCAGTCCCGCTTTGCTCGCGGAATACGCGGCCTTCTTGCCCGGCAGGCCGCGCACCGCACTCATCGACGACACCAGCACCAGATGCCCCGACTCCTGGGCACGAAAGACCTCCAGCGCCGCCTCGGTCTGGGCGAGGGCGCTGACGAAATTGGTGGTGGCCGTGGCGATATTGGCATCCGCGCGGCCGGTGCCGATCCGCGCGCCCTTGCCGATACCGGCATTGACGATCACCCGATCCACTCCGCCGAGTTCATCGCGCAGTTCCGCGAAAACCCGTGGGACGGCCGCATGGTCATCGACGTCGAGCGCGCGGACCGCGACGGTAATGCCCGGGTGCGCGGCGGTGAGTTCGTCGCGCAGGGCCTCGAGCGCGTCCAGGCGCCGGGCGCATAGAGCTAGGTCACGGCCCATGGCGGCAAAATTTCGCGCCATGGCCGCACCGAGTCCGGCGCTCGCGCCGGTGATCAGGATTTTGCTCCGCGTCATGGTTGCGAACCATAGCGGCTACTGAACGCGAGTCAATATCCCGTGTGGTTCGGCTCAGCCGCCGAATGAGCCCGTGCTCGGTGGCACCATGTGCCAGGCGCCGCAGTTCACCGTCTTGAAGGCGACATCGGTCGGCGCGATCTCGGCGCGGACCGGACGGTTTCTGGTGAAGTCGTTATTGATGATGTAGTGCTGATCGGTGTTATCGCCTTCGACCTTGCGCAGCCGCCGCCAGTCGCAGCCGACCGCCGGGTCGGGGGTGCCTTGGCCCTCCCAGGTACCGGGGAAGATATCGACGCCGACCAGGTAGACGCCATCCTCGGTGATGGTGTTGCTGGGCTGGGCGGCCGCGGTCCCGGTGCCCAGCAGTGTCACGGTGGATGCCATTGCCCCCGCGATCACGAGCGTGCTTGCACGCATACTGCTGTCTCCTCGAATTGTGCTCTGGCCGCCACTGGCGGCTGACCTGCGGAGATCCCCGTATCTCCGGGGCAAAGGTCTACCAGACTCAGTGGTCGATTTCGGTGGAATCGCCAGATTCCGTCTCGGGCGTGATTCCACTCGCCCCGATTCCCGCGATATCTCTTATATGAGTGGTATTTGTCCGGTGGTCGATGTCGCGGGCGGGCGGTCGACTTGCGGGGTGGCATGTGCTGGGCTCTGTACCGACGACGGGCTCGCCTCCGTGCTAGCCGCGGACCGGGCGCTACTGCATTGGCGCGCCATGCGCGGACTCGGCGATTCGGGCCTTGCCGAACACGCGGTGCAGGAGACGCTGCTGCGAGCCTGGCGCTCGTGCTCGGGGTTCGATGAACGCAAGGGCACGGTGCGCACCTGGCTGCTCGCCATCGAACGCAACGTCATGATCGATATCGCCCGCGCCCGCGCCGCCCGGCCCGCGGATACCAGGTGGGATGAGATCACCGAGCTCAGCGATGTCCGCTTCGCGAATCCGGACTTCGTCGAACGTCTCGTCGACGGTCTGCTGGTCGCCGATCTACTCGCCAGGCTGCCTGAACTGCAGCGCACGGCGGTGGTGGAGGTGATCCTGCGGGACCGGGCCTATCAAGAGGTGGCCGATGACTTCGGCGTCCCGGTCGGCACGGTCAAGACCCGGGTGCACTATGCGCTGCGGTCGTTGCGCCGCTTGCCGATCGGGGCCTGAGCCCGCATCCGGTTGGCAATCCCCGTTTGACGGCGGTGTGAGCCGCATTTTGGTCGTCTGATCAGGGAGAATGCGCTCGACCACATCGATAACATTTCGATAACGTAGCTTGCTTTGCTGATGCTGACGTTGCCAGAGTGAACCACTGGGTTTGGTGTTACTAGTGGGAAGGGAGGGGTGCTCCGTCCCGGGGCACCGACACCGCACATGAAGCCAAGCATCATCAGCACCGGTATCTGCGGCGCCGTCACGGCCGCCGTGGTGGTGACGCTGTCAGGGCTGGCCCCGGCCGCGATCGCCGATCCGGCAGCGCCGGATATGTCCACGAAACTCGCAGGCAAGACGATATTCCTGGACCCGGGTCATCAGGGGCCCAACCACGCCGAGAATTTGGCAACGCAAGTGAGCAACGGTCGCGGCGGCACCAAGGACTGCCAGACCACCGGCATGACCACGGTCAATGGCGTGCCGGAGCACACCATCAACTGGAAGGTCGCCGACCTGGTCCGGGCCGCCCTGCAGGATCTGGGCGCCAAGGTGGTACTCAGCCGTCAGGACGACTCCGGATGGGGCGGCTGCGTCGATGAACGCGCGCGGGCCGCCAATGCCTCCGGCGCCGATGTGGCGGTGAGCATCCACGCCGATGGTGCACCGGCGCAGGACCGCGGCTTCCATCTGATCGTGCCGCAGCTGCCGATCCCGGATCCGAAGGCCGATCAGGTCCAGTCCGGACCCGGTCTCGCGGCGACGAAGGCGGTGCGCGACGCGTATCTCGAGGCCGGATTCCCGGCCGCGAATTATGCGGGCGCGCAAGACGGTCTGCAGACCCGCGCGGATGTGGCCGGTCCCGCGCTGACCACCGTGCCCGATGTTTTCATCGAAATGGGCAATGGCGCCAATGTCGAGGACGCCGCACTGCTGGAGAGTCCGGAGGGTCAGGTCAAACACGCTCTGGCCATAACGACCGGCCTGGTCGGCTTCCTGCTCGGCGCACCGCAGCAGGCGACGGCAGCGCAGGGGACGGTTCCGGGGCAGACCGGGTCGACCGATCGGCCTGCCTCGGCTCCGCAGGGTCCCGCTGCACAGCAGGCTCCTGGTGGAGCGCAGACTTCGGCTATCCCGCAGCCGCAGGCCGTTCCCGAACCCGCGGTGTCCCCGAATTCGACGGGGGCGGTGCCGACCGCATCCGCGTCATCGAATCCGCCGCAGGGGTACAGCCAGGCACCGGGCTACGCGCAGGTGCCGAGCTCGCCCGATCCGCAGACACCGGGATCGGCGCAGTCGCCCAGTACTCCGCAAGCGGGTTCACCACAGGGCTATGGGCTCTCGCCCAACACACCACAGTCGCAGGGTTTCGGGCTATTGCCGAATAGCCCGCAGTCGCCCGGTTCTCAGTTGTCGCCGGGCCAGACCGTGCCGCGCACGACCGGTACTCTGCCGGCCTTGGTCGGCACGATCATGCAACTGATGCTCCCGCTGGCGAAGTCCCTCGGCATGGACAACACCGTGATCACCTCGCAGCTGATCAACTTCGCCTACACCTTGGCCAGCACCCTGCTCGGCCCGACCAAGTAACACAGTCGCCTGACTGTGGAGTTAGTCGCGAGTGGCCCGCGTTCGGTCGCTACCACGGAGCGAGTCCGTTCGCGGCCCATCTTGCGTCCGAGTCGTCGAAGCGCATGCGCCGTAGGCGCGAGTCTCGACGGCTCGGACGCAAGACAGTAGAGGGCCGCGAACACGCAGCGCCGCAGGCGCTGCCAATAGAATCAGCCGGGTGCCTGAGCGGATTCCTGTTCTCATAGTCGCCGGGTTCCTCGGATCCGGGAAGACGACGCTGCTCAATCATCTGCTGCGCAATAACCGGGGCACGCGGATCGGGGTGGTGGTCAACGACTTCGGGGCCATCAATATCGATTCCATGCTGGTGGCCGGGCAGGTCGATGCGATGGTGTCGCTCGGCAACGGGTGCGTCTGCTGTGCGGTGGACGTCGGCGAACTCGACGACTTGTTCACCAAGCTTGCGCAGCCGCGTGCCAAGATCGACGTGATTGTGGTCGAGGCCAGTGGACTGGCCGAACCGCGCAATCTGATTCGGATGGTGGTGGGCAGCGAGAACCCGCGCATCCGCTACGGCGGTTTGGTCGAGGTGGTCGACGCCGAGCAGTTTCCGGACAGTCGCGAGCGTCATCCCGAGCTGGCCACCCATCTGCGCTTGGCGGACCTGGTGGTGCTCAACAAGGCCGATCGGGTGCCGCAGGATCGGCTGGACGGGTTGCGGCAGGAGATCACCGAGCTGATCGGGCAGGTGCCCGTGTACGCGACCACCCGTGGCCGCATCGACCCCGGCCTGCTCTTCGACGAGCCGCTGCGGGAAATCCCGCGGGTCGCCGAACAATTGAGCTTCGACGAACTGCTCCACGACCACGACAATGCCGAGGACCGGCATCTACACGACGACTACACCAGCGTGTCCTTCAGCAGCGATCGTGAATTGGATCCGCGCCGCCTGGTCGAATTCCTCGAGGATCCACCGCCCGGCCTGTTCCGCGCCAAGGGTTTCGCAGCCTTCGGGGTCGCCGCCGAACGCCGCAAGTTCGTGCTGCACATGGTCGGTCGCCATATCGTCTTCGAACCGGACTCCTGGTCGCGCGGTGAATCGCGCACGACCCGATTGGTGCTGATCGGTGCGGGTCTGCCCGCCGCCGCGGCACTGGCGCGGCTGCACGATACCGTGCACACCGCCGCCGAACCGCTGGACCAGCAAGCCATGCTCGGCGTCTGGCGCTACACCCCGCACTGACGCCGGGAAAGTTGGCGCGTTCTGCTCGAAGCTGGCGCGTTCGGTACTTGGAGCGGCGGTCGCGTGGACATAGAACTGAGACATTGCCCCGCCGCGCGCGGCATGTGCGCAACGGAGCGAACGTGGCGCGCGCGGTGTCGGTTCGACCCGAGAACCGTGATCGACCGTATTCGTCTCTACGACCGATTGGAGAGTTCCGTGGCAGAGACCTGGGAGAGTGCCACCGCGTACGTGGTCGCCGCATTGGAGGCGAAGGGCACCGCGACGCGTGACGATTTCGACGTGCCCGCCATCGTCGCCGCATCCCGAGATATTGCCGACAGCTGGGATTTTCGCGCTATCGAGGATGCGACCTTCTGGCGCATCGCGGCGGCGTTCCTGAAGGTCTGACCGCCCGGCGTGACGGTAGGGGATGCGGCGCGTGGGGATGCGGCGGATCAGGCCGGTAGTTCCGATCGGTACATGAGCTGGGTCATGGATCGACGACGGGCCGCCCGCCGCATCGAACCCACATCCGAATATCCGAGCAGTTCGGCTTGGCGTGTTCGGCTCAGCACAGCGCCTTCGGGGCTCGCCTGCGCGAGCCGGGCATTGCGCGCCCGCTCCAATTCCATTCGCCAGGTGGTGCCCGCCTCCATCAGCCGCCGCTGTAGCGTCCGCGGGCTGGTGGCGAGTCGGCGAGCCACCCGATCCAGCGAAACCGCACCGTCCGCCATTGCCTCGGCCAAGGCGGTCGCTACTCGATCCGGCCATGCGGTCGCCAGGGGCGGCGGTGGCGGCAGGGCGTCGGCGAGCGGCTGCAGCACGGCAGCCAGGACGGGATCGCTGGTGGTCAGCGGCAGATTCATATCGCCGGCGCGGAAGGTCATCGCATCGACCGGTGCGCCGAACTCGATAGCGGGGGTGCCGAATACCTCGACAAAGGTCTCGATTTTGGCCGGCGCCTGCTGCCGCAATGCCACCCGCAACGGGACGAGCGGGGTCCGGACCACACGCCGTGCCCTGCTGAGCACCGCCGCCAGGCCCCACACCTGGGTGAGATCCCGGCCGCGGCCCTCGCCATCGATCATGTCGAGGTAGAGCGTGACCTCGTGCTCGTTCTCGGCGACCAGTTCGAACCGATGATTGGTGGTCACCGCGCAGACGTAGGGACCGCAGGTCGCCAGGCCCGCGCCGAGTGTCGGCGCGGTGGCGAACAGGTAGTCGTAGAGGCCGAAACTGTTGAGTTTGTAGCGGCTGGCCACATGCAACGCGACATTCGGATCGCCGAGCCCGTGTTCGCCCAGCTCCCAGAGTCGCGAAAAGGTGTGGCTCGGCAGGTGTACGTCCTCGCCGACCATGGTCCATTCGGGTAGGCCGGTCTCTCGGATCAGTCGATCCCGATCCAGCCCCGCATCCGTGAGCTGCGAGATGACGAATCTGTGCAGCAGCACCTGATCGGTTCCCAATGCGCCCCTCCTACCGCGGATCGACGTCCTCGTGCGGGAGAACGCTATCCCGCGCCTATTGAATCGTCACTGAATTCGCGTCACAGTGTTGTTTCGGGTAACAACATCAGGCGCTCACATCGCCGTTATTCATAGGCAATGGGCCTTTACCCGCAGGCGTTCACCCATTCCGAGAGTCCGTCGGCGAAGAGCTGGCGCTTCCAGATCGGCACCTCGTGTTTGATCCGATCCACCAATTCCGCACAGGTGGCGAACGCTTCGGCTCGGTGCGGTGCGGCGACCGCGACGACGATCGCGAGATCGCCGACGGTCAACTGACCGATTCGGTGGACGGCCGCGACCGGAAGTCCGGAGCGCTCGGCGAGTTCCGCACAGCAATTTCGCAGGAACCGTTCAGCTTCCGGATGCGCCGAATATTCCAGAGCGGAAACCGCCTGTCCGCCATCGTGATTGCGCACCTTGCCGGTGAAAACCACTACGGCGCCGTGCTCCGGTCCGGTCACCGCCGCCTCGACCGCCGCCGGATCCAGTGGCTCATCGCTGATACCGGCTAGGCGTACGGCCGCGAATTCACTTGTTGTCATGGTTGCCGCCTCCGGCTACTTGCGCGAGCAGATGATCCAGCAGCGGCTCGAGCACCGCCATACCGTCTTTGACACCACCGGGGGAGCCGGGCAGATTCACCACCACCGATCGGCCCGCCTGTCCGGCCACGCCGCGACTGAGCGCGGCCAGTGGGAATTTCGCGGTGCCACGTTGCCGAATCGCCTCTGCGACACCGGGTAATTCGCGATCCAGGACGGCCAGCGTCGCCTCGGGTGTCGCATCGGTGGGGGAGGCGCCGGTGCCGCCGGTGCTGATCACCAGCGACGGCTCGAAGCGCAGGGCGTCGGCCAAGCCGATGTCGATTTCGGCGTCGGCGTAGATCAGCGGGCCACGCACCGAGAAGCCGAGTCCGCCAAGCCATTGCGCGAGTACGGGACCGGTGGTGTCCGCTCTGGTGCCGATCGCGGCTCCGGTGGAGGCGACCAGGACGACGGCGGTGCGCTGGTCGGAATCCGAGAGCTCTTCCGGTGCAATGTCTTCGGTGGGCTCTGGTTCGTCGGCGAGTGTGGGGATGTCCACGGGAGCCTGCTCTGCGGGCCGCTCCCAATGTCCGTGTTTGCCGCCCTCTTTGGTGAGTAGCCGGATGCCGTTGAGCGTGGCCGCGGGGTCGACCGCCTTGACCATATCGTGCAGGGTGAGCCCGGCCACCGCCACCGCGGTCAGCGCTTCCATCTCGACGCCGGTGGGGCCCTTGGTTTTCGCGCTCGCCTCGATCGTGATGGTGTCCTCGGTGAAGCCGAATTCGACCTTTACCGAGGACAAGGCCAGCTGATGGCACAGCGGAATGAGTTCGGAGGTTTTCTTCGCACCCGTGATACCGGCGATTCGGGCGGTCGCGAGCACATCGGCCTTCGGCATATCGTCGGCCCGCACCAGCGCGACCACTTCGGCGGTGGTGCGCAGCTCACCGGCCGCGACCGCGATCCGAGTGGTGTCGGACTTCGCGCTCACATCGACCATGCGGGCGCGACCTTCCTGGTCGACATGGGACAACTCACTCATAGCGACCACACTCGCACAGGTGCACCGACCGGCAGCGAGGTGACCTCGGCGGGCACATCGATCAATACATCCGCCCAGGCCATGCCGGCGATGAGATGCGAACCGGGGCCGGAGGCAACCTCGACGGCCGTCGGCCTGCGATGCAATCCCGGCGCCGCGGCATCGTCGCGCACCAGTCGACCGCGCAGGAATTGGCGTCGTCCCTCGGGGGAGCGCACCGCATTGCGTAGCGGCACTTCGTAGATCTCCACTTCGGGCAGGCCCGCGATATGGCGCAGCATCGGCCGCGCGAAGACCTCGAAGGACACCATGGTGCTCACCGGATTCCCGGGAAAGCTCAGTACCGGCACACCATGGACGACGGTAAGTCCTTGCGGCCCACCGGGTTGCACCGCGACCGAGCCGAATTCACCGCCCAGCGGTTGCAGTACATCCTTGACCACCTCGAAGTCGCCCTTGGACACCCCGCCGGAGGTGAAGACGATATCGGCGGATTTCGTTGCGGCGGAAAGCAATGCTCGGAATTTCGCCGGATCGTCGGTGCTGTGCTCCACCGATACGACGCTGACGCCGTTGGCGCTGAGCGCAGCCGCGAGCGCGATACCATTGGAGTTGTAGATCTGGCCGGGCCGCAATGGTGTTCCGGCGGCGACCAATTCGTCACCGGTGGTGATGACCGCCGCCCGAATCGGTTGGAATACCGGCACATTCGGCAGCCCGACCGCCGCCAGTGCGGCGATGTGACGCGGGGCCAGCAGGGTGCCCGCGCGGGCCAGCAGCTCACCGGTGCGCACATCGGTGCCCGGTTCGCGCACGAACTCACCCGCGGTGCGGCCCCGCTCGACGGTCACCGTCGCGTCATCGGTGTGCACATCCTCCACCGGCACCACACAATCGGCGCCGGGCGGAATCGGCGCACCGGTCATCACCTTCATCGCGGCGCCGTGCGGCAACGGCGTCTGTCCGGCCGCGCCTGCCGCGACCACACCGACCAGCGGCAGTGTCACCGGAGTGACCGCCACCGATGCGGCACGCACCGCATAGCCGTCCATTGCCGAGTTGCGGAACACCGGCAGGTCGACCGGCGCGTGGATATCGCCGGCCAGCTGTCGGCCCAGCGCCGCGGGCACCGCGACGGATTCGACCGCGCGGGCGGCCAGCGGGCGCAGCAGCGCCTCGATGGTGTCCCGGTAGGCGTCGACGGACCGGGCGGTGGCGGACGGGCTGGGCCGGTGGCCACCGGAGGTGTCGGCACGCGAGGTCATACGGCCAGCCTAATCGCCCAGCAGTAGCGAGTTCTCTTGTCGTATCGCACGAACGCTCACCCCCCGAACTCGGAGTTTGTGAGCTCAGGATGGTGCGGTCCGCCCATGGGCACAGCGTGCGGACCGGTCATAATGGACATGTGACGCTGGTCGAGATGGGGATTCCCGCCGTACGGTCCAGGCTGCCCTCACTCGACGGACGGCCGGACACGCCGTACCTGGTTGATCGATTCGGGCGCACCGCACGCGATCTGCGCGTATCGATCACCGAGAAGTGTTCGCTGCGATGTACCTACTGCATGCCCGAGGAGGGCCTGCCCGCGATTCCGCAGGACGAACTGCTGACGGTCGAGGAGATTGTGCGACTGGTCACGCTCGCGGTGCGGGAGTTGGGGGTGCGTGAGGTCAGGTTCACCGGCGGTGAGCCGCTGCTGCGCCGCGATCTCGAGCGGATCGTCGGGGGCTGTCATGAGCGGGTGCCCGGGGTCCCGCTGTCCATGACGACCAATGGCGTCGGACTCGCCCATCGGGTCCACGGTCTCGCGGCCGCCGGGCTGAGCCGGGTGAATGTCTCGCTGGATACCGTCGATCGGCTCGGCTTCGCCCGCCTGACCCGCCGCGATCGGCTCGAATCCGTTTTCGCGGGCATCCGCGCGGCCAGGGATGCCGGACTGGCGCCGATGAAGATCAATGCCGTACTGATGCGCGACACCCTCGCCGGTGCGCCGGATCTGCTGCGCTGGTGTCTGGACGAGGGCTGCGAACTGCGGTTCATCGAGGAGATGCCGTTGGACGCCGATCACGAATGGGCCCGCGCCAATATGGTGACCGCGGCCGAATTGCTCGACGTGCTCGGTACCCGGTTCACACTGACCGAGGTCGGCCGGTCCGATCCCGCCGCCCCGGCGGAGAAATGGCTCGTCGACGGCGGTCCGGCGGCGGTCGGCATCATCGCGACGGTGACCCGCAAATTCTGCGACAGCTGCGATCGGACCCGGCTCACCGCCGACGGCATGCTGCGGTCGTGCCTGTTCAGCGATCAGGAATTCGATGTGCGCCAAGCACTGCGGTCGGGCGCGGACGACGATCAGATCGCGACCATCTGGCGTGGCGCCATGTGGAACAAATGGGCGGGACACGGGATCGATGCCGAGGATTTCGTCCCGCCGGAACGCACGATGGGAGCCATCGGTGGTTGAGATCCGCTACTTCGCCGCGATTGCCGACGTCGTCGGCAAGGACCGGGAAACCCTGGACTTTCCGGCCGACGCCACCGTCGCCGACCTGCGCACCACCCTCGCCGAGTGCTACGGTCCCGACCTCGACAAGATGCTCGCCGTCTGTGCCTACCTGGTCGGCGACGAACTCACCCGTGACCCGTCGGTCGCGCTGACTCCGCGTGTCGACGTCCTACCACCCTTCGCGGGCGGCTGACGTGTGCGTGGGCGTGTAGGCGCTCGTCGACCGGGTTAGCATCTGCGCCAATGCAGTTCGCCGGATCGGATCAGGAGTCGATATGTCCCAGCCGTCGAATCAGGCACCTGCGCGGCACCCGGCGGTGGTGCGGTTCCACGAGGTGCGGGCCGAGAGTCTGCAACTACGGGTGGCGGACTGGATCACGAAGTTCGCCGGATCGATGCGGTTCGTCTACATCCACGCCATCGGTTTCGCGATCTGGATGATCTGGGCCGAGCAGAGTCCATGGCCGACGCTGACCCTGGTCGTCTCCTTGGAGGCGATATTCCTGTCCACCTTCGTGATGATCGGCCAGAATCGGCAGGCCGAGTTCCAGCAGATGAAGGCCGATCACGATTTCAACGAGCAGGAGTTGGAGCTCAAGACCAATACCGAGCTGACCAGGGCCATCCACAAGATGACCAAGGAACTGCACCGCAGGCTGCTGGAGACCCCGGATCCGAAGTAATCAGCGCCACCAGGTGTCGAGCGGCGTGACCGGGACGGTGCGCTTGTGGCGGGTGTTCAGGAAGATCGTCTCGAGCTTCTGGGCGACCTCCGGCGTGACGTCGTTGCCCTCCAGATAGTCATCGATCTCGCTGTAGCGCAGGCCGAGCGCCTCCTCATCGGGCAGGGCCGGGCGGTCGTCCTCGAGATCAGCGGTCGGCACCTTGGACCAGATGCTCGACGGCGCACCGAGTTCCTGCAGCAGCGCCGCGCCCTGGCGCTTGGTGAGGCCGGTCAGCGGGGTGATGTCGACGCCGCCGTCGCCGAATTTGGTGAAGAAGCCGGTGACCGCCTCGGCCGCGTGATCGGTGCCGACGACGAGCATATTTTCCTGACCGGCGATGGCGTACTGGGTCACCATGCGTTCGCGGGCCTTGATATTGCCGCGCACGAAATCGCGCAGCTTATCCACCTGCAACGCCGAGGCGACTTCGGCGGCAACGGCATTGGCGCCGGGGCGGATATTGACCACCACCGAGCGGTCGGGCTGGATGAACCGCAGCGCGATCCGAGCATCGGCCTCGTCGGCCTGCACACCGTAGGGCAGTCGCACCGCGATGAAGGCGGCATCAGCGCCGTCGGCACGCAGTTCCTCGACCGCGAGCTGGCACAGTCGTCCGGTCAGCGCACTGTCCTGACCACCGCTGATGCCGAGTACGAAACCTCGTGCGGGACTTGCGCTCAGATAGTCCTTGAGAAAATCGACCCGACGCCGAACCTCGAGCTTCGGTTCGATATTCGATTGGACGCCCAACTCGGCGATGATCTGTTCACGCAGGTTCCCCATGACGCATCACTCTACTGGCCGCGCCGAGACGACCACCCGCCGAACGAACGCCTCCCAGTTGTCGCCGATCTGACATCGGTCGTAACCGAGGACATGCATCTGATGCATCACCAATGCGGCGCCGAGCAGGCCGAGCAGACCATCGGCGACCAGTACGACATCGCCGTCGACCCGCGCCTGCCGCAGCAGCATCGTCACGTGCGCGCGCAGCAGTCCGTAGGGCGGGCCGGTGAAGCGGTCGCCCGCCTCGCCGATTTCCGCGGCGCGATGCAGTTCGCCCGCGACCTCGATATCGAGTAGCCGGGCCCGGCCGAAGGCGACCAATCGCTCCACCGCCGGTGCGCCGGGTCCCATCGGCGGCGGTCCGAACATGAACTCTTCCTGGAACTTTCGCTCGGCGTGGTCCAAGAGCGCGCGCAGCAGCCCCGACCTGCTGCCGAACCGTCGGAAGACGGTGCCCTTGCCGACGCCGGCCCGCTTGGCGAGCGCGTCCATCGTCAGGCTGTCCACACCTTGTTCGCGCACGATCTCCTGCGCCGCGTCCAGGAGTAGCTGGCGGTTGCGTGCGGCGTCGGCGCGTTCGTGATTTCCGGGCAGGGGTGCACCGATGCCGAGCAGCGGTCGCTCGGGCATCATTCCGTCCGGCATGGATGTGCTGTAGCTCACAGGCCTCTCGCGGTTCTCCCGGGAATGGAATCGGACCATGGTCCGGTTAGTGTAGGCAAAAGAACGGACACCACATTCAGTACACCAGGAGAAAACATGAGCGCGACCCGGATTCTTACCCTTGTCGGCAGCCTTCGCGCCGCCTCGATCAACCGCAGGCTCGCCGAGGCCGCGGCGCAGACCGCGCCGGCGGGTGTCGAGTTCACCATCTACGAGGGCCTTGCCGATATCCCCTTCTACAACGAGGATCTCGACGTGCCCGGCTCCGTACCCGCCGCGGCGCAGGCGCTGCGTGACGCGGTCGCCGCATCCGACGGTCTGCTCCTGGTGACGCCCGAATACAACGGGAGCATTCCCGCCGTACTGAAGAACGCCATCGACTGGGCCTCGCGTCCGTATGGCGCGGGCGCCCTCAAGGATCGGCCGGTCGCGGTGGTCAGTGGTTCGATCAGTCCGAATGCGGCCAAGTGGGCGCACGGCGATGTGGTCAAGGCGCTCGGCGTCGCGGGCGCCCGGGTTGTCGAGACCGCCCACCTGCACTTCGCCGGATTCGGCGAGCGGTTCGCCGCGTCGCATCCGCGCGAGGATGCCGAGGCACTGACGCAGCTCGGCGCGACCGTGCACGAACTGGTGCAGGCGACCGGCGAACTGGTGTCTGCCTAAGCCTCGAGGCTTGCTGCCAGGGGCGCCCCCGGCTCCATCCGTGGAGTACGGGGGCGGCCCTTTTTCGTTCGTCGAAAGAAGTTTGCTGGAAGAGCGCTACGGTACGAAATTGTGATCTGCGCCACTGTTGTGTCGGGTTGCGAATCGAGCGTCCAGGTACTTACCGCTTGGGAATTTCATCTTTGTGACTCGCAACATGTCGTGTTTTATGACTCTGTCGGCCACTAGGTGTAGTGTCTTCGGTACTGGAAGACGAGATGAGATCAGCCCGGCCGCGCGCGGCTGAGCAGGGGTTTCAGCTACCGGTCCAGGAGTTTGCGCAGCGTACGTCGGATCAAGCACTGCATACGGATCACAGGCTGTGGATCAGGCATAGGAGAGAGGGACATCATTGACCATCACCGTGTACACCAAGCCCGCTTGCGTCCAGTGCAATGCCACCTACAAGGCGCTCGACAAGGCCGGGGTGGACTACGAAGTAGTCGACATCTCCGAGAACGACGAGGCGCGTGACTACGTCATGGCGCTGGGTTACCTGCAGGCTCCGGTCGTCGTCGCCGGTGAGGACCACTGGTCCGGCTTCCGGCCCGACCGCATCAAGTCGCTCGCGACCGTGGCGGCCTGATCGCATCCTGCTTTCCGGTGTATCCGATGGAAGGGGGAGGAGGTAGCCATGTCCACAGCGACAGCGCTGGTCTACTTCTCCAGCGCCTCGGAGAATACGCACCGCTTCGTCGAGAAGCTGGGACTCCCGGCGACTCGCATACCACTGCACACCGCTGACTCGCTGCGCGTAGACGAACCATACGTGCTGATCGTCCCCACCTACGGGGGCGGTCGGCACGTACTGGGGGGAAATAGATCCGATAAGGATTTCGTGCCGCGGCAGGTCGCCAAGTTCCTCAACGATCCGCACAACCGTGCGCTGCTGCGCGGCGTCGTCGCGGCGGGCAACACGAACTTCGGCGATACCTATTGCTATGCGGGCGAGGTGATCTCGCGTAAGTGCGGGGTGCCCTACCTGTATCGCTTCGAACTCATGGGAACCGCTGAGGACGTCGAGCGCGTCCGAGAGGGATTGGGATTGTTTTGGCAACAGCAACGACAGCACCGACCGGCAAAACGGCTCGCTTAGAGCAGCCACCGGTCCGTACCGCCGAGGCGGGCGAGGTCATGGACTACCACGCCCTCAACGCGATGCTGAACCTGTACGGCGCCGACGGCAAGATCCAGTTCGACAAGGACCGTGAGGCCGCGCACCAGTACTTCCTGCAGCACGTCAACCAGAACACCGTCTTCTTCCACAATCTGGACGAGAAGCTGGACTACCTGGTCGACGAGAACTATTACGAGGCAGAGGTTCTCGAGCAGTACAGCCGCGCGTTCATCAAGACGCTGTTCCAACAGGCCTACGCCAAGAAGTTCCGGTTCCCGACCTTCCTCGGCGCGTTCAAGTACTACACCTCCTACACGCTCAAGACCTTCGACGGTAAGCGCTACCTGGAGCGGTTCGAGGACCGGGTTTGCATGGTGGCGCTGACGCTGGCGGCCGGTGACGAGGTGCTCGCGAGCAAGCTGGTCGACGAGATCATCGACGGGCGCTTTCAGCCCGCCACCCCGACCTTCCTCAACTCGGGTAAGAAGCAGCGCGGCGAACCGGTGTCCTGCTTCCTGCTGCGCATCGAGGACAACATGGAGTCGATCGGGCGCTCCATCAACTCGGCGCTGCAGCTGTCCAAGCGCGGTGGCGGAGTTGCCCTGCTGCTCACCAATATTCGTGAGCACGGTGCGCCGATCAAGAAGATCGAGAACCAGAGCTCGGGTGTCATCCCGATCATGAAGCTGCTCGAGGATTCGTTTTCCTACGCCAACCAGCTCGGTGCGCGGCAGGGTGCGGGCGCGGTGTATCTGCACGCGCACCACCCGGATATCTACCGGTTCCTGGACACCAAGCGGGAGAACGCGGACGAGAAGATCCGCATCAAGACACTGTCCCTGGGTGTGGTGATCCCGGACATCACCTTCGAACTGGCGAAGAAGAACGAGGATATGTACCTCTTCTCGCCGTACGACGTGGAGCGCATCTACGGGGTGCCGTTCGCCGATATCAATGTCACCGAGAAGTACTACGAGATGGTCGACGACAAGCGCATCCGCAAGTCGAAGATCAAGGCGCGCGAGTTCTTCCAGACCATTGCCGAGCTGCAGTTCGAATCCGGCTACCCGTACATCATGTTCGAGGACACGGTGAACCGGGCCAATCCGATCGCGGGCAAGATCACGCACTCGAATCTGTGCTCGGAGATCCTGCAGGTGTCGACGCCGTCGCTGTTCAACGACGATCTTTCCTATGCCAAGGTGGGCAAGGACATCTCGTGCAATCTCGGCTCGTTGAACATCGCCAAGACGATGGATTCACCCGACTTCGCGCGCACCATCGAGGTGGCGATCCGGGCGCTGACCGCGGTGTCGGATCAGACGCATATCTACTCGGTGCCCTCGATCGAGCAGGGCAACAACGAATCCCATGCGATCGGCCTCGGCCAGATGAACCTGCACGGGTATCTGGCCCGTGAGCGGGTGCACTACGGGTCCGAAGAGGGCATCGACTTCACCAATATCTACTTCTATACCGTGGTGTACCACGCGATTCGGGCCTCGAACCTGATCGCGAAGGAGCGCGGCGCCTATTTCGGCGGCTTCCCCGAGTCCAAGTACGCCTCCGGTGAGTACTTCGACAAGTACACCGATCAGGTGTGGGAGCCGAAGACCGAACGGGTCGCGCAGCTGTTCGCCGATGCGGGCGTGCACATTCCGACCCAGGACGATTGGCGTGAGCTGAAGGCCTCGGTCATGGAGCACGGCATCTACAACCAGAACCTGCAGGCCGTCCCGCCGACCGGTTCGATCTCCTACATCAACCACTCCACCAGCTCGATCCACCCGGTGGCGTCGAAGATCGAGATCCGCAAGGAAGGCAAGATCGGCCGCGTCTACTACCCGGCGCCCTACCTGGACAACGACAACCTCGAGTACTACGACGACGCCTACGAAATCGGCTACGAGAAGATCATCGACACCTACGCAGCCGCCACGCAGCACGTGGACCAGGGCCTGTCGCTGACCCTCTTCTTCAAGGACACCGCCACCACCCGCGACCTCAACCGCGCCCAGATCTACGCTTGGCGCAAGGGCATCAAAACCCTCTACTACATCCGCCTGCGCCAAATGGCTTTGGAGGGAACCGAAGTCGAGGGCTGCGTTTCCTGCATGCTGTGATGTGCCTGTTTTCAGCCGCACCAGAGTTTGATCAATCGAGTCATCGTGTCGTGAGCTGATCGCCGACCATTGTGTCAGCGGTCCCAGTGGTGGGAAGTGCGAGGTCCGCGGGCGCATCGGCCTGCGGACCTCGGTCCATCAGCAAGCGCACGGCCATCCGCGCCGAACCCGTCGGGGTGGAACCGATCACGCAACGAGTCGGACTGACCGCCCAAGCCGTCAAACGTCCAAGCGTACGTGGAAGTCCTGGCCCGGTACGGGATCCTGGCTTCCTGAACACGCCGGATACGAGCGGTTACCGCAGGGCTGGGGCTATTTCGCGTTCGAAGAGGTCGATTCCGCTGGTGTCGTAGGCGGCTTCGGGGAAGTTGAAGATGGCGTAGCCCAGACCGAGATCGCGTACCTCGGAGAGGGTTTTGATGATCTTTTCGGGTGTGCCGACCGTGCGGGAGGTACGAAATATGTTGTCGACGAAGGCGGTCGCCTGATCAGAGCCGACGACGGTGGCTACGCGGGCCTGCACGGCGGAAAGGCGTTCTTCGACTTCGGCTTTCGTTGATCCGATGATCGTGTTGAAGTTCGAGGATCGGACGATGGCGTCGAAATCGGTGCCGACATCGGCGCAGTGGGCGCGCAGGATTTCGGACTTGCGGGCGAACTCTGCGGGATCGCCGCTGAAGTTGGTGTACTGGGCGTACTTTGCCGCAATGAGCAGGGTCTTCCTCTCCCCACCGCCGGCGATCCACAGTGGAATTCCGCTTTTCTGCAGCGGAAGAGGGCGGACAATGGCACCGTCGACCTGGTAGTACCTGCCGTCCATAGTGGCCTTCCCCTCGGTCCAGGCCTGTCGGAAGATCTGTACGCCCTCGTCCAGGCGACCGAGGCGCTCAGCGGTCGATAGGAAACCGTAACCGTAGGCGCGCCATTCGTGTTCGTACCAGCCGCCGCCAATGCCCATCTCAACCCTGCCGCCAGAGATCAGGTCCACCGTTGCCGCGATCTTCGCGAGGTAGGCGGGATTTCGATAGCTGATCGAGGTGCACATCTGGCCCAGTCGCACTCGCGACGTCGACGCGGCGAACGCCGACATCAATGTCCATGCCTCATGTGTTGCCTCCTCAGTCGGCATCGGCACCGTATGGAAGTGGTCACAGACCCAGATCGACTCCCAGGTGTCACTCGCATCGATTCGCTGGCCGAGATCGCGCATCACTCGCCACTGCTCTGCCGGGTCGATGTCAACCAGATCTAGCCACCACCCCTGCGGAATGAAGATCCCGAATCGCACAGATATCTCCTTCGTGTGTTTGCCGAATCTGCTCGGTGCGGGGGCGCAGCGCCTCTCGAGGTCACCCCAAAACTGCAGTGGGGTCGCAACGATGGCGGTTGTCGGTTCGTGACGGCTTTGTCTCGGGACCGGCCTGGCGGCTGTCTGCCGAATTGCCGTGGTACACAGTCGGAATCCCCCCGGAGTCGTGCATTCGCAGTCACCGCGAATCGTATTCGATGACCATTGTGCCAGCGGTGTCGTACCCCAAAGCGGCGGACGCCGTCGGGGCGGACGCCGCTTTGGCAGTGGTCTCAGCGCAGGGCTGGGGCTATTTCGCGTTCGAAGAGGTCGATGCCGCTGGTGTCGTAGGCGGCTTCGGGGAAGTTGAAGATGGCGTAGCCGAGGCCGAGTTCGCGGACGGTGGACAGGCGCTCGGTGATCTGCTCCGGGGTGCCGACGGCGGGGGAGGTGCGGAGCATGCCGTCGACGAAGGATTTGGCCCGGTCGTCGCTGATCGCCGTGGCCAAGCGGGTCTGCAGGGCCGAAAGGCGTTGCTCTACTTCGGCTTCGGTGGATCCGATGACGGCGTTGAAGTTCGAGGAGCGCACGATGGCATCGAAATCGGTGCCCACCTCGGCGCAGTGCGCGCGCAGGATCTCGGACTTGTGGGTGAATTCCTCCGGTGCGCCACTGAAGTTGGTGTACTGGGCGTACTTTGCCGCGATTCGCAGCGTCTTCTTCTCACCACCGCCCGCGACCCAGATCGGAATACCGCCCTCCTGCAATGGAAGTGGCCGCACGATCGCACCGTCGACCTGGTAGTACCTACCGTCCAGCGTGGCCTTGCCCTCGGTCCAGGCTTGGCGGAAGATCTGTACGCCCTCGTCGAGCCGTCCGAGCCGCTCACCCGCCGACGGAAACCCGTAACCGTAAGCGCGCCACTCGTGTTCGTACCAGCCGCCGCCGATGCCCATCTCGACCCGGCCGCCGGAGATCAGGTCCGTGGTCGCGGCGACCTTGGCAAGATATGCCGGATTGCGGTAGCTGATCGCGGTACACATCTGTCCCAGCCGAATTCGCGATGTGGTGGCCGCGAACGCCGCCATCAGCGTCCACGCCTCGTGCGTCGCCTCCTCGGTCGGCACCGGCACCGTGTGGAAGTGGTCGTACACCCATAGCGATTCCCAGGTATCTCCGGTATCGGCCCGCTGGGCGAGATCGCGCATCACCCCCCACTGCGCCGCCGGGTCGATATCGACCAAATCCAGCCGCCACCCCTGTGGAATGAAGATGCCGAAGCGCACAGATCTCTCCTTCATGTGTTTTCACCGAACCTAGCCGCAACGATCCTCGCGGGCCTCCCATGATTGGTGCAGAGTTCGGCTCGGCCTGCGTCGAATCTCCTGCTGGCCGGAAAATTCGCTGGCGGCGCCGGTGCGGTCCGGGTCATGCTGAAGGTCGATGAACAAAGAAAGACAACAGCGACTCGGCATCGACTTCGGCCGGGTCATCCAGGGGGCGGCCTTCGCGGCGGGCGCTGCGGACACCGTATTTCTGTCCGGGGGAATCGAGCAGGCGCTGGCATCGCCGCCGAGTGCCGACGCGTTCGAAGTATTGGCGCGGTTGGTGCGTCGGTTCGACGGCCAGGCATGGGTCATCTCGAAATGTGGGCCCCGGGTTCAGGAGCGCACCCTGCAGTGGCTCGACCACCACGAGTTCTACGACCGGACGGGCGTGCCGAAGGACAACGTGCGGTTCTGCCGGGCAAGGGCGGATAAGGCGAAGCACTGCGCGGAATTGGGGCTCACGCACATGATCGACGACCGCCTGGAGGTGCATCAGGCCCTACGCGATCTGGTACCGAATCTGTATCTGTTCGGTGTACAGGAGGGGCCGGTACCGGACTGGGTGGAGCACACGCCGACCTGGCCCGATGTCGAGATCGCCGTCGGCGCCACCTTGTCATCCTGACACCGGATGTGGGTCCGGTCATATCGGAGCGAGATATCGTCGATCTTTACGCGATTCGAGTGTGAACACCGGCGTCACCGCATGTATCCTTCAACCGGAAGCTGTGCGGTCGGCCCGATCCGGGTGCCGCATTCGAGAAATCCGCAGTGGTGACGGCCCTGTGGTGGCGTTGAGGAGGTGGGGTTGCGATGCGCAGCGAACCTCCCAGTCGAAGGCCGCGCGGCGCCGCCCCTTCGTAAAACCGTCCTGTAGTAGTCGGTCCCGGGGTTGGTGCCCGCGGTGTGACTTCGTTCTTTCGATTCACTCGCCTATCTCGCCGTGTGCTGAGGACCTCCCATGTCGCAGACCGATCTCATCGAAGCACGTCCGACGCTGTCCGCATCCCTGCAGGACATCGTGGACACCCATCGTGTCGACGCCGCACTCGACTGGCTCGACAATCAGCAGCCGCACGTCATAGCGGACGAACTCGCACGCATGGACGCCGTGCAGGCGGGCGTCGCCTTCCGTCTCCTCGACAAGGATCTGGCGCTCGCCGTCTTCGAGGAGCTCGAACCCGTTGACCAGCAACAGATTCTGGAGGGTCTGCGCGATCAGAGCTTCCGCGATCTGGTCGAGGCGATGGATCCCGACGACCGCGCCAGGATGCTGCGCGAGGCGCCGGCGAAGGTCGCGAAGAAGGTGCTGGCCGGACTGAGCGCGCGCGAACGCCGGATGACCGCTGCACTGCTCGGCTATCCGGAAGGTTCGGTCGGGCTGTACATGACGCCGGAAGTCGTTGCGCTGCCGCGCAATCTGAGCGTGCCCGACGCACTGCAGACGGTACGGATCAAGGGCATCAATGCCGAAACGGTGTACACGCTGCCCGTCGTCGACGCCGGTCGCCGGCTCACCGGGATTGTCGAATTGCGTGAGCTGGTGCTGAGCCGTCCCGAGACCATGGTGTCGGACCTGGTCGTCACCGAGCCGACATTCGTGCGCGCGACCGACTCCGCCGAGAAGGCGGCGCGGCTGATGCGCGAAACCAATGTCATCAACCTGCCGGTCGTCGACAGTGAGGACCGGCTGGTCGGACTGCTCACCATCGATGACGCCGTGGAGGTCATCGAGGCCGCCGACAGCGAGGACGTCGCCAAGCAGGCGGGTTCGGCACCGTGGGAGGGCCACTACATGGCGGCCAAGGTGTTCCAGCTGGCCCGCTATCGCGCACTGTGGTTGCTGCTGTTGCTGTTCGCGGCCACCCTGACGGTCAGCGTCACCGACTTCTTCGAGGGCACCCTGCAGCAGGCGGCGCACCTGGCGCTGTTCATCCCGCTGCTCATCGGCGCGGGCGGAAATGCGGGGGCGCAGGCGGCGACCGCATGTGTGCGTGCGGTCGCCGTCGGCGAGGTGCGCGGCTCCGACCTGTTCAAGGTGATCTGGCGCGAATGCCGCGTCGGCCTGGTGCTCGGCACCATGCTCGCCACCGCGGGCATCGCCATCGGCGCGCTGTTCGTCGATCCGGGCACGGCACTGGTCGTCGGCATCACCCTGGTCATCATCTGCGGCTGGGCCGCGACCATCGGTGGCACCATGCCATTGCTCGCCAAGCGATTCCACATCGATCCGGCGGTCGTCTCGGCCCCGATGGTCACCACCCTGGTCGACGCCACCGGCCTCATCATCTACTTCACCACCGCCAAGCTGGTCCTCGGCATCTGAGCAAGACCAGAAATCCGGCTCGGTCCCTGCGAACCGAGCCGGATTTCATTGTGGGCGTGTGGGTTTCAGAACTCCCAGTCTTCGTCTTCGGTATTGACGGCCTTGCCGATGACGTAGCTGGAGCCGGAGCCGGAGAAGAAGTCGTGGTTCTCGTCGGCGTTGGGGGACAGGGCCGAGAGGATGGCCGGGTTGACGTCGGTTTCGTCCTTGGGGAACAGGCCTTCGTAGCCGAGGTTCATCAGTGCCTTGTTGGCGTTGTAGCGCAGGAATTTCTTGACGTCCTCGGTGAGGCCGACCTCGTCGTAGAGATCCTGGGTGTATTCGACCTCGTTGTCGTAGAGCTCGAAGAGCAGCTCGAACGTGTAGTTCTTGAGGTCGTCGCGTTCGGCCTGGCCGAGCAGTTCCAGACCCTTCTGGTACTTGTAACCGATGTAGTAGCCGTGCACCGCCTCGTCGCGGATGATCAGGCGGATCAGGTCGGCGGTGTTGGTGAGCTTGGCCCGCGAGGACCAGTACATCGGCAGGTAGAAGCCGGAGTAGAACAGGAAGCTCTCCAGCAGGGTGGAGGCCACCTTGCGCTTGAGCGGATCGTCGCCGCGGTAGTACTCCAGCACGATCTCGGCCTTGCGCTGCAGGTTTCGGTTCTCCTCCGACCAGCGGAACGCGTCATCGATCTCGCGGGTGGAGCACAACGTGGAGAAGATCGAGCTGTAGCTCTTGGCGTGCACCGACTCCATGAACGCGATATTGGTGAGCACCGCCTCTTCGTGCGGCGTCGCGGCGTCTGGGATCAGGCTCACCGCGCCGACCGTGCCCTGGATCGTGTCCAGCAGCGTCAGGCCGGTGAAGACCCGCATGGTCAGTTGCTTCTCGTCGGCGGTGAGGGTGTTCCACGACGGGATGTCGTTGGACACCGGCACCTTCTCGGGCAGCCAGAAGTTGCCGGTCAGGCGATCCCAGACCTCGGCATCCTTCTCGTCGGGCACCCGATTCCAGTTGATGGCCGACACCCGATCGATCAGTTTCATCCTGCCTCCACACCCTTCCCGAGCACGCTGCCGTCACGGAATTGCTACGCCCTGGACACTACTCCTTGGGGGTGACAAGTCCATGCAGCACAACACCTTGTGTCGCAGCGGTGTCTTTCGCGATGGCGCAGATGCGCCGGTGACCACCGCCTGCGGCACCCATTGTGCGGCACGCGATGCGAAATCCGTGCATCGCGCCGGATGGGCGCGCAGTCACATTTTCCCTCGCGGATGGGAGCCCGGCAGTAGCATGGTCCGACCGTGTGGCGGCGACCGAGGGGGCCCGATGTCCGCACCGACCGATCCGGATATGTCCGATCTGCTCGGCCGACTCGCGCGTGTGCCGAGTGGCCGTCGGAGCAAATGGGTGGTGCTCGGCGTCTGGATCATCGCCCTGCTGGCACTGGGCACCTTCGCCGGAAAGCTCACCGGGGCACAGAAGAACGACAATGTCACCTGGCTGCCGGACAGCGCCGAATCCACCCAGGCATTCAAGCTGGCCGAGAAATTCGGCAATAGCGACGATATTCCGGTGGTGCTGGTGTACGAGCGCCGCGACGGGCTCACCGACGCCGATCGGCTGGCGGTCGGCGCCGATGCCAAACGGTTCCGGCAGGTCGAGCATGTCGTGCCCGATAAGGTGCTCGGCCCGATCCAGTCCGGCGATGGTCAGGGGCTGGAAATCCTGGTGCCGATCTCGATGGGATCCGAGGGCTGGAACCGCCTGACGGATGTGGTCGGTGCGATCAATGACGCGGCGGGGGAGCGCCCCGACGGATTGTCCTTCTATGCCACCGGACCGGCCGGGTACGCGGCCGAATTCGGCGAGGTGTTCAAGGGGATCGACGGTCTGCTGCTGTACTCGGCCGCCGCCGTCGTCATCGTCATTCTGCTGCTCACCTACGGTCCGATGCTGTGGGCGTTTCCGTTGATCACCGTCGGTTTCGCGCTGGTGATATCGCAGGCCGCGGTATTCGGCGCGACCCAGGTGGGGCTGACCGTCAACGCGCAGAGCCAGGCCGTCCTCACCGTGCTGGTTTTCGGCGCGGGCACCGACTATGCGCTCCTGCTGGTTGCGCGCTATCGCGAGGAACTGCGCCGCCATCCCGATAAACACGAGGCGATGGCGGTCGCACTGCATCGCGCCGGGCCTGCGGTGCTGGCCAGCGGTTGCACCGTGATCGTCTCGATGTTGGCGCTGCTGGTGGCGGAGATGAACTCGACCAAGGGCATCGGGCCGGTCTGCGCCATCGGAATCACGGTGGCGCTGCTGGCGATGTTGACGCTGCTGCCCGCACTGCTGGTGATCGTCGGCCGGTGGATCTTCTGGCCTCGGCATCCGAATTTCGGCACCGTCAACGAGACCGAATCCGGCGTCTGGGCGCGCGTCGGATTCGCGATTGCCCGGCGGCCGCGCACCGTCTGGATCGGCACCGCATTGGCACTCGGTGCACTGGCACTCGGTGCCGGTGGGCTGGAGGCCGAGGGCATCGCGAATAAGGACGCCTTCGTCGGCTCATCCGCCGCGGTGACCGGAACCGAGGTGCTGGAACGGCATTTCGAGGCGGGCACCGGTCAGCCGGTGATGGTCGTCGCCTCGTCCGCGCGCGTCGATGCGGTCGCCACCGCCTTGGGCTCGACACCCGGAATTACCGCGCCGTCGCGACCGATCGTCAAGGGTGATCTGGCCTATCTCGAGGGCACGCTCACGGATCCGCCGGACAGCCGGGCCGCCGAGGCCACCATCGATCGGGTGCGTGCGGCCGTGCACGCGGTGGATCCGCAGGCCAGGGTCGGCGGGCAGACCGCCGTCGTGCTCGACATAAAACGCGCTGTGGCACATGACAATCGGGTCATCGTGCCGGTGGTGCTCGCCATTGTGCTGGCGATCCTGATGATGCTGCTGCGCGCCGTGGCCGCGCCGATTCTGCTCACGGCGACCGTGGTGCTGTCCTATTTCGCCGCGCTCGGGCTGAGCCGCTGGATTTTCGATCTGGCCGGTTTCAAGGGCGCCGACGCCGGACTGCCGCTGCTGACCTTCGTCTTCCTGGTGGCACTCGGCATCGACTACAACATCTTCCTGATGTCGCGGGTGCACGAGGAGGCGATCAAGCATCGCACCAAGGCGGGCGCGCTCATCGGCTTGGCCGCAACAGGCGGCGTGATCACTTCGGCCGGATTGGTCCTGGCAGGCACATTCGCGGTATTCGCGACCATGCCGGTGGTGACCTTCGCCGAAATGGGCATTGTCATCGCCGTCGGCGTGCTGCTCGATACTTTGATCGTGCGTTCGATCCTGGTCACCGCCCTGACGCTGGATATCGGCGACCGGATCTGGTGGCCGAGCGCATTGGCTCGGCCCAGGGTGGCCGCGGAACGCGAGCCGGAGACCAGTCTCAGTAGGTGACCCGCCGCCGCGCTGCCGTATTTCGGCTGCGGCGAGGGTTACGTTGTGGCCGTCGGTTACCACGCGTTTCGTCAAGGAGGGTGTGTTATGACCAGTCCCGGCCCGACCAAAACCGGACCCGCGCTCAATGACATGACGATCTTCGCGGGCGTATTGATTCTGATCACCGGCATACTGCATCTGCTCGCCGCCATAGCGGCCATCGCCAAGCGTGACTTGTTCGTCTTGACCGAGGATCAGGTCTTCCAGGTGAATGTCTCGGCCTGGGGCTGGGTTCACCTGGTGATCGCGGTGCTGATCATTATCGCGGGCATCGGCATTATCACCGGACAGACCTGGGGTTATCTGGCGGGTATCGTGATGGCCTCGATCAGCCTGCTGGACAACTTCCTGTTCGCGCCGATGTACCCGTTCTGGTCGTTGGTGATGATCGCGCTCGACGTGCTCATCATCTGGGCGCTGTCGCGGCAGATCGGCGCTGAAAGCGGAGTCGCGCGATAGGTTTCGCGTTGTCGGCCCCCGGCCCGTCGAGTACGGGCCGGGGGCCGAGTTGTCTGCCTACCTCGTGCGCGGGGGCGGTCCGCCCTGCCCGCCTTGTCCACCGGGACCACCCTGTCCCGGTGGCGTGCCGCCATTGCCGGACGGGGTGTTCTGCGATTTCTCGGCGACGCCGATGGTGATCGAGACGGTCATACCCGAACTCGGAGTGCCGGTGACCGTGGCCATTTCGGCATCCCAGCCGTCGCCGAAGACATTGTCCGAGGCGAGTGAGATCTGGGAAAGGTTGCCGATGCTCTGTGCGTATCCGGAGTCGGCGGCGAAGACGGTGCTGCACACGTCCTGCGGCAGTGCGATCTGTGAGGTGAGGCGGGCGTTCTCGCCCGCCACGGCGCTGCTGAGCGAGTCGTAGACCTCGAAATGGATATGCGGCCAGCGACCGGAATAGCAGGCTGGGAAGATCGAGGTGAACCTCACCTCGCCATTGGCATCCGCGACTTGGACGCCGCGCAGATAGTTTTGGTCGGTAATGCTCTTACCGTAGAGCGAGTATTCGCCGGAGCGGTCGCAATGCCAGACGTAGACGGCCATGCCCGCGCCCGCGGCGCCGCTCTTGGCCAAGTCCTGCAGCTTCAATCGCAACGTCATCGGAACACCCTGCGCGACACCGGAATACGCACCGAAGCTGGTCGTGATATCGGATCGGACCACACCGGATTCGATCAGCACGTTGGGTCCGTTCGAGCCGTCGCCGGGGTACGGGCCCGCGGTCTCCTGCGGTGCGGCGGTGACCGTCCCGGTGCTGGTAGTCGTGGTGCCGGTGGTGGTGGAGGAGGAGGTGGTGCTGGTGGTCGTCGCCGATGCGCAGCCCGCCGCCACCGTCGCCGCCCCGGCCACGCCGAAGAAGGCCAGGGCGCGGCGGCGTGACATCACCTTCATATCGTGGGCGAGTCCGAGATCGTGCTCGTGTACGTCGCCGTCGCGGCGGCGCGCTGGCTGTGCGCTCACTGCGTTGTCCTTCCGTCGTCGCGGTCAGCTGTCGATCGTGACGCTATGGACGCAGGCTAGGCGGTATGTGGGCCCAGGCTGGGAGCAAGCTGTGAGTGGTGGTCACGTGCCCGGTTTCGGCGCCGCCGCGAGGTGCTCATCGAGTACCGGCGCAATGATCGAGAGTGCGCGTGGCGAGGTCAGGTCGTTGTGGGCGAGGTCGATATCGTGGTTGACGACCCGGCCGGAGGCGTAGGGCCGCCAGCCGTCCGGCCCGACCATATCGGAGCTGTCCACGGTGGCGCTGAAATAGAGCAGGTCGCCCCGGTAGACCGGGCGGTGGTAGCCGGTGCGGGTGCGCGCGGCCGCGTTGTAGGAAGCCGCCATTCGCTCGATGATCTCGGCGTCGATGAGTTCCATACCGAGCCGCGCCTCGATGAGTTCGGCGGCCTCCTGGGCGCTCGCCTCGGCGGGAACGTCTTCGATGCCGAAGATCGCGCCGAAGGTATTGACGAATGCGCCCGCGGAAAGCTGTTCGATGGAATCGCTGTCGATATCGGCATGGTCGCTGTCCAGAAGCGCCACGACACCGACGGTTTCGCCCGCCGCCTGCAGTTTCGCCGCCATGGCGTGTGCGATGAGGCCACCGAAGGACCAGCCGAGCAGGTGGTACGGCCCGTTCGGCTGGACGGCACGGATTTCGCGGATGTACCGGTCGGCGGACTCCTCGATGGAGCTTGCGGCCGGTTCGCGACCGCTGAGTTCCGGGGCCTGTAGTCCGTAGATCGGGCGGCCAGGCCGCAGCCGTTCCGCGAATCCCAAGTAGCTCCAGGACATTCCGGACGACGAGTGAATGCAGAACAGTGCGGGCTCGGTGCCGCCGAGCCGGATCGGCAGCAGCACATCGAGACCGAGTCCGCCCGGTGCGGCGGCGGTTTCGCGTGCCGCGACCTGTGCGGCTATCGTCGCGGCTTCATCGTCGGCCGCGCGCTGCGCCGCCGGGGTATGCGCGAAATGAGCTGCCGCACTGAGCATCTCGTACCACCGGCGAGACAACTCGGCGATCTCGGAGCGGTCCACGAGTGTTTCCGGGAAGCGGAGATCCGCGTGCAACCGATCGTCGATGACGACTGCGCTGATCTCGATCGCGGACCCGACCGGCAGTTCGGGATGCTCATCGGCGTGCAGGTCGCCGAATTCATCGGTGGCGGACCAGCCCAGCCCTTCGAGTCCGGCGGGAATGTCGACATCCGAGTGCCGACCGAGGTATTCGAAGCTGATCCGGCCTGGCAATCGAGTCGGAAGGTGTTCTGCTGCAGTGGGATTGAGGTAGCGCAGCATCCCGTATCCGATGCCCTTGTCCGGCACCGCGAGCAGTTGGTGTTTCATCGCGCGGATCGCCGCGCCCATCGCCGCACCGCCTGTGCAGGCATCATCGATATCGATCGCCGACAGATCCAGCCGCGCCGGGTAGATACTCGTGAACCAGCCGAGTGTCCGATTCAGATTCGCACCCGGGATCACATCCCGCCTGCCGTCGCCCGCCAAGCGCAGCAGGGCCGTCGGCTCGTCCGCATTCCGCCACCGCACCAGCGCCAATGTCAGCGTGGCGAGCAGAGCATCGGTGACCGCGCCCTGGAACAGTTCCGGCAGTGTGGTGAGCAGGGCGGTGGTGACCTCCTCGGATACCTCGAATCCGACCGTGCGCAGTGTGTGCGCCTGATCGATCGCCGGATCGAGCTCACGGGAGCCGATCAGCGGGTCGGGACCGGCGATCATGTCCTGCCAGTACTCGAGTTCGGCGCTGCGCCGTTCGGTCCGCGCCTCCTCGACGAGAGCATGCGACCACCGACGCATCGACGTACCGACGTCGGCGAGCACAGGTGTGTTCCCGACCGAAACCTGGGCCCACGCGGCGATCAAGTCCGCCACCAGAATTCGCCACGAAGCACTGTCGACGGCGAGCCGGTGCGCCACCACGATCAGGCGGCCCGATCGCGTCCTGGCTCCGGCATCGCCGACCGGATCGAGCCAGACAGCCTGCAGCACAATGCCATTCGCCAGGGAGAGCCGATCTGCCGCGGAATCCAGCTCGGTGGCGGCATATTCGCGCAGATCGAGCGCGTCGGCTCCGGCATCGTATTCGATGCGGTGCACCAGCACTTCGACATCGACCGAGCCCGGTTCGTCGACCCGCCACTGCCAGCCGTCCTCGGCTCGCCAGAGCCGCGAGCGCAGTATGTCGTGCCGATCGACCACCGCGGCGAGTGTCGCGACGAGTTGCGCACGCTCGACGCCGACCGGAAGTTCCAACACAACGGACTGCGCGCAGCGGTCGATCTCGCCGCCACGCTCGACCAGTTCGTGCACGCTCGGGGTGAGTGGCAACTCGCCGATTCCGCCGCCTGGCAGTTCGTCGAGCGTCACGACCGGCCCGGCCACCACAGCGGCCAATGCGGCGACCGTGCGATGTTCGAAGACCTGCAGCGGCGTGCACAGGATGCCGTGCATTTTCGCGCGGGAAACCAGTTTGATCGCCATGATGCTGTCGCCGCCGAGCGCGAAGAACGAATCGTCGACGCCGACCTTGTTGCGGTCGAGCAGCTCGGCGTAGATCTGCGCCAGGACTTCCTCCGTGGGAGTCGTCGGAGCGCGGTACTCGGTCTCCTCGACGACGAATTCCGGTTCCGGCAATGCTCTTCGATCGAGCTTGCCCACGGCGTTGAGCGGGATGGCATCCATGACCACGAATGCGGCGGGCACCATATACGCGGGCAAGGTATCGGCGGCGAACGCGCGCACGCGGGCGATATCGAGTTCGATACCGGGCTTGCGCACGAGATACGCCGCGAGCGCCGTGGATCCGGTGGGACCGGGAACGCCGAGGGTGACCGCGAAGTCGACCCCGTCCGCGCGCCCGAGAACCGCATCGATCTCACCCAGCTCGATGCGCTGACCGCGCACCTTGACCTGGAAGTCGGTGCGGCCGATGTATTCCAGCTCCAACCCGGCCGCCCGAATCCAGCGCACCAGGTCGCCGGTGCGGTACATGAGTTCGCCGGGACCGCCGAAGGGATTCGCGATGAAGCGCGCGGCAGTCAGGCTCGGCCGGGCGTGATAGCAGCGGGCCAGCGCGGAGCCCGCGAGGTACAACTCGCCCGCGACACCGACGGGCACCGGGCGCAGCCGATCATCCAGGACCAGTACGGCAGCACCGCGAATGGGCGCACCGATGGTGACCGGCGTACCCGCGGCGAGCGGCGCGGAACCTGTTGCCCAGATGGTGAATTCGGTCGGACCGTAGAGATTCACCATGCTCCGGCCTTCGCACCAGCGTTCGACCAATTCGGCGCCGACCGCCTCGCCCGCCACCGCGAGCACCCGCACACTCGACACCTCGGCGGGATCGATGGTGGCCAGTGCCGACGGTGTTATCACCATATGCGTGACCTGTTCGGCGGCAATCAATTCGGCGAGTGCGCTACCGCCGAAGACCTCCGGCGGCGCAACCACCGACGCGCCGCCGGAGCCGAATGCCATCAGCGCCTCGAAGACCGATGCGTCGAAACTCGGTGAGGCGACCTGCAATACCCGCGAGTGCTCGTCGACGCCGAGCGATTCCCGTTGTGCCGCAATGAGGTCGGCGATACCGCGATGGGTGACGGTGACGCCCTTGGGTGTTCCGGTCGAACCCGAGGTGTAGATCATCCAGGCGGGGCTGTCCGGACGGATCGACTTCGACGACAACGCTGCGTCACTTGCTGTCTGTTGGCGGCCGCTGAACTCGGCATCGTCGAGCACCAGCCATTCGGTACTGTCAGGCAGCAGTGGCCGATAGGCGGCGAGGGTGAGGCCGACCCGCGCACCGGAATCGGTGAGCATGTGATCGATCCGGTCCACCGGATGTTTCGGATCGACCGGCAGGAAGGCGGCACCGGCCTTCGCGGCCGCCCACATGCCGATCAGCAGTTCAGCGGATCGGGGGAGCCCCAGCGCCACGACGGTTTCCGTGCCGACGCCCGCTTCGAACAGGAGCCGGGCCAACTTGTTCGACGTGGCGTCGAGCTCACGGTAGGTCGTCGTGCGTCCGTCGGCGACCAAAGCCGGGCGGTCCCAATAGGAGGCGGCGGATGCGGCGAGCGCGTCGGTGAGAGTCGTGGTCCCCGCGGTCTCGGTGCCGCGCACCGGAACCAGTTCGGTGCGTTCGGATTCGGCGAGGATATCGATATCGGCCAGGCGGATATCGATGTCCGAGACGATCGCGGCGAGCACGCGACGCCATCGATCGATGAAGGTCGCCACCGTGGCTTCGTCGAAAAGGTCCGTCGCGTAGGTCAATACGCCCTCGACGCCGTCCGAGCCGTCTGCGGTGAAACGTTCACGCAGGTCGAGCGTCAGGTCGAATTGCGAGGCGCCGCGATCGAAATCCTCCACCTCGAACCGCAATCCGGGCAGTTCCAGGACCGGTTCGACGAAGTTCTGCAGTGACAGCGACACCTGGAATATCGGATGGTGTGCGGTCGATCTGGTCGGATTGAGCACCTGGACGAGCCGTTCGAACGGCACATCGGTATTGCCGAAGGCATCCAGATCCGCGGCCCGTACGGTCGCGAGGAACTGCCGGAAGCCGGTTCCCGGATCGACCGGCGTGCGCAGGGCCAGCGTATTGACGAACATGCCGACGAGTTCGTCGAGCGCCTCCTCGCCACGGCCTGCGACGGGCGTGCCGATCACGACATCGTCGGTACCGCCGAGCCGGGCCAGCAGCACCGCGAGCGCGGCGTGCACGACCATGAATACGCTGACATTGTTCGCGGCCGCGAATTCGATGATGGCGCTGTGCAATTGCGCGTCCAGCGTGAAATCGACGTCGGCGCTGCGCATCGACTGCACTGCCGGGCGCGGGCGATCGGCGGGCAGCTCCAACACATCCGGCGCACCGCCGAGGATGTCGGACCAGTACCGGATCTGCCGTGCCGCAAGCGATTCCGGATCCGACTCGCTACCGAGCAACTCCCGATGCCACAGCGCGAAATCGGCGTACTGCACGCCGAGCGGCACGCGGGTCGTGTCGGCACCGCTGGTCCGCTCCGAGTACGCAGCCACCAGATCGGCCGCCAATGGCGCCATCGAGGCGCCGTCGGCGCTGATGTGATGGACCACGAGCACGACGACATGCACCGAGGGCGGCTCGACCACAACTGGCGCCTCGGCCACGAGGGGACCCGACGACACCGGCGGAACATCCATCGAAGCGTGCGACGACACCGGCGGAATGCCCGCGCCGGCGCCGGAGGACACCGGCACCGATCCCTTGCCGTTCGCGCCGGTACCGTCGCTGATCCGGAAGATGCCGACCCGCAGCGGCGGCTCCTTGGTGATATCGAATCCGGTGCCCGCCAAGGCATTGATCCGATGACGCAGGGCCGCGGTGTCTCCGGTGTCGATCACGGTCAACTCCGGCGCGGCGGCCGCCGTACCGATCACCACCTGACGAGGTCCCTCCGCATCCGCGGGGTAGATGGTGCGCAGACTCTCGTGCCGCTCGACCACATCGGCGAGCGCATGTTGCATCGCCGCCACATCGAGGTTTCCGGTGAGCCGCAAGGCGACCGCGATGTTGTACGCGGGCGAGGCCGGGTCCATCCGATTGAGGACCCACATGCGCTGCTGGGCGGGGGACAACGGAATTCGGTCCGGACGGATGCGTGGTGCGAGCGTGAACCGGCCCGGCTTGCCGTCGGTGGCCGGGATTACCCGCGCGGACAGTTGGGCGACGGTCGGCGCGTCGAAGAGATCGCGCAGCGCGATGGTGGAGCCGAGGGACGAATTGATCCGGGCGACAACCTTGGTCGCGCTGAGTGAATTACCGCCGAGTTCGAAGAACGACTCGTCGGCGCTCACCTGCTCGCTGCCCAGCACCTCGCCGAATACCTCGGCGACCGCTCGTTCGACCGGCGTCCGCGGCGCGAGATACGGCCGCTTTTCCACCGAGAAGTCCGGCACCGGAAGGGCTTTGCGATCCAGCTTGCCGACCGGGGTCAGCGGAATGTCATCGAGCACGACCAGGTATCCGGGCACCATATAGCTGGGCAGTTCGGCCGCCACTTGCTCCCGCAGGCGCTCGGGATCGAGTTCGGTGCCCGTGGTCGGCAGGACATACGAGACCAGCACTGTCGCGCCCGCCGGTCCGGTGATGCCGATGGTCACCGCGTATTCGACCTGTTCGTCGCGTGCGAGCACGGCATCGATTTCGCCGAGTTCGATCCGCAGACCACGGATCTTGACCTGGAAGTCGCTGCGGCCCAGATACTCGAGCTCGAGTGCGTCATCGGCACCGGTGACCCATCGGACCATATCGCCGGTCCGATACATCCTTTCCCCGGCCGCGCCGTACGGATTCGCGATGAAGCGCGCCGCGGTCATCTCGAACCGATTGAAGTAACCACGTGCCAGCGCCGGACCGGCCAGGTACAGCTCACCCGCGATGCCCACAGGAACCGGTCGCAGCCAGGTATCGAGCACCAGATTCGACGCACCGCGGATCGGCCCGCCGATGGTGATCGGTTCCCCCGGCAGCAGTTCGACGGGGCTGGTCGCGCAGACGCTGAATTCGGTGGGGCCGTACAGATTCACCATCCGCCGCCCGACCGCCCACCGGTCGATCAGTTCTGGTGAGGTGGCCTCGCCCCCGACCCCGAGCACCCGCAGGTCGGCCAGATCGGTCGGTTCCATGGTGGCCAGCGCCGACGGCGTGATCGCGGCGTGGGTGATCCGTTCGGTGCGCAGCAGATGTTCGAGATCGCTGCCGCCGTAGACATCCGGTGGCGCTACCACCAGGCGGCCACCCGTCGAATGCGCCATCAGCAGCTCCATGACCGATGCGTCGAAACTCGGCGAAGCGACCTGTAGCGAACTGATAGAGGGATCGAGTTCGAGGCCTTCTTGTTGTGCGGTGGCCATATTCGTGAGGCCGCGATGGCTGACCAGGACAGCCTTGGGCTTACCGGTGGAGCCCGAGGTGTAGATCAGGTAGGCGGTCTGGTCGATATTGATAGGGCCGCCGCGCTCTTCGTCTGTGATCGGTGCGTCGGAGACAAGCATGACTCGTCGAATCGTGTTCAGGTCGTCGAGCAGCAGCCAGTCGATGGTGCCGGGTAGCGTCTCACCGGTCGCCGTAACCGTCACCCCGATCGGGGCCTTCGAATCGGAGAGCATGTGCTCGATCCGCTCCACCGGATAGCTCGGATCCAGCGGTAGGAACGCCGCGCCGGACTTGGCTAGCGCCCAGACGGCCACCACCGATTCCAGTGATCGGGTGAG
This sequence comes from Nocardia sp. NPDC006982, assembly GCF_042869435.1. Classification (NCBI taxonomy): domain Bacteria; kingdom Bacillati; phylum Actinomycetota; class Actinomycetes; order Mycobacteriales; family Nocardiaceae; genus Nocardia; species Nocardia sp. NPDC006982. Next base: position 432,800 of record NZ_JBIAFV010000004.1, on the reverse strand, counting down.
TGCGAGTATGACGAAGACCTCCCGACCGACACCGCGACCGAGCAGTACCCGGGCGAAACGGTTGGACCAGGCGTCGAGTTCGCCATAGCTCATGCTGAGATCACCCGCGGTGATCGCGATAGCGTCTGGATCGATGCGCGCGCCTGCCGACAGGATGTCCGGAAGTGTCTGCGGCGGAACCGATTCCGCACCGCGCACGGGGGCCAGGGCGGCCAGTTCGGCATCGTCGCAGTATTGTAGTTGGGAGACGAGGGCATTCGGGTTGTCGGCGAGTTGGGTCAGTAGCCGGACGAAGCGCTCGAGCAGTGGTTGTGCCGCCGTGCGATCGAGCTGGTCGGCCATGAATTTCAGGTTGATGCGCAGTGTGTCGTGCCCGTCTTCGCCGTGCACCGGAATGACCATGAGGCCCAACGGGTAGGGCGTCGCGTCGGTGCCCGCGATATCGAGCACCCGCATACCCGCGATATCGAGCGCCTGCGACAGCGCCTCCCGGTCGATCGGATACGACTCGAATACGGTGAGCGTGTCGAAGAGTTCGGCGAGGCCGACGGCCCGGTGGATGGCGGCCAGCCCCACATGCTGGTGGTCGAGCAGGCGCGCCTGCTCGGCCTGGATGCGGGTCAGCAGGTCGGCGACCTTCTCCGCGGGATCGAGCTGGACCCGCACCGGGAGCGTATTGATGAACAATCCGACCATCTCTTCGACACCGGGCAGCTCCGGTGGCCTACCGGATACGGTGCCGCCGAACACCACATCCGTGCGCCCGGTCGACATGGCGAGCAGCATTGCCCATGCGGCCTGCACCACCGTGTTCACTGTCGCGCCGGAGTCGCGTGCGGTGGTCTCCAGCCGCTCGACCGTGGCCCGGGTCAGGTCGTGCGTGATCATTCCGGCCTCGGTCGATTCGATCCCGGCCAGCGACGGGACCGCGCGCGTCGGCGAATCCACGCCGGCCAGCGATTGCGTCCAGGCTGCGAGCGAGGCCTCGTTGTCCTGCTCGTCGAGCCATGCCAGGAACTCCCGGTACGAGTGCGCGGGCGGCAGTGCGGAGGTGTCGCCCCTGGCGACGTAGAGCGTCAGCAGCTCGCGCACCAGCAGTGGCGTCGACCAGCCGTCCAGCACCAGATGGTGATTGGTCATGACCAGCCGATAGATATCGGCCCCGATGCGGATGAGGGTGAAGCGGATCAGCGGTGGGCGGTCGAGTTCGAATCGGGTGCGGGCATCGAGGGCGATGAGGCGGTCGAGTTCGCGGTCGCGTTCGTCGGCGTCGGCAATATCGGTGAGATCGATATCGTGCCAGCGGATTTCGCAGCCGCCGAGAACGAGCTGGCGCGGACCGTCATCGGTTTCGGCGAAGGCGACGCGCAGGTTCTCGTGCCGCTCCAGCAAGGCCTGTGCCGCACTGCGCAAGCGGGCGGCATCGACGGTGCCCGCCAGGGTGAGCAGTGATTGGACGGTGTAGTCGTCGGCGGTATCGGTGTCGTAGAGCGCATGGAAGAGCAGACCGTACTGCAACGGCGAAAGCGGCCAGACGTCGACGAGATTCGGGTAGGTGCGTTCCCAGTTCTCGATCTGCTGTTGTGGCACCGCGACGAGTTCGAAGTCCGACGGGGTGCGTCCGCCCGCGCCCGGCGAGCCTGCGTGCGCCGCGAGCGCGCCCAGCGCTTGCGACCACAGCTCGGCGAGTTGACCGACATCCGCCTCGTCGAGCAACCGCGTGGCGTAGGCCCAGGTGACCTCCAAGCCGACATCGGTGAGCACGGCATTGATATCGACGACCGCGGCCAGCGGCGCCGACTCGTTGTGCGTCGCCGCGAAACGCTGTGGCAGCCACGCTCCCGCGTGCCCGCCGGTGAGCGCACGGCCGAGATAGTTGAAGCTGAGCTGCGGGATCGGCGCGTCCGCGAGGGCGGCGGCGGACTCCGGATGCTGATAGCGCAGCATGCCGTAGCCGATGCCCTTGTCCGGCACCGCACGCAGCTGTTCTTTGACCTTTTTGATCGCGGTGCCCGCCGCGGCGCCACCGGCGAACGCGTCGTCGAGATCAATGCCGGTCACATCGATGGCCACCGGGTAGATGCTGGTGAACCAGCCTGCCGTGCGTGCGATATCGGCGCCGGGCAGCAGCGTCTCGGAGCGGCCGTGGCCTTCCATGGTGAGCAGTGCGGTATTGCGATCGCGCCAGCGGCTCACCGCGAGGGCGAGTCCGGTGAGCAGCACATCGTCTGCGCCGCAATGGAATTGGTCGGGCAGCGTGGCCAGTACGGTACTGGCGATATCCGGGTCGACGGTGGTCCGGCACTGGCCCATGGTGGCGACGACGTCGACCGCGGGATCCAGTGCCGCCGAGCCGATGATCGGATCCGGGGTGGCCAGCATCTGTTGCCACAGCGGCAGTTCGGCCACCCGCTCGGGCGCCAGTTCGACTTGACCGTATGCCCACCGCCGGAAGGAAGTGCCGACGGGCGCGAGTGCGCCGCCCGCCGCCGCGATCGCCAGGTCCGGCAGCAGGATTCGCCAGGAGACGCCGTCGGTCACCAGATGGTGCAGCACCAGCCAGCACAGTGGATCGGCCCCCGCCCGCTCGATCAGCACGAAGCGCGCGACCACACCCGCCTCGGGATCGAGCAGATCCGCCGCCTGTTGTAATTCGCGTTCGTAGCTGTCGTCGGAGTCCGCGTCGGCCGCGACTACCTCGATCAAATCATCGGCGGTTATCGAATCACGTTCGGCGACAACCCATTCCCAGCCTTGTTCGGTGTGCCGCAGGGTGGAGCGAAGCACATCGTGATGGTCGATGAGCGCTTGGACCGCGGCGCTGAGCTGGTCGCGGCCGAAAGCCTCCGGGAGACCGATCAAGACGGCCTGACCGAAGCGGTTCCAGGTCGGTCCCTGCTCCACCATGGCGTGCACGATCGGCGTGAGCTCCACGGTGCCGACCCCGCCGCCGGGCAGTTCGTCGACCGTCTGCGCGCGCACGTCGGTCGCGATCGCGGCCAGCGCGGCAACGGTCTTGCGCTCGAACACATCTCGTGCACTGAAGCCGATCCCGGCGGCCTTCGCGCGCGATACCAGCTGGATGGAGACGATACTGTCACCGCCGAGTGCGAAGAAGCTGTCGTCGACACCGACCGTTTCGAGTCCGAGGACATCGGCGAACAAGTCGGCCAGTGCCGCTTCGCGCGGCGTCGACGGCGCTCGGCTCGCAACGGCTCGGACACTGAAATCCGGTGCGGGCAGGGCCCTGCGGTCCACCTTGCCCAGCGGTGTCAGCGGAATGCTGTCGAGCACCATGATGACCGAGGGGACCATATAGGCCGGAAGCGTTTCACCGGCAGCGGCTTTCAGTGCCTCCGGGTGAATCTCGGTGCCGGGCTTACCGAGCACGTACGCCACCAGTGCGGTCACTCCGGTGGGAGTCTTCGCGCCGATGGTGAGTGCGAAATCGACATCGGGCTGCCGTTGCAGAGCGGCATCGATCTCGCCGAGTTCGATGCGGAACCCGCGCACCTTGACCTGGAAGTCACTGCGGCCGTGGTACTCCAGTTCGTCGTCTGCGGTCCACCGCACCAGATCGCCGGTGCGGTACATCCGCTCACCCGGCGCGTACGGATTGGCGACGAAACGGCTGGCGGTCAGCCCGTTGCGCTGGTGATAGCCGCGCGCGACGCCCGCGCCGGCCAGATACAGCTCACCGACCGCGCCGCGGGCCACCGGCCGCAACCACGGGTCGAGCACGACAGCGGTGACGCCGCGCACGATGCTGCCGATGGTCACCGGCCCGCCGGGGCGCAACGGCCCGCTCAAGGTCACGGTGACGGTGGTTTCGGTGGGCCCGTAGCCGTTCAACAGCGTCCGCCCGGACCAGGTGGTCACCAACTCCGGCGGACACGCGTCACCACCGACGACGATCGTCCGCAGATCCGGCAGCGTCGCCGGGTCCAGCGAGCCCACCACCGTCGGGGTGACATTGAGATGGGTGACCCGGTGCGCGCGCAGAACTTCGGCCATCTCATCGCCCGCATACGCCGACGGCGGCACGACGGCGATCGTCGCACCCGCCGCGAGGGTGACCAGGATCTCCTCGACGGAAATATCGAAACTCGGCGAAACCGCGTGTGCCACTATCGAATCGGCGTCGACACCGAATCCGGCGCCGGAACCGGTGACCAAATTCGCCAGGCCGCGATGCGACACCAGCACACCCTTGGGCAGTCCCGTCGATCCGGATGTGTAGATGATGTAGGCGATCTGATCCAGGCGTACCGGCCCACGGCGCTCGGCATCGGTGATCGCCGCCGAATCCTGCGCTGCCACCGTTTCGGCCGTCGCGTCGTCGTCGAGCAGTAGCCAATTCACGCGGTCCGGCAAGGACTTTCGCGCCGGGTGCACGGTCAAGCCCGCGACGACCCCGCTGTCGCCGACCATATGCTCGATCCGGTCGGCGGGATAGGTCGGGTCGATGGGGACGAATGCCGCTCCGGATTTCGCCACCGCGAGCGTGGCGAGGACGGATTCGGCCGAACGCGGAATCGAAATCGCGACGGTGCGTTCGGGTCCGGCGCCTGCCGCGATCAGCACGCGGGCCAGGCGGTTGGTGTACTCGTCGACCTGACGGTAGGTCATGCTGGTGTCACCGCTGCGCAGCGCCACCGCCTCCGGGTCGAGTGCGGCACCGGCCGCGATGATTTCGGGAAGAGTGCGCGGTGCGACCGCCTCGGGTCCGCGCGCGGGCACCAGCCGATCCCGCTCCTGCGGGGAGACGACCTGGACGGTACTCAGCGGCGCATCCGGTCCGGCGGCCAGGAAGGTGTGCAGGAACATCAAGAAGCGGGCATGGTGTGCCGCCAATTCATCGGTGCTGTACAGGTTTCCGTTGCCCTGCAGATCGATGTGGGTGCTCTCGCCGCCGACGCCCGGATACAGGTTGAAGAACACATCATCGATCAACCCGGATGTCAGCACGTGCAGTCGTCCGGTGACCGAGCCGAGCTGAATCCTGGTGTCCACCATCATCAAATTGACGGCCGGACCGAACGACGAAGCCTCGTCCATCGACCAGCCGAGATCACGGACGATGTCCTCCTGCCGGTAACGCTGTCTGCGCAGCGCCCCGGTCAGCTCACTCTGCGCTGCCCGGATCACGTCACCGACCGTCGTGGTCGGTGACAACATCAGGCGCATCGGAACGACATTGGCGACCATGCCGCCGGAGCGGCGCAGTGCCGCCGTGGTGCGTCCCGAAACCGGCAGGCTCAGCACCACTTCGGGCGCACCGGTCATCGCGGCGAGATAGGCGCCGAAGGCGGCGACGATGGTCGGCGCGGCATTCGAGTCGGCCGCCTTCGCCACGGTATCGAGCAGTTCGGCCGTCGCGGCGGGCAATGCGCCCGAGACCCGGTTCGGCGGCGCGTCGACATCGGCCTCGCGGCCCGCGAGATTGACCGGGTCGGCCATCCCGGCCAGATGCTCGCGCCAGTACTCGCGGTCGGCGTCGAATCGGTCCGAGCCGCGGTAGGCCAGATCGGCTTCGGCGATCTTCTGCAGTGGTTCGGCCTTGGCGGGCGGCGCCTCGCTGCCCTCGATGGTCGCGTTGTAGATCTCGCCGGTGCGCTGTACCAGTGCGAGCGCACCCATTCCGTCCAGCACGATGTGGTGCATGCGCGAGTACCAGAACCAGTGGTCATCGGCCAGCCGCAGCATGGCCACCGCGACCAACCGGTCGTGCATCAGATCCAGCGGCGCGGAGTACTCCGCGCGCATCCAGGCATGTGCCGCTGCCTCGGGATCGGGCTTATCGCGCAGGTCGATGACGGTGAGTTCGTCGACAATGGTGGTGTCGACGAGCTGGTACGGCTGACCCTCGACATCGAGCAGCCGGACATAGCCGGTCCCGAATTCGCGCCCGGTCTGCTTGGCGGCCGCGGCGAGTGCGTCGAGATCGAGTTCGCCGGTCAGTTCGACGTACTGTGCGATCGAGATAGGCGTATCACCCGCGATGTGCTGGGCGAACCAGATGCCGCGCTGGGCCGCCGACAGCGGGAACGCGCTGTCGGGCGGTGCGGTGCCTATTTTTCCGTTCGAGGACGATGGCTGTTGCATAAGCACACCTGCGTTCTGACGTCTGGAGCGGTGGTGCACCGCTGGTCCCGACCGTCGCGTAGTAGCAAGTTCATTTTGGACCGGCGCCGAGCCGACCGAAGGCGTATTGACCAACACTGTGTTCGATCGGCGGCGTCCCGGGGGCGCTCGAGTGGCCGCGCGGCGCTGCCGCCTGCGGGCCCGGCATACGCGCCGCTGCGCGCCCGAACTCCGTGGGTTCGGGCGCGCAGGCTGAATAGCAGGTCAGGCGGACTTCCGCTCGGTCAGCCGATCGGCATCGGTGATCGGGGCGTCGGAGCTGACCAGATAGCGCTGCAGCGTCGAGCGGTCGTCCAGGAGCAGCCAGTCGATGGCATCGCTGAGCTCGGGACGGCGGGCCTTGGTGGTGATGCCGAGGGAAGCACCAGGGACGGCGGTCGCGTCCTCGGCCACCGATGCCGCAGTCGCGCCGAGCTTGACAACGGCGGATGCGGCAACCGTGGCTTCGATCTGCGGGTCGATCGCCAGCGCGATCCGCGTGTTCACGGCGGCGCCACGGTTGATCAGCACTCGGGCCAGCCGGTTCGCCCAACGATCCAGCTCGACGTTGGCGAGCGTCCCGGAGTCGTTCGGGACCGCACACAGCTCGAGCTCGGCCGCTTTCCGCAGGCGCGGCTGCAGCTGGATGACGTTGGTGGCGGGCGCTTCGACCAGAGTGCTCATTTTGTGATCCCCTCACAGGTTCCGTCTTTGTTTTCGATGCCCTTCTAATCTCGCTGCCGGGAGGGGTTGGCGACAGCTACCCAAGCGCTGGTGGGAGCACTCCGAGGGTTAGCGAATCCATACCCAAGGTGTGCGCCCCGATCGAATTGATCAAGCTGCTCGCTACGACGACGGAGCGAGTCTTACGAGCGGCCTGTTCGCGGCCCGTCTCGCGTCCGAGTCGTCGAAGCGCATGCGCGGGTCTGACCTTTCCGGCGCGCGTATGTCAGGTGCCGGACGTCCCGCCATCAGCGACCACCGCGGAGCGAGTCTTACGAGCGGCCTGTTCGCGGCCCGTCTCGCGTCCGAGTCGTCGAAGCGCATGCGCGGGTCTGACCTTTCCGGCGCGCGTATGTC
>NZ_JBIAFV010000004.1:150450-425499 GCF_042869435.1 Nocardia sp. NPDC006982 | reverse complement strand
GCCGGACGTCCCGCCATCAGCGACCACCGCGGAGCGAGTCTTACGAGCGGCCTGTTCGCGGCCCGTCTCGCGTCCGAGTCGTCGAAGCGCATGCGCCGAAGGCGCGAGTCTCGACGGCTCGGACGCGAGACACCAGGGGGCCGCGAACACGCAGCGCCGAAGGCGCTGCCAAAAACTCAGTCGGTGACGAAACCGTTCAAGCTGCTGCGCAGGTCGGCGAGCAGGGCGCGGGCCGCGGTGAGGCCGTCGCCGTGCCACACGGTGTCTTCGACCGCGAAGACGCGCTTATCGGCGGAGGCGCCGAGATCCTTCCAGGCATCGCTGCGCAGCACCGACTTACCGTGCGCTTCACCGGCCTCGCCCGCGAAGACGACGTAGATGATGTCGCCCTCGACCTTGGTCAGGTCCTGCTCGGTCACGTCGAAGGAGGTGCCGCGCTGGGCGGTCGGCCGCTGTACACCCACATCGGCGAGGACCTGTCCCGCGAAGCTGTTGCTGCCCTGGACCTGGTCGTGATCGGCGGTGAAGCGGACCACCGAGGCCTGGGACTGGCTGGCGGCCAAGGCATTACCGGTCTCGCGCGCCTCGGCACGGTAGTTCTCCAACGCCGTTGTCGCGGCAGTGCGACGGCCGAGACCCGCTGCAAGCGTGCTGAATTCGGTCTGCCAGCCGCTGCCGGGATCGGCGAGTACGGTCGGCGCGATCGCCTGCAATGCGGCGAAACCGCCTGGGCCGCTCGACATATCGCCGATGATCAGATCGGGATGCAGGGCGGCGATCTGCCCGAGATCGGGCTGTGCCGCCGAACCGACGGGGGGGATCTTCAGCACGCCGTAGCCGAGATACATGGGCTGCGAGCGGGGTCCGTCGATCGGAACCGCGCCGACGACCCGCTCCCACAGGCCGACCGCGCAGGTGGCGTCCAACGCTGAGGTAGACAGCACAACGACGCGCTGCGGATCGGCGGGCACCTCCGACGTGCCCGCGGCGTGGGTGACGGTGCGGGTCTTGCCGTTCGACGGATCCGGTGCGCTCGGTAGCGGGCAGGCGTTCGAGGTGTCGCGCTCCAGGCCGACCACACCGGCGCCCGCGATATTCGTCGTGGTGCGAATGATCGAGCTGGCGTCGTCCTTCTGACTGCAGCCCGCGACGAGCAATGCGGCGCAGAGCAGGGCGACCGCGGTGCCCCCGTGCCGGACCGCGCGATTCCTGGCGGTGCCGTATCGGGGGGAGTCCGTGCGGTTTCGGGTGCGAACAGGGGCGCTCACCGGCATGCGGGTGAGGGTACCGCGTGGCGTGGGTGCCGGGACGCGAAGGCCACCGCCGCGTGCACGTCGCATCCGGACCCTGTCCGCGACCGCGCGGAATCCCGCTGTCGTACAGCGGATTCCGCGCGGTCGTCGGATCGGCTACGCGGCGTTGCCGCCGATGCTGAATCGTGCCCCGGTCGGATCGGCGACCTGTGCGATCCGGCCGTAGGGGGTGTTCTCGGGCGGGGCCAGCACGGTGCCGCCCAATTCGACGACCTTCGCGACGGCCGCGTCGACGTCATCGGCGCCGAAGTAGACGGTCCAGCCCGCCGGTACACCCTCGGGCAGGAAGGCCGAGGCATCCATGACACCGCCGAGCATCGGGGTGGTGGCGTGGATGGTGGTGTAGCGGAACTCCGGGGAGTCGGAAATGGCGAAGGTATCGCTCCAGCCGAAGACGTCGCGGTAGAAGTCGAGCGAGCGGGCGTAGTCGCGGGTGTGCAGTTCGAACCAGGACGGGATGCCGACGTGGTCGGTCCAGGTGCCGCCTGAGGCGATGCCGATGGTCTCGAATCCGCCGAAGGTGCCGGCCTGCCAGATGCCGACGCCCGCGCCGCCGACATCGCCGAGCACGGCCATCGCACCGAGATCGCCCACATCCATGGGCGCAACGACGACCGCGCCGCCGTGCTCGGCGGCCGCGTCCGCGGTGGCCTTGGCATCGGGCGAAGCGAGGTAGACCGTCCATTGATCGGGTCCCTCGGCCCCGTCCGCGGTCTTGCCCATGCCGCCCGCGACGGCCTTACCGTCCTTGCGGAAGGTGATGTAGCCGCCGAACTCCTCGTCCGCGCGGTCGGCGGTCCAGCCGAACAGCTGGCCGTAGAAGGCGATGGCCCGGTCTGGATCAGAGGTGTAGATATCGACCCAGCAGGGATCGCCGGTCTTGGGTGCGGTCATGAGTGGGCTCCTTGCGAGAGTGGATCACTGTCACCGATAGAGACGTCGGCTGCCCGCGAAAATCATCGCTGGCGACTGCTTGCAGGTCGCTCTAAATGGTCGGCACGCAAGGGGCCGGATCATGAGCGCCGAATCAGTGGGTCGGAGTCGCCCACACCGCGAAATACGACACAGAGTAGGACCCGTGCGGATGGCTGTCGCAGCACGGTTTACGATCTCAGGAGCGCAAGCGAACTCCTCGTCTGTCCCCGTAGTGGGGCGGATGCGAGCAGCGGAGCCTGCGGAGCGACCTAAAGGCACCTTTCAGGAGGATCAGTGACTGCCGTAGAGCCAAAGCCAGTCCCTCAGTTGGAAGCGACTCGGCCGTATCCGGCTCGGACCGGGCCGAAGGGCTCGTTCATCGTCAAGATGGTCACCACCACCGACCCTAAGGTCCTCGGTGTCATGTACCTGACCACCTCGATGGCGTTCTTCCTCATCGGTGGTCTGATGGCCCTGCTGATGCGTGGTGAGCTGGCCCGGCCGGGTCTGCAGTTCCTGTCCCCGGAACAGTTCAACCAGCTGTTCACCATGCACGGCACGATCATGCTGCTGTTCTACGCGACCGCGATCGTGTTCGGCTTCGCCAATATCGTCCTGCCGCTGCAGATCGGCGCACCCGACGTCGCCTTCCCACGACTGAACGCCTTCAGCTACTGGCTGTACGCATTCGGCGCGACCATGGCGACCGCGGGCTTCATCACCCCCGGTGGCGCCGCGGACTTCGGTTGGACGGCGTACGTCCCGCTGACCGACATCCTGCACTCGCCCGGCGTCGGCACCGACCTGTGGATCCTCGGCCTCGCGGTCTCCGGTCTGGGCACCATCCTCGGTGGCGTCAACATGCTGACCACGGTGGTCTGCCTGCGTGCCCCCGGTATGACCATGTTCCGTATGCCGATCTTCACCTGGAACATCGCCGTCACCAGCGTCCTCGTGCTGCTCGCCTTCCCGCTGCTGACCGCCGCGCTGTTCGGCCTGGCCTACGACCGCCACCTCGGTGGCCACATCTACGATCCGGCCACCGGCGGCATCCTGCTCTACCAGCACCTGTTCTGGTTCTTCGGACATCCCGAGGTGTACATCATCGCGCTGCCGTTCTTCGGCATCGTCTCGGAGATCTTCCCGGTCTTCTCGCGTAAGCCGATCTTCGGTTACACCACGCTGGTCTACGCGACCCTTGGTATCGCGGCGCTGTCGATCGCGGTGTGGGCGCACCACATGTACGCCACCGGCGCCGTGCTGCTGCCGTACTTCTCGTTCATGACCTTCCTGATCGCCGTCCCGACCGGTGTGAAGTTCTTCAACTGGATCGGCACCATGTGGCGCGGCCAGCTGACCTTCGAATCGCCGATGCTGTTCTCCCTCGGCTTCCTGGTCACCTTCCTCTTCGGCGGTCTGTCCGGTGTCATCCTGGCCTCGCCGCCGCTGGACTTCCACGTCACCGACTCGTACTTCGTCGTCGCGCACTTCCACTACGTGCTCTTCGGCACCATCGTGTTCGCCACCTATGCAGGCATCTACTTCTGGTTCCCGAAGATCACCGGCCGCATGCTGGACGAGCGCCTCGGCAAGTGGCACTTCTGGACCACCTTCATCGGCTTCCACACCACCTTCCTGGTGCAGCACTGGCTGGGCGCCGAAGGCATGCCGCGCCGCTACGCCGACTACCTGCCCAGCGACGGATTCACCACGCTGAACACCATTTCCACCATCGGCGCCTTCATCCTCGGTGCGTCGATGCTTCCGTTCATCTGGAACGTGTTCAAGAGCTACCGCTACGGCGAAGTGGTCACCGTCGATGATCCGTGGGGTTACGGCAACTCGCTGGAGTGGGCCACCACCTGCCCGCCGCCGCGGCACAACTTCTACGAACTGCCGCGCATCCGTTCCGAGCGTCCCGCATTCGAGCTGCACTACCCGCACATGGTCGAGCGGATGCGGGCCGAGGCGCATGTGGGCTGGGGTTCGGGCAAACATGCCACCGAAGTGCACGAAGGCGCCTTGGCAAAGCATTAGACGGTGGCCGGACATTCGTCCGTCCAAGGGCGCAGAGAGTGAGCCCACCAGGCGAGTGAGCAACTACATTGTCCGGCAGAGAGGTACCCGGCAGTGCAGTAGCGTCGCCATGATGAGTGTGCACCTACTGATCATCAGTGGGTGCACACTCATTTTGTGGGGACTAGCACCGACCGCAGCGTTGCGACATCGGGGTCCAGCACAGCTACGGCAAACAACTAACTTGGAGCACCTCAGTTGGCCGACACCATCGTCCTCGTCACCGTCACCGGACCCGACCGGCCCGGTGTGACCTCCGTACTGCTCGCGGCGATGTCGCGGCATCACGTGAGCCTGCTGGATGTGGAGCAGGTCGTCATACGCGGCCGACTGACCCTCGGCGTGCTGGTCACCTGCCCGAGCGATCCGGAGGCGCTGCAGGACGAGCTCGAAGAGGCGATGAATACCGTCGGCATGCATGTCGACGTCGAGGTCGACGCGCAGATCGGCAGGCAGCCGATGTCCACCCATGCGGTGGTCATCCTCGGCGCGCCGGTGACCGCGCGCGCATTCAGTTCGGTCTCTCGTCAGCTCGCCGCGCTCGGCGCCAATATCGACACCATCCGCGGCATTGCCGACTACCCGGTGACCGGAATGGAACTCCTGGTCACCGCGACCGACACCGGCCCCGATTCCGATGCCCGGCTGCGCACGGCGCTGGCCGAGGTCGCGGTCGCCGAACAGGTGGACGTGGCGGTGGAGCGGGCCGGACTGGCCCGCCGTGGCAAGCGGCTCATCGTCTTCGACGTCGATTCGACCCTGATCCAGGGCGAGGTCATCGAGATGCTCGCCGCGCACGCCGGGGTGGAGGATCAGGTCCGCGAGGTCACCGAGGCGGCCATGCGCGGTGAAATCGACTTCGCCGAATCCCTGCGTCAGCGGGTGGCGACCCTCGAGGGGCTGGACGAATCGGTGATCGAGGAGGTCGCCGACCGGATCGAGCTGACCCCGGGCGCGCGCACCACCATTCGAACCCTGCGCCGCATCGGATTCCGCTGCGGTGTGGTGTCGGGCGGCTTCCGTCAGGTGATCGAACCGCTCGCGCACGAACTGGAATTGGACTTCGTGCAGGCGAATACGCTCGAAGTCGTGGACGGCAAGCTGACCGGCCGGGTGGTCGGCGAAATCGTCGACCGCGCCTTCAAGGCCACCGCGCTGCGTAAATTCGCGGCGGAGGCGGGCGTGCCGATGGAGCAGACCGTGGCCGTCGGCGACGGCGCCAACGACATCGACATGCTCAATGCGGCCGGACTCGGCGTCGCCTTCAATGCCAAGCCCGCGTTGCGCGAGGTCGCCGACGCGGCGCTGTCGCATCCTTACCTGGACGCGGTCCTGTTCATCCTCGGCGTGACCCGCGACGAGGTGGAGGCCGCCGATGCCCGCGACGGCGGAATCCGTCGCGTCCCGCTCGTCGGCAGCTGAGTCACGAGGGTCGGTAGGCTCGCTGGGGGTGTCGCGCCTGCGCGGCGGTTTTCGTTGACGATCGAGGTGGCGTGATGTCGAGTATCCCGGAGGCCGAATTGTCGACGGGTGTCGAGGGATTCCGCATTCGGCATGCGGAGCTGGCGCGTGGCTACGGCGCTCTCGGCGATCCGGAAGATTCCGCTCTCGTGCAAGCCATGCAGATGGTGCTGCATATTCCGAAGGTCGATCCGCCGCGGCGCAGTGCACTGCTCGAGGCCGCGGCGGTGGCCACGGTGGCGCTGTGCCTGGATGAGCGGGTCGGGCCCGAGGGTGTGTGGGAGCAGCGGTTCCTGGCCTGGAAGCGGTCGCGGATCCGCAAGGTGGCGCGGCGGGCGCGCGGTGCGCAGTGGCTGGCCGCCAACGAGGTGGACGGGGTGACCGTCGAGGTGGACGGTGCGCAGGCGCGGGCATTCGTGCCGGGGCCGGTGGGCGAGGTCGATCCGCGGATCAGGCGGCTGCAGATCAACGGCACCGACCTCGAACACGACGATCCCGGACCCGCCGATCCCGACCTGCCCGTGCTGTGGGTGAATACGAAGCTCGGCATGACGCTCGGCAAGGCCGCCGCCCAGGTCGGTCACGCCAGCATGTTGCTAGCCGGTGCGCTCACCGTGGACGAGGCACTGCGGTGGTCGCAGCGCGAGTTCCGATGTGCGGTGCGCGAATCCGGACCGGAGCAGTGGGCGTCGCTGTGCGAGCAGGTGTCTCGTGGGCAGGCCGTCGCGGTGCGCGACGCCGGTTTCACCGAGGTCGCTCCGGGGTCGATGACTGTGATCGCGGTGCCCGGACAATACTGATCGGCTGGGGGTGAATTGCTCGCATCCGATTTACACCGCAGGTCCCGCAAGCGATTACGCGGTGTAGATGTTTCGCTGTTCGGCGCTAAGGGGATTCACCTGAGCCCGATCTGGGTACGTTCGACGCAATAGGACCGCCGCATACCACTCGCCGGAGGCCATCATGATGACGACGCTGTTGGTGATACTCGCCGTTTGGGTAGGTTGTTCGATTCCGCTGGCGCTGATCGTCGCGCGGATGTTCCGCTTCACCGATGAGCCGCCGAAAAACCCGCCGGGAGCGGTGCGCGCACCGTCCGCGACGGCACGTCGTGGCGGACGAATGGCCATGTCGTGGCTACCGGCATGGGTCGGTCGTACGAACACAGCGCATTTGAGCCAAGATGGAGCCCGTGCCGCAACCGGATCCCGATCTGCTCATTGATTTCACCGACGTGACCATCCGACGTTCGGGTCACACCCTCGTCGGCCCGGTCACCTGGCAGGTCGAGCTCGACGAACGCTGGGTGGTCCTCGGACCCAACGGCGCGGGCAAGACCTCGCTGCTCCGCATGGCCGCCGCCGAAGTGCATCCGACCTCGGGCATCGCCCATCTGCTCGGTGAAGTCATCGGCAAAACCGATGTCAGCGAGCTACGACCGCGCATCGGCTGGTCCTCGGCCGCGGTGGCCAGCCGGATTCCGCGCGACGAGAAGGTCAGCGATCTGGTGGTTTCCGCCGGTTACGCGGTCCTCGGTCGCTGGCGCGAGCGTTACGACGATGTCGATACCGACCGCGCCATCGATATGCTCGAAAGTCTCGGCGCCGAACATCTTTCCGATCGCACCTACGGAACGTTGTCCGAGGGGGAGCGCAAGCGGGTGCTGATCGCCCGCGCGATGATGACCGATCCGGAGCTGCTGCTGCTCGACGAGCCCGCCGCCGGTCTGGATCTGGGGGGCCGTGAGGAATTGGTGGAACGCCTCGGCGATCTCGCCTCGGATCCCGATTCCCCGGCCATGGTCCTGGTGACCCACCATGTCGAGGAGATTCCGCCGGGCTTCACCCATGGCCTGCTGCTGAACGAGGGCGCGGTCATCGCGCAGGGTTTGCTGCCGGATGTGCTTACCGCCGAGAACCTGAGTGAGGCCTTCCGTCAGTCGATCGCGCTGGATCGCGTCGATGGCCGGTACTTCGCGCGGCGCGCGCGTCGTTTGGGGCGGCACCGTTCGCGCTGAGCCCGTGATGGGGATTACGGCGTAAAACAAGCAGGCGTTAGGGTGCAGGAGTGAGTGAGACGAACGCGCAGGAGCCCATTCCGCCGCTCAAGGACGCGTCGACGGTGATGTTGGTGCGTGACGGTGCCACCGGGCCCGAGGTGTTCCTGCAGCGCCGGGTCGGGGCGATGGCCTTCGCCGCCGGCATGACCGTTTTCCCGGGCGGCGGTGTCGATCCGTCGGACGGAACCGCCGACATCGAATGGGCCGGACCCGAACCCGCTTGGTGGGCGGCGAAGTTCGGCACCACCGAGCCAAGGGCCAAGGCGCTCGTCGCCGCCGCAGTGCGCGAAACCTTCGAGGAGTGCGGGGTGCTGCTGGCCGGGCCGACAGTCGACACCGTCGTCTCCGATACCACCGGCTACCACGATGCCCGGGCGCGACTGGAGCGGCGCGAAGTTTCGCTGGCGGACTTCCTCGCCGAAGAGAAACTGGTGTTGCGCGCGGATCTGCTGCGGCCGTGGGCGAATTGGATCACCCCGGTAATCGAGCCGCGGCGCTATGACACCCGGTTCTTCGTCGCGGTGCTGCCGCAGGGGCAGCTGGCCGACGGCGCCACCACCGAGGCCGCCGAGGTGCAATGGCGCACCGCGGCGGACGAACTCGACCGCTGGCGGGCGGGCACCGATGTGCTGTTGCCGCCGACCTGGTCGCAGCTCGATGCCATTGCCGAATTCGCTTCCACGGCGGAGATTCTGGCCATCGACCGGGTGATCGAACCGATCATGCCGGTGCTCGCCGGTGACAGTGGGCGGCAGGTCCTCCAGTTCCCGGACAACCAGCGCTATTTCGCCGGACTGCCGGATACCAGCAGGCTCAGGGGATCCGCGCGTCCTTGAGGCAGTAGGTTTCCTGCCATGGCCGAATACGTGACCCTGGAGTTGCCGGAGGATCCCGCCGTTCGTGGCGTTGCCGTCCTCCGGATCGACCGCCCGCCACTGAACCTGCTGAATGCGCAGCTGGTCCGGGAGGTGGCCGAGGCGGCGGCGGTTGTCGCCGCACACCCCGGGGTCGCGGCATTGGTCGTCTACGGCGACGAGCGGGTCTTCTGCGCGGGCGACGACCTCGCCGAACTCTCCGGACTCGACCCGGATCAGGCCGAAGCCATGGCCGCCGATCTGCAGGCGGCACTGGGCTGCCTGGCCAAGGTGCCCCAGCCCACCGTCGCCGCGATCAGCGGCTACTGCCTCGGCGGCGGCCTGGAACTGGCCCTCGCCGCCGACCGCCGCATCATCGGCGACAACGTCAAACTCGGCCTACCCCAAATCAAAGCGGGCCTCATTCCCCTCGCAGGCATCCGCCGCCTATCGCTGCTGATCGGCCCCGGCACCGCCAAAGACCTCGTCTACACCGGCCGCTTCGTCGAGGCCGATGAAGCGCGCACCCTCGGCCTGGTGGACGAGGTAGTCGCCCCCGACGACGTCTACACCGCCGCCATCCGCTGGGCTCGGCAATTCACCGACGGACCCACCCGCGCCCTCGCCGCCGCGAAAGCCGTCTTCGAAGCAGGCCCCCACGGCCTGGACCGCGCCCGCATCGAATGGACCGCCCTCTTCACCACCGAAGACCGCCGCATCGGCACCGAGTCTTACCTGGCCGACGGCCCAGGCTCGGCGACTTTCGTCGGGCACTGACGGGGCACACGGCTCGGCCGCGTCGGTGGCGTTCGTGAGGTCTCGGTCGATCTGCCCGGGCGGGTCTGACGGGCTCGATCGTGCTCGCACGGAATGGACCCCACTCTTCGCCACCGGGGCCCGCATTGGCACTAGTCGAACCTGGCCGACGGTCCAGGTTCGGCAACCTCAGTCGGACGCTGACGGGCACCGACGCAACCGGCTGACGGTTCGGTTTGGCCTGCTTGCCGTTACTGGTCGGTAGTCAGGATCTGCGGTGCCGCGGTCAGTCGGGTCGGGCTTGGGTGATCGGAGTGCCGATGCGGACCATAAACAGGAACACGTTCCTGGCCTGTGGGTGGTGTGACTTTCGCGGCACTCGATGATCGTGAGGCCCACTCGAGCCCCAGGTTGCCGACCGCATCTGGGGCGCGAGGCGGTGCGGGGGTAGATCGTCGGGCAGGTTCAGAACCAGAACGAGTCTCGGGCGACGGTGCGGCGGGGCGAAACACGTCCTACTCACTGGTCCGCTGCAGACGTGCGGCGCAGGGTTGGCTAGGCTAGCCCACCATGACGGTCCACCCCGATGACCCGGCGCCGAACCCGCATGCCACCGAGGCCGAGGTCGAAGCAGCGCTGAAGGATACGAAGCTCGCCCAGGTGCTCTATCACGACTGGGAAGCCGAGACCTATGACGACAAGTGGTCGATTTCCTATGACGAGCGCTGTATCGACTATGCCCGCGGCCGGTTCGACGCCGCGGTCGGCCCCGCGCCGCTGCCGTACGAGCGCGCGCTGGAATTGGGCTGTGGCACCGGCTTCTTCCTGCTGAACCTCATGCAGGGTGGCGTCGCGAAGTCTGGCTCGGTCACCGACCTGTCGCCGGGCATGGTGAAGGTCGCACTGCGTAATGCCGAGAACCTCGGGCTCGATGTCGACGGCCGGGTCGCCGACGCCGAGACCATCCCGTACGAGGACGACACCTTCGACCTCGTCGTCGGCCATGCGGTGCTGCACCACATCCCGGACGTGGAACTGGCGCTCAAGGAGTGCCTGCGCGTGCTGAAGCCGGGCGGGCGTTTCGTCTTCGCCGGTGAACCGACCACCGCGGGCAACTTCTACGCTCGCTGGCTCGGCCGCATCACCTGGAAGGCCACCACCACCGTGACCAAGCTGCCCGCACTGTCGGGTTGGCGGCGGCCGCAGGCCGAACTGGACGAGTCCTCGCGCGCCGCGGCGCTGGAGGCGGTCGTCGACCTGCACACCTTCGATCCGAGCGACCTCGAGGCCATGGCCCGGCGCGCCGGCGCCACCGAGGTCAAGGCGAGCACCGAGGAGTTCGCGGCGGCGCTGTGGGGCTGGCCGGTGCGCACCTTCGAGGCGGCCGTCCCGGATGAGAAGCTCACCATGGGCTACCGGATGGCCATGTACCGCGCGTGGCTGCGGCTGAGCTGGTTGGACGAGAACGTCATGCGCCGCGTGGTGCCGCGCCAGTTCTTCTACAACGCCATGATCACCGGCGTGAAGCCGGGCGCTGCCGCCAAGTAGTGGGTTACCGCTTCGGTCGCGAGGATGTCGTCTTCCTCGGCAGCGCGGCGGGTTACGCTGCGCTGGCCGAGGTGGATCGGCTGGAGCTGACTCCCGCGACGCACCTGCGCGATTTGGAGCGGGTGCGTCGCGAATTCGGCGAGCGGTCGGCCGCACTGGTGGAAACGGTGCGTCTGCGCCGTCGTGCCGCGGCCAAACTCGTCGATACCGGACAGTGGCTGTTCACCGATGACGCGCTGCAACAGGCGACGCCGACGCTGGTGGCCCGCCATCGCGCCGCGCGCCTGTCCGGACGTGCCGTACACGATGTGACCTGCTCGATCGGAGCGGAACTCGCCGAACTGGCCCGCACCTGCCCTGCCGTACTCGGCAGCGACCTCGACGACGTGCGCCTGTCCATGGCCGCGCACAATCTCGCCGCATCCCGAAATGTCCTGCTGGCCAAGGCCGATGCCCTCGTCCCGACCAGCACCGGCACCGTCGTCGTCGCCGATCCGGCCCGCCGCGCGGACGGTCGACGCACCCACGATCCGGCCAAACTGCAACCCCCGCTACCGGATCTGCTTGCCGCCTATCCCGGCCGCGACCTGGCCGTAAAGTGCGCTCCCGGACTGGATTTCGACCGCCTGAACTGGCCGGGCGAGATCGAGGTCGTCTCCCTCGACGGCGCGGTCCGTGAGGCCTGCCTGTGGTCGCCGGGCCTTTCCGGCAGCGACGTCACCCGCCGCGCGACAGTCCTCACCTCCCGCGGCGAATCCGTCACCTACACCGACGCCGCCCCCGACGAGATTCCGGAACAGCCCCCCGGCGAGTGGATCATCGACCCCGACGGCGCCATCGTCCGCGCAGGCCTGGTGCGCCACTACGCCGCCGAACACGGCCTCTGGCAACTGGACCCGCAGATCGCCTACCTGACCGGCGACACCGTCCCGCACGGCGTCCGCGGCTTCCGCATCGTCGAC
Organism: Nocardia sp. NPDC006982; assembly: GCF_042869435.1. Classification (NCBI taxonomy): domain Bacteria; kingdom Bacillati; phylum Actinomycetota; class Actinomycetes; order Mycobacteriales; family Nocardiaceae; genus Nocardia; species Nocardia sp. NPDC006982. The sequence goes on along the minus strand of NZ_JBIAFV010000004.1, from coordinate 413,555 downwards.
CGCCTGGAATTCCGCGAAAAAACCCTCCGCCAAGAACTGTCCCGCCACAACTGCGGCCCCCTCGAAATCCGCATCCGCGGCCTCGACATAGACCCCGACACCCTCCGCAAACGCCTGAAACTCCGCGGCACCCACCCCTACACCCTCATCCTCACCCGCCTCTCCCGCACCGCCGCCGCCTTCCTCTGCACCTAACCTATGCACTGGCGCCGAGAATGCACTGGTGGCTTCCCCTCCCCACATCCCCGCCACAGAAGCATGCGGACCACGCCTCGCGCCCCATCCCACCCGCCTCCATCGACCCGCGCCCGCCCCACCGGCGCCCGCCGAAGTCGAGAATGCAATGGTGGCGGACCGCTCTCGGCGTTCGCCGCCACAGATGCATGGTGATCATGGATTACCCCGGAGCCCGGCTCCATGACTTGCCGCCCCCACCGGCGCCCGCCGAAGTCGAGAATGCAATGGCGGTGGACTGCTCTCGATGTTTGCCGCCACAGATGCATGGTGATCAAGAATCCAGGATTGCGCTGCGACTCAGCCGCTCCCGGCTTTATGGACTCGCCGCCTCTGTATCCTGCCTCTGACCTGCGCTGCTCTCGATGTCTGCGCGGCGAACTACCTACTGCTCGGGTTTGAAGGTGAAGACTTCGCCGATGCGGGTGGCGAGGACTACCTCGCCCTTGGAGCCGATGGAGGTGCCGGTGGTGGTGCCCTTGGCATTCGGGAGGACGTCCGAGTCGACGGTTGCGCCGGTCCTGGTGTCGAAGGTGATCAGGTTGATGCCGTCGCCGATGGCGGCGGCGGTGTAGCCGGTGTCGCCTGCGGTCTGGACGGGGGTGCCGCGCAGGGCGAGATCCTTACGCTCCCAGGCGATTTCGGCGGCATCGCCCTTGTCGCGCAGGGCGAGCAGGTGGCCGTCGTCGCCGGCGGGGATGATCAGCCCGTCGCCGGAGACCGAAATGCCGCCGCGCGGCGCCCAATCCAGCGGCTGCACCCATTTGGTCCGGCCGTCGGCGGCGTCGACCGCGATGAGGCGCTTGGAGTTGTCGCCGACGTAGACGGTCCGGCCGTCGGCGGACAGTGTCGGGCTGGTCGCGCTGCCGTCGGTGAGCAGGTCCGCGCTCCATTCCTGCTGAATCTTATTGTCGGCGTAGCGCAACGCGACCAGTGCGGCGATCGGCTTGCCCGGCTTCCACAGCGTGACGAAGAAGCGGCCGCTGGACACCTCGATCGGCGAGATATTGGCGACCGGGCACTGCGGCCCGCCGATCGCGCAGTCGTCGAGACCCTGTCCGGACGCGGGTCGGGTGAGATCGGGGTACTCCAGGAAGTCGGGATCGCCCAGCAGTTGGGTGGTGCTGACGACGCGCGCACCGGTCTGGCGGCTCAGCACGTCCATCTGACCGGACTGGGTGACCGTCAGGATGTTTCCGTCGCCGGTGAACTGCGCCGAAACCGGTACGCCCGCAACGGGAGTCCGCCAGCGCGGCTGCCCGATGGAGTTGAACGCACTGACCCCGCTGTCGTCGCCGACGTAGACATTGGTGCCGCTGTCGACCACCGAGGGCGCGGAGATCGCATTCGGTCCCAGCGCGTTGCAGAAGCGCTTTCGGCCGGTAGGCATCTGCAGCGAGAGAATGGCGCAGTTGCTCGGGGTCAGGGTGGTGACGAACATTTGCCCGTCCGGGCCGAGCGTCACGGGTTCCTCGATCGGCCCACCGACCGGCCGCGACCAGCTCAGCGATAGTTTGCGCGAGCCGGTGACCGGGCTGAAGCCACTGTTGCGGCCGTCGTGGTGCGCGGTGGTCCAGCCCTTGCCCGATCCGACGGTGATGTCGTCGACGTCGGTACCGCAGCCCGTCAACACCAGTGCACCGATTGCCGCCGCCGCGCCCAGTCGGGACAGGGTGAGCCCGCGCGCCGGGTTGGCCAGTACGCCGCCGCTTCGCACCTGCTGCACTCCTGTCGTCGTTGCCCGCCGGGGACGTGACCGAAAGCGTGTCGACCCCCGGGTACGCGCACCACCGCCCGCGTGGAGGTTCGCCGCCGCCGTCGGCGGCGCAGCGATCACTGTACGGGAGGGTCCGCCGACGTTGTACGGGTCCCGGCGGTGTTTTCCGACGGGATAAGCTCTAGCCGTCGCGACCGGGACGGTCGCCATGTCAAGGACCACGACAGGAGATGACTTCGTGACGAGCATGTGGGGCGCACCGTTGCGCTCGCGGTGGCGTGGCTCGCGCCGCCGGGATCCGCAGCAAGCGCGATTTCTGACGCTGGCGTCGCTGCGCTGGGTGCTCGCGAACAAGGCGTATACGCCTTGGTATCTGGTGCGGTACTACCGGCTGTTCAAATTCAAGGCGGCCAATCCGCATATTGTGCTGCGCGGCATGGTCTTCCTCGGCAAGCGCGTCGAAATCCACGCGACCCCCGAATTGGGGCGGATGGAAATCGGCCGCTGGGTGCATATCGGCGACGGCAATGCCATTCGCTGCCACGAGGGTTCGCTGCGCATCGGCGACAAGGTCGTCTTCGGCAAGGACAACGTCGTCAACACCTACCTCGATATCGAGATCGGTGAATCCACGCTGGTCGCGGACTGGTGCTACATCTGCGACTTCGACCACCGCATGGATGACATCAATATGCCGATCAAGGATCAGGGCATCGTCAAGAGCCCGGTCCGCATCGGTCCGGATACCTGGATCGCCGCCAAGGTGACGGTGCTGCGCGAAACCCGCGTCGGCCGCGGCTGTGTGCTCGGTGCGCATGCGGTGGTCAAGGGCGAGATTCCGGACTACAGCATTGCCGTCGGCGCGCCCGCCAAGGTCGTCAAGAACCGCAAGGCAACCTGGGAGGCCGGTGCTGAGGAGCGCGCCAAATATGTTGCCGCGCTGGAAGATATCGAGCGCAAGAAGAACGGCGCCACCCAGTCGGCATGAGTGCCAACGAGCCCCGGGATCCGGAACGGACCCGGGGCTCGTGCTATCTCGGCCGAGTATGCCGGTATGCGTCGGTGGCAGTCGGTACGGTCACGGCATGAACAGGTACGCGGCGCTGTTGCGCGGGATCATGCCGACGAACCCCAATATGAAGGGGGAGAAGCTGCGCGGGGTGTTCGAGGGGCTCGGATTCGAGAAGGTCGCCACGGTATTGGCCAGTGGCAATGTGGTCTTCCGTACCGTGGACACCGATATCGCGAAGTTGGAAGCCCGCATCCAGGACGCGCTGAACAGCGAACTCGGAATTCCGGGCGGCACCATCGTGCGCACCTACGACGAACTGCGCGACCTGCTCGACACCGATCCGTTTCCGGGCCTGACCCACGGTCGCGGCACCTACCTGACCGCGACCTTCCTCAAACAGGCGCCGCCGAACGTCGCGAAAGAGCTGCGCAAGCACACCGAACCCGGTGTCCGGATCGTCGGCTACGACACGGCCGCCCGCGTCGTCCTCTCGGTCATCGACAACACCGAACCCCGCACCCCGAACTTCATGGCCTGGATGGAGAAGACCTACAGCAAGGAGATCACCACCCGCACCTGGCTCACCATCCAGAAGATCGTCAAGAAGATGGAGAGCTAGGCGCTACTTCGGATCGCGCTCGGGGAGGGGGCGTTCGATGATGGTGGGGCGGCCGAGGGGGTTGCGGACGCGGCGTTTGGCCGAGGAGTAGACCAGGGCGGTTTCGGCAGCGACCACATCCCAGGCGAAGTCGGCGGTGAGGCGCTCGCGCGCGGCGTAGGCGCGGTCCTGGGTGGCGGCCGGATCGTCGAGGGTGGCGCGCACGGCTTCGACGATGCCGTCCACATCTGCCGGTTCGAAGGATGCGCCGGTGACGCCGTCGATGACGGCTTCGCCGAGACCACCCGCGGTGGAGGTGATCAGCGGGGTACCGGCGGCGGCCGCCTCGAGTGCGACGATGCCGAAGGGTTCGTAGCGGCTCGGCAGCACGATGGCATCGGCGCCGTGCAACCAGCCGAGTAGTTCCTCGTGATCGAGCTGACCGGCGAAGGTCACCGCCCGCGCGACCCGATGCACCCGGGCGCGTTCGCGCAGCCATTCGAACTGGGTGCCGATACCGGCGACGGTCAGCGTGGTGCCGGGGTGGGCGCGGCGGATGCGCGGCAGCGCGGCGATCGCATCCTGCACACCCTTCTCGTACTCGAGCCGACCCACATAGAGCAGACGCGGCGGACCGGTGCGCGGTGCGCGCGGCCGAAAGGTCCACGCGCCCACATCGATTCCGTTGCGGATGACCGTCATCGGCACCCGCTCGGGCCCGTAGAGCCGCTCCACCTCGTCCTGCATGGAGGTCGAGCAGGTGATCAGCGCATCCGATTCATTGGCCAGCCACCACTCGACCGAATGCACCTGCTTGTTGACCCGGCCCGAGACCCAACCGCTGTGCCGCCCGGCCTCGGTGGCGTGGATGGTCGAGACCAGCGGCACGTCGTAGTACTCGGCCAGCGCGATTGCCGGATGCGCGACCAGCCAGTCGTGCGCGTGCACGACATCCGGGACCCAGCCGTCGCCGATGCCGGGCTTGCCGAGAGCCACACCGGCGCGCACCATCGCGTGGCCCATGGCCAGCGTCCAAGCGAGCATGTCTTCGCCGAAGTCGAAGCACGGCGGATCCTCCGCGACCGCGACCACCAGCACGCCCTCGGCGATGAAGGAGTGGGTGGGGTGGGTCACGGAGTCGGTGCCGGAGGGGCGGCGGGCGAGCACGACCACTTCGTGACCGGCCGCGGCCAGTTCGACCGCCAGGTGATGCACATGGCGGCCCAGCCCACCGACCACAACCGGTGGGTACTCCCACGACACCATCAAGATCTTCATGAATGTCCTTATCAGGCGGAGTCTCGGTCCGCGATCGCCAGCCGCCGTGCGTCCAAACTCGGGAAGAAGCCGTCGGCCGCCCCCCATCCTGCCGCCAACTGGTGTGCTTTGGCGACTTGGCCCGCCCCGACGGCGGTGGCGATTTCCCGCACGGCGTGGGCGTGTCGATGCGCGCGGTCGCGTGCGTAGCCGGCCGCGGAGTCCTTGCTGACCATGAATGCCCAGTCGCTGGAGACGGTGAGGATGGCCTCGCGCAGCAGTTGATCGGCAACCGGGTCGCGCAGTGCGGCGCCGCCGTCCGCGGCCCGCATCTTGTCGACCGTATCGAGGGTGAGCCGGACAATATCGTCGTTCAGATCCACCAGGTCTTTCACCTGGTCACCGGCCCATACTCGCCAATCCTTACCCGAGCCCCAGGACGAATCGGCAAGCGGCACCGGCTCGCCGACGAACCCGCGCGCCCTGGCATCGGCCAGCGTGCCGACGGTGACGCCCGCCTCGGGCAGTGCCCGCAGTACCTGGGCCAGCCACTGCGGACCCTCGTGCCACCAGTGCCCGAACAATTCGGTGTCGAATGCGGCGACGACCAGGGCCGGACGTCCGATGCGCGCCGATTCCTCGATCAGTCGTTCGCGCACGGTCCGCACGAAATCGTCGACATCGCGAACCACCGCCGCAGCCGCCAGTTCCGGGTCGTACGGGGCCTTGTCCGGACCGGCGACCGTCTTGCCGGTGACGCGGGCGGGCTTGAGACCCGTCGCGTGGTCATAGTGATGAAAGTCACGGTAGGCGCTCTGCCCCGGATAGCCGGACTTGGGCGACCAAACCCGGTAGCTCACTTGCAGATCCCGCCCGAAGGCCACCACATCCGATTCCCGGACCGGTCGGCCGAGGGTGGTATCGCCGCGCAATGCGGGTCCGTCGACCATGAAATGTGTCACACCCGCGGCCGCGTATCCGGTCTCCATGCCGGGGGTGTAGCCGCATTCGGGCGCCCAGATGCCGGTCGGGGTGTGGCCCCAGCGCTGCCGGGCATCGGACAGGCCCTCGCTGAGCTGGAAGGCGCGCAGTCGTGGGTGCAGCAGCGGCTGGAACGGGTGCGCGAGCGGGCCACCGAGCAGTTCGATGGCCTCGGCGTCGATGAGCTGCCGCCACACCGGCGCCGCGCCGTGGCGCCAGTGCTTTTCGAATTCCGCGAGTGCCGCCGCCGCCAGCCGGTGCTCATGCCTGCCGAGTGCGATATTGCCCGCCATCGCGGCCTCATCGGCGCGCAGCTGCCAGTTGCCGAGCCAATGATGCATGCCCGCAAGGCAATGCGGATCGTCCAGCTGGGCGGCGAGTACCGGCGTGATGCCGAGGCTGAGCAGGTGTGAACGGCCTTCCGCGGCAAGTGTTCTCAGCACATCGACGACCGGAAGGTAAGAGGCGGCCCAGGATTGATAGAGCCATTCCTCGCCGACCGGCCAGCGGCCGTGATGGGCCAGCCAGGGCAGATGGGAATGCAGGACCAGAGTGAACTGGCCGGGAACTTCTTGTCTGCTCACGACTGCGCCTCGCTGGCGCTCGGCTCCGTCGTGCGCAACGCGCGCTGTGACATGGTTCGTTCGCTGCGGTCACTCACGGCTTCACCGCGATGGCGACCAGATCGAGGCTCGCATCGATGTCCTCGGTGATCAATACGAAATCGTCGAGGGCGACCGCGGCGACATCGGCGGTCAGCTCGGCGGGCCACGGCTCCCCGGCCAGCGCGCGCTCGATCTGCGCATCGATGAACGAGCCACCGTGCTTGGCGTCCAACGCCTTCAGCGTCGGGCCGTGATGCACTCCGGTCATGAGCATGACCCGGAAACCCGCGTCGACGAGCAGTTCGGTGAGTTCGTCGGCATTGAGTTCGCGGGTGTGGAACGGGTTGAGCGGGGTATCGCGGCCGGGGGAGAAGGTGATCCGATTGGGCGTGCTGATCAGCAGTTCACCGCCGGGCCGCAGCACTCGCAGGCATTCCCGGATGAACTGGCCCTGGTCCCAGAGGTGTTCGATCACTTGGAAATTCACCACGACATCGACCGACTCGTCCTCCAGCGGCAGCGCGGCGAGGTTGCCCTGGATCATCTCCACGCGCGGGTAGCGGGCGCGCACGTGCTCGACCGCGCTGGAGTCGTAGTCGAGGCCGATCACCTTGGTGGCCACATCGGCGATCATGTTCGCGCCGTAACCCTCACCGGATCCCGCCTCCAGCACCGTCTTTCCGGCGCAACGCTCGAGCAGGCGTGCGTAGACGATCTCGTGCCGACGGAACCAGTAGTTCTCCTCGGCGATGCCGGGTACGGTCCGCTCGCCGGTCAGCGGCAACGGCTCCACGGCCGACTCGGGAGTAATGCCCGGGGTGGTGCCCACTGCGGCAGGGATCACAGCCTCGCTCATCGCTCCGACGTTACTGGTAAGGCGGCCGTACATTATCGCCAGGACCACCGTTGTGAGAGAGAAGCGACTAAGTTACCCGCGAGTAACTTAACGTAGGGTAGTGTCACGCCCTGAGCTACAAACAAGGACGTACGGCGCCGCTCGTGCGACCACCACACACGTGTAACCAGAACAGGAGGTCGACGAAGACCGATGCCGAACATCGTCGTACTCATCAAGCAGGTTCCCGACACCTGGTCCGAGCGCAAGCTGACCGACGGTGACTTCACCCTCGATCGCGAAGCCGCCGACGCCGTCCTCGACGAGATCAACGAGCGCGCCGTCGAAGAAGCGCTGCTGATCAAGGAGGCCCAAGGCGGCGAGGTCACCGTGCTGGCCGCCGGTCCGGACCGTGCCACCGAGGCCATCCGCAAGGCGCTGTCCATGGGCGCCGACAAGGCCATCCACATCAACGATCCGGCGATCCACGGCTCCGACGCCGTGCAGACCGCCTGGGTGCTGGCCAGCGCGCTGGGCCAGGTCGAGGGTGTCGAGCTGGTCATCGCGGGCAACGAGGCCACCGACGGTCGCGCAGGCGCCGTGCCCGCGATCATCGCCGAGTACCTGGGCCTGCCGCAGCTGACGCACCTGCGCAAACTGAGCGTCGACGGCGACAAGATCACCGGTGAACGGGAGACCGACGAGGGCGTGTTCAAGCTGGAGGCCACCCTCCCGGCCATCGTCAGCGTCACCGAGAAGATCAACGAGCCGCGCTTCCCCTCCTTCAAGGGCATCATGGCCGCGAAGAAGAAGGAAGTGCAGACCTTCACGCTGGCCGACCTTGGCGTCGACCCGTCGACCGTCGGTGTCGCCAACTCGGGCACCGCCGTCACCGCGGCCACCCCGAAGCCCCCGCGCACCGCGGGCGAGAAGATCGCGGATGAGGGCGACGGCGGCACCAAGATCGCCGCGTACCTGGTCGGTCAGAAGATCATCTGATCCCGCCCGAGACTGCTTCCGCGGTGGGAGCTCAGCGCCCGGAGGAGGTAGCGAAGCGTAACCACGCAGGGCGTAGCGAGCACCGCAAATCAGACTAGGAGAGAACACAAATGGCAGAAGTACTTGTGCTCGTCGAGCACGCCGACGGTGCGATCAAGAAGGTCAGCACCGAACTGCTCACCGCCGCGAGCGCGCTGGGTGAGCCCGCCGCCGTCGTGACCGGCCCGGCCGGTACCGGCGAGAAGCTGGCCGACGCGCTGGCCGCTGCGGGTGCCGCGAAGATCTACATCGCCGAATCCGACGATGTCGAGAACTTCCTGGTCACCCCGAAGGTCGACGTGCTCGCCGGTCTGGTCGAGTCGATTTCGCCGGCCGCCGTGATCGTCGCCGCCACCGCCGAGGGCAAGGAGGTGTCGGGCCGCCTCGCCGCGCGCATCGGCTCCGGCCTGCTCGTCGATGTCATCGACGTCAAGGCCGACGGTTCGGTCGTGCACTCCATCTTCGGTGGCGCGTTCACCGTCGACGCCAAGGCCACCGGCGACGTGCCGGTGATCTCGGTGCGTCCGGGCGCCGTCGAGGCCACCGCCTCGGCCGGTGCGGGTGAGAAGGTGACCGTCGAGGTGCCCGCGCAGGAAGAGGGCGTCGTGAAGGTGACCTCGCGCGAGCCGGTCGTCGGTGGCGACCGTCCGGAGCTCACCGAGGCGAGCATCGTCGTCTCCGGTGGTCGCGGTGTCGGTTCCGCCGACAACTTCGCGGTCGTCGAGGCGCTGGCCGATTCGCTCGGTGCCGCGGTCGGCGCTTCGCGTGCCGCGGTCGACTCGGGCTACTACCCGGGCCAGTTCCAGGTCGGTCAGACCGGTAAGACGGTCTCCCCGCAGCTGTACATCGCCCTCGGCATCTCCGGCGCCATCCAGCACCGCGCCGGCATGCAGACCTCGAAGACCATCGTCGCGGTCAACAAGGACGAAGAGGCCCCGATCTTCGAGATCGCGGACTACGGCATCGTCGGCGATCTGTTCAATGTCGCCCCGCAGCTGACCGAAGCTGTGAAGGCGCACAAGGGCTAGGCTCCCCCGGCCTTCCCGAAGGCGGACCGGTCAGGCGCGGCGTGAGTCGCGTTCCCGGCCTGCAGGATGTCGGTTGGCTTGGTTGGCCCGTCCCCGGTGAGTTACCCCTGACTCGCCAAATCTGTTGTTGTGCAATGCGGCAACAGGTTTGGCGAGTCTTTGCGTTTCTGGGCAAACTCACCGGCGTGTGCGGGTGGGATAACCTGCGGATATGGCTGTTCCTACGACTCGGATGCTGGTGCTCGCCGTGGTGCGGCTGCTGGCGCCGGTGCATGGTTACGACGTTCGGCGGGAGTTGCTGTCCTGGCGGGCGGACAATTGGGCGAATGTGAAACCGGGTTCGGTGTACGGCGCGCTGAATACCTTGCAACGCGACGGGCTCATCGCGGTGGAGGGCGTCGGGCAGGATGGTGCGCGGCCGGAGCGCACGACCTATCGGCTCACCGCCGAGGGGGAGAAGGTCTTCGCGCAGTTGCTGCGCGAGGCACTGTGGGATGCCGAGCAGCCGAAGCATCCCTATGCCGCGGCGGTCGCGCTGCTGCCGCAGGCGCCTCGCGACGAGGTCGTCGCCGCGCTGCGCAGTCGGATCAAGAAATTCGAGGCCGAACTCGAGCAGCTCGATCGCGAGGAGCGTCGTGTCATGGCCGGTAGCGGCGATCCGGCGCAGACCGAACCGCATCATGTCGCCGACGCGATCCGGTTGGCCTCCGAACACATCCGGGCCGACCTGCGCTGGTCGCAGAAAACGTTGGAACGCATCGAAAGTGGCGAGTTGGAGGTCTGGGAGCGGTTCCCGACGCGGGTTGACGGCCGGAGCGCCACGATCGACTGATCAAGACTGAATAGTAAAGCTTGACTATTTGGTCGATCGTTTCTACCGTTGTTCAGGTGGAAACGATCGACTCCGTTCGTGATCGCACTCGCACCTCGGTGATCCGGGTACGCGGGCTGGCGCGGACGTTTGAAACCAAAAGTGGCCCCGTCCAAGCGGTTACGGGCGTCGACTTCGATGTGTACGAGGGCGAGATCCTCGGTCTGCTCGGCCCCAACGGCGCGGGTAAGACCACGACACTGCGGATGCTCAGCACCCTCATCGCCCCGACCGCGGGCGAGGCGGTCATCTCCGACGCTGATCTACGGGCCGAGCAGCGGACCGTGCGTTCGCGCATCGGCTACGTCGCCCAGGGCGGTATGACCAATGACGAGGCCCTGGTCATCGACGAATTGGTGCTGCAGGCAAGGCTTTTCGGGCTGAGCAAGGTGCAGGCCACGCACAATGCCGAAGAACTACTCGTCGCACTCGACCTGGACGGCCTCGGCCGGCGCAAATGCAACCAGCTCTCCGGCGGTCAGCGCCGCCGCGTCGATATCGCGCTCGGCCTGGTGCACGGCCCGACGCTGATCTACCTCGACGAGCCGACCAGCGGCCTGGATCCGCAGAGCCGCGCGAATCTGTGGGAGCACATCCGGCGCCTGCGCGAGCGGGGCACCACGGTCGTGCTCACCACCCACTATCTGGACGAGGCCGACGCACTGTGCGACCGGCTGCTGATCATGGACCACGGCGGCATCGTCGCCGAGGGCTCGCCCGACGAACTCAAGCGCCGCATCTCCGGCGACGTGGTGAGCTTCGAAATCGATGACGGCCACGCGGATCTCGCACTCCAGGTCGCCCAGTCGGTGCTCGAGGTGCGCTCACTGGTGCGCTCGGAGGATTCCGGTGCGAACCGTATCGGTGCGACGCTGGTGCATCTCACCGTCGACCGCGGCGATGCCGCGGTCGTACCCCTGTTGCGTGCCATGGACGAGCGCGGTCTCGTACCGGGTGCGCTCACTGTCAAACGTCCCAGCCTCGACGATGTCTTTCTCACCATTACGGGGCGTTCGCTGCGGGAGGCGATTCACTCATGAGGTTCATGCGCGAGACCGGACTGATCTTCTGGTCGCAACTGCGGGCGAATCTGCGAAATCCGGTGTGGGTCTTGATCGGTCTGTCCCAGCCGGTGCTCTATCTGGTGCTGTTCGGGCCGCTCGTCAAGGGCATCGCGCCGGCGCTCGGCGCGGATTCGGATCCGTGGAAGCTGCTCACGCCCGCATTGGTCATCCAGACCGGGCTGTTCGGCGCGATCTATGTCGGATTCGGCATTGTGGCGGAATTGCGCGCGGGGGTCGTCGAACGGCAGCGGGTCACGCCCGCGAGCCGGGGCGCGCTGCTGACCGGGCGCGTGCTCAAAGACATGGTCGTGCTCGTCGTCCAGGCGCTGGTGCTCGTCGGAGTTGCCATGGCGGCCTTCGGGGTTCGGCCGGATCCGCTCGGCGTGGTGCTGTCGGTGTTGTTGATCGCGGTCATGGCAGCAGGTTTGGCTGCGGCGTCCTATGCGCTGGGTCTGTGGGCCAAATCCGAGGACGTGCTCGCCTCGGTGCTCAACAGCCTCGCGGTGCCGCTGATGCTGCTGTCCGGCATCCTGCTGCCGTTGACTGTCGGGCCGAGCTGGTTGCGCATGATCGGCAAGGTGAATCCGTTCTCGCACACCGTAGATGCGGCCAGGGCCCTGTTCCGCGGTGACTACGGTGCGTCCGAGGTGTATCTCGGGACCGGGCTCACACTGGCGGTCGCCGCGGTGGCGATGGTGATCGGCGCACGTAGCTTCACCCGCGAGAACGCCTGACACCGATGCCGCGAGATCTGCTCGGTGACAGCAGATCTCAGCGGCGGTGCAATCCGGACAGCAGCGTGGTGAGGATAGGCGAGCGGCGCGCATCGCTGCGCAAGACCGCGGAGACCGGAATACGTAGTCGGTGCTCGGCGAGGTGCAGGACGACCAGACCCTCGGTCGGGCTGTCGGCATAGAGCACAGTCCAGGCGTCCGGGCGATTGATCAGCTCCATGGTCGCGGTGTGATCAGGTGGAATCGGCGGACCGAAGGTGGGTCCCGCCGACAGTTCGGCGAAGGCGGCCCGAATCACATTGTGCAGCAGGACCTGTTCCTGCTCGGGCGGGAGCAGCAGCGGATACGGGCTCAGATCCGCCAGCGTCACCTGGTCGTGCGGGGCCAGCGGATGGGCGGCGGAAGTGGCGATGACGAGGTCCTCGATCCACAGCTTCTCCACCGCGAGGCCGGGCTCGTCGACACTGCCGCGGATGAGTGCGAGATCGCAGTCGCCGTCGGCCACCGCGGTGATCCGCTGCCGGAACGGTTTGATGACGAATTCGATCTCGGCATCCGGATGCGCGGCGCGCGCCCCGGCGATCGCGGACAGGGATCGGGTCGCGAAGGACATGTTAGCGGCCAGCCGGATGCGGTGACCGGAGGTGCGCACGGTTGCGCGGATGGCCGACTCCAGACTGAGCATCTGTTTAGCCAGGGGAAGTAGCCGCATGGTCGCGTCGGTCGGCACAACGGCCCTGGTCGAACGCTCGAACAAGGCTACGCCGAGGTCACGCTCCAATCGGGCGATCTGATGGCTGATCGCCGATTGGGAGATGTAGCAGCGGGCCGCGGCCCTGCTGAAACTCAGCTCCTCGCACACCGCGACGAAGTAGGTGAGCTGGCGAAGCTCCACTTGATCTCCAATTCATGAGCGATCCAGATAAGAGTCATATCTATTATGCGCCTGAACACCTGAAATATCTGCGGATCGAATGACGGTTGGTAATGAGAGAAGGAGGCTGTCATGGAACACGCAGATGTTGTCATCGTTGGATCGGGATTCGGGGGGCTTGCCGCCGCTAAGCAGTTGGCCAAATCGGGCATCAATTACGTTCTTATCTCGAGCACGCCGGAGCATCTCTTCCAGCCGTTGCTCTACCAGGTCGCGACAGGTGTGCTGGCATCGCAAGAGATCGCGCCGCCGATCGCCTCGGTACTGCGCAGGCACAGGGAAGCCGACGTCCGGCTCGGCAAGGTCGTCGCCATCGACGCCGACAACGCGGTGCTCACCTACGAGCACGACGGCGAGCGCACGCAGATCCGCTACGGCTCGCTGATCGCCGCCACCGGCGCCTCGCAGTCGTACTTCGGCCGCGACGATTTCGCCGATAAGACGTTCTCGCTCAAGACCATCGACGATGCGAAGCTGCTGCGCGCACAGATCGAACGCGTCTTCACCGAGGCCAAGGACGCGGATGCGGAGACCCGCAAGCGACTGCTGAGCTTCGTGGTGGTCGGCGCGGGCGCCACCGGTGTCGAGGTCGCCGGTCAGCTGAAGGAACTCGCGAAACGGCACTACCACCAAGAAGTTTCGGTGACCCTGGTCGAGGGTGCGGGCGAGGTGCTGCCGCCCTTCGGTGGCGGGCTGTCGGAGTACGCGAAGGCATCGCTGACCAAGAGCGGTGTCGAGGTGCTGCTCGGCACCTTCGTGACCGATATCGAATACGGCAAGGTGACCGTCAAGGACAAGCAGGGCATCGAGCGCCGGATCGCGGCCGAGACGGTTGTCTGGTCGGCGGGTGTGCAGGCGGGCGGGTTCGCACAGATCCTGGCCGAGGCTACCGGCTGCGAAACCGACCGCGCCGGAAGGCTTTTGATCAACCCGGACCTGACCGTCGGCGGACATGCCGATATCTACGCCATCGGCGACATGACCTCGCTCAACGGCTATCCGGGCCAATCGCCGGTCGCCATGCAGGAGGGCAGGCACGCCGCCGACATCATTCGCCGCAAGCAGTTCCCCGGCACCCCGTTCAAATACTGGGACAAGGGCAGCATGGCGGTGATCAGCCGGTTCAGCGCGGTGGTGAAACTCAACGAGCACATCACCTTCCGCGGCGTCATCGCGTGGACCATGTGGCTCGCGGTGCATCTGCTGTACCTGGTCGGGTTCCGCAACCGTTTCGCCGCCGTGGCCTCGTGGCTCGTCGCCTTCATCGGCACGGGTCGCCCCGGTTTCGACGAGGTGGATACGGCGCAGGATCCGGTCCGGATATCGGAGCGCGACGCCGCCTGATCTGCTGGCGAAAAGGTCACGGATCGGGCAAAAGGCGGCGGTAGCGATGCGGGAGACGGAACGCGACGCGACAGTTCGGTGAACGCTCGGTGTGATCATCATCTCGTTCACCGAACCGGCATCGCGGCGACACTTCGAGGTTGCTCCGGCGCAGTTTCGGACTGGCTTCATCACGGATATGACTATTTCGTCCGTGTTGACAGCCCCGGCTCGACCGACGGACTCCGGGGCGGAAGGGTCTCGGTATTCGCTGGTCGTCTCCTCCGATTCGGCGCACCGACTGGCCGCGCAGCGCCTGCGCTACGGCGTCTTCGCCAGTGAGCCCGGCTTCCGGATTCCAGACAACGGAACGGGTCTCGACGCGGACCATTTCGACGAGTACTGCGACCACCTGCTGGTCCGCGACGACCGGACCGAGGAATTCGTCGGCTGCTACCGAATGCTGCCGCCGGACAAGGTGACTGCCGCGGGCGGCTACTACACGGCCACCGAATTCGATCTGGCCCAACTGGATCCGGAGGGCAACCGGATCGTGGAAATGGGCCGTGCGTGTGTGGTGCCCGACCACCGCAACGGCTCGGTGCTGACCCTCATGTGGGCGGGCATCCTGCACTACATCCAGCTCACCGGATACGAATGGGTGATGGGCTGCGTCTCGGTGCCCATGCAGGACACACCCGCCGATCCGGCCGGTGTGAATGTGCGCGGCGTGCGGGATATGTTGCTCGGCCGCCACGGATCCGATCCGGAGCGGCGGGTGCACCCTCATCGCCCGGTGGTGGTCGACGGGCTGACGCTGGACGAGATGACACCGCCCGCGCGCCCGAAGCTGCCCCCGCTGCTGCGCGGCTACCTGCGCCTGGGCGCGGAGATCTGCGGTGAACCGGCGCACGATCCGGATTTCGCGGTCGCCGATTTCGTCGCGCTGCTCGGTCTGAACACGATCAACACCCGCTACCTCAACCGATTACAAGACGCGGCCAATGCACTCGACGGGGGACGGTGAGTCAGATGGTGTTCGACGCGCCGCCCGCAGAGCGCACCGCGCATTCCTGGATGCCGTCGAGCCCGTGTGGGCCCGGCTGCATCGATCCGGTCGATGAGATCGGCACCGCACGGGTGATCGGCCGACTATTCGGCGTGGCCGGATTGTTGCTCAGCTTTCCCGTTGTCAATGTCGTGACGCCGCGCGGACGGCGCGAACAGCTGCAGCGGCGATATGCGCGAAGTGTATTGAGCTGTCTGGGGATTCGGTTGCGCGTTGTCGACAACCGAGCGAATGCGGCAGAGTCGGCCGATGCGCGCTTCGGCGATTCGGGGGACGGGCTGCTGATCGTGGCCGGACATATCGGCTGGACCGATGTGGTCGTCATGGCCGCGGTGCAGCCGCTGGGTTTCGTGGCCCGCGCCGATATGGTCGATTGGCCGCTGCTCGGCGGGCTGGCCAAACTCATGCGGGTCATCCCGATCGAACGCGAACGGCTGCGCGAATTGCCCGGTGTGGTGGCGCGTCTCGGTGAGCGGCTTGCGGCGGGGGACCGGGTCGCAGTATTCCCCGAGGGAACGACATGGTGTGGCCGCGCCTACGGCAGGATGCGGCCCGCGCTCTTCCAGGCGGCGGTGGACACCGGAACCTCGGTGCAGCCGGTGCGCGTGCGGTACCTGGACGCGCGCGGCACCCAGTCGACCATTCCCGGATTCATCGGTGACGACGGCTTCGGCACCTCGGCGAAGCGGGTCCTGCGCTCGCGCGGCATGGTGGCCGAGGTGGTGCTCGAGCCGGTGGAGTATCCCGGACTCGATCGCCGTGATCTGGCTCGTCGGTGTGAACTAGCCGTGCGTGGCGCCGATCTCTCGCGCCATGGAGCCATCGAGGCGTCGGAATGGATCGAGGCGACGGCCACCCGGGTGCAGGATCCGGAGTCGGCGCAGCCGCAGCCGCAACGGTCATCCCGGCGGTTGCGACCGTTCCGCCGCAGGGGCTCCCACCAGATAGCCGAGTCTGCGGTGTCGACAGACTGAGCGAAGGACACGGTCATGGGGCCGACCGGGCGCTTGTCCGGTCGGCCTTCGCCGTTCAGCGCAGCGGCGCAGTTTCGCCGTGGAATCGCTCCTCGCGATAGATGACGCGGATCGCAGCAATGTCGGAAGCTGATCGGGCCGATTCCAAGTGGCCCACCGGTGCCGCCAGCACCACATCGGCCGTCATACCGACCTTCAACCGCAGCATGAACAGTCGTGATCGTACTGAACGCACCCCGACAGGGTCGGCAAAGGCAGTCGCGCCGAATTCGGTTATGCCAGGCATTCCTAGCTGCAAGAATCCCGCATGGATCGAGGCGACCACCGGACACAATCGGCTGTCACGTACCCGCGTCGCCGTCTCGAGCAACGTAGAAGTTCCGGCGCGACCCGAGCCGTGAGGAGATTGCGATGGGAGCCGGGAAAGTTACCGACAGCTCGGCGACGGTCATCATCGGCCAGAAGGTGCGCCCAGGTTTCGAGGAGGCCTTCACGACCTGGCAGGAGGACCTGAACGCGGCGGCATCGGGCTATCCGGGATTCCTCGGGGCCGAGATCGCCGCCCCCACCGCGGTGCAGTCCGAATGGGTCGTGGTCTACCGCTTCGACTCCGTCGGTCACCTACAGGATTGGATAAACAGCGCTACCCGTCAGCAATTCCTGGACAGCGCGCAGCAGTACTTCGACGGCCCCGGCACCCAGCAGGTCATCAGCGGCGGTACGCGGCCCGCGGATCCCCTCGTGACGGTCGTGGTCACCCATCGTGTGCCTACCGGGAGCGTCGCGGATTTCCTTGCGTGGCAAGCACATTTGAGCCGGGAAGAAGCGAAATTCGACGGGTTCCGCGGCACCGAGCTGTTCCGCCCCATCGAGGGTGTGCAGGACGAGTGGACGGCGCTCTACCGCTTCGATACCGCGGCGAACTTGGCCACCTGGCTCACCTCGAAGCGCCGCCAGGAGCTCCTCGCCGAAGGCGAGAAATTCAGCGACTTCGAATTGCGCACCATCGATAACTCGTTCGGCAGCTGGTTCACCTTCAACCAGAACGGCGACGAGACCGCGGCCCCGTCCGATACCAAAACCGCCGTCGCGGTGTGGGTGGGCCTCTATCCGACCGTCGTGCTGCTCACCCTCGCCCTGTCGCCCTTGAAGATGCCGCTGTGGCTGGGGATGCTGATCGGCAATCTGCTGTCCAGCTTCGTGATGAGTTACATCACGATGCCGTACTACGTGAACCGGTTGCTGCGGCGGTGGCTGCGCCCACCCCCGGACGCACCGGCGGCGCAGACGAACCTCCACGGCATCGCCACCGTCGTCGGCATCATGCTGGCCTGGGCAGTGATCTTCTACGTGGTGACAACCAAGCTCTGGTCGTTGCCCTAGCGGGCACTCAGCGCGGCGATCTCGTCGTGAAAGGAGCGTGTCAGCCCTCCGACCACGCCAGCGGCAGAGGCGCGCAATGATCAACAGCTGATGTGTGGCCGAGGATGTCCGCTAGGCGCGCGCCCTGTGCCCATTGGTATTCCGTTGGTGGACTGTTGGTCTCGGCGCCGATGCTCGAGGAGCCCAATGGTTCCTCGAGCGTACGGAGTTGAAAGACCATGAGCCGCAAGATCATCGGCGGTGCCATGCTGGCGCTGGCCATCACCGCCACCGCCGTCACCGGTCTCCCGCACACCACCGCGCCCGCCGCCGCGGCCCCCACCTGCGATAACGCCGACGACCCGGTACACGGCTACCAGTACTTCGCGAACAAGTACCCCAACGACGGCCTCGGCGCCATGTTCGCCCTGAACGACCAGTTCGACAAGATCGAGCGCGCCGTCTTCTGCCTCACCAACATCGAACGCACGAATGCCGGTGTCCCCGAGCTGAAATGGAGCGACGACTTGCGCAGCAGCGCAGCTGATTTCGCCCGCCATGCCGAGGGACGCCAATGGTGGACCGACGGGGCGAACTACCACGACGATCCCGACCTCGCCGGTGTCCCGGTCGACACCCAGATCCAGCGCCGCGTGAAGTCCTACAACCCCTGCACCTACTACCAGGGCGATGGCCACGACGTGAACCGGTGGTCCGAGAACGCCTACGCAGGTTGGGGCTCGAACACCTTCACCACCGCCCGAGCCGCGGTCACCTGGTGGATGAACAGCCCCACCCACAAGGCCAACATCATCGACCGCAACGTCACCAAGCTCGGTGTGGGTGTCCGTGCCGGCGCCGCCCGCCCCGGCTTCGACACCACAGATCCCGCGGGCATCTTCGTCCAGCAATTCATTTCCTGCAGTTGACTTCCCTGGTCTTTCTGCGATTCGGTCAGCGCACTACGCGGCTTACAGTGCGTCCATGTACCGCTGCGCGCGGCGGGTTTACGACGCCAGGCCGTTGATCTCGGATACGGTGCGTGGCCGCTCCGAACCGCGCAGGAAGCGGTACGGTCAGCGACTGTGACAGACAAACCACGGAAGCGCCGCGCATGGCCGCGCATGGTCGCCGCCGACGAGGTTGTTCCTGGTGCATCTGCTCGACCCCATGGAGGTGGCTGCGGGGCGTTCCACTCGGCGTGAGCGCGGCGGCCAGTGAACAAAATCGGTTGCCGCCCGCGTCGGCGCCGCTTACCGTGGATGGGCGACGTATCTCGTTGTTCCCGTTTCTCTTTCGCAACCTCAGCCGTGTCGGGTGACCGGCGGCGGTGGGCGCTTCCCGGAGTGCGCAGCCATGATGATCCCTTCCGCTTCGATCCCATCCGGTCGCCGCTGTCTCATCCGGCAGGTCGCGACAGCAGCCGTCGTGCTGGCCGCGGTCCTCGCCGCCGCCACGATTCCCGCGGCTGCGGCCCCGTCTTCGATTGCGCCGCCGCCGAATTCGAGCGTGACCTCGGTGCCGCCCCCACCGACCCGCACAACCGTGCGCCAGGTGTCACCGACCACCACGACCACCGGCGGGGGCACCAGCGACGGCTACACACTGATCCTCGAGGTCCCGTCCACGGCGGTGCAGGGTACGACGATCACTGTGCACGGCGGGAACTGGTTATGCAGCACGGTGACCCTCACCCCGGGCTGGACCACCTCCGCCACCACGGTGACCGTCACGAGCTACAAGTTCGACACGACCGTCACCGTGCCCACCGGCGCCAGACCGGGCAAGTCCACCCTGACGGTCACCTGCACCGCGGACAGCTCGATCACCGCGACGAAGCCCGTCACCGTGCTCGCGGCCCGGAAGGTGACCACGGACCCGATCGTGACCTCCGACCCCGATGAAGCGAAGCCCACGCCACCCACCGCGGACGCACAGGGCCCCGAGAACAAGTCCGGGACATCGTCTGTCGGTCCGCTCGCCGTGGGCGGCGCCTTGATCCTCGCCGCGATCGTGGGTGCCGTCACCCTGCTCGGCCGCCGCACACCCGCAACGGAGTCCCCCGCCCCGGGCAGCGGTGTCCCCGAGCCCGCGCCGTTCCGTCGTCGCGAGCCCGACACCGCACAGCCCGGCGTAGGGGCACCCGGCGCCGCAGCGTTCGGTCGCCGCACCGCCGAATCCCCTCGCTTCGGCAGCCCCCAGCACACGGGTCGCGTACCCGATGTGCAGGTCCGCGTCCATCAGGACCGCAGCCCCCGCCTGGACATCCGGACCTTGCCTTCTCGGCCACCGAGTGTGCAGATCCGCGTGCACCGGGCCGAACCCATCACGACCGTGCGGGAGGTGCGACGCTGATGTTCCCCGAAACCCTCACCGCACGAGCCGTGCTCTACGACAACGGATCCCGCGAACTGGGCCGCGCCGAGCTCACCGCCCGCCTGCGCGAGGTCGACTTCGACCACACACTGCACACGGCCGCACCGGCGCTCGGCGACCTGGTGCGCGGTATCGCCCTGCCCAGAATCGCCGAGGCCGTCGACGGCCTGCTCGACATCGATCTCGGTGACGCGGCGATCGCCGGCTGGCGCGGCTACGGTCGTCTGCGCTCCGCGGCCGTCCGCTCCCAGCGCGGTCCCGAGGAAACCATCGAGCTGCTCGCCCACGAACTCACCCACACCTACCGCCCGAACCTGGAGATCCTCGTCGACGGGCAGTCCGCCGGCTCGGTCACCGTCGAACTCGTCCTCACACTGGAGATCCAGCCGCTGGCCGCCACCGTCCGCCGCGGCACCCTCGTCGCCCTCGGCCCCGGCGACTGCACCGCGACCGTCTCCTTCGGCACGGAGTCCACCGGCCCGATACTCGAACGAGAACGGCAGATCCCCACCGCCCGCATGATCGACCTGCGCAGACCCATTCCCCTGGTCCGGTCCTAGCCCGCAGGCCGTGGCACCCCCTGAATTCTCAAAGTTGACGGGGGCGTTGCGTGCGCCCACCGCCTAGGGGCTCCCGTCAATCTTTTCAGACGGCTCCCCAACCGGGCGGTTGTCATTCCTTCTGCGTTGTCCGAATTTTGTATTCCTCGAGGGGTACCCGACCGACCATCCGACCCGATCACATGCCTCCGGCATTATCGGACGTTCCGCGCGGACGCCAACGGCCCGAGATAGCCTCGGGCCGTTGATCTTCGGACTGTCGCATCTGGCCGCCGGTAGGGGTGCCGACAGCATCCTCTATTACGAAATCCAGCTGGGGACTTCGAATATGCCGCTACTTGACCGAGTTGGCCAACTGATCGGCATATGGTGCAGTGAATTTTCCGACAATGGGAAGCTCTGCGCGGACACCGCCGGTGTTGTTTGTCTGGACCATGGCCATGATCCAGACGACGACCGCGAAGACCGCGACTGCGAGTCCGGCGAGGCTGAAGATGATCCCCAGGACTCCCAGGAGCGAGCCGACGATGCTCAGAACAATATTGACCACCGAGACCGCCCCGAAGAAGACGATCGATTGCGAGGCATGGAATTTCACATCGGGATCGTTCTTTCCCACGAATAGGAAGATGATTCCGGTGAGCCACCCCAGTGCGTAGGACAGGATCGCGCTGGTCTTTTTGTCCGAGCCGGCGGGCTGCGGTTGGTTCGTGGGAGGTTGAGAAGTTGTCATGGGGTAAGTAGACGCCGCGCGCGTCACCTACCGATCCCGGGTTTCAGCACGAGCGCTAGCGGTACGAACGGCTCACGAAACCGTCAGGCCGGACCAGCACTGTCCCGTACGGCCAGCCGTCCACGACGTGCACCGGAACGTCGGCCTCCACGTCGGGGTCGGCCGTGAGCACGCACCACTGCGATGCGACGAGATCCAGGGTGGACACCCCGTCGGTCACCCACATGTGCGGCAGGCGGGATCCCGGTGACCCGTCGAGGTCGAGGGCGACGTCCTCGGTGGAGGGGAGCACCGCGCCGCCGTACCGGTAGCCCATGTGCACCACTGGCGCGTTGATCGCCCCCGCTGCCTTGCGCGCCTGCGCCATGTCCTTGCCCCAGTGCAGGGACGGATCGTTGAACCGCAGGCGCGCCTGCTCCATCGTCATCAGGGCCACCGGATGGCGTTCCGCGTGATAAGTCTCCAGCAGCTCGGGTCCGGCCTCACCGCGCAGTACGTGTGCGAGCTTCCACGCCAGATTGTGTGCGTCGGCGATGCCGGCGTTCAACCCGAACGCGCCCAGTGGGGGGATGGCATGCGCCGCGTCGCCGACCAGGAAGACCCGCCCGACGGAGAGGCGATCGGCCACCTGGCCGCGCCCCCGGAACCTCAGCACACTGCGGATCTCCACCTCGATCGATGGATCGCCGAGCGCGGTGCGGATGAGCTCGGGAGTCGGCTCCGTGTCGAGGGTGGTGAGGAAGACCCACTCGCGTTCGCCGTCGACGGTCACCAGCAGGCCGGTGGCGTCCGGATGCTCGACATTGCACATTGCGAACGGCTTGCGCGGACGCAGATGCGCGTCGAACAGGATGCTCGTCGTTTCCCGACCGATCGCACCGGGACCGGTGAGGCCGGTGCCGAGGATCTGCCGAACCCGGCTGCGCACACCGTCGGCCGCCACCAGATAGCGCGCCCGCACGACACGCCCGTCGGACAGGGTCGCCGTGATACCGCCGGAATCTTGCTCGAACGAGTCGAGCGCCACGCCGAACTCCACGTCGCCCGCCTTGGTGATCAGTACGCGGTCGAGCCGGTTCTGTGCGCAGGTGCCGCGGATCCGGGCTGGTGTGTAGGTGAACTCGGCCGCGCCTTTCGTCTTCCACTCCGTGCTTTCGGTGAAGTCGGCCTCGGCGAGCGTGCGTCCTCTGATCTTCCCCGCCCGCAAGTCGACCGCGGCCTCGTTGACCGCGTGCTCCAGGCCGACCTCGCGCAGGATCTCCACCGACCGCGACCCGATGCCGGTGGCCCTGGGGTGGGGCGACAGCTCCGGCTTCTCCTCGACGACGAGGGGCTTGACGCCGTGGTGGCGCAACAGCACCGCGAGCATCAGCCCGACGGATCCGCCGCCAGCGATCAAAACATCTGTGGATACAGTGTGCCCGTTCATGGGCACACTGTATCCGCTTCGGTAGACTCCTGTCCATGTCGCTTATCTGGGAGCGTGACCCGTACCGGTCGAAAAGGCAGGCCCTGAGCGTGGAGCGCATCGTGGACGCGTCCATCGCCATCGCCGACGCCGAGGGGCTCGACGCGCTGTCGATGCGCCGCGTCGCCACCGAGCTGTCGACCGGCACGACCTCGCTCTACCGCTACGTGGACAGTCGCGACGACCTGCTCGACCTCATGGCCGATGCGGTACAGGACAACCACGTGCCGCTGACAGGAGACTGGCGCGCCGACCTCGAGGCGTACGCCCACCACGAGCGCGAGCTGTGGCTGCGGCACACCTGGCTCGCCCCGCTGCTGGCCACCCGACCATCGCTCGGCCCCAACTGGCTGCGCGGCCTGGAACACGCCCTCACCGCGGCCGCGCCGCTGACCTCCGACATCGCCGACGCGGCCTCGGCCGTCGGGCTTATCAGGGACTACGTGCGCGGCGCGGTCATGCGCGAGCTCGCCGAGAAAGAGACCCAGCGGCGCACCGGTCAGACCGAGGACCAGTGGCGCGCCGCCGTCGCCCCCTACATGCGCAAGGTCATCGAGAGCGGCGCATATCCACGGGTTTCGCGCATGACCAAATCCGCCGACCTGAGCCCGGCCGAACAGTTCTCGTACGGCTTGCGCCGCATCCTCACCGGGATCGCGGACTCTCAGCAGACGCCAAAGTGATGCACCGAGGCCGGTTTCGCCCGAACGGGGAACTATCTACGCGACACACTGCATTCGGCATGAGGTGCGCTCCGCTGGCGCGCCCAGCCGACGAGACGCTCTCGTCGGCGACGTCAACTTTGCGCCAACGGAGGCCCTCCGGAGCTCGGAGAGACGGTCGAATGTCCGGCGACTTCGGGCGGAATTGGGTTCGCCGGATCAAAAGTTCGTCAGGTTCTCGGCCAGCCGGTCGGGCGGGATACGCCCATCCAGCAGACCCAGTACGGGTCGCTGTTAGCCGCCGGAGCCTACACAGCTTGGCGGATGTGACACGGCGGATGCGTCACAAGAACACCATGGACGTCTACACGCACCTGGTAGACGGACAGAGGGCGGAGGCGTTGATGCTGGGAGAGGCGTTGGCGCGGGGTTGAGGGAATACCGCCGCGCTCGGCTCGGCTTGCATGTGGTGGGTGAATCGTAGACAGCGCGGTATACCCCGAGGATATGCAGGTCAACGGTGGGATAGGCTTTGACGGTCATGAAGTCGGCTTTTGCGGGTCCGGTCCATGGGGCGCCCCGGACGGTCTACCTCGATCATGCGGCGACCACTCCGATGGTGCCTGCCGCGATCGAGGCGATGACGGCTGCCCTCGGGATGGCGGGCAATGCCTCGTCACTGCACGGTTCGGGACGTGCGGCCCGGCGGATGCTGGAGGAGGCACGCGAGTCGATCGCCGCCGATCTGGGCGCCCGGCCCTCTGAAGTGATCTTCACCTCCGGCGGGACCGAGAGCGACAATCTGGCGATCAAGGGCATCTACTGGGCCCGCCATGACGCCGAACCGCGCCGGACCAGGATTATCGCGGGTTCGACCGAACATCATGCCGTCATCGATGCCGTCGAGTGGCTGGAGCAGCACGAGGGCGCGCAGGTGACCTGGCTGCCGGTCGACTCCGACGGTGTGGTGTCGCCACGGGTGCTGCGCGATGCGCTGGCCGAACATGTCGACGAGGTCGCACTGGTGTCCATCATGTGGGCCAATAACGAGGTCGGCACCATTGCGCCGATCGTCGAATTGGCCGCGGTGGCACAGGAATTCGGTGTGCCCATGCACAGTGACGCGATCCAGGCCGCCGCGCAGCTGCCGATCGATTTCGCGGCCAGTGGGCTTTCGGCGGCGAGTTTCGCCGGGCACAAGGTCGGCGGACCGCATGGTGTCGGCGTGCTGCTGCTCGGCAGGCAGGTGCCGTGTGTGCCGCTCCTGCACGGCGGCGGGCACGAGCGCGATCTGCGCTCCGGGACTTCCGATACCGCCGCGGCCGTCGGACTCGCCACCGCACTGAACTACACGGTGACCGAGTTGCCGACGCGCACAAAGGAATTGACCGCGCTGCGGGACGAGTTGATCAAGGGCATCCGCGACGCCGTGCCGGATGCGGTGCTGAGCGGTCCGGACGGTGCGCGACGGTTGCCGGGCAATGTGCACTTCACTTTCCCCGGCTGCGAAGGTGATTCGCTGCTCATGCTGCTGGACGCGGCCGGGATCGAATGCTCTACCGGGTCGGCCTGCAATGCGGGTGTGGCCACCCCGAGTCACGTGTTGATCGCCATGGGCGTGCAGCCGTGGCAGGCCCGCGGTTCACTGCGCTTTTCGTTGGGGCACACCTCGACGCGCGCCGATGTGGACGCGGTGCTGAATGTCTTGCCCCAGATTGTGGAAAGGGCCATGGCCGCGGGTCTGGCCGGTGTGAAGGGAGGTGTCTGATGCGGGTACTCGCCGCGATGAGTGGTGGTGTGGATTCGGCCGTGGCGGCGGCACGTGCCGTCGACGCTGGTCACGAGGTGGTCGGCGTACATCTGGCACTGTCCGCGACACCGGGCACCCTGCGCACCGGCTCGCGCGGTTGCTGCTCGAAGGAGGACGCGGGCGACGCCAGGCGGGCCGCCGACGTGCTCGGAATCCCCTTCTATGTCTGGGATTTCGCGGACCGCTTCAAGGAAGACGTGATCGACGATTTCGTCGCCGCCTACGCCGCGGGTGAGACGCCCAACCCATGCCTGCGCTGCAACGAGAAGATCAAGTTCTCCGCCCTCGCCGACCGCGCGGTGGCCCTCGGCTTCGACGCCGTGGTCACCGGGCATTACGCCCGGCTCGAGGACGGTGTGCTGCGGCGTGCCGTCGATGCCGACAAGGACCAGTCCTATGTGCTCGCGGTGCTGACCGCGCAACAGCTGTCGCGGGCCATGTTCCCGGTGGGCGACACCCCTAAGCCGCAGATCCGCGCCGAGGCCGCCGAGCGCGGGCTCGCGGTGGCGAATAAGCCCGACAGCCATGACATCTGCTTCATCCCGTCCGGTGACACCCGGGCCTTCCTCGGCGCGAAGATCGGCATCCGGCCCGGTGCGGTTATCGATTCCGACGGGCAGGTGCTCGCGAATCACGAAGGCGTGCACGGGTTCACGATCGGTCAGCGCAAGGGGCTCGGACTGCCGGGACCGGCTGCCGACGGTAAGCCGCGCTATGTCACCGAGATCGATCCCGACTCCGGCACCGTCCGCGTCGGCTCGGCCGAGGATCTGCAGGTGTGGACCGTAGCGGCCGAGCGCGCCATCTGGACCTCCGGCACTGCGCCCGAGGGGCCGATCGAGTGCGTGGCGCAGGTGCGCGCGCACGGCGGTACCGCACCGGCCGTGGCCGAGGCGGTCGGCGACCGGCTGATCGTGCGACTGCGCGAGCCGCTGACCGGTGTGGCCCGCGGCCAAGCCGTCGTGCTGTATCGCCAGGATGCGTTGGGAGACCAGGTGATCGGCAGTGGCACCATCACCGGCACCGCGCGCGATGCGTCGGATTCTGTGAGTAGCGCGGGCGCGAGCACAGGGCAGTGAGTGACGCCGACATCGGGCGGCGCGGCAAGCGAGATCGGTTCGTCCCGGCGCGGACCGGGATCCACCACACAATGGGGTGCATACCCCGCGTAGGGGCAACGCAGTGAGCGAGCGGCAGCGAGTGAACCATCGACACAGCGAGCGTCAGCGACTGAGCTATCAGCACAGCGTGCAATCGCGCACCACGGAGCCGAGCGTCAGCAAGGCGCAGTCGTGAGTGAAATCGCCAAGGAGTCAGGCCAAATCCCGGCGCAGGAACCCGTGCGTATTCCGGGCGGGATCGCGACCGCCGTCGGTTCCTGGCCGGGTACGGATCCGCGGGAGGCCGCGGCGACCATCATCGGTGAGTTGCCGGATCTGCCGCATCTGGTCGAATTGCCCGGACGCGGTGTGGGTTCGGACATGATCGGCCGCGTCTCGGCACTCCTGGTTGATATGCGATTCGACACCACCACGCGGGGTTATCGGCTGGCGGCCAGGCCAGGTGCGGTCTCGCGGCGTGCGCGCGATCTGCTCAGGTCGGATCTGGACGCACTCGAAGAGGCCTGGGCGACAACGGGTTCGGTAGGCACGGTCAAACTGCAGGCCACCGGTCCGCTGACGCTCGCGGCCCAACTCGAACTCCCCGTCGGGCACCGGGTCCTCACCGATTCCGGTGCGGTTCGCGATATTTCGGAATCTCTGGCAGAAGGTCTCGCCCAGCACGTGGACGAGGTGCGCAAACGTCTCGGCGCGGAAGTCGTTCTGCAACTGGATGAACCATTACTGACCGATGTGCTGAACGGTTCCCTGCGCGGCGTCAGCGTACTCAACACGGTGCGCGCGGTCCCCGAACCGGAGGCACTCGCGGTGCTGGACGCGGTCATCACCGCCCAAGCCGCCCCGGTCCTGGTCCACACCTGCGCCGACGCGCCCGCCCTAGCCTGCCTCCGTAGCAGCGCGGCCACCGCCATCGGCTTCGATATGGCCACCATCACCACCGGCGCACTCGACGATATCGGCGAAACACTCGACGCGGGAAAGCAATTGGCCCTGGGCCTCGTTCCCACAACACCACCCGGCAAACCCCCGACCTGGCGAGATATCGCAGAACCCGGCGTCCGACTCATCGACCGCCTCGGCCTGCGGCGCACCGTCCTTGCCTCCCAGATCCTGGTCGCCCCCGCCTGTGGCCTGGGCGGTGCCCCACTCGAATGGGCCCGCCGAGCCCTGCGCCTCTCCACCGAAGTGGCACGCGCGTTCGCCGAAGAGCCGGAGTCCCTGGACTTCTCCTGACGCCCGGTGCCGCCATTGCTATCGTCGTAGGTACGGACGCGCGAAGACCACGGGCCGGTATGGGTTAGTCCGGTCAGCCTTCCGCTTCACATCGCACTGCAGAGTGCGACCTGTGCGTCCCTTCCGTTGTTGTGCGCGAAGGGAGCGTCATGGGTTTTCGAGTGATCGTCATCGGTGCCGGCCTCGGTGGCCTCGGCCTGGCTCAGGGGCTGCGGCAAGCAGGTATCGAAGTCGTCGTCTACGAACGGGATTCGGCGCTGACCGCCCGTCGGCAGGGCTATCGGCTGCATATCGACAGCCACGGCAGGGATGCCCTGGTGCGGTTGCTGCCGCCACATCTGCAGCGGGTGTTCCACGCCACCGCCGGACTGCCGAACCCCCGGTTCACCGCGCTGAATCACCGACTCGAGCGGGTATTCACCCAGGTGGATGATGGTCCGGCGGCGGTTTCCCTGGCGGTCGACCGGCTGGTGCTGCGTCAACTGCTGCTCGCGGGTATCGAGGACGCTGTCGAATTCGGAAAAGAGTTGCGGCGCTATGAGATTCAGCGAAGCGGTCGAGTCATCGCACATCTTGCCGACGGCGACTGTGTGGACGGTGATGTCTTGGTCGCCGCAGACGGCGTGAACTCCGCTGTGCGACAGCAGTATCTGTCGCATGCGCGGATCGTCGACACCGGGGTGCGACAGCTGTACGGCATGGTGCCGCTCACCGACCGCACACGGGATCTGTTCGATGATGATATGTCCGGCGTCTTCACCGCGATCACCGGTCCGGACCGCACCTACCTCGGCGTCGCGCCGGTCGCGTTTCCCGTGCCGCCGCAGCAGGCCGGTGCGGAGGCAGGTCTTTCGCTGCTGCCGGTATCGGACTACATGACATGCTCTTTCGGTGCGCGGCGGGAATGGTTCGCGGATTCCGCGGAAGCGCTGCGCGCGATGAACGGCGCACAATTGCACGCCATCATGACCGCCGCGACCCGGGACTGGCATCCGAGGGTTCGCGAGATCGTCGCGCACTGCCAGCCCGATTCACTGTTCGCGCTGCCATTGCGCACCAGCGTGCCGATCGACCCGTGGCCGACCACCCCCGTCACCCTGCTCGGCGATGCGATCCATGCGATGAGTCCGGCGGCGGGTTCCGGCGCGTGTACGGCACTGCGCGATGCGGCTCGGTTGACCGTCGCCCTGATCGAGGCGCGCGCGGGCGGCGATCTGATCGCCGCATTGCGCGCGTATGAGACGGAGATGATCGACTACGGATTCGCGGCGGTGCGGGCGGGCGCTATCGACGGGCAACGTCACCTCGGACAGGATCCGCTGCCCGGATAGTCCGCCGCGACGTGCGGGAATGTGGCGGTGACTTGTCGGTGGGCTCGACTAGTGTGCGTTGGGTGAGTGACAGCGACATTGCGGCGGAGCCGGCCACGGCGGAGCAGCGGGTGGAGTGGCAGCGGCTTGCGGACGAGGTTCGGGAGCACCAGTTCCGGTATTACGTGCGGGACGCGCCCATCATCTCCGACGGTGAGTTCGACAAGCTGCTGCGGCAACTGGAGGCGCTCGAGGACGCGCATCCGGATCTGCGTACGCCCGATTCGCCGACCCAGCTGGTCGGCGGCGGATTCGCGACGGATTTCACCGCCGTGGACCACCTCGAGCGAATGCTGTCGCTGGACAATGTCTTCGACTTCGACGAGCTGCGCGCCTGGGCCGGCCGGGTCGAAGCCGAGACCGGGTCGAATCTGCACTATCTGTGCGAGGTGAAGATCGACGGTGTCGCGCTGAACCTGGTGTACGAGAAGGGGCGACTGGTGCGTGGCGCGACCCGCGGCGACGGGCGCACCGGCGAGGACGTCACGCTCAACGCGCGCACCATCGAGGACATTCCGGGCGAACTGACCGCGACCGCGGAGTTCCCGATCCCGGAGCTGCTCGAGGTGCGCGGCGAGGTCTACTTCCGGCTGGAGGATTTCGAGACCCTCAACGCGGCGATCGTGGCCGAGGGCAAACCGCCGTATGCGAATCCGCGCAATACCGCGGCGGGTTCGCTGCGCCAGAAGGATCCGGCGGTCACCGCGCGGCGGCGGCTGCGGATGATCTGCCACGGCTTCGGGCGCATCGAGGGCTACACACCGACCTCACAGCACGAGGCCTACCGCGCGCTCGCCGCATGGGGTCTGCCGGTCTCGGAGCACACCAAACTGGTGCAGGGCATCGATGCGGTGATCGAGCGCGTCAACTATTGGGGCGAGCACCGTCACGATATCGAGCACGAAATCGACGGCCAGGTGATCAAGGTCGACGAGATGGCGCTGCAACGCAGGCTCGGCTCGACCTCGCGTGCCCCGCGTTGGGCGATCGCCTACAAGTACCCGCCCGAAGAGGCCACCACCAAGCTGCTGAATATCGAGGTGAACGTCGGGCGCACCGGCCGCGTCACTCCGTTCGCGGTGATGGAACCGGTCTCCATCGCGGGCTCCACGGTCGCTATGGCCACCCTGCACAATGCCTCCGAGGTCAAGCGCAAAGGTGTGCTCATCGGCGACACCGTCACCATCCGCAAGGCCGGTGACGTGATTCCGGAGGTGCTCGGCCCGGTGGTCGACGCACGCACCGGCGACGAGCGCGAATTCGTCATGCCGACGCACTGTCCGGAATGCGGCACCGAGCTGGCGCCGCAGAAGGAGGGCGACGCCGATATCCGCTGTCCCAACCAGCAGTTCTGTCCGGCGCAGCTACGGGAGCGGGTGTT
The DNA here is from genome assembly GCF_042869435.1 of Nocardia sp. NPDC006982. Taxonomy (NCBI): domain Bacteria; kingdom Bacillati; phylum Actinomycetota; class Actinomycetes; order Mycobacteriales; family Nocardiaceae; genus Nocardia; species Nocardia sp. NPDC006982. The sequence continues at coordinate 383,205 of NZ_JBIAFV010000004.1, read as the reverse complement.
CCATGTAGCCGGTCGCGGTGCGTTCGATATCGAATCGCTCGGCTACGAAGCCGCCAATGATCTGCTGAAGTCGAGCGCGATCACCGACGAGGGCGATCTGTTCGACCTCGACGAGGCCCGACTACTGACCACCGCGCTGTTCGCCAACAAGGACGGCGGCCTGTCCGCCAACGGCAAGCGACTGCTGGAAAACTTGCAGACCGCCAAGAATCGGCCGCTGTGGCGGGTGCTTGTCGGGTTGTCCATCCGGCACGTCGGGCCGACCGCGGCACGGGTGCTGGCAAGGGAATTCAGCAGTCTCGATCGGATCCAGGATGCCGCGGTCGAGGAACTGGCCGCCGCCGACGGTGTCGGCCCGACCATTGCCGCCGCGGTCGCCGAATGGTTTACCGTCGATTGGCATCGCGCGATCGTCGACAAGTGGCGTGCCGCAGGCGTGCGGATGGCCGATGAACGCGACGAGTCCATCGCGCGCACTCTCGAGGGGCTATCGATCGTGGTAACCGGGTCGCTGGAAGGGTTTTCCCGCGACGGCGCCAAGGAGGCGATCCTGGTGCGCGGCGGTAAGGCCGCGGGTTCGGTCTCGAAGAAGACGGCATTCGTGGTGATCGGTGATTCGCCGGGCTCCAAGGCCGCGAAGGCGGAGGAACTCGGTGTGCCGATCCTCGACGAGGACGGATTCCGCAAGCTGCTCGAGGAGGGTCCGGCGGCGGTGACGCCGGAGACGGCCGCGGAGGATGCCGAAGCCGAGGAGTAGATATGCCGTCGGCGAATACTCCTTGACCTGAACCTGGCTTCAGGTATGACGATCGACTGGTAGGTAACTATCAGGAGATTCGATATGACTCACCGCTCTACCGCTCTGATCACCGGTGCTTCGGCGGGATTCGGTCTGGCTCTTGCGCGCTCGCTCATCGGGCGCGGCTGGCGGGTGATCGGCACCGCCCGTCGCGCCGACCGGCTGGGGCGGGCGGGGGCCGAACTCGGCGAAGCCTTTTTCGCGGTGCCGGGTGATATCACCGATCCGGCGCACCGCGCGGAGCTGGCCGAGGTCGCGGGCGAATTCGGACATCTCGACCTGCTCGTGAACAATGCGAGCAGGCTCGGGCCCAGTCCGATGCCGCGACTGGCGAACTATCCGCTCGATCAGCTCGAGCTGGTGTATCGGACCAATGTCATTGCCCCGCTCGCGGTTCTGCAGTTCGCGCTGCCACTGCTCGATCCGGATGGGGTGGTGGTGAATATCAGCTCCGACGCGGGCGTCGAACCGTATCCGGACTGGGGCGGCTATGGCTCCTCGAAGGCCGCCCTGGATCAACTCACCGCCATCCTGGCCGCCGAACATCCGGAGCTGTCGATCTACGCCTTCGATCCCGGCGATATGCGCACCGAAATGCATCAGGCGGCATTTCCCGGCGACGATATCTCCGATCGGCCCGAGCCCGAGACCGTCGTGCCCGCGCTGCTGCGCTTGATCGAGCGGCGGCCCAAGAACGACCGTTATACCGCCGCCGATTTCGCCGCGGGGGTCGGTAGATGACAACCGCTTTGAATGAATGGCCCGACGTTCTGCCACCCGAGCGCAATGCCGCCGCTCCGCCGGAGGCGCGGGGACTGTCCCGCGACGAGGTACGGATGCTGGTGGCGGCGGATCGCCTCACCCACAACACTTTCCGTGAACTGCCACGACATTTGCACGCGGGTGACCTTGTGGTGGTCAACAATTCGGCGACGCTGGCCGCAGCGATCGACGGCGCTCTCGACGGCATGCCGGTCACGCTGCATCTGTCCACCTGGCTCAACGCACCCGAGGACGGGGCGAGCGGGCCACCGGACACCTTCGGCGGTTGCGACGGACTGTGGGTGGTGGAGGTGCGCACCCGCGAGCGCACGCCCTATCCGCGTGACCTCAACCCTGGCAACGAGATTCAGCTGCCGGAAGGTGCCACCGCCACCCTGCGTGAACCCTGGCTGCCGGGTGCGCGCCGACTCTGGATCGCCGAACTGAGCGCCGATCCCACCTGGCTGCTGGCGACCCACGGCTATCCGATCACCTATTCGTATGTGCCACAACGCTGGTCGCCTTCGTACTACACGACCGTTTTCGGCCGGATCCCGGGCAGCGCCGAAATGCCCAGTGCGGCACGTCCGTTCACGCAAAGCCTGGTGCTCGATCTGGTGACCTCGGGCGTCGCGATCGCGCCGATCACCCTGCACACCGGGGTCTCCTCACCCGAGGCGGGCGAACCTCCGAGCCCGGAGCGGTTCGCGGTATCGGCGACGACCGCCCGTCTGGTGAACGACACCAAGGCGGCGGGCGGCCGCATCATCGCGGTCGGCACCACGGTGACGCGAGCGTTGGAGACCACCGCGGATCACAACGGAATGGTGCATCCGGCCCGGGGGTGGACCGAACTGGTCCTCGGCCCGCGACATCCGGCCCGGGTGGTCGACGGCATCATCACCGGCTGGCACGCACCCGGTGCATCGCATCTGGAACTACTCGTTGCGGTCGCGGGCGAGGCCACAGTCCATCAGGCGTATGCCACCGCCCTCGAAACCGGATATCTCTGGCACGAATTCGGCGACAGCGCCCTGCTGTTCAACACCCCCCGCAGCTGAATCCACCCGATGCCGACCGCCGAGGGTAGTCGAATGGCGGCGGGTCAGCCCGCAGGGAACCACCATTCGACTACCCTCGGCGGTCGTCGGTGCTAGGAGGGGGTGATGCTGATGGTGGAGTCGAGCTGGCCGCCGACTTCGATGCGGCCGCACTTACCGTCGCTGAGATCGAGATGGGCGGTCCTGGTCTTGGTCCGGCTCTTCTGGATGGTGGTGTCGACGATGACCTGGACCTTGCCCACCGAGCACACCTTCACGAGCGCGGGTGAGCCGTCGAAGCTGTAGGTGCCGCCACTCTGGCAGGTGTTGGTCTCGTCGTGGAAGAAGATCCGGGCGGTTCCGTCCGGACAGGGCGCCTCGGCGGCAGCTTGGGGCGGTCCGAGCACGACCAGCGGGCCGAGTGCGAGCGCGGCCGCGACGGAGCTGCGGGCCACTAGACGACTAATCGTCAGGTCCATCGTTGAATCCCTCATCAGTACATTTCCGGCAGATGCCAGCGGGTAGCCGCGGCGCCTGCATGATAACGCGTGACGTGCGCATTTGTCCGGCGTAAGCCTCCTGAGCGACGTCTGTCCAGGTCTGTGAAGCGGGTGCGGTGTCGCGGTGCGCAGGGCGAACCGACAGGATGGCGGGATGCTGCGCAGTTTTCAGGTGACGAATCACAGATCGCTGGCCGAACGGCAGGACTTGCGTTTGAGCCGGGGGAGCGGACCGGTCGCGGTGCCGGTGACGGCGGTGCACGGTGCGAGTGCCGCGGGCAAGACGAGCTTGATCGACGCGCTGGGGCAGATGCGCGATGCGGTACTGCATTCGGTGACCGGCTGGGATCCCTACGCGGGACCGGTACGCGCACCGCACCGCGGATTCCCGGATCGCCCTTCGGAATTCGTGGCGAGCTTCGTCGCGGAGGGCGTGCCGTACACCTACGGGTTCCGCCTGGACAACGCGGATGTGACGGCCGAGTGGCTCTACACGCATCCGCGCTCACGCAAGCGAATTGTGTTCGAGCGCAACGGCGAGCAGATCAAGATCGGCCCGATGTTCGAGGCCGCACGCTACGGTATCGCCGCATTGTTGCCGCTGGTGCGGCCGAACGCGTTGCTGCTCAGTCTGGCCGGGCAGATGTATGCCGAGGCGCTGGTGCCGGCGTATCGGTGGTTCTCCGCGATGCTCGAAGTGCAGCACGGCGCGACGGACGCGACGGCGGTCGCGCATCGGCTCGGCAGTCATCTGTCCGCGGCACCGGACCATGCGGTGCGGCTGCTCATGCTGCTGCGCACCGCCGAACTCGGCATTACCGATCTGCTGATCGCCGAGCCGGACCCGATGTACGCGGACTATCTGCGTGAACTCGATGGCGATATCGCTGGGACCGCCAAACAGGTGGAGTTGTGTGCGACCTCGCCGGCGCACGCTGACCAGTTGTTGCGGGAGAACGGCATCACCGAGGTCATGCTCGAACGCGAGCTGAGCAACCTGAAGGCCGCGCGCGATGCCCTCTACACCCGGATGGTCGAGCGTCGCGGCGTCGGCCTCGGACTGGTGCACGCGGGCATCGACTCCGCCTTCGATATCACCGACGAATCCGCCGCCACCCTCTCGATGCTGCGCTTGCTGCCGGCCATGCTCGACGCACTGGACTCCGGCCGGGTGCTCGCGATCGACGATATCGGCGCGCACCTGCCGGTCGAGGAGACCGATCGGCTGATTCAGCTCTTCCAGAATCCGGAGACCAATTCCCGTGGCGCGCAATTGATCTTCACCACGAACAATCGGTCGCTGATCGATCGCGCGAACGGTCGCTCCCAGCGCACCCGCACCGCGGTCTGGCAGATCCGCCGCACCGATCACGGCGCCAGCGAGCTCGCCTCGCTGTAGTCCGTGTCCTCAGGGCCACGTGAGCCGTCGATCGCTGCCAGTTGGCGTGGCGCGCTGCCAGTGCTGGGTTTGTGTGTCCGGATGAGCGCGGGTGGCGTGGTGCAACTCTGGGATGCTGGCGAGCACCTGCGCCGGACTCGGTTGTTGCCGCGCCCGGTGGCGCCGTGGTAGTGGTCTGGGCTGCGCGTGGGTGGTGTGGTCCGGGCGGTGAGCGTGTTTCGCGGGACTTGGTTGTTGCCGTGCCTGATGGCGCTGCAGTAGTGGTCTGGACCGTGCGTGGGTGGTGTGGTCCGGGCGGTGAGCGTGTTTGCGCCGGACTCGGTTGTTGCCGTGCCCAGCGGCGCCGCGGTATGCGTGCCTGGACCAATAGCATGGGTGCCATGGTGCAGTTCGCGATGCTGGTGATCATGGTCGGCGCGCTGGTGGCGATGGTCATGCTCTACCTGCGTGGCCGCAACGGTGTCCGGCTGTCGAATCCGGAAACGGGGACGCTGTATGTCACCGGGGTGAGTCCGCGGCCCGACGCGACCGGTGAGCAGTACGTGACCATCACCGGCAATCTGACCGGCCCGTCGGAGCCCGGCACCGTGGTGTATGGCCGCCTGGTGTGGGATGTGAACAACTGGCCTGCCATCGGGGATTTCATCCCGGTCGTCTACCCGTCGGGGAAGCCGGAACGCTGGCAGATCTCGAATCCGGGCGCGCGTCCGGGGCTCGGTTCCTGACCGCTCGCCGTCGCCCGGCGGGCGGGGCAGTGACACGTTTATCCCGCGCTGCATGCCGTGCGTTGGAGCATGGACCGAGTGGCCGGAGTCTGTGCCTTCGGCCTATGACATCCCACCGCGCGACTGCCACGACGGACCGTGTCTCGGCGGCGGCCCTGCATAGAGTAGGCGGTTTTGCGCGGCGAGTCTTGTCGATCGACCCTCTCTCTCGGTGGCGGTCCTGCATCGTGGCGGCGGACGTGCGCGGCGAGTCCGGGTCGACCGACCGGGTTGTTTGGGAGTGGCTGCCTGGGCGGTGGGAGGATGCCGGTATGGATGTGCAGGACTCCCAGGTCGTTGTTCGCGACGCTCGCCCGGACGAATACGACGCCGTCGGTGACCTGACGGTCGAGGTCTATGTCGGGGAGGGCTATGTGCGTCCCGGCAGCCCGTATGTCACCGAACTCGCCGATATCACCCATCGCGCGGGTTCGGCGCAGGTGCTGGTCGCGGTGCACGACGATCGGGTGGTCGGTTCGCTGGCGGTGGCTCGGCCGGGAACGCCGTACGCCGAAATCGCCCGTCCGGGGGAGTTGGAGTTCCGGATGCTCGCCGTGTCGAAGTCGGCGCGCGGGCTCGGTGCGGGAACGGCGTTGGTGCGCACCGTCATCGAGACCGCACAGGCCGAATCCTTTGCCGCCGTGGTGCTTACCACGATGCCCGCCATGGCGGACGCGCGGCGGATCTATGACCGATTCGGTTTCGTCCCTGTGCCGGAACGGGATTGGAAGACCGATGCGGGCGAGTGGCTGTCGGTGCTACGGCTGGATCTCCCAGCCTGAATATCCGACAGCATCGACCGGCGCGGCGGTCGGAATTCGGGCGTCCTCAGCCCAATACGGTCGCGACGATCCCCGCGAGATAACCGAGTCGCGCCACCTCGGACGGGCGGAAGTCGGGCCCACCGGGACGTCCGAGCAGCAGCACCTTGCCGGTATTTCCGAGCGGCGCGGCGGCCAGCTTCGTGTCCATATCGCGCCAGATCTGCGGCACCCAGTCGCCCTCGGGGTCCAGGGTGGCGGGCTTCTCCAACGGCATCCACGGCGCCGAACCCGCCTGCGTCTGCGGCGCACTCTGGCTGCCGACGACGCGGTAGGCACCCTGCGGACCCATATCGATGATCGTGCTCCAGCCGACGCGCAGCACTCGCGGCACTCCGTCGACGAGCACCTGTAGCCGATCGTCGCGGGCACTGGCGACCTGATCGATCAACTCGAGTTCGCGATGGGTGTCCAGCACACCGGAATACGGGCGGATGGAGTCCACGTGCACGTCGCCGATCGATTCGGCGGCGGTGATCAACGTGTCGGGTAGTGCACCCTGCGGCACCTCGACCACGAGATCGTCGACCGCGAATCCCGCACCCCGCTCGACCACGTCGAGGGAGAGGATGTCGGCGCCGACGGAGCCCAGTGCGAGCGCGAGCGCACCGAGGCTTCCCGGTCGATCCGGAAGTTGCACGCGGAGCAGGTAAGACACGCGCGTTCCTTTCCTTGGCGGCCGAGGCTCTCAAACGAATACCCGGGTCACGCAATACTTACACCCACAAGTCCGAGTTATCGACTCGAAGTGCGGCCGGTGACGGATGCCACAGCTCTAATTCGCGTGGAAGCGGCGTGTCACGCTAGCTGGTGGGGTGTGTCGTTGCATGCGCGGCTCCTGTGAAAGTTGTGGAGTGGGGAGTCGCTAGGCTGTTCGGTGGCCGTTCACCAAGCTCAACCATGCCGAAAGGGGTCCGCGGTGCCCGCCATCTCCCGCGACGAGGTCGCACACCTCGCCCGGCTGTCCAGGCTCGCCCTGTCCGAAGCCGAACTGGATCAGTTCGCCGGTCAGTTGGATTCGATCCTGAGTCACGTGCGGACCATCTCCGAGGTCGCCGCCGCCGATGTGCCTGCGACCGCGTCGCCGAATCCGGCGACCAATGTGACGCGTCCGGATCAGGTCATCCCGTGCCTAACCCCGGACGAGGCGCTCTCGGGCGCCCCCGCGGTCGAGGACCAGCGGTTCCTGGTTCCGCAGATCCTGGGAGAGGGCGAATGAACGAACTGACTGCGCTGCCTGCCGCCGAGTTGGCGGCGAAGATCCACGGCCGCGAGGTGACCTCGGTGGAGGTCACCCAGGCGCATCTGGATCGGATCGCCGCCGTCGACGGCGAGTACCACGCATTCCTGCACGTGGCAGGCAACGAGGCGCTCAGCGCGGCGGAAGCGGTGGACGCCGCGCTCGCCGCGGGCGATGCGCCCGCCTCGCCGCTGGCCGGAGTTCCGTTGGCGCTCAAGGACGTTTTCACGACCACGGATATGCCGACCACATGTGCCTCGAAGATTCTCGAGGGCTGGGTTGCACCGTATGACGCGACGCTGACCAGTCGGTTGCGTGCCGCAGGCATCCCGATCCTCGGCAAGACGAACATGGACGAGTTCGCGATGGGCTCCTCCACCGAGAACTCGGCCTTCGGTCCGACCCGGAATCCGTGGGATACCACCAGGATTCCGGGTGGTTCGGGCGGTGGCTCGGCGGCCGCACTTGCTTCGCATCAGGCGCCGCTGGCGATCGGCACCGATACCGGTGGGTCGATTCGGCAGCCCGCCGCGGTGACCGCGACCGTCGGAACCAAGCCGACCTACGGCACGGTCTCCCGGTTCGGTCTGGTCGCGTGTGCGTCTTCGCTGGATCAGGGCGGTCCGTGTGGTCGCACCGTGCTCGATACCGCGCTGCTGCACGAGGTGATCGCCGGATACGACCCGCGCGACTCCACCTCCCGCAATGTGCCGGTGCCGCCGGTGGTCGCCGCCGCTCGCCAGGGCGCCACGGGCGATCTACGTGGCGTGAAAGTCGGTGTGGTGAAGGAACTGCACTCCGACAGCTACCAGCCGGGCGTCATCGCATCCTTCGATGCGGCGGTCGGTGTGCTGAAGGATCTGGGCGCCGAGGTTATCGAAGTATCTTGTCCGCACTTCGAATACGCGCTCGCCTCGTACTACCTGATCCTGCCGAGCGAGGTGTCCTCGAACCTGGCGCGTTTCGACGCCATGCGCTACGGACTGCGCGTCGCCGACGACGGCAACCACAGCGCCGAGCAGGTCATGGCCGCGACCCGCGCGGCCGGATTCGGTCCGGAAGTCAAGCGCCGCATCATGATCGGCACCTACGCGCTCTCGGCCGGATACTACGACGCCTACTACGGTCAGGCGCTCAAGGTGCGCACGCTGATCGCCCGCGACTTCGACAAGGCCTACGAGCAGGTCGACGTCCTGGTCTCCCCGACCAGCCCGTTCACCCCGTGGAAGCTGGGTGAGAAGGTCGACGATCCGTTGGCGATGTACCTCTCCGACCTGTGCACCCTGCCCACGAATCTGGCGGGGCATCCGGCGATGTCGGTGCCGTCCGGATTGAGCAAGGACGACGGCATGCCGGTGGGTCTGCAGATCATGGCTCCCGCACTTGCCGATGATCGGTTGTACCGCGTCGGTGCGGCGTATGAGGCCGCGCGGGGTCCGGTCGCGTAAGAAGTATTGACCTGAGCGCCAATTCCTGTCTCGATCATGCGGGATTCCGCGTGAGCTCGACGGGAATGGGCGCTCGGCACATCCCTATGCGGGCCAGGCGAACTCGGGGTCGCTGAGGTAGTCCTGGCGGCGCTGATCCAACGCCATTGCGACCATTTGGTGCGCACCGGGGCCGATTACCTTGCGCACCGGTGGGTTCGGCGTATTCACCAGCGCGATCAGTTCCGCCGCAGCGACTTCCGGGGCCGCTTCCACCCACTCGGACTCGGCATCTGTCTCCGGCGGTGGGGCGGTCGGGTCGGGGTAGTCCGGCATGCCCAGGATGCCGGTGCGCAGTTCCTTGTACGCCGGAAGCGCCTTTGCGAACTTCATGCTCGACTTCGCCCAATCGGTATCGAAACCGCCGAGCTGTGCCAGCGTGACGTGAATTCCGAAGGGCCGCAACTCATCCGCGAGTGACGCGCTGAAACCCTCGAGCGCCCATTTACTCGCGTTGTACATGCTGAACAGCGGCAGGCTGCCGACCGCGCCGACGGTCGAGATCTGCACGATATGCCCCGAGCCCTGTTTGCGTAGATGCGGCACCGCGGCCTGCGAAACCCACAGTGCGCCATAGAAATTGGTATCAATCTGGGCGCGGATCTCGGCTTCGGTCACTTCCTCGACCGCACCGACCAAACCGTATCCGGCGTTGTTCACGATCACCTCGATGCGGCCCGCGATCGCGAATGCCTTGTCCACCGTGGCGATCGCGCGGTGGCGGTCGCGAACATCCAAGGGCAGCACCGTCAATCGGTCGTCGCCGATATCGGCCATCGATCGTGGGTCGCGAGCGGTCGCGACAACGCGGTCGCCACCGGCGAGCGCGGCGAGCGTGAACGCCCGCCCCAGCCCGCGGTTCGCGCCGGTGATGAACCAGGTTCTGGTCATTGTCGATCCTTTCGTCGCGAGACGCTCCGTCTCGTTTGATGACCATGCCAACCTGATTCGGTCTTGTCAAGACGAGACGTTTCGTCTCGTTGTTGGTACAGTCTCGTCATGGCCGAAGCACCCAGCGCAGCCAGGCGCAGCGAACGAGCGCGTGCCGCGATTCTCGGCGCAGCCACCGAACTGATCCGTGAGCTGCCCTACGCGAAGTTGAGCGTCGAAGCCATCGCATCCCGCGCCGGGGTCGGCAAGCAGACGATCTACCGTTGGTGGCCGTCGAAGGGGGCCGTCGTATTCGACGCGCTGCTCGAACTCAATTCCGGCCCGGATGGACTCGTACTTCCCGATACCGGCGATATCCGCGCGGACCTGCGTGAACTGCTCCGCGGCGCGATCGCCGAGCTCACCGATCCGGGTTTCGAGGCCTTCCTGCGGGCGATGTACATCGAGATACAACAGGATCAGGAACTCGCCCACGCCTACCGCGAGCGACTCCTGCTCCCACAGCGTGCCGCCATCGCCGAACGCTTGGCCGCTGCCGTCCGGGCCGGACAGTTGCGCTCCGATCTCGATACGGAGTTCGCGATCGATCTGCTCCTCGGCCCCATCCAATCCCGTTGGTCCCTGGGACTGCCCGGCCTGACGGAGTCCTACGCCGACGCCACCCTCGAAGCGGCCCTGTCTCACCTTGCGCCCTGACCACCGTCCCTCGAACGGTCGCAACGCATCGGCCCTGGCCACACCGTCACCCTGAACGCGCTCTTCAAGGGCGCGGCGATAACTCTGGAGTAATTTCCACCTGGCAGCCGGTGGTCAACACGGTGACTTCGGGGCAGTGCGTCGCCGGAGTCGTCGCGGAGTTCGCGGGCTACTAGCCCTGGCCGGGCTTGGCATTCGTGCCGATCCGCGATGTCGCGCCCTCCCGCTGGGCGCCGGTGTGGCGCACCGCCGCGCAGAGTCCACTGATCCGGGCATCCGCCGAAACGGTGTCCGATGTCGTCGATGCGACACAACGACAGTGCGCCCGGCACCGCACTCGGATAGCGACAGCCCACGAAAGGGGCAGTGGAACAAGCTGATTCGGTGCGGGCGGGTCAGCGGATGTCGGTGAGGTCGACGGTTGCGGCCATGGTGCGGTACCCGGCGTCGTTGGGGTGCAGGTGGTCGCCGCTGTCGTAGGCGGGGGCCAGGCGGTGCGGATCGGTCGGGTCGGCGAGGGCGGCGTCGAGGTCGACGATGGCGTCGTATTCGCCTGCGATGCGGATCCATTCGTTGACGGCGAGGCGCTTGTTTTCGGCCGCATCGTTGAAGTAGGGCGAATCGCCGAAGGGGGGCAGCGTCGCACCGAGGACGCGGAGTCCGGCGGCGCGGGCCTGGCCGATCAGGTCGCGGTAAGTGGTGATGAGCTGTTCGGGGGAGACGTCGACGACGGTGTCCACGGCGGTCACGCCGGAGCTGAGGCCGATGTCGTTGGTGCCCTCCAGGATGATCACTGTGCCGACGCCGGGCTGGTCGAGCACGTCGTGCCGGAACCGGGTACGGGCGCTCTCACCGAGCCAGCTGGAATCCACGGTGACGCGATTGCCGCCGATCCCCTCGTTGAGTACGGCACGCGGTATGCCTGCCGCGGCCAGGCGTTCGGCGAGTTCGTCCGGGTAGCGATTGTCGGAATTGCTGGTGGAGCCGACGCCTTCGGTGATCGAATCGCCGAAGGCCACCAATGCCGAGCGCGGCGGCGCGACATTCGCGACCTCGACGCCGGTCAGGTAGTACCAGGATTGGCTGGTCTCGGTGAAGGCCGCGGCGGTCGGGTCGGCGCGGTGGTCGCCGTTTGCCCGGTAAGTGGTGGCGAAGGACTGGGCGTGCTGGGTCGCCGGGCCGGTGGGTTCGGCCAGGTACAGGGTGATGGTCACCGACTCCAGCGGCGCCGGCGACAGTGCGGCCGGATCGGTCACGAGATCGGCTCCCGGTGCGATGCGGAACGACGGTGCGAAGCCGACAGTCAGATTCTGCACGCTGTCCGGATCGATCGCGCCATCGGCGGCGCTGCGGGCAATCGTCGCGCCCGCGACCACGAGCGGTGTCGTCCCGTAGCGGTTGGTCAGCCGCACCCGAGTGGTCAGACCGCCGTCACTGACCCGAACCACCTGGCGCACCGTTTGATTCGTGAATCCGCTCTCCGCCCAATTGGCCACGAATGCCTTGCTCGGCTGATGCGCCGAGGTCGCCCAGACCGTCGTCCAAACGAATGGTTTCGGTGGATTCGCGCTCGCGGTGCCGACGGTGGCGGGCAATAGCATCAGCAGCAGCGCTACCAGGGCACGAACTGTACGCACGACGAAACCCCTTCTGTGGCAGTGGATCCGATCCGCTCATCGGACGGTCCACTCAACCACCCGACCCGAACCCGCATTCCCCCACCCCGCCTTTACCCCGAACAGATCCCGACCACACTCGAGATAGTCGATCCGCGCGCTCCCGCACATCTTCGCGGACGGGGCTCGGCGCGTCGGGCAGCGACGTACCCGGGAGGTGTGCGGTAACCGCGCAGGGGTTTTGGATCGGCGGGGCGTGCGGTCAGTGCCGCGGGCGCTCAGTTGGCGCGCAGGGACTCGGCTTGCTTTTGGATGCCTTCGGTCATGCCCGCGAAGCCGCGTTGAAGGTTTTTGCCGAGGGCGGCTACTACCAGGGGGTGCAGCCAGCCGCCGAGTTCGAAGTGGGATTCGTAGCGGGTGCGGTCGGGGCCGAGTGCGGTGACGCGATGTGAGCGCAGGCTGTGCAGGGCGCCGAGGGGGACCGGCTTCATCGAGTAGCTGAGTTCGGTGCCCGGGGTGTGCGAGACCATCCATTCGCGCTGGCGGCGCGGGCTGGAGCCGGAGAGCGCGACCAGCATATCGATCGGTTCGCCGGGGACGAGGGTGCTGCGGCATTCGATGCAGAAGGGGTTCCACTCGCCGTAGCGGGGCAGGTCGGTTATCACCTGCCATACCAGTTCGGCGGGGGCGTCGATTTCCACGGTGGCATCGATGACAAAGGGCATGGTTAGCAAATTAGAACATGTTCTATAGCCGATCAAGCCTCCCAGCAGGAAAGTCACGGGTCAGCAGGCGCCCATGGCGGTGCCCTGATCGGTGCCGTAGCGGTGACCGTGGCCCGGCGGCGCGTTCAGTGCGGCGAGCAGATCCGCGCTGGTCTGCAGGAAGCTGATCACCGGAAGCCATTGTGGCACAGGGGCATCCACCCGAACATCGCCGAGCTCGGGTGCGCGCCACAGCAGCGACGGCGACCAATGCACCACCGGATCCGAGCTGTTGGCCAATACCGTCGCGCCCGCCCGATGCACCTGACCGGCGGGTGGGCCCGCCCAGAGTGCCGCGCAGGTCCGACGGTCCTGGTCGGCGTCGTCGGCGAATATCGAGCTCCCACCGAGCGCGCCGAGACTCTGCCCGTAGACGTAGAGCTCGGGCTTGTGGTCGAGCGTGTCGATGCGGCGCTCCACGGCTTCGAACAGCGCTCGCGCATACGTCACCGCATCGTCGCGCCCGAAGACGAAGGTCACCCAGCTGGGGGCGTAGGAGTACTGCATCCCGACGAGTGCGACATCACCGCCGAAGCGTTCGTAGAACCCGTGAACCGCATTCGCATCGATCCATCCGGACCCGGTCGGCACCGCGAGCACGATATTCGACCGCTCGAATCCACCGGATCGTTCCAGCTCTCGAACAGCCAGGGCCACACGGGAATCGAGATCGGGTGCGGAGTCGAGTCCGACGTACACCCGGATCGGTCCCGCGGGCGATCCGGTGACGAACTTGCGTCCCTCCGCGCCTAATGAAGGCCAGCTGACGGCAGATTCCGCGCTCCCGGACCGAACATACGAAACCGGTTGCACCAGTGCGGGATCGATCGTCGCATTGGCGGCGGCGTAGGCACTGCGTCGCCAATCGGCAACCGCAGGTACCCCTGCGAGGTAGAGCACCGACACCGCCACCACGCCCACGGCGACACTGCGCGCCGAACCCAGCTTCCGCGCGAACCATCCAGTTGCGCGGACGATTCCGGCGACGACGCCAATGATCGCTACGGATACGAGCGCCCAGCACAGCCAATAGCCCGGACCGATCAGCGCGGTATCCATCGCCGTACGCAACCGGTTCTGCCAATGGGTTCCCTGAACGACCATGCCGACGACCGTGAGCACGGCCACACCGAGCAACGGTGTGCGGAATCGATCCATCCGACGGTTGATATCGAAATCCCAGCGCCGCAACGCAAACCGAAGAACCCCCGCGACGGACAGCGCAACTGCGGCGAGCAGCGCTGTCAACATCGCCTGGGCGCTCGATGTGCGTGGAAGCAGGCTGGGGGCCAGGGATACCGAGGTGCCGAGACCGATTCCGAGCGTCGTACCGATTCGCGGCCGCACAGCACACCGAAATCCTTTGGTGATGAGCGTCTTCCATCGATTCCTCGGTACAGGTGAAATGCTCGAGCTGGGCGACGCGCCCGAATCATTCCAGGTAGAAATCGGTCTCGCCGCGGTGAGCGTGCTCATGCCTGAACCCCCAGAGCAGCAATGCGATTCGAAGGTCGTACCGAGGAACGACGTCGATCCCGCGCATCGGCGAGCCGCCGCCGGACGGACGGCAGGAACCCGGCCGCCCCCAGCCCGACCAGACCGCCACCGACGATCCACCCGCAGTTCCCGGAATCTTCTGCCCCGAAGCCGGATTCGACAACCGGCACGCCATAGTCCTGCCGCCGCGAATTCAGATCGACGAACGTATTCGCAATGCTCGCCATCGCATTGCACCGAGCCCGCGAGAACCCGTCCGCCCGAGCCGCGCACGCCTCGTGCATATGGACGGCCAGCGTCGCATCCAGCGCCTGTCTGGCCCACCCGCCCAGCGGCTGATCCTGCGCGCCCGCATAGCGCAGCAGGTCATACCCCAAATCGTGTGCCTTACAAGCGGTCTCGAACTCATCGGGCAAGGTCACCGGCGACGAGCAATCCCCACCCGGGTTCACCAGCAGCCCATCGACAACAGCTGGTCGATACCCGAACCGCTGCGCGAAATCAGCGGGAATCACATCGATCGCCCCTAGCCCGCCCGAGGTCAGGCCGACCACTGCGGCACCGGCCGACGCATTCTCCACCGGCCGCTCGACGGTGGCGGCATGCGCCGCGGGCGCCAGCATGATGGTGGCCGCCATGGTGGTCAGTGCGGCCGCTGTCAGTGCGGCACAGCGTCGTGTGATGGATCGGTTTCGGGCGCCGGCATCGATGGTCGGTGTGCTCATGGTGCTCGACGGTAGGAATCCATCCCGCTACGCCACCTCACGCCGCGGTGCGGTTTCCCGGCCCGTGCCGCCGGGGGAGCGCATGCGAGTCCTCCTACTCCGGTACTGGGCCGGAATTCACCCGTGGGTATGAGGACCCCGACCGGTCGGGCTTCCTACTGTCGTAGCCATGAGGGAAAAACGTCGTGGCTGGATCAAGGGGATGAACGCGCGGATGTGGTTCGACGCGTTCACCGTGCTGCTCGCGGTGATCTTCTACGCCGTCGCGTGGCCGACACTGCACCTCACCCATGACGTGCCGGTCGCGGTGCAGCCGTTCATCGCCGCGCTCGCCGCATTCCCCATCCTGCTGATCCGGCTCAACCCGGCGCTGGGCTGGGCGATATCCGCGGGTTCGGCCCTGCTCATCGCCCTGGCCATCCCACATCAGCCGGACAATGAGATCCCGATCCAGGTCGTGCACATCCTGTGCCTGTTCGCGCTGCTGTTCGCGGTGGCCCTGCGCGCGGCGGTCCCGATCGTCGCGGTCGCCTGGGGTGCCACCTCGCTGCTGCTGGCCACCACGATGACCAGCGACGGTGACATCTCCGGCGGCGCGTGGGCCTGGCCGATCGCCTTCGCCGCCGTCGTGCTGTTCGCGATGCTGGTGCGCTGGCTGGTGCAGTCACGCAAACAGTTGCTGGCCCAGGAGGAGGAGAACGAACTGGAGCGGGCCCGGCGCGCCATCCTGGAGGAGAAGGCCCGCATCGCCCGCGACCTGCACGATGTCGTTGCCCATCACATGTCCCTGGTCGTGGTGCAGGCCCAGACCGCGCCCTATCGCGTCGAGGGCGTGACTCCCGCCGCTCGCGCGGAATTCGAATCCATCGGCGCGACCGCCCGCGAGGCATTGAACGAGATCCGCGGCATGCTCGGTGTGCTGCGCAGCGACGGTCAACTGCCCGAACACGCACCGCAACCGAAGGCCGCCGATGTGCTCGGCCTGTTCGAGGGCGCCCGCCGCGCCGGGGTGCGCATCGATTGGACTGTCGACGGATTGCTGGATCCGGTCCCGGATTCGGTCGGCCTCGCGCTGTACCGGATCGTCCAGGAGTCGCTGTCCAACGCCTCCCGGCACGCCCCGGGCGCACCGGTGCAGGTAGCGATCGTGGTCGGCGCCGACGCGCTGCAGTTGAGCGTCGGCAACGCCCTCAGCGCTACCGTCGCCCGACCGGTCGGCAACGGCGGTCACGGCATCGCGGGCATGCGGGCGCGTGCGCTCGCGGTCGGCGGCGAGGTATCGGCGGGTCCGCGTGCGGACGGCGGTTTCGAGGTGCGAGCCCGGCTGCCGATCGCTGCGGCGTCCGGGTCGGCTCTCGACCCGGCGATGATCGCCATGATTACTGCCGCCGAAGACGTTTGAGCATCCTGCACCCTGAGAATGCCTACCGGGCGATTGATTTCGACTCGACATGGCTGACTCGTCCGGTCGCCCGAACTTGCCGCGCACCTGAAGGTGACGCATGTGGCGCCCAACTTGTCCGGCCTGAGTAGGCGGATAGGCTCTGTTGGTGGCAATTACTGTTCTGATCGCCGACGACCAGGCCATGGTGCGTCAGGGTTTCGGCGCCCTGCTCGCCGCCCAATCCGATATCAGCGTGGTCGGTGACGCGCCGGACGGCAAGGTCGCCGTCGCCGAGGCCAAGCGGCTGCGCCCGGATGTGGTGCTGATGGATGTGCGCATGCCGCAGATGAACGGACTCGACGCCGCGCGCGCCATCCTCGCCGCCGGCTTCGACCCGCCGGTGCGGGTCCTCATGCTGACCACCTTCGACATCGACGATTACGTCTACGAGGCGTTGAGCATCGGCGCCAGCGGATTCCTGCTCAAGGACGCACCCGCCGAGGAGTTGGTGCGCGCGGTGCGCGTGGTCGCCGACGGCCAAGCCCTGCTCGCCCCGACGGTCACCCGCCGACTGATCGCCGATGTCACCCGCCGCCGTAGCGCGAGCCGCGTCAAACCCACACCCGCGCTGGCGTCACTGACTCCGCGTGAACGCGAGGTGCTGGAGTTGATCGCCAAGGGCATGTCCAATACCGAGATCGCCACCGCCCTGTTCGTCGCCGAGCAGACCGTGAAAACCCATGTCTCCAAGGTATTTTCGAAGTTGAATCTGCGCGACCGCGCACAGGCGGTCGTACTCGCCTACGAATCCGGTCTGGTCACCCCTGGCTAGCGCGGCTGCTGCTGGCACTTACCGCCGTTGAGATCGTCGAGGTGTCGCGACAGCAGCCGGGCCAGCCGATCGAGCAAGGCGGTCGCATCCTCGAAGCTGCCCGAATCCGCCTGTGCCGCAAGCGCGACCGCGACACCGCCGGATCGGGTCGGCACGATGCCGAACTGACGGACCGTGTAGACGCCGGTTTCATCGTCGGGCCCCCAGCCGCCCTTGAATTCGGTGCCCTCGATGGTGCCGAGGCCCCAGCGCTGTTCCGGCGTGATCTGTTCCATCAGCTCGACCACGGTGGCGGACTCGGGCAGGCACGGCAGCTGCGAGGCGAAGCGCACCTGATTGGCCAGCGTCCATTCGGTCGCGCCGAATGCGATGTAGTCCATGCTGGTCTTCGGTCCGTACACATTGGTCAACGCGTCGCCTGCCTCGTCGAGGACCTCCTGAACGGCCCGCGCGGCCTCTTCGCCGTCACCGAGGGACTCCCAGAGTGCTTCGGCCGCATCGTTATCCGAGACAGTGATCGCCTCGTGCGCGTATTCGACGGCACCGGTCGGGTCGTGTCGCAGCGCAGCGATGGCCAGCGGCACCTTGATGGTGGACCAGGCGATGCCGCTGGTCCAGTCGCCGAAGATGGTCATCCGGCCGCCGCCGACCGGCATGATGGCCATCCCGACCTGCCCCGGCAGATTCGGCTGCAGTTGAGTGAAATCGGCGGCCAGCGAATCGGGCCGCGAGATCGACCAGCCGGGATGCCAGGATCCGGGCCTTTCGACGGGTAGCGTCGGCTCCGCGGGTGCGTCGTGGGTGCTGGGTAAGAGGGAACAGGAGGTGAGCGTGACCAAAACCGTGAGTGCCGCGCCGCGCAGCGCCACCCGATAATTCACCATCGTTCTTGTAGACCTCACCGCCGCGTTCTCCGCACCACCACAACCTGACACCCGTTGTTCCATCGGCGGTGCGAAAAACATCCTCGTCACACCCGCCCGGTCGGTGACCGGACGTCGCGCAATCAGCACCGAGTCGCGCAAGGAGCCGACACGGTGCTGACGCCCTGTTGATAGTTTCGCCGATTTTCCCGGAGAATTCGAAACGGCGTGGCCAAGGGGCTACCCGGTAGGCTCACAACTCTGTTTACGCGCTCGGACGACCGATGTCCGAGAGCCGCAGTCACCTGAAGGGGGTCGCGTTGCTGAACAGCGGTGAGGTGTTCGCCGGGTTCACCGTGGAGCGGCTGCTCGGCCAGGGGGGTATGGGCTCGGTATACCTGGCAAGACACCCCCGCCTCGGTAAGCAGACGGCGCTGAAACTGCTGAATCAGGAGTTGTTCACCGACGCCGAGGTGCGTGCGCGCTTCGATCGGGAGGCCGATCTGGCGGCGCATCTGGACCACCCGAATATCGTCGCCGTCTACGACCGCGGCTCCGAGGACAATCAACTCTGGATCTCCATGCAGTACATCGACGGCGTCGACGCGGCGACCGTCGACCCGATGACACTGCCGCCGGAGCGGGCGGTGCAGATCATCGAGGGTGTGGCGGCGGCACTGGATTACGCGCACGGCATGGGTGTGCTGCATCGGGATGTGAAGCCCGCCAACTTCTTGCTGGCCCGTTCCAGCGGTGGGCAGGGCGAGCGGGTATTCCTGACCGACTTCGGTATCGCCCGGTTGCGTGAGGACTCCACGCACCTGACCCAGACCGGCATGTTCAGCGCCACCTTGTCCTATGCCTCGCCGGAGCAGATGACCGGCGCCAAACTGGACAACCGCACCGATCAGTACTCGTTGGCGTGCGCGCTGTACTGGCTGTTCACCGGCATGGCGCCATTCGACGCGCCCGATCCGAACGACATCATCCGCGGGCATCTGCAGCACGTCGCCGCGCCATTGGCGACCCGACGCCAGGGTTTGAATCCCGCGCTGGACGGCGTGCTCGCCAAGGCGATGGCCAAACGTCCCGAACATCGGTACGCGACATGTGTCGAGTTCGCCGCCGCGGCCCGCAAGGCATTGACCGCGCCGCCGGTTGCCACCGTGCAGGTGAATCCCGGCTTCCCACCGGTGTATCCGGGACAGGCCGTCGGATCCGTGCCGCCCGCGCCGGGATTCGGTGTGCCCGCTGATCAGGGGGCCTTCGCGCAGTCCACGCAGGCGGTCGGGCCCGCTGGATATGGTGCTGCGCCGCAGGCCTATCCACCGCTACAGCAACCGATGGCGTCGGGGGTGCCGCAGGCCGCGGGTTACCCTGCGGCACCTGCGCAGCAAGCGGCGCCGCAGCCGGGTGCACCAGCGACGCAGGGGCCACCGGCGCAGGGGTCACCACAGGCCGCGGCATATCCGGCGGCTCCACCTCAGCCGGGAGCAGCGCAAGCCGCGGCCTATCCGGCGGCATCGCAGCAGGCAGCTCCGCCTCAGCAGGGCACCCAGGGGCCAGCGGCGCAGGGGCAACCGGCGCAGGGCCAGCCCATGCAGGACGTGCCGGTACAGGGCCAACCGGCGCAGGCCCCAGCGGTGCAGGGCTCGCCGATTCCGGGCCAGCCGACTCAGGGACCACCGATGCCGGGTCAGCCGCCGCAACAGCCGCCGTCTGCGCTGCGGCCTGGCGCGGCACCACCCCCTTTCGGGCCGAATGCCGTTGGCCCGCAACCGACTCCGACCCATGGCCGGCGTACGGCCGTGCTGGTCGGCTGGATCGCCGCCGGCATCGTGGTCGCGGTGATCGCCGTAATGGGCACGCTCGTGGTCGTCGGCTGGGAGTCGGAAGGCCCGCCCGATGCCGCCGTGCCGTCACCCGTTACCGCCACGACGGCGGCCGCTCCGTCCGATGTACTTGCCAAGAGCCGCAGGCTTTTTCCGAATCTGGTGCCGCAGGGCAAGGACGATTTCGGCGAGGCCTATCAAGACGCGCGCTGCATGGCATCGGAGGCCGGGGAGGCGCTGGGGATCGAGGACGAACCCTTGAAATCCAGCCCCTGGGTCACCGCATGGGAATGCCATCGCGAAACCCAGGCCACCACGCAGATGAGCTACACCATTCTCGAATACGCCTCCGCCGCAGACGCCCGAGCCGTGGTCCAGGCACTGCCCGCCAATGTCGCAACGGCCGGTAAGAAAAGCGGAATCCCGGTCAACACTCACCGCTGGGTCGTGGAAGACCCACCCGGCCCCCTCCAGCCCTTCTACCACACCGCCAAACTGGTAGTGAGCTTCGAATCCGACCCGGTCCGCTCGAATTTCCTGGTGTACGTGAGCAACCACGGCACCGCCGGAGGAGTGCAAACCGTGCCGCCGACACCGACGGCCCAAGACGCACTCACTGCCTGGTGGGACGCGGCACCGCTGTAATTGCCTGCTGGACAGCTGAACTGGTGCCGACTCGGCAGTCTGGATATTGGGCGCGCCACACGCGACCAGTCCACCTGGTGCCGCCCGGACCGAGCAACTAACCCGAGCTGGGCGCATCTGCTGTTGGGACCGCAGTCCTGCGCGCGAGGAGCCTGACCCGACGACACTGCGCACGGACGAGTCGATCACCCATGCCCGCTCACCATCGCGGCGCATGCACGGCCGTATCGCTTGCCGAACAAGCCGATCGGGCCGCCGCGCGCAATGCGGCAGCCCGATCGGGACTCAGTCGACCGCCAACGCCTCCACGATCGGCATGCGCGCCGCACGCAACGCGGGCGGAATCGATCCGAGTAGCGCCAATGCGAGTGCGGCGGAGCCGTACACCAGCAGCATCGGGCTCGGCTGGTACGCGATGTCGATTGTCAGCGCATGCCCGACGGCGACGGTGGCCAGGTATTGGATCGCCGCGCCGGCTGCGAGACCTATTGCCGCGCCGATGAATCCGATGCCGACGGCCTCGGCGAGCACCGAGCGCAGCAGGAATTTGCGGCTGGTGCCCATGGCCCGCAGTACGCCGAGTTCGCGGCGGCGTTCCAGGACCGAGAGCATCAGGGTGTTCAGCAGTGCCACGGTGGCCACCAACACCACGATCCACAAGATGGCGTAACTGATCGCCGATCCCTGCCGCAGGCTGGAGGAGATGGCGACGACCGCTTGCGCGCCGGTGTCGACGTGGATATCGGCGGGTACCACGCGCCGCACGGCGGCCTGCACTGCCGACTTGTCCACGCCCGGTTGGAAATGCACCGCGAGTACGGTTTCACCCGGTCGCTGATACCACGCGCGCATCTGGTCGAGATTCATCACGACCACGCCCGAGATGGCCGAGATATACGGAATCACGTCCAGCACCCGCACGGTGTGGTTGCCGGTCGGGGTCGGCAGGGTCAATTCGGCCCCGGCGCCGACGCCGAGCGATCGCGCGACATCCCGAGATATCGCCACCCCGTCCCCGGCGGCCAAGTGGGCCACGACTTCTCGACTCACCGAGCCGGTCTCGGATTCGTCCGCCTCGCTCGGATATCCCTGCAACATCACCCGTCCGGTGCCGAGGGTGGCGAAGGCCATCTGCGCGGGCCCGACCTCCCTGACACCGGGCACCTCGGCGATCTTCTCGCGTAATCCGTTGGGCAGCAACGGACCTGTAGGGAACTGCTCCATGGAGCTGGTGCTGACGAACAGATCGGTGTCGCTGAAGCCCGCGAAGGAGGCGGTGGCCGAATCGACCATATTGCGCGAGCCCCCGCCCATCGCGACGGTGGCGGATACGCCGATCATCACCGTCATCGCGGTGGCCCACACCCGCCGCGGTGCGCGTTCGAGGGTGGTGGCCCCGAGCGTGCCAGGTGCACCGAAGCGTCCGGCGATCGCCGCGGCGGCCCGCACGATCGGTCCGGTAGCGGCGAAGCACAGCGTCACCGCCCCCGCGAACGACATCGAGATCGACGCCAGCGACATGCGGCCGAGATCGGTCTCGGCAATGACGATCGCGCCGACGATGAGGCCGGCGCCGAGCACGATCGAGGTCCAACGCAGTGCCGCACTCGTCGCATCGGTGCGCGCCACCCCCACCGGCGCCAGCGCCTCGATCGGTTCGACCTTGTACACCTGGCGCGCCGCGATGGCAGCCGCCAGCACACTGGCCACCACGCAGGCGCCGATCGCCACCGGAATCGCGTACCCAGGCACCATGTATTCGGTGCGCGCCTCCACCGATTGCATGATGGCGGTGGGAAGTTTGCCGATCGCGACGCCACCCATGGCGGCACCGACCACCGCGCCGCCCAACCCGCCGAGCACGCCGAGCAGCGCCGCCTCGACCAGCAGATCACGCACCATCGGCCCGCGCTTGCCGCCGATCGCCCGCAGCATGGACAACACCGGCCTGCGCTGGGCGACCGCCATACTCATCGCGTTGTAGATCAGGAATGCCGAGACGATCAGGGCGGCCGCCGAGGCCATGAGCGTCGAGTACCGCACGATCTGGATGGCGCCACCGGCCTGTGCGGTGCGCAGCCCGGGATCGGCGACCACGGCGCGTCCGTCGACCACCTTGGTCAGCGTCTCGCGCAACTGGTCGACATCGGTGCCGTCGGCCGCGATGATCTGAATCGAGTCCAGCCGCCCGACGCGGTCGGTGAGTTTCTGCGCGAGCCCGAGCGGGGCGGCAATGATGTGGCCACCGTTGAGCTGCTCGGCGGTCTTTTTATCGAGAACCGCTGCGACAGTGACGGTTCCAGAACCGAGTAGGAAGTGTTCGCCCTCGGCGCGCCCCATTCCGGATCCGACAAGGACACCGTTCGGCACGGTGAGCAATTTGCTCGCCTGCGCGGCCATCGGCCCGCCCAGATTGCTGCCGAGTGCAGTGATGCTGATGTCGGCGCCGATCAGCAACGCCTTATCGGCGCCCGATCCGACCTGCGCGCGCAACATCGGCACTGCCTTGTCGACGCCGGGTGTGGTCGCGATGCGTTGCAGTTCCTGCTGATCGAAGCCCGCGTCGGTAATCCCGGTGACCTCCAATACGGCATTGCCGCCGAGACTGCGGGTGAGCCGGTCCACCGAACCGGTGACCGAACCGGCGATGCTGAACACCGCGACCAGCAGCGATGCCGAAATGGACATCACCGCCAGTGACATGAGGGTGCGGCTGCGGTGGGCGAGCAATTCACCGATATTGAACAGCCGCAGCCGATCCCATGCCGCGCCGATCACGCGCGCACCGTCCGCATGGTGATATCGACCTTGTCATTGGAGCCGATCTGCCCGTCGCGCAACGTGATCACCCGGTCGCAGTATTCGACAGCACCCATATCGTGGGTCACCATCACCACCGAGTTTCCGTTGCCCGCAATATCGCCGAGCAGTTTCAGGATGGACGCACCGGTCTTGGAATCCAGATTGCCGGTCGGTTCGTCGGCCAGGATCAGCGGCGGATCCATGATCAATGCCCGCGCCACCGCGACGCGCTGCATCTGACCGCCGGACAATTCGGCGGGCCGATGGGCGGCGCGTTCACTGAGCCCGACCAAGTCGAGCAGTTCCAGCGCGCGCGGTTTGGCCTTGCGCAATCCGGTGCCGTCCAACAGCTTCGGAATGGCGACATTTTCCCAGGCGGTGAGGGTTGGTAGCAGATTGAAGAACTGGAAGATGAAACCGACACGGTGGCGGCGGAATTCGGACTGCCGCTCGTCGTCGAGGCCGCCGATCTCCGCACCCCGAAAGCGGATCGACCCGGAGTCGGGGGTATCGAGTGCGCCGAGCAGATGCAACAGCGTGCTCTTACCCGAGCCGGACGGCCCGATGATCGAGGTGAATTCACCGGATTCGATGCGCAGGCTGATGCCGTCCAGTGCACGCACCGCCTGTTCGCCGACGCGATATTCCTTGGTGATATCCGTCAGTTCCAGCATGGCCTGGTCCGACATGGCGGTCCCCCACCCTCTTTCTCAACTATTCGATCTTGCTCGATTGTGGCGCACCGCAGTGTCGCACCTGCCGTTATCGCGCCATCGCCTCGGCCGCCTGAACTCGGCGGCGATACTGTGCGTCGAGCACGGCGCGCAGGACCGGTTGTTCGGCGGCGAGTTCGAGATAGGCCTCGACCGTGGATTGGCCCTGCACCAGTGCCTGGTCCAATTTCGCGTCGAGATGGATATTCCACCGATATCGCAACGCGAGTAAGAGACCCTCCGGTCCGCCGAACAACCGGTCCAGTTCCGGGATCTGCGCGAACAGGTCGGGGCTGGCCGGATCGATGGCCGCGCGGGTGAGCACGGTGTGCACGATCTCGGTTCGGCGGTGGTGATCTTCCCATCCGTTGCGATTGCTTGCAGGTCGCTCGAAATGATCGGACATGGCATATGCCCTTCCGTGATTTGGTAGATCTCACGCTACGGACGACGAAATACGGTGTCTTCGTGCCAGGGACGCGAATCGGTCTCCTACCGCGGTAGGAGCCGCGGCCCGCTCCGAGCACGATGCACCGCCCCGACGTGGTGGCGCTGGCGACCGAGTGCTGGCCGGGTTGGTGCTGCGCGAGGGGCGGCCTGGTTGTCGGGCGCGACGATCAGCTCGGATGTGAACGACATCGAGCCGACCCGAGCGTGGTCAGGTCGGCGCGGTCGCGGTCGCGGCGCGCTTTGTCAACGGATATTAAAGATTTTTCGGTAATTCGAAAGGCCACCGCTACGTCGGCGTGGAGCTGGCCCAATCCCCGCGCCGCCAGCAACAGCACCGAATCCGCAGAACAGGACACCAAGTCCACAGCATGCACTGCTGGACCGACAACCGAATCAGTGGTGACCGCCCTGATACAGCACGCCCCGGCGGGGTTGACCGGATCGGCTCCGATCGATACCGTCGCGACCCACAATTCGATGGCGAAAAATCTCCGCTGCTCGCCATCTCTGACCCCGGAAAGTCGTTCATGGTGACCAACAATCCGATCGCGGACCGGCGCACGACCGAGCCTGGCAATGGTCGGTATGGAACGGCGGCGAAGCTCGCGGGGTTACATGATCTGACAGCCCGGTCCAGATCCCCTGGAACGCCGCGTGCAGTTGCCAGGCAACGTTCACGTGGCAAGAAGACTGCCAGGGAACGCATTGCGCTTCTGCTCGATCCCGGCTCCTTCGTCGAACTCGATGCCTTCGCACGGAACCATTCGACCGATTCGGATGTCGACGACCATCCGAACGGCGACGGCGTGGTCATCGGCCATGGCACCGTCGATGGCAGGCCGCTTGCGGTGTTCGCCCAGGACTTCACCGTCTTCGGTGGCACGCTCGGAAAGGTGCATGGCGAAAAGATCTGCAAGATCCTCGATCTGGCCGCCAAGGCGGGTTGTCCAGTGGTGGGTATCAACGATGGAGCTGGTGGGCGAATCCAGGAGGGGGTGGTCGCGCAGGCGCTCTATGGTGAGATCTTTTTCCGGAACGTCAGCATGTCGGGTGTCGTTCCGCAGATTTCGATCATCATGGGCCCGTGCGCTGGAGGCGCGGCGTACTCGCCCGCGCTCACCGATTTCGTCGTGATGGTGGACAAGACATCACATATGTTCGTCACCGGCCCCGATGTACTGGCCGTCGCGGTGGGCGAGCGGGTGGAGCTCGAGGAACTCGGCGGCGCTCAGGTGCACAACTCTCGTTCTGGCAATGCGCACTATCTCGCTGAGGACGAGGAAGATGCGATCGATTATGTGCGGGATCTGTTGTCCTACCTACCAGGCAACAACTACAGTCTCCCGCCCGTCTATGCCGCGGGGAAGAGCCGGGTCGGGTCCACGCTGGATTCGCTGGTCCCCGACTCCGCGAACCAGCCGTATGACATGTACGCGGTGGTCGATGCCATCGTGGACGATGGCGACTTCCTCGAAGTACAGCAACTGTTCGCACCCAACATCATCTGCGGTCTGGGCAGGATCAACGGGACTTCGGTCGGGATCGTGGCAAATCAGCCACTGAAATCCGCCGGATGTCTGGACATAGACGCATCGGAGAAAGCCGCGAGATTCGTGCGGACCTGCGACGCATTCAATATCCCGATCGTCACACTGGTCGATGTACCCGGATTCCTGCCCGGCTCCGACCAGGAATGGAATGGCATCATCCGACGTGGTGCGAAACTGCTGTACGCCTACGCGGAGGCCACGGTTCCGAAGATCACCACGATTATTCGTAAGGCTTACGGCGGAGCGTACGTTGTCATGGGTTCCAAGCACCTGCGCGCGGATATCTGCTTCGCCTGGCCGACCGCCGAGATCGCCGTGATGGGCGCGGCGGCCGCAGGAAATATTCTGCACCGCGACCAGATCGTCGGCGCAGCGGATCCAGAAGCTGTTCGCAGCAAGCTGATCGACGAATACGACCAAACCCATTGCACGCCTTACCGGGCCGCCGAACGCGGATATGTCGATGCGGTGATCGCGCCGTCCGAGACGCGGCGGAATATTGCAGCCGCACTTTCCATCATGAACGACAAGCGCGAGCCATCGCATCCGAAGCGGCACGGAAACATACCACTGTAGAGAAATCCCCCTTGTTGCGCCGGTACCAGTCGGAGTAGTTGTTTGAAAGGAAATGCCGATGGTGATCGGTGACATCGCACATCTGCTGATGGACGAACCGCGGCGACTGGACGAACCTATCGCGGTCGTTGGGATGGCCTGCCGCATGCCGGGTTCGGTCGAGTCGGCGGACGATCTTTGGCGGCTGCTCATCGAGAAGCGGGACCCGGTGCGTGAGGGCCCCTTCGACCGGTGGGATGTCGACGCCTTCTACGACCCGGATCGAGAGGTGCGAGGCCGCTCCAACACTCGTTGGTCCGCCACACTCGACGACATCACCGGCTTCGACGCCGCATTTTTCGGTATCTCTCCCGCGGAGGCCGCGTCGATGGACCCGCAGCATCGGCTACTGCTGGAAGCCTCTTGGGAAGCACTGGAACACGCCGGCATCCCACCACGCGACGTCGCGGGATCCCAGGGTGGTGTGTTCGTCGGACTGTGGAGCCAGGACAACTCCGTCCGCCTCGGCACGCACTACGACGCGATAGATGCCTATGCCGCGACCATCGGAAATGTGCACTGCACCGCGGCAGGGCGGGTCTCGTATGTTCTCGGGTTGCACGGCCCTTGTGTCGCCATCGACACCGCCTGCTCGTCATCGCTGGTTGCTACCCATTTGGCCGTTCAAAGCCTGCGAACCGGGGAATCCGATTTCGCGCTGGCCGGTGGTGCGAACATCATGCTGACCCCGGAGTTCATGCTCTCCGGAACGCAGTGGGGGATGTTCTCACCCACCGGGCGCTGTCATGCTTTCGACTCTCGCGCTGATGGTCTGGTGCGCAGTGAGGGCGTCGGAATCGTTGTCCTCAAACGGCTTTCGGACGCGCAACGCGACGGTGACCGGGTGCTCGCGGTCATTCGCGGCTCCGCGATCAACCAGGACGGACGGTCGCAGGGACTCGTTCACCCTTCCGAAGATGCCCAACGCATGGTCTACGCTGCCGCGGTCGCACAGGCG
Organism: Nocardia sp. NPDC006982; assembly: GCF_042869435.1. Taxonomy (NCBI): domain Bacteria; kingdom Bacillati; phylum Actinomycetota; class Actinomycetes; order Mycobacteriales; family Nocardiaceae; genus Nocardia; species Nocardia sp. NPDC006982. Next base: position 355,560 of record NZ_JBIAFV010000004.1, on the reverse strand, counting down.
GGCATCGATCCCGGCCTGGTGGGGCTGGTGGAGACCCACGGCCCTGGGACCCAGGTCGGCGATCCGATCGAATTCCGCGCGCTGACGCTGATCTACGGCAACGGCGCGGGACGATGCGCACTGGGTTCGGTGAAATCGAATATCGGCCATCTGGAATCGGCCTCGGGAATCGCGGGCTTCATCAAAGCCGTCCTCGCGCTCCAGCACGGTGTCATCCCGCCGAATCTGCACTTCCAGCAGTGGAATCCGAAAATCTCCCCGGACGGCACCCGCTTCTTCGTGCCAACCGAGCCGACGGAGTGGCCGGTGGACGCGCCGACGCGGCTGGCAGCAGTGTCGTCGTTCGGATTCAGCGGCACCAACGCTCACATTGTTCTGGAGCAGTACACGGATCCGTTCACCGCCGAGACGGCGACCGACTCCCCACCGCGTCCGGTCTTGGTGCCGCTCTCGGCGACGGCGCCCGGAATGCTCGGTGCGAGCGCCGCGCGGCTGTCCCGCTGGCTCACCGACAACCGAGACGGAGTCGAACTGGGCGATGTGGTGCATACGCTCGCGGTGCGACGTTCGCATCACCGGTCTCGGACGGGTGTGGTTGCCGAGTCCGTGGACGAGCTCATCGACGGTCTGGACCGAGTCGCCGCGGGCGATGACCAGGACGATTCGCTCGGCGACACTGTTCCCGCCGCCGCCGAAGGGGCGGTGTGGGTGTTCTCTGGGCAGGGTTCCCAATGGGCGGGTATGGGACGTCGACTGCTCGACGAGGATCCGGTCTTCGCCGCGACGATCGCCGAACTGGAGCCACTAGTAGCCGCCGAGGCCGGCTTCTCGGTGACCGAGACGCTGCGCGCCCCGACGGTGGTCACCGAGATCGACCGGGTGCAGGTCGCCCTGTTCGCCACCCAGGTGGCGCTCGCCGCGGTGTGGCGGTCCCTTGGTCTGCGACCGGCGGCGGTACTCGGGCATTCGATGGGCGAGGTGTCGGCCGCGGTGGTCTGCGGTGCCCTGTCCATACCGGACGGCGTGCGAGTCAGCTGCCGCCGCGCCGCCCAGCTGGTTCCATTGGCGGGCACCGGTGCCATGGCATCGGTGGACCTTCCGCACCAGGAGGTGGCGGAGGAACTGCGTCGGGTCGCCGACGTTACGGTGGCGGTCATCTCGTCACCGCGTGCCACCGTGATCGCGGGCGGCCCGGAACCGGTGCGACAGATTGTCGAGGACTGGCAGCAGCGTGGGCTCATGGCCAGATTCGTCGCGTCCGACGTGGCAGCACACGGACCGCATCTGGACCCCTACGCTCCTCAGCTGATCGGGGCGCTCTCCGATATCCGTCCTGAACGGCCCACTGTGCCGTTCTACTCCACCGTCACCGACGATCCGCGGCAAACCGTGCTGTTCGACGGCGCTTACTGGGCGGATAATTTGCGCAAACCGGTGCGGTTTGCCCATGCGGTGCAGGCGGCCGCCGAGGATGGGCATGCCGTATTCCTCGAAATTTCGGTACACCCCTTGGTCGGACACGCGATGCGTGAGACGCTGCAGGAGATCGACGTCGATGCGGTTGTCACGCATACCATTCGCCGCGACAACGACGATCTGCGCACCATCACCGGCCAGCTGGCCCGTCTGTACCGCGTCGGTGTTCCCATCGACTTCGGTCAGCGTCATGGGCACGGAACCCTCGTCGCAGCGCCGGCGACCACATGGAACAGGATCCGCCACTGGATTGATCTGCCGCTGCCGCACCCGGCGCGACAGCTGGCGGACGAGATTCGGCCACCGCTGCTCGGTATACACACAGTCGTCCCCGAGGCCGGGCGCAGGCATCTGTGGCAGGTCGATGTGGGCACAGGGGCACAAGCATGGCTCGCCGATCATCAAGTAGAAGGCGTCACGGTACTGCCGGGAGCGGTGTACTGCGAGACGGCACTGGCAGCCGGAATCGAATTCTTCGACTGCGCCGTAGAGCATGTACAGCTGTCCGACATCAGATTCGTCCGGCTACTGCCGGTGCGCGAACACACCACGCTCCACACCTCGCTCAGTCCACGCGGCGATGACACCGCGATCGTGGAGATGGTCAGCAAGGGTGATGGCGACGACGAGTGGATTACCCACGCGACCGCCGAGTTGCGGTACCTGCCGCAGGGGATCGGTTTCGAGCCGGTCGATCCGGTTGCCCTGGATGCGGTCTATCCCGAGCACATCGACGTCGAGGGTGGCTATGCGGAACTTCGCGCGGACGGCTACCACCATGGCCCAGCGTTTGCCGGACTGGAGAGTCTGCGCCGCGCCGGGGACGGGAGGATGCTCGCGCGGGTCGCTGTGCCGCCTGCCGCCCGTGCCCTCGCCGGCCCGGTGAGTCTGCATCCGGTCCTGTTCGATGCATGCCTGCAGACTCTGCTCATCTCGGCAGTTGCTGCCACCGGCAGTGCCGGTACCAGGATGCTGTTCCCAGTGGGTGTCGGATCACTGCGGGTTTACGCCGCAGCCGGTGCGGCAGCATATTGCGAGGCGGCACTCGTTTCGGCTTCGGCGGACGGCGCGATCGGTCGACTGCGAATATTCGCGACGGACGGCTCCGTTCTGGCCGAGGCAACAAACGTGCGGTTCGCGCCAATGGAGCGGAAAACACCCACGCGCGGGCATGAGCGATTGTTCCATGAGCTCCGGTGGACCGCTGTGCCGCTGGAAGGGACGACCAGTGCACGCGGGACATGGCTGCTCCTCGGTAACGACGACAATCCGCTGTCGGCGGCTCTGTGTGCCGAATTGACCGCATCCGGGGCGACCGCGACACTGCTGAGCGCCCGAGCGTCGGGTACGTCGTTGTCCGCGCCAGCGGTGACGAGCGCGCTCACCTCCGTGACGGACGTCGTCTTCCTCGCGACCTCATCGGCTTCAGCAGAGCCGGATATCGCGGACTCGTGCCGTGACGAGGTGATGCGCCTGATCGATCTGACCGTGCTGTTGTCCGAGTCCGAGACCGGCATGCCTCGGCTGTGGATCATTACTCGAGGTGCTCAGGCGATCTCCGGAGACGAGGTGCCTACCCTCGAGCACGCTGGGTTGCGCGGTGTGAGCCGGGTGGCGATGTGCGAGCACCCGGGTCTGCGCACGACCTTGATCGACGTGGAGCCGGATACGCGCCACCTGCGCAATCTCGTCGCCGAGCTGTTCGCCGACGGTCCCGACGACGAGATCGTATGGCGAGGCGGGCAACGCTGGACGGCACGGCTGGTCAACGCTCGGATCAGCGACGAAACCTGGCGAACACGGCCGCAGCGGATCCAACGGTACGGTCGTGACCGGATCTCGCTCGACATCGCTCGCCCGGGTGATCTGGACACGATCGGCCTAGTCGCCCGACCGCGTCGTGCCCCGGGGCGCGGTGAGGTCGAGATCCGGACCACGGCCATCGGCCTGAACTTCGCCGACGTCATGCACATGCTCGACATGTTCCCCGACCTGCACGGCACCTCCGGCCGACTCGGCCTGGAATGTGCCGGCGTCGTCACCGATATCGGTCCTGGAGTGCACCACGTGCGGGTCGGCGAGCGGGTCATGGCGTTCCACGACGGCACGGCCGACACTTTTGTCACCATGCCTGCGGAAGTTGTTGTTCCGGTACCCGAAGCGATGACCGACATTCAAGCGGCCGGTGTGCCCGCCGCCTACCTGACCGCCTGGTACGCGCTGACCCGGATCGCCCGCCTCGGTGCCGGCGAGCGAATCCTCATCCACGCGGGCACCGGTGGAGTCGGTTTGGCCGCGATCGCCATCGCGCGCTCACTCGGCGCGGAAGTAATCGCCACGGCGGGCAGCGATCGCAAACGCTCCTACCTCCGCGAACTCGGCGTGCAGCAGGTGATGGATTCCCGGTCACTGGACTTCGTCGACCAGACCCTCGCTGCCACCGGCGGCGAAGGAGTGGACGTCGTGCTGAATTCGCTATCCGGACCCGCGCTCTTCGCGGGCCTGGAAGTGCTGAACCTCGGTGGGCGATTCCTGGAGATCGGCAAACGCGATATCTACGCCAACGCCAAGTTGGGACTGCTGGCGTTGCGCCGCAACGTCACGGTGGCCGCCGTAGATCTGGCCGTCCTCGGACGAGAACGCCGGCCTCTGATCCGGGATCTGTTGAACGAACTGGTGCGGGAGTTCACCGCTGGTCGTATCGACCCGCCGACCTGTACCGAATTTCCGTTCACCGAGGCGGCCACCGCGTTGCGCTACATGGCGGCCGCCAAGCACATCGGCAAGCTGATCCTGACGGTTCCGCAAGAGGGCGAGATCGAGGTCGCGGCTCCGGAGGGCAGCACGCCGGTCGTCCGGGAAGGCTCGAGCTACGTCATCACTGGCGGACTCGGCGGGCTCGGCCTGGAAATCACCCGTTGGCTCGCCGACCGCGGCGCCGGCCGGATCGTGCTCAATGGCAGATCGGCGCCTGCCGAATCGGCCGTCGCCGTGCTGGCCGACATTCGCGCGGCGGGTACACAGATCGATATCGTCCGCGGCGACATCGCCGAACCTGGTGTCGCCGAACGACTCGTCACGGCGGCAACAGCGGAGGGGCGGCGTTTGGCGGGGGTACTGCACGCGGCGACGGTCCTCGATGACAGTGCCCTGAGCCAGCTGAGTGCCGACCGGCTCGACCGGGTATGGCGGCCGAAAGCGACCGGCGCGTGGCGGTTGCACGAGGCAACCTGTGAGCTCCCACTCGACTGGTTCGTGCTCTTCTCCTCGGTGGCTTCGCTTCTCGGCAGCCCGGGACAGGGCAACTATGCCGCCGCCAACGATTGGCTCGACTCTTTCGCCAGATGGCGACGGGCGCGCGGGCTGCCGGCACAAGCCATCAACTGGGGCGTGTGGGGAGATGCCGGCCGGGCAACGGAGCTGGGCCAGCGCGGGTACGCGGCGTTCGGTACCGCCGAGGGTCTGCGCTGCCTGGCGGATCTGATCGACCACGAGCGGACCAACGCGGGCGTCTTCATCTACGATCCCGAACACTGGTTCCACGCTTCTCCCGGTGCGGCCGAATCTCGGTTCTTCGGCGACATGCCGGAGCGAGCGGCGGGGGAATCAGAGGTGGGCAGCAACGACGGCATCAACTCCCGGCTGCGGACCGCCGCCCCCGATGAGCGGATCCGGCTCGCGCTGAGCTACCTCGGTGTGTGCACGCAGACAATACTCGGACTCGGCAGTGCCTCGGTCGACTCGAAGACGGTGCTGTCCGACCTCGGATTCGACTCGCTGACTGCGCTCCAGCTGCGCAACCGGCTCGAAGCGGACCTGCAGGTGAAGGTCCCTGCCACCATCGTGTGGACGCATCCCAGTGCGGGCGAGCTGGTCGACTATCTCCTGGAACGCCTCGATCTGGAGGCGGGGGCGGGCGATGAGCAGACGCCCAGCGTTCGTACCGACACCGTCGTCGCGGCCGGACGCTGGTTCAAGACGTTTGCGCCACGGCCCGACGCCGCGACACGGTTGTTCTGCTTCCCCCACGCTGGAGGTTCGGCATCGACCTACCTGCCGTGGAGTGAGCTGCTTCCCGAGCACGTCGAGTTGCACGCCGTCCAATTGCCTGGACGCGAAGACAGGGCGGACGAGGAACCACGGCGCGATCTGTTCGCACTGGCTGAAGAACTCGCGGCAATGATCGCGGCGGACCCGGATCGTCGTCCGTTCGCATTCTTCGGGCACAGCGGCGGTAGCCTGCTGGCGTTCGAGACCGCTCGTGCGCTGTGGGCTGGCCACGCTATCACTCCGGTGACGCTCGGGATCTCGGCCGTACCGGCACCCGACGGCCCAGGAATGGCCCAACTGTCGGAACGTCTTTTTCGTCATCCGAGTCCGGAGGCTCTGGAGGCGTTGGCCTTCATACCACAGGAGATCAGGCAGGAACCTGGTCTGTTCGAACGAGCCACACAGGCCCTGGGCTACGACTACACCATGTACCGCGGTTATCAATACACTGCCGCATCGGTTCCGCTCGACTGCCCTGTTGTGCTGTTCACTGGTGATGATGACCCGCTCTGCAAGCCCGAGCATCTGGCGGGATGGGATAAGCAGACAACCGGTCCCGTGACAACCTACGTCTACCAAGGGGATCACTTCTATCTCCGAAACCACCTCCCGGAATTGATCGAACAGCTGACGAAAACGCTCGAACGACAAACCCGGTCCACGTCAAGGCCACCTGGGGCCGGATAGCTGATCCGTTCGGTAGATCGCACGCTACGGACGGCGAAATACGGTGTCTTCGTGCCAGGGACGCGAATCGATCTCCTACCGCGGTAGGAGCCGCGGCCCGCTCCGGGCACGATGCACCGGTCCCGACCTGGCGGTTAGCCTTACAGGATGGATGTGACCCACGCCATTGCATCGTCGGCGGGCGCCCAACCGGCGATACCGTTCCGCGAGAGTGGGCGCGTCCGGGATCGGTTCGTGGCCTTCGTACGCAACCCGGTCGCGGTCCTGCGCCGCAATCTCGAAGAGCTGCCGTTCGACTATCCGCCCTCGGTGATGATCAGCGCCGATGCGGCTCTGCTTGTGGTCGGTGTCGGCGCGGTCATTCAGCGCCACGAATATTTTCCGACCGCGCTGCCGATTCTGGCGCTCGTCCTGGTCTTCGTCTCGGTGCCGCTGTTCTGCTTCTTCGGTGTGACGCCGAGCCCGATCCTGCTCGCGGTCTCCGGCCTGGTCGCGACGGCGATCATGCTCACCCAGCCGGTGTCGTCCGACCTTTCCCCGTTCATCCTGGTGGTGATGGTCGGCGAAGTCGCGGCCATCGTGCGAAAACGCTTCAGCGCATTGTTCGCGGTGGTCGCGGTACTCGAGTTGATGGCCTTCGACGCGGCCGGTCATCTGATGTGGAGCGTGTCGGGTCAGCGGTTGGCCGGCCTGCAGATGTACATCGTCGGGATCGCGCTCGGCTGGCTGGTCGGCGTGATGCTGCAGTACCAGCGCAAATTCCTTTATCAGGAACGTCAGAGTCAGCAGATCCGGGCCGAACGCGCCGCCGACGCGGAGCGCAGCCGGATCGCGCGCGAGGTGCACGATGTCATCGCGCATTCGCTGAGCATCACCCTGCTGCATCTGACAGCCGCCCGGCACGCACTGCAGACCGACCGTGACGTTGACGAAGCGGTGGACGCACTGGTCGACGCCGAGCGACTCGGCAGGCAGGCCATGGCCGATATCCGCCGCACCATCGGCCTGCTCGACGCCCGGCCGTCCAAACTCGTTCCGGAGCCCGGCATCCGCGATATCGATGATCTGGTCGGTGATTTCGCCGGGGCCGGATTGGATGTTCGCTATACCCGTACCGAGGATCTGTCCGCGGTGTCCGCTGCGGTCGGACTCGCGCTCTATCGGATCGGCCAGGAGTCCCTGGCCAATGTGATCAAACATGCGCCCGGCGCGACCGCGACCGTGCTGTTGGAGGTGGACTCGTCGGTGGCCCGGCTCATCGTGAACAATTCGCTGCCCAAGGAATTGCCGCCGGATCTGGGCGGCGGGATGGGACTGTCCGGTATGCGCCAGCGTGCCGAACTGCTCGGTGGCCGCATCAAGACCGGGCCCTACGACGACGGCTGGACGGTGCGAGCCGAATTCCCGCTCAGCGGCGCGCGGGCCTGGTCGATGCCGTGCGGCCTGCCCGACGTGATCCATGGGGCCGCGACTGCGATGCGTGACATGCGGCGCGACGGCGCGGTGGGGGAGGGCGCGTGACGACATTGCCTGCTGCCGGTGGCGAGGAGACGGTCACCGTGCTGGTCGTCGACGATCAGGAACTCGTCCGCGGCGGGCTGCGGCGCATACTGCGGCGGCGCGACGGTTTCCTGGTCATCGAATGCGCCGACGGCGACGAGGTACCCGCCGCGATAGCGGCCAACCGACCCGATGTCGTGCTGATGGATCTGCGCATGAAGCGCGTCGGCGGCATCGACGCGACCCGCATGCTGCGTGCGCGCGACGGTGCGCCGCCGGTGCTGGTGCTCACCACCTTCGACGACGACCAGCTGCTTTCCGGCGCATTGCGGGCCGGAGCGGCCGGATTCATCCTGAAGGATTCGCCCGCCGAAGATCTCATCCGGGCCGTCCGCACGGTCGCCGTCGGCGGGGCCTGGTTGGACCCGTCGGTCACCGGTCGGGTGCTCTCGGCATATCGGACGGTTCGCCCCGCCGTCACCCGCGCCGACAGCCGACTCTCCGAACTCACGGCACGCGAGTACGAGGTGCTCGAATTGATCGGGCGCGGGCGCGTCAATGCCGAGATCGCACGCGACCTCGGCATCTCCGAAGTCACTGTCAAGAGCCATGTCGGACATATATTCGGCAAACTGGAGCTGCGGGATCGGGCCGCCGCGATCGTGTTTGCGTTTGACCACGGGGTGGTCGCACCAGGACAATCCACGGGTTGACGGGCAGCCGGATCGCGCATACCCGGAGCTGGTGATGGGCGATCTTTGCCCGGGATGTGGAGGAATGACGGGGTGGACGGACCTGGATGGAGAGTCGGCAGTCGGTTCGGGCCGTATGAGCTCAGAGCACTGATCGGCAAAGGGGGTATGGGCGAAGTCTACGAGGCGTACGACACGGTGAAGGACCGCGTGGTCGCGGTCAAACTGCTGTCCGACGAACTCGCCAGGGACCCGGTCTACCAGGTGCGCTTCCGTCGCGAATCACAGGCGGCGGCGCGGTTGGCCGAACCGCACATCATCCCGATCCACGACTGGGGCGTGATCGATGGTGTGCTGTTCATCGATATGCGGCTGGTGCCCGGCACCGATCTGCGCGAGATCCTGCGCAATCAGGGGCCGATGAGCGCCGAGCGCGCGATCGGCATCATCGAGCAGATCGCGGCCGGTTTGGATGCCGCGCACGCCGATGGTCTCGTGCACCGTGATGTGAAACCGGCCAATATCCTCGTCACCGAGGCGGATTTCGCCTACCTGGTCGACTTCGGCATCGCCCATATCGAGGGCGACAGCGCGGTCACCCAGGCGGGCATGGCGATCGGCTCGTACACCTACATGGCCCCGGAGCGATTCGATTCCGGACCGGTGACCGGTCGCGCCGATATCTACTCACTCGCCTGTGTACTGCACGAATGCCTCACCGGAGCGACACCGTTCCCGGCCGGGAGTATGAGTGGGCTGATCCGGTCGCACCTCACCGAGGCGCCGCCGCGACCGAGCGTGCAGCGACCGGGCGTCCCCCCGGCGATGGACGAGGTGATCGCCCGCGGCATGGCCAAGGAGGCCGCCGATCGCTTCCCGACCGCGACCGATCTGGCGCGCGCGGCCAGGGCCGCACTCGGCACCGCGCCCGCCGCGAATACGCCGACCTTGATCGTGCGGCCGCCCGATCCGTCGCGCGGACCGTCGGATCAGGCTGTGGTGCACCGCAGTCCGGCCTCGCCCGCGGAGTCGACGGGAACGATTCCGGCGGTGATCCATCCGACCGCGCCGACGGTGGTCTCGCCCGCCGATCTCCAGTTCACGCCGTTGCCGCCGCAGCAGCCCGCGGGTCCGCCGTTCGGGTCGCCCGGGGTCGGTCGGCAGGTGCGGCCGTTTCCGGATGCGCATTTGTACGAGGAGTCGCCGCCGGAGTTTCCGCAGCACTTGCCGGCACCGCGGTACCCGGGTGATCCGGCGGCTCCGCCGACTCAGCGGTATCCGGAATCGCATTACCCCGAAGCGGGGTACCCGGAGGCTCGATACCCGGCGCGGCAGTATCCGGAACACTATGGTGCGCAACAGGATTCGTCCGCTCCGGAGACGCGCCGGGTCCCATTGCCGGAACCCTTCTCCGGCACACCGCCATTCGAGCCGCCGCGCGGTCCCGCCCATGCGGCGCCCACCCCGTACCGGCCGTCGCCACGACCGGCCGAGTATTCGCCGCAGGGCTATGCCGAACCCGACTACGAAAACGATTACTACGTACAGGATCCCGCCGCGGATCCGGATCAGCGGGATCGATCGGTCATGCTGCCGATCATGGTCACCGTCTTCGTCATCGTTGTGCTTGCGGTCGGCGGTGCCATCGGCTGGCAGGTGCTCGGCTCCGGCAAGTCCGAGGATTCGAATGTGCAGGCAGGTGCGCAGGTGACCACGACGGCCGCCATCGGCACCGGAGGCGGTTCGACCACATCGCCGTCGACCTCGACCACCAAGGCCGCACCCACCTCGGTCACCCTGCCCGCTGGCGCGACGAACTGCACGAACGGTCAACCAGTCGCGGGCAGCTTCACCCAGTCGGCCACCGGATCCGCGGTCACCAGCTGTGGTTTCGCCGAAGCGGTCCGCAAGGCATACGCCGAATCCGCCGCCACGAACGTCTCGCGCTCATCGCGCTCGGTAGTGGCAGCCAGTCCGGTTACCGGCCGGACCTACACCATGAACTGCGTCGCGGAGGGACAATTGGTGACCTGCACCGGCGGTGAAAACGCGGTGGTCTATATCTACTGACACCGGAAAGTGACATCACGGCTGTTGCGGTTGAACGGACCTCAGTCGGCGAGATAGCGCAGCATCACCACGGTGTTGAAGTGCCTCGTCTCGGCCAATCGAAGCTGGATGCGCTTGTCCAGCAATGGGAACAGCGGTGTGCCGCCCCCGAGCACCACGGGCAAGAGGAACAGCTGGTACTCGTCGATGAGCCCGTGTGGCATCAGCGAGGCCGCGAGGCTCGCGCCACCGACCTCCATGACGCCATCGCCTCCAGCCTTGAGCCTGCGCACCTCCTCGACCGCGTTCTCGCTGATCAGTGTGCTGTTCCAGTGGACTTCGGTGAGCGTCCGGGAGAAGACGACCTTCGGTTTCTCCGTCCAGAGCCTGCTGAATTCACGCTCGATACGCGGCGCGTCCTCGGGTATGTGTGGCCAGTACTCGGCCATCAGCTCGTACAGGCGACGGCCGTGCAGCGAGACCTCGATCTCGCGGTAGCGGTCATTGTGGAACTGGTGCAGCTCATCGTCCGGGTTGGTCCAGTCGATGCGGCCGTCGCGGTCTTCGATGTAGCCGTCCAGGGACACGCTCAACCCGTAGATCAGTTTCCTCATGACCGGTTAGACCTCCTACGCGTTGGAAATTCATCGGCGCTCATCGGACAAAAAGAGTGGCTCTGTGGCATCAGGTCCCGGAGCCTCCGCAAAAACCCGTTGGCGGACCACGGTTACCACTGCTACTTTTCCGGAGGCCGTGCAAGAGAACGAGGAGGTGGTATCCGTGAACGCAGTATCGACATGGGTGCTCCCCTCCGGGGTCACGGTCGGGCGATAAATCGTCCGGGAGCGCCGTTCAGCAGCACTCCCGAAAGGCACGACCGTGCAATTCATTACCGAACAGCGCCTCGACGACGACATCCTCGAGCGCGAATTCACCCTCGGCGAGATCCCCGGCATCCTGTGGACGCCCGGATCCGCATCCAAACCGGTGCCGCTGATCCTGGTCAGCCCCCCTCCCCTCGGGCTGCGCACGGCGTACCCGCGACTGCTAGCCAGGGCCCGGCAGGCCGCGGCGGAGGGCTACGCCGTGGCCACCATCGAGCTCCCCTGGAGCGGTGACCGGCCCCGTTCGGCCACCGCTGATCAGGCCCTCACCGACCTGCACCGGGCGCTGGCGGCTGGCGGGCCGGTCGACAACGAGATCATCGACCGGCTCATCCTCCCGCTGGTCGACAAGGCGGTCCCGGAATGGCGGGCCACCCTGGACGCCCTCCTCGCGCTGCCCGAGATCGGCGGCCCGGTCGGCTACTCGGGCGGGGTGATCTCCATCGGCACCCGGCTGGCGATGGTCGAGCCACGCATCGCGGCCGCGGTTCTGTTCGCCGGTAGTTTCGTGCCCCGCGCCATACTCGAGGAGGCCCGACAGGTCACCATTCCGCTGCATGTCCTGCTGCAATGGGACGACGAAGGAAACGACAGACAGATGGCCCTGGACCTGTTCGACGCCTTCGGCTCCGAGGAGAAGACGCTGCACGCCAATATGGGCGGGCACACCGGCGTCCCGCAGTACGCCGGGGAGGAGGCGAACCGGTTCTTCGCTCGGCACCTGAAGTGAGTGGGGCGATATCGGCCTCGGTTCAGCGGGTGGCGATGATTGCCGAGCCGTGACCGAAGAGGCCCTGATTCACCGCGATGCCTGCACGGGCGTTCTCCACTTGGCGGCTGTCGGCTTGGCCGCGCAGTTGCCAAGTGAGCTCGCAGATCTGAGCGATCGCCTGTGCGGGGATCGCCTCACCGAAACAGGCCAGCCCACCACTGGGGTTCACCGGTACACGTCCCCCCAAAGTCGTTGCGCCGCTGCGCAGCAGTTCCTCGGCGCCGCCCGTGTCGCAGAGCCCGATGTCCTCGTACCAGTCCAACTCCAGAGCGGTCGAGAGGTCGTAGACCTCCGCGAAGGACAGGTCGGCGGGCCCGAGCCCGGCCTCCTCGTACGCGGCGTGCGCGATGGCGGAACGGAACGCGTGCGGCGGGGGCTCGACGGCCACGGCGGAGTCCGTCGCGAAATCCGGCAGGTCGAGCACGGTTTTCGGGAACGTCGGCGTGACCGTCGACAGCGCCCGGATCCGGACCGGGTCGGTGACGCCGTGGCGGCGGGCGTACTCCATCGAGGTCAACACCAGTGCGGCACCGCCGTCGCTGGTCGCGCAGATGTCGAGTAGCCGCAGCGGGTCCGAGACGATCGCCGAGGCCGCGACCTCCTCGGCCGAAACCTCCTTGCGGTAGCGGGCGTACGGGTTGTTCAGGCCGTGCTTGGCGTTCTTTACTTTGACCGCGGCGAAATCGTCGAGCGTGGCACCGTGCAGCGCCATCCGGCGACGGGCATAGAGCGCGAAATAGATGGGGTTGGTGGCACCGAGCAGGTGGAAGCGCAACCAGTCCGGATCGTCGCGGCGTTCACCGCCGACCGGCTGGAAGAAGCCCTTCGGGGCGGCATCCGCGCCGACCACCAGCGCTACATCGGTCAACCCGGCCAGGATCTGGGCACGCGCATTGGCGATGGCTTGCGCACCGGAGGCGCAGGCCGCGTAGCTGCTCGAGATCCGCGCACCCGACCAGCCCAACGCCTGGGCGAATGTCGCACCGGATACGAAACCGGGGTATCCGTTGCGGATCGTGTCCGCACCGGCGATGTAGCCGACGTCGAGGTGGTCCACCCCGGCATCGGCCAGCGCCGCGCGTGCCGCGACCAGCCCGTATTCGACGAAATTGCGCCCCCACTTGCCCCACTGGTGCATGCCCGCACCGAGGACGGCAATGTCGCGATCATTCGTGTCAGGCATCGACCGGCCTCCACATCCACACCGTGTGCTCGGCGTCCTCGTCCTCGTACAGCACCCCGACGGTCAGTTCGACCGGCATGCCGACGGCCAGGTCGTCCACCGTGAGGCCGCGCACGACCTGCCCGAGAATCACCATCTGCTCGACCTCGAGCTCCACCGCCGCGACGACATACGGCTCGAACGGATCGGGCGAGACATAGGGTGGGGGCGGCTTGTACCGGGCATCCGCATATGACCAGATCCGGCCACGCGTCGAGAACAGGTACTCGACCAGCTCGGAGCCGTCCTTCGGACTCGCACACTGCGGGTTGCGACAGGCCAGCGTGTTCCGCGGGAAATACGGTGTGCCGCATACATTGCAGCGAGTTCCCACGAGACGTACCGCGCCGTCGTCCGCAGTGAACCAATCTGCCACTGCGGGCCGTTGTTCTTTCTGCACAAACCCGACGTTATAGGAACACGTTCTATTTTGGGGCGGAAATCTGCTCCGGCGATGTACGCGCGGAGGTACGGTGAGTGCGGATTGAGGACGCGACGAGCCCCCTCGAGTCGACCTGGAGTACCACAACGCCGATGGGCAGCAAAGCCATTGACCCGCAGTCGATCCGCAACGTCACGATCATCGGGGACCCCGACGAGACGACGCGGCTCGTCCACCGCCTGTTCCGCCGTTTCGCCAGGACCGGGTCCGGCGCGGCGGCCACGGTCCATTGGGTGACGGGCCGTGTCGATCACACTATTCATATCGCCGAGCTGTCGAGCCGCGCGCCCATCGCGGACCTGGAGCGGTCCATCCGGGTAGCCGACGGGGTGATCACGGTCGTGAACGCTGCCGTGGAGAGCACCCCGCGACTCGGGACGATACTGCGGCTTGCCGACGACCATCAGGTCGCACGGCTGTGTCTGGTGACCGGACTCGATCATCCCGCCGCCGACTTCGACCGCTGCGTCCGCACGATCACCGAGACGCGCGGGGCGGTGCCGTTGGCGCTGCAGATTCCTATCGGCATCGGTACCGAGTTCAAAGGCGTCATCGATCTGGTCCCGATGTGGGCGCTCGAATCGATGGCCGACGAATTCTACGGCAGCCATTGGAAAGTCGCCGAGCAGTGGTACCGCAACCTCGTGGCCACGGTGATGGATCGGGATGCGGCAGATTCGGACGCCGTCCTCGGCCTGCGCGAGATCCCACCACCCGAACAGTTGCACGAGCGCATCCGCTGCCTCACACGCATCGGCGACGCGGTGCCCGTCCTGTGTGATGCGGCGCCATGGAGTGACGACATCGCCCCGCTCCTGGACGCCATCGTCCGGTATTTGCCGTCTCCCATGCACGTCTGTCAACCGGAACATGCCCTCGACTATTGACGGACGCTGCCGTAGGGCGGTGTTCGTGCCGCCATCGCTGCCCTGCCGAACGCGCGGCGGTCCGCTAGTTTGGTGGTCGATACCTTGGCGGTAAGGAGGTGCGATGGAGCTCAAAGCGGTGTTGGGGCCTGTTGCGGGCGGATTCAACGCGGGCGTCATGGCGTTGACCAAGGCACCATGGATCGGGCCTCGGGTGAGCCGGGCGATCACCGAGATCACTTATGTCGGCCGACGTTCCGGACGCACCATCAGCACGCCGGTGGGCTTTCGACGTTCTGGCGACGAGGTCACCATCGCGGTCGGCATGCCGGACCAGAAGAGGTGGTGGCGCAACTTTCTCGGCGCGGGTGGCCCCATCTCGCTGAAGCTGGACGGCGTCGAAAGGTCCGGGCATGCTGTTGCCCGACGCGATGACAAGGGCCGCGTCAGCGTCATTGTGCGCTTGAACGAGGTCGATTAACCCATAGTGCCGTTGCTTGCGGCCGTGACCGCCTACACCCTGAACTGGCGCCAGGGTCAGTCCTGCGGAGTGAGCAGGACGATCGGGATTTCGCGGTCGGTCTTCTGCGCGT
This sequence comes from Nocardia sp. NPDC006982, assembly GCF_042869435.1. Taxonomy (NCBI): domain Bacteria; kingdom Bacillati; phylum Actinomycetota; class Actinomycetes; order Mycobacteriales; family Nocardiaceae; genus Nocardia; species Nocardia sp. NPDC006982. The sequence continues at coordinate 340,327 of NZ_JBIAFV010000004.1, read as the reverse complement.
ACTCGTCGTACAGCGGGAAGATTCGCGCCATCTGGAGCCAGAGGGGCTCACGTTCGGCCTGGGACGCGACCCGGGCGCGAGCGGTGAACCGACGGCCGCCGACCTGCACCCCGACGCTCGGGTCCGCTTCGAGGTTCTTGAACCACGCCGGATTCTCGTCGGCACCAGCCTTGGAGGCGACGACGACGAAGTCCTCGCCCGCAGTGCCGTAGATCAGGCACGTGCGGCGCGGAATGCCGGTCCTGCGTCCGGTCGTGGCGAGCACGAGCGTGTAGACGCCGTTCGACTCGTGTCCCTCGGTGCCACTCGAGGCCAGATACGTACGAGTCTGCTCAGCGACCCAGTCCCACTGCGAGTCGGTGGCGTGGTCGAGGTCATCGGCGACAGCCATGACGGATGGTCCTTTCTGGAACGGAAGTCTGGTACGGAACGTGCTGTCTACTTCAGTTGAGCTCCTCGACCAGCCCGATGATGATGCCGTCGGGGCCGCGAAGGTAGCAGTACTGGTACATGTCCCCGTACCGCGCCACCTCGCCTACGAGTTCGGCGCCGTGGGCGCGCAGATGGTCGAGGGTGTCGCCGACGGCGTCGACGACGAAAGTGAGGCGAGGGATGCCCGGGGTGTTTATCGGCGCCTTCGGCGCACTGCTGGTGGCCACCGGCGTATGGAACGTCGACAGCTCGACCCGGCCGTGGCCGTCCGGGGTCCGCACGACGGCGATATCGGCTCTGACGCCGTCCAGCCCGACGAGCTGATCCACCCATTCACCCTCGACTGCTGTCTCGCCCTCCAGTTCCAGGCCCAATTCGACGAAGAACGCGATAGCGGCCGCGAGATCTTCGACCACGACGCCGACGTGATCCATCCGGTAGATCATCGTTCCTCCTGTGTTACGCGGCCCGTAGTGGCCGCTCGTGCCCCTGGGACGGAGCTGGCGCAATGTTCTCGACACAATGACATCTGTGATGGCCGTCATAGCCCGTGGCCCGCATGCCCGAGCGTTCGCGCTCGTCCCCCAACTCCTTTCATCTGCCGCGTGGATCACCGATGAGATCGAGCATCTCGCGGCGTCGATATCAGTGATCCACCCGAGAGGAGAGCGTTATGAACCCGTCCAGCAACGAATCGGCACGCAGGCGCCTGGAGGTCTTCGCCGGGGAATGGACGATGCAGGCCGGACCTCCTGGCGGGCCGCCGTGGCCGGGCGCGGGCCGGGTCACCTTCGAATGGCTCACGGGCACACCGCTGTTGGTTCAGCGCTGGCATATCGACCTGCCCGAGGCTCCCGACGGTGTCGCAGTCATCGGTTGCGATGGAATGAACGACACCTACTACCAGCTCTACACTGACGACAGGGACGTTCAGCGAATCTACGAGATGACCCTGACCGACGGCATCTGGACCTTGCAGCGCGACGGGGAGCCCTTCGCACAGCGATTTACCGGCAGGTTTTCCGACGACGGTGCGACGATCCTGGGTCGCTGGGAGCTAGCCGAGGACCGAAGGACCTGGACGACGGACTTCGACCTGACGTACACGAAGGTCGCATAGCGTCGCACTCCAGGACCGTGCGTCTGTGTGCCGTAGCTGGTCGTCACGGTTCCGAGCTACAGGTCCCGATTCGCCTGGCAACGCATCCCTGCTGTTCAGTTGGCCGCAACTGTTCGTTGCTAACCTGCGCCCGTGCCTGCACGACTGGTGGTGAGTGTCCATGATGTTGCTCCGGCATCCGAGCAGGAAACCGCGCGCTGGTGCGCCGACGCCGACGCCTTCGGCATCCCAGTGTCGATCCTGGTGATCCCGGGTCCATGGCGGGGTGCGAGCCTGGCCGACGCGCCCGACTACGGGAAGTTCCTGCGCGAGCGCCGCGCTCACGGCGACGAGATCATGCTGCACGGCTGGGAACACCGGGCCCCGAAGGAGGGTTCGTTCGTCCGCCGCGCGGTCGCCCGGATGGTGGCACGCGGCGCCGCTGAATTCGCCGCGCTCGACGTCGCCGCGGCCGACGCCCGGCTCCGGCAGGCCATCACGGTCATGAATGAGATGGGCCTGACCACAACGGGTTTCACCCCGCCGGGCTGGCTGTCCTCGCCGGCCTCGGACTGGGTGCTGCGTCGGGCGGGCTTCTCGCACACCACCGATCATTTCGGCGTGCGGGATCTGCGGACCGGCCTTCGGGTGCGCGGGTTCGCGCTGTCGCAGCGCCCCGGCGGATGGGGTGAACGCACCGCGGCCGGGCTATTACCTCGGCTGGCCGGACGTGCCGCGAAGCGCGACGGCCTGGTCCGAATCGCCCTGCATCCCGACGATCTGCACTACCCCGGGCTCCGCGACGCCGCGCTGCGGGGAATCGATGCCGCGCTCTGCGCAGGTGCGCGCCCGGCCACCTATGCGGAGGTGATCGGCTGATGCGGATTGTGCAGGTCGCCAACTTCTACACCCCGGCGTCCGGAGGTTTGCGCACTTGCGTCGATGAGATCGGCCGCGGTTATCTCGCTGCGGGACACGATCGAGTTCTGGTGGTGCCGGGCCTGTCCGACGCCGACGTACTCACCTCATCCGGGCGCCGGATCACGGTGCGCGGCCGCCGATTCGGTGCGGCGGGCTACCATTTCCTTACCTCCGCGCGTACCCTCCCGATACTGGAGAGCGTGGGCCCCGATGTGCTCGAATGCAGCGACAAACTGAGCATGCGCTGGCTCGCACCGTGGGCCCGCCGTAACGGCATACCAGTGGTGCTGTTCTCACACGAACGCATCGACGCCATCCTGCGCACCCGGGTACCACCTGGGTTTCCACTCGTCAGGGCCGCGGATCTGGCCAACCGCCAGCTGGCCGCACGCGCCGAGCATATCGTCGTCACCTCGGGTTTCGCGGCTGCGGAGTTCACCCGCATCGGCGCCGCGAATGTGCGCCGGATCCCGCTCGGGGTGGATCTGCACACGTTCCGCCCGATCGATCCCGGCGTGGTCGGGGCGGTGGGCGGGCGAGGGCACACGACGACGATCGCCACGGTCTCGCGTTCCACGTCGGTGGTCCAGCCGTCGGCGCTGCCGCTAAAGGGCAGCAGCACAACGCATTCCGCCTGCCACCGCTCGGAGCGCACACGATGGTTGCCGCGCATAGTGCGTCCGTCACGCGCGTCGAACACGGCATCGGGCCTCGGCGAGAACCATCTTCCGAATCGCTCCGGGCGAACCCCGGTGGACCCCAGCGGTCACTCTCCGGCAGACCCTGCCGCGAGCGCACTACACCTCGGCCGGTCCGCACCGTGGAATTCCGGCCCGAATGCACTGCCGCACTGGCAGTTCCACTCGGCTCAGCACTATCCGAACAGCACGGTCCAGCTCGTGATGGTGAGCAGGCTGTCCCGCGAGAAGTGTCCCGACCGGGCGATCGATGCGGTCCGGCTGTTGTGTGACAGCGGTATTCGGGTCAGGTTGACCGTGATCGGCGACGGACCGCTGCGGGATTGCCTGCAGCGCCGGTCGGCCGACCTGCCGGTGACCTTCCTCGGCTATGTCGCGGACCGAAACCTGGTGGCGGCCACACTCGCCCACGCCGACATCGCCCTGTGCCCTTCCCCCGCAGAGACATTCGGCCTAGCCGTGCTCGAGGCGCTCGCATGCGGCACGCCGGTGGTGGTCCCGCGCGACGGTGCCGCCCGCGAACTGCTCGGTCCCGCGGGTTCCGGCGTCGACTGCGACGGCACTCCCGCCGGTCTCGCCGCCGGTGTGCGCACCCTGCTCACCCATCCCGCCGATCGGCGCCGCCAGGCCGCCCGCCGCAGCGCCGAACGTTTTTCCTGGTCGATCACCGTCTCCGGCATGCTCGCGCTCTACGCCGACCTCAAACCCGGTGCGATCTCCACCGGTCCCCGCGAGAAACGAATCCAAGCACCCAGAACGGATTTCACGACACCTGGTCGATAGCCAAGGTATCGCCATCGCGTCGGTCCCGGATGCCGCCGTCACGTTGTCCGCGAACGTCGCCGCCATGCCCGTCTTCGGCATCGCCAGCGCGTCCACCGCGAAGGTCACCATCTGGTGTGTTGTGGATGTCGCCGTCGTTTCGGCCGGGAATGGTGCTGTCACGGTGGTCGTGAATGTCGCTGTCACGTTCGTCGTGGAGGGTGGGTGAATTCGCGAGCAGTGCAACGCCTCCGAGGATCAGGGCGGCGGCACCCGCCAGGGGGAGCGGGTGCGGTTCGGTGACCGCGGCGAAGAGGGTGAGGTCGGCGACGTAGCTGAGCACCGGATCGGTGATGGTCACAGTGGTCAGCGCGGTCGGCAGGGAGCCGTGCGCGAATGCCTCCTGGATGAGGACGCCGCCGATGATGGTGGTCACCGGAACGCCGAGCAGTGTCCAACCGTACCGATGCGGCTCCGACGTGCCGACGGACACCAGCACCGCGGTGCTGGTGACGCAGAAGCCTGCCGCCACGGCGGTCAGCGAGGCGCGCAGCTGCGTCGGCCGGGTCGCCCGCGACAGCAGAAACAACACGACCACCGCTATCACCACCACCATGCCCGCCCGCGGCAGCGTCTCCGGTCGCGGCACTCCGTGCGGGACGCCCTGAGCGATCAGCAGGACCAGCCCGGTGCACACGATGGCGGCGCCCACCCAATCCCGGCGCAGCAGTCGGCGCTTCCGCTGTCGCGCGGCCAGCGGCAACGCAAACAACAGTTGCACCACCAGCAATGCCTGCACCATCGGCAACGCACCCAGCCGCAGCGCCACCGCATGGCATCCGAACCCTGCGACGCTCGCGCCCTGGCCGACGAGCCAGCGCCGGCTGGTCAGCATCCGGCGCGCAAGCGGACCCACCGCCAGTAAGCGCACGCCGCTCGGCTCCGCGGTCGCCGCCTGCCGTACGGTGTCCTGCTGCAATGCCGCAGCGACGGCGAACAGCACCGCAGCCACCACCGCACAGGCGATACTGCCCGCCAGGCTGTGTCCGTTCGCTCCCGCCACACCGCCCATCCTGGACACCCCGTATGAACCACGGTTGTCCCCGGGGTGACGGCTACGCTCTCATCACTTCGACACAGAAGCTAGTCGAGGCGGGTGGCGGTCACGGCCCATACGGGCAGGTGCACCCGGTTGTTTTTCAGCAACGGCGCGATGATCTGGAGTTGTTCTTGCATCGGCTTCATCCGCTCGGCCCATCCGGAGTCGCCGCTCATCTCCTTGGTGAGATGGGTGAACGTCTCTGGGCTGAAGGTGGCTTGGTAAGTGGTGGTTCCCAGGTGGTCGATGCGCCACCCGGCCGCGGGAAGCACCCGGTCGAAATTCTCCGCCGGCAAACCTTTGGGCTGAAGGCCATTGACGTTGTGGCGGCCGAATTCGAACATGAACAGTCGCGCCCCCGGTTTGGTGGCCCGGTGCAGGGCCTGCGCGTACTGGGTCTGGATTTGTTCGTCGTCGAGGAACACGTGGTAGAACGCGCTGTCGACGACGGTGTCGAACCGATCCTCCAGGCCCTCGAGTCTGGTGGCGTCGGCCACCTCGAAGTCCACCCTCACCCCGGCGCGCTCCGCGTTGCGCTCGGCCCGCTCGATCGCCGCCGGCGACGCGTCGATCCCGGTGGCCGAGTAGCCCTTGGATGCGTAGTAGATCGCGTGATGTCCCGGGGTCGAGCACCTCACCCCGCACAGCGCCGTAGGCCACCAACTGCTGCACCACCGGCTGTGGGCCCCCGATGTCCCAGGGGATCAACTCCGGAGAATCCTGCTCCGGCAACGCGTCACGGTACAGCGCCTCGAAGTCTGGCTGACCTTTGTGGTTCCGTTCCCTGCCCATGACTCCTCCTTCGATTGCGGACGGGCCACACCTGAAGGGTCGTGCTAGAGATGAGACCAATGGTTCCCCAATTCGGCGGCGGACGCCACCGACCGTCGTGACTGTGGGTTGGGTCGGCTCGGATCAGGGCCGTGAGGTTCCTTGCCTTCGATGACGGACAGGCGACGCTCGATTCATGGCCAAGCCGTATCGAGCATGGTGGGGTGTAAGGGTGTCCAACGTGTGGAAGCGGATCGTGATACGCGCCGGATTGCCGATGTGGACTTTCCGTGTCCTCACGGTGCCCGGACGTCGCACCGGTCGCGCGATCGGATTCGACCTCGTGTTGATTCGCCTACCGTGCGCCGTTCCCCACCGGCACAGTTGATGCCCGTTCCTCGACGGACTGGCTGCCGACTTCCAAGGTTGGACTGGGCACCGAACCTGGCGCACCAATCACCTGGCACTCGAGGCCAGACGACGCGGAGTTACCCCCGGTGCGCGGCATCACGGTGGACGTCTCACTGGCCGAGGAACTTCCGGTGAACCCTCTCGCTCTCGGAGTCCCGGTGTGGCGAGGCGTTTGGTACCCGCCAGTGAACCTTCGAACCGGGCCGAACCTCACTCCGCGCGTGTCTCGGAATCACGCTCCGCCTGAGGGCCGGTGAGACTTTGCGCGCGACGACCATGTCATCTGTCACGATGAATTCCCGTTCGCCGATTCCGGTGTGCCGGAAGTAATATCGCGGACTCGACCTAGAAAATCCTGAACACAACCTTGTGTACCCGCCAATGCGGGCAGCTTCGGGCCCGCGCCCCGCGCCCGCGCGAAAAACATCCGTACGAGTCCATTCCGACTGTTCGGGCGAGCCACAACCATTGAGCGGCAGGCAATCTCGCCGGAACGCTCGCTCATAGCCGATTATGGGATGGTCTCGGTCGGCGTGGTGCGCAAGTCAGTCCGCTCGACGGCCGGCGAGCCGGCGGAACGCCGCCGACGCACGTGTCGCCACGGCTGCGCCTCGCATCAGCCGGCGGAAGGACTTGCTCGACGGCCCGGGCAGCAGTCCGGCGAGCTGGACCGCGTCGATGAGGTCGTAGAGGGTCTCTCCCTCGGCCATAACATTGTCGGTGTTGAAGGTGTAGCGATCGACGGCGGTGCACTGCACGAACGCGCCGTTGCCGGGGATCGAGATCGCCTTGTCGTCGTATGGATGCAGCCTCAGTGGGCCGACGAGGTGACCGGAACCGAAGTATCTGACCACCATTCGCACGGTGCCGTCGGGTGCGACATCGACGTAGGACTGGCCGGGGATCGGGTCGTATCGCCAGTCGGGGATGGCGTCGAAGAAGGCGAAGTTGTAGTTCACGAATTCGTCGAGACCTACCATCGTGGCGCCCAGGGTGGTGACGTCCTTGTAGCGGAGATCCTCGGCGTAGAGCTCGTGGTTGTAACTCATGTCCCGGGCCTGCCAGCTCCACCAGTACTTCTTGGCCCAGTCGAGTGTCCAAGCGATGTCGAGGCCGTGTTCGCGGTAGAAGGCGATCTTCTCCTCGTATTCGTCGAACCACGCCGAGGTCATGGCGCACAATTCGGACTCGTCGAGGACCCGCACCGGCTCGGCGCGATTGGTCAGGATCCGCGGGATGGGTTGGGCCAACCGCGGCTGGGCTAGCGCTTCCTGAAACTTGTCCTCGTTGAACATCGACTCTCCTGAAATCGGGAACCAACTGCTTCCGGATGTAATCCTCACTGTTATCGTGGTTTCGTGTCAAGGAGCTATGGCGGCAGATCTGCGGAGGATCGCACCGCCGGCCGCCGTTCTCGCCTGATCGACGCCGGAATGACGGTGGTCGGAACCCAGGGAGTGGCCGCCCTGGGCATGCGGGCGGTGTGCCGCGAGGCGGAATTGAGCCAGAAGTTCTTCTACGAGAGCTTCGTCGACACGGACGCCCTGCTCTACGCCGTATATGGCGCCGCGCTGTCCCGATTGGAAGAGGCAGTGCAACCCGCACTCCGCACTGGCAACCTGGCCGGAATCATCGATGCCGCGGCCCAGCTGATGGAACGCGATCCGCGAATCTGCCGGATCCTGCTGATCGAGCCGATTGCCGATCAGCGCCTGCGGGTGCACGTGCGGGCCCTCGCCCCGGCATTCGGCCCGCTTCTCCTGGGCGGGATCGTCTCGGGCGACCCTGGTGATCCGCGGGTCCGGATGCGCTACTCCGGCCTGTCGGGTGCGATCATTTCGCTCTTCATCGAGTGGACCGAGGGCAATCTCGGCGACGATCGTGATGCCTTCGTGGCACACGTTGCCTCGGTCGCCGAACGATTGACGGGCGTAACCCTGCCCGACGCGACCTGACACGGGCGCCCCGAACATCGGGGACGTTCGGCTTCCATTGTTTTGTCGTCGCGAGCCTGTTCCCCAGCCCGTGTTCGGCGAGGTTCGACGACACGCCTTATGACCGGCGCGATGATGATTCCTTCTGATCGCAGATTGGGGGTCCCGTTTCGTCCAAGGTGAGTGCTGATGCTCACTGTGAAGACGAATGCGGATGATTCCTTCTGGCCGCGCGTGCGTGAGTTCGCCGTGCCGCCCTCCATGATCAGCCGACCATCTTCGACTCCAGGGGCCCGACCACCCCGATACCCTCGTCACTCGCCACAATCTCATCTACCTATGTGGCAAACGGGTAGATATCGGAAGGGCGATGATCGATTTCGAGGAATTGCTCGCCGACCGGCTGCGCATCCTCGGACCCGACCACCCGGAGACCGCTACCACCGGCGACAAACCCGCCTATCTTCGCAAGCAGTTGGCGTCGAAGTCCGGATGGATTCGAAACCCAGCGAAAGACATGTCGCTCAGCCAAAGTCATCGGATGCCGTCGTCGGCGGGGCAGTTTCGGCTACGATGCCAGTGGTGGGGCGCGGTCGATTCGGTGTTGGGCCGGCCGGACTCGGCGGGTGGGGTGCGGATTCGCTGTGACAGCGTTTCGCAGCGGCGGCGGTTGCGGTAGCGCAGCACACGTGTCGGAGAGCGGAACTGGCTCGCGGTCGGCGAATATTCGCTGGCCGTAATCCGCCTGGACGCGGGATCATTGCCTACCTGTGTCGCTCGTTCGATTCGAGACGGGGGGAGCATGAGTTCACGCGCGACGGCGGTAAAGCTGGTGCTGCGTTTTTATGGTCGGGAAATGGCCTCGCGCAAGGCTACAACGATTCCGGCGCTGCTCGGGCCGGCGCTCGGCAATATCTGCAATCTGTACATCGCTCCGCTGATCGTCGCCATGATGGTCGGCCGGGTCGCGGTGACCGGGGATGCGAGTTTCGGGGCTCTGGCTTCGTATACCCTCGCCTTCGGCGGCACCCTGTTGCTCGCGGAACTGCTGTGGCGCATCGGGATTCACTGCTTGAACCGAGTCGACGCCTACGGAATCGAGCACCTGTATGTGTTTGCCATGGACGAGCTGCTCGCCAAGGACGCGGCGTTCTTCCACAACAACTTCGCAGGTTCGCTGACGAAGCGCTCGCTCAGCTTCGCGGCTCGGTTCGAGCAGTTCGTGGACACTCTCGCCTTCGAGATTCTGGCGGCGCTGGTGCCGCTGCTGTTCGCCTCGGTTGTGTTGTGGCGCTACAACCCCGTGCTGGTGGCCGTGCTGATGGGGATGATCGTGGTGACCGTGCTGGTCATCCTGCCCTTGATCCAGCGCCGCCAGAAGCTGGTGGACGACCGGGAGGCCGCCATTGCGCTGGTCTCCGGGCATCTGGCCGACAGCCTGGCCAATATGCAGGTGGTGCGTGCCTTCGCTGCCGAACCACAGGAGGCGGCCGAGCATCAGCGGCGGGTGGCCGCATCGCGGCGAAAGTCGTTGCGCTCCTGGGATTATGCGAACCTGCGAATAGATACGCTGGTGGCGCCTCTGGTGGCGCTCACCAATGTGATCGGCCTCCTGATCGCGTTGGGTCTCAGCGGCGGGAATGCGGGGGTGGAGGCCATTGTGGTGGCATTCACTTATTACTTCAATGCCACCGGGATCATGTTCCGGTTCAATCAGATCTACCGGCGGTTGGAGACCGTGCTCACCGAGGCGGCGCAGTTCACCGAACTGCTGCTGGACGAACCGAAGGTGCTCGATACCGAACATCCGGAACTACTGCAGCCCAAGGGCTTCGACGTGCGGTTCGAGAGTGTGAACTTCACGTATGGCGGTGCGCGGCAGCTATTCCATGAATTGGATCTGCACGTGCCGAGCGGCACCAAAGTAGGTCTGGTCGGACGATCCGGTGGTGGCAAGACCACCATCACACAACTACTGCTGCGGTTGATGGATATCCAATCCGGCACGATACGCATCGGCGGGCAGGACATAGCCGGGCTGCGGCAGGCGGATCTGCGCAGTCTGATCGCCTACGTGCCACAGGATCCGGCCATGTTTCACCGGACCCTGAGCGAGAACATCCGGTTCGCACGCCCGAGCGCCACGGACGAGGAGATCCTGCGGGCCGCCAAGGCCGCGCACGTCACCGAGTTCGCGGACGCGCTGCCGCAGGGTATGGAAACGCTCATCGGCGAGCGCGGCGTGAAACTGTCCGGCGGCCAGCGTCAGCGGGTCGCGCTGGCTCGGGCCATCATCCGGGACGCGCCCATCCTGCTCCTGGACGAGGCCACCAGCGCCCTCGACTCGGAAAGCGAATTGCTTGTGCAGCAAGCACTTTGGGAGTTGATGCAGGGGCGTACGGCGCTGGTCGTAGCGCACCGGCTGAGCACTGTGGCCGGAATGGACCGGCTGGTAGTGCTCGACCACGGGCGCATCGTCGAGGAGGGGACACACGAGGAGTTGCTCGCTGCGCAAGGAACATACGCGCAGCTGTGGCGGTACCAGTCGGGCGGATTCCTCGGCGAGGACGTGGTCGCCCATTGATCGTGCGCGGCCCTTGGCGGTATTGCTGTGAGCCCGTCGAGCGGCCCGGATACATCACCCAGCGAGGGTTCGATGGCGCGCCGGTACGCGATCGACATGATCGTTCCGCCTATCGCGATCCCGATCACGCTGCAGGTCTGTCGCACGGTGTCGGTGACGGCCGACCCGGCACCGGCCTGGTCCAACGGAACCCGCACCCGCCCATGGTCAGCGCCGCCACGGTCAGCGCGGGCACGGTGACAGGGCGTAGCGACCAGCGGCGAACCAGACGCGCGCCGAGCGGCGCCCCCACGAGCGCGCCGAGCGCCGTCGGGCAATTGGAGTTGGTCATGAACACTTTCGAATGCGATCGGTGAGAATTGACGATTGGGCCGTAGGCAATCGTCACACCCCGTCAATTTTAGATTTTTTGTCTCAACCTGTTGCGGCTGAATGGATTTCATGGCCTGTAGTGAGTTTCCGATAATTTCGTGAAATTGTTGTTCAACCTGTTGTCACTGGAGGGATTTATCGCCTATGACCCGACATCGGCATTACCGCACGGGCACACCATCATTCATTCGGTCGGTCGGTCGCAGCTTTTCGACCGACCGGCGGCTGCTAATAGGTTCACGCATCGGTCTGTATTTCGATGTGGACACGATATCGAGGACTGTCACTACAACTCACCGTGCCCAGCACACACTCGAACGGCCCCAAAAGATCCAGTGATCACCTTTCATGCTTGGACACCTGTATAGGTTTGCTGACTCGAAAGGAACTGCGATATGAGCTCTCTGGGCACCCCACTCAAGAAGATCGTCGCCACCAGCGCGATCATCGGCGGAGCCGGTATGGCATATGTCGGCCACGCTTCCGCCGCTACCGATCAGGAATGGGACAGCCTCGCCGCGTGTGAATCGGGCGGTAATTGGAGTATCAACACGGGCAACGGGTTTCAGGGCGGCCTGCAATTCTCGCAGGGCACATGGGCTGCATACGGCGGTGCCGCGTATGCGCAGACTGCCGACAAAGCCACCCGTGAGCAGCAGATCGCCGTCGCCGAGCAGGTACTCGCCGCTCAGGGCTGGGGTCCCTGGGCAGGATGCTCGGCAGCGCTCGGCCTCCGGTGAGACACTGAGCCGTCCAGCGGGTAAGACCGAGCTCGCGGCCGGTGTTCCGGGTCAGTTCGGCTTCAGGGTGCCGACACTCAGCGATCCGCTCGTAGCGGTCCGCACCTTCTTCTCTGCTTCGCGGACATAGCTGACGGGATCCTTGTCCACGGGCTGGACGCCTGCGTAGTTGCGCGCCTCGTATGCGGCGAACGCGACGGCCAGCTGATGGCGGCGCGGCAGCCCGGCCAGGCGGCGAAAGTCGGTGAGGCCCTCGCGTTCTTCCTCTGCCATGTGATCGCTGTTGGCCGTGTTCGCGGCCGCGACGGCCGCGTACCAGCCATCGGTGCCGACCTGATGGTGCGCCACTTCGGCGATCGCGTCCCTGATCTGGTTGTGGTCGTGGATAGCGTCGAGTGTCTCGTCTTCGACCCCGCCGGCGCGCCGGGCCGCGATACCCACCTGCAGCAACGCGGGATAGAAGATCTCCTCCTCGGCCTGCGCGTGCAGCTCGAGGAAGGCGGCCAGCCTGTCCCAGATCGCGGAAAGCACCTCGGTCTCCGCGCGATCGATCTGCTCCAGGATTGCGAACAGCCGCCGCTGCTCATGGTGGTCATCAAGGATCAGTTGGGTAATGTCCACGATTCCTCCCTTGGGAAGCCGACGATAACGCACCTCCGAGGCGCCCGGCGGCCGACGCACCGACGTGCGCCCGCTGCTCGTCTCGCCCGTGAACTTGACATTGTCACTGTGTGAAGGCCTTCACTGGCTGTCGGAGGTGGTCCACATCAATTCGACACACAGGAATCCACAGGACATGCGACTGCTCGACGCATTGGCGGCTGGGAACTCGTCGACGCGGCTCGAGGCGGCTCTGGCGGTCGGCACGCATCCCGAGCCCGGTTTCGTCGATGCGCTCTTGGAACGGTGCGCGATCGAGCCGGACTTCTTTGTGCGCGACATGCTCACGTGGGCGCTGACCCGTCTCCCGCCGGAGATCACTGTTGCGAAACTCCGCGCGGAACTCCGTTCCGAACGCGCGCAGGCCCGCAGCCAAGCGCTGCACACGCTGTCCAAGATCGGGGACAGAGACGCATGGCCCGCGATCACGCGGTCATTGCTGCACGATGCCGACGACGAGGTCGCGCGGAGTGCATGGCGCGCTGCTGTCGTTCTCGTGCCCGACGGGGCAAAGCAAGGGCTGGCCGCGGAGCTGGCCACGCAATTCGGCCGCGGTGACCGGGAGGTACGACTGAGTTTGAGCCGTGCCCTCGTCGCGCTCGGCGACGTGGTCGAGCCGGTCCTTCGAAAGGCGCTGGCAAGTCACGACCCGACGGTGCGTGCGCACGCGAGCGCCACGCAGCGGCTTCTGCGGGACCCTGATGCCGGATTCGACCTCGCCATCGGGGCGGCCAGACGGGTCGTCGCGCTCGGTCCGGACCGAGCGGAGACAACTGCGTGCTGATCGGTGAGGTGGCGCGCCGCTCGGGGGTGAGCGCCCGGATGCTCAGGCATTACGACTCGCTCGGGCTGGTACGACCGACCGGCCGCACCGTGGGTGGCTACCGCGAATACTCTCCCGAAGACATCCGGCGGATCTTCCATGTGGAGGGGCTGCGGTCCCTGGGACTGTCACTGAGCCAGATCGGACGCGCTCTCGGCGGCCCCGGATTCACCCCGTCCGGACTGGTCGGCGACCTCATCCGAAAGACCGAGGAACGACTGAACCGGGAGCGAGAACTCCTCGACCGGCTCCGTACGGTCGATGCGGCCGAGCCCGCCGACTGGCAAGACGTCTTGCGCATCGTCGAGCTCCTGCACGGACTCGGTTCGCAGAGTGCCGCCCGGCGGCAGCAGGCCGTCCTGGCCTCGGCCGAGGACGTGCCGGTGCCCGCCGAGCTACTGGCCGAGGCGGTCCTCACCGAATCCGATCCGAACGTTGCGGGGGCCCTGCGGTGGGCCCTCGCACGGGCCGGCGGTGACGGCGTGGCGAGCGTGGCATCCGGCATGGTCTCCGAGGATGTCGACGTCCGGCGGCGCGCGGTCCTGGCGCTCGCCGAGCTCCCGGGCGACGAGGCGACCGCGGTGCTCATCGACGCGCTCGGGGACGCGGACGCGACGGTCCGTAGACATGCTGCTCTCGCACTGGGTGCGCGGGGTGTGACCCGGGCTGTGCCGGAACTTGTCGGCACGGTGGTCGAGGGTACGAACGATGTGGAGGCGGCCGAGCTGTTGGGAACGTTGGCGCGGGACGCGAAGTGGGCAGACCGGATCATGAGAGCGCTGGTCGACGAGTTCACCGCACACACAGCGGACTCGGCGGTGCGGATCCGACTGACCCAGGCCCTCGCCGAGATGCCGGGCACGATCGCGCTGGATACCCTGCGGCAACTGGCCCACGACGATGATCGGGCCGTGGCCCTGTTCGCCTCTGCCCTCGTGGAAACGCTCGAAGAACGGCCGGACGACGAGCTCAGGCAGCCCTAGAGATGTTCGCTCATCGCTCCAGCGGTGGCGGCTGGTCACGTAGCGATCTGTCGCTACGTCGCTGGAAATCACACCCAGGTGGTCGCCAGCCAACCGGTCACGGCGGCTACGAATAGAAGTGTCATGTTGAGGGTGACCCTTTGATCTTCGCCGGTCAGGTGGACCGGGATCGCGCCGAGTTGCAGGAATACGAAACCGATGGCCGCGGCCACGGCGAGCCAGGGCGCGAGGCCGGTCAGTGGTGGAAGGATCAGTCCGAGCGCGCCGAGAATCTCGAGCACGCCGACGGCCCGGACCGCCGGTAGTGGTAGGCGGTCCACCCAGGCCATCATGGGCCGGAGTTGATCCGGGCTTCGAATGACCTTCGCCCCGCCCGCATACAGATAGAAGAGGGCGAGCGGGCCGGCAATGATCCAGAATGCGATGTTCACGATCCCCCTCCAGCGATGACGTTCCTGGCTTCGTAGGTCATATTTCGATTGCACCGCCGGACCGCCGAGGACGTCCAAGACTTGTTCTGCGATGCCAATACCGAACGGGTATCGTCGCAGCGTGGAGCTACGTACGTTGCGCTACTTCGTAGCTGTCGCCGAGGAACGCCACTTCGGTCGTGCCGCCGCCCGGCTGCACATGAGCCAACCACCGCTGAGCCGCGCCATCCAGCAACTGGAGACAGAAGTCGGCGCCTCCCTGTTCGACCGAGCACCCACCGGCGTCGGTCTCACCCGGGTCGGGGCGGTGCTGCTCGACGAGGCGCGCGCACTGCTCGATCAGGCCGACCGTGTCAGCGCGCGGGTGGCCGCCGCGGCCGGAGCCTAGAACCTCACCGTCGGCATCCTGGGCGACGGCACCGACCCCGGGGTCACCAGGCTGGCCGCCGCTTACCGCCGCAAGCACCCCGGTATCGACATCCGCATTCGCGACACCGATTTCACCGACCCCACCTGCGGACTGAAGGCCGGGCTTGTCGACGTTGCGGTGACCCGCGCACCATTCGACGAAACCGCCTTGGCCGCATGTGAACTGCGCGCCGACCCGGTCGGCGCGGTACTGCGCGCCGACGATCCACTGGCCCACCGCGACCACCTGAAGCTGGCCGACCTGGCCGACCGTCGCTGGTTCCAGTTCCCCGACGGCACCGACCCCATCTGGCAGACCTACTGGAACGGAGGCGAGTCGCGGGAAGGCCCGGTGGTGCGGGTCGTCCAGGAATGCGTGCAGGCCGTGCTCTGGAACGGCACCGTCGGCATAGCCCCCCTCGGGCACACCGTGCCCGAGGGACTGGCCGTAGTCCCACTGGTCGATATGGCGCCGAGCCGTGTGGTGGTCGTCTGGAACGAAGGTGACACCAACCCCTTGATCCGGTCGTTCGTGCAGACAGCAACGGCCGCATATCGCCTGAATGGGCCGCGGTCCTGGTAGGTGTAGTGCTCGCCGAGCTGCCTGCAGATTGGGCCATGAGGTCGAATTCGCGGCATGTCCGGCAGCGCCTTTGAGAGCTTGTCAGAGCCGGGAGTGGCCGCCGTCCACCGGCAGGTTCGACCCCGGCCGTGAACGTCGCGCCGAAGGCCAGGAATTCGAATCGCGTTGCAGTGGGCCGATATACCAGCGGCGAAGGCCGGTGTGGGGGAACTCGCTGGCGGAATGCTTTCTTCGCCGAGGATGATGACCTCGCCAGCTACCCTCAATGCGGCCGGCTTGCGGCCTGGCCCGGCGCGGTCTGGGACCGGCACGCTGCAAACGAGGTCATCAACGACAGATGCGTATGTCCGTCTCCGGGCGGCTCGCGTCGCTGTTGACCGGCGTCAGTCTGTCGCCCATGCGGGCAGCGGCTCGCGCGCTGACAACCACTGTTGCGGTATTCCGTGTGTCGTGCCTCGGTTTCCGATCCCGGTGTGTGCTGCCACGATTCCGCCGACGATCGCGGCTGTGGTGTCTATATCCCCTCCGGCTTCGATGCACGCGGTGACGGCGGCCGGATAGTCATCGAGAAATGTGGCGGCTGCCCACAGCGTGAACGGAACCGTGTCCTGCGCGCTGACCTGTGCGCCATTGCCCAACTCGTACGCTGCTTCGGCTACCGATCGGCCGAGCAGCTTTCGAGCTCGCCGGACACCGTCCGCGGTCCGGCCATCAACCAGATACGGCTCTACCGCCTGCAGCAATTCACTTGGTGCACAGCCTTTTCCGCGAGTCGCCGCGGCGTGGCTCGCCGCGGCGGCGACCGCCATGGCACCCACGATGGCCTCCGGGTGCCGATGGGTGACCTCGGCGGACAGCGCGGCCTGCGCTGCGGCTCGACGGAGGTCTCCAGCGAAGTACGCCCCGAGCGGCGCGACCCGCATCGCAGCCCCGTTCCCCCATGATCCGCGCCCGCCGAAAGCAGCCGCGGCCGCTTCGTCCCAGGGGCGCCCGTCGCGAATCTCGTGCAGCACAACGACTGTGCCGCCGCCATAGCCACGATACGGCTCGCAGCGATCGGCGAAGGCGCCCGCGAGCGCGTCCCGGTCGACACAGCCGCGGCCGCGGACTTCCGAGTACACCGAACAGGCCATCTCGGTGTCGTCGGTCCACTGCCACGGCGCCGCCGGTGGTCGCCCGGCGAGCAGATCAGCGACGGAGTGGCCGGGCACGAAGAACTGAGCTCCCAGCGCATCACCAACGGACAAACCCTCGAGGCTGTGATACGCGGAATCGGAAACCAACGGCATACGGTGGCCAATAATGCCAACCGCGACCGGCCACCGCAACCCTCTCCGGAAGCCGAGTCCGGTCGTCTTTGTCAATTCGGTAGCGCGGGTCGGGTTGATGAACCTGTAGCGGCCGCCCGGTTCCAGTGCTCGAGGCCGACGGATGAGCAGATCGGCCATGCCGAACTGAAAGAGTTTGCCTCGGAACTGATTTCGGTACGTCTACTGGCACAGAACGGATCGGTTCAGGCGCGTGCGGATCGCCTGCACCGTCGCGTTGAGCCGGACCTGGTGCGATCCCTCCCAGTAGATCCGTCCGCAGTTGCCGCACTGTCGGAACGTGTCGTAATGGCGGCGGGTGAGCGGTTGCAGCCGATCTTCGACCTCGGCTTTGGCGACCGCGACAACGAAGCCACCACAGCGCAGGCAGCGGGTGAACGGCGCCAACCGTTCGACGAGGTCCAATCGGCGGATCACCTCGACGATCTGATCGACCGGCTGGTCCGATCTGATGTACACGCCGTGAGTTACGTTGCGCCGCTTCAGCAGTCCACGATCGCGGGTGAGCAGGATGCGGTGCTCGGCCGCCGACAACTCGGCCAGTACGGCGTCGTCGGCGTCCCACCGGCAGCGCACGTCCAGGCCCATCAGCCGCATCAGCTTGGCGAGGCCGCCGAGGTTGACGTCGGCGACGAAGCGCGGCTCGCGCAGTGGGTGTGGGCGCACTCTGGTAACCCGGCCGATGTCCAGGGTTTCGAATACGGGATAGGCGGTGATCCGATCGCCTTCGCGGGGGCGCTGGCCGAAGGTGACGGGTTGCCCGTTGACCAGAACCAGGTCGACCTCGGTGTGCGGGATACCAGCCGCCTCGATGACGTCCTTCACGCTCTGATGCGGACGAAACGGCCGGCACAGCACCGTGTATCGCTCGTCGGGCCGCAGAAAATCGTTCAGCTCGGCGTAGACCCGCAGGTCGACGCTCATTCGACGAATACCGCCATCGATGCCGTGAATCCGTGCAACGCATTGCGGCCGGCGATGGGACCGATCTCGCCCGCCGCGAAGATGCCCGCCAGCGGTATGCCGTCGAGCAGGTCCTCGATCATGGCGGCGTCGTGGTTCGCGACCCCGAACATCCGGCGCCCCCGCCCGTTGCAGGTGAACAGCAACGCACCCGCAGGGTGTCCTGGCAGATCCGAACCCACTCGAACGAGGGCCGCACGCAGATCCTCGTCCGCCCCCACCGCGTCGCGGACCTGGAACTGCACGGTTGTGCCGACCTCGACGAGCTCGCCGATCTCGAGCGCGCCGCTCGACGGGTCGGCACCGAGGAGGCCACGGATCAGGAAATCGCCCTGTCCGGGTACTGCCAGATGCTCGTCGACCACGATGCCGATCTGCAACCCGTGTGTCACCAGTTCCTGCTGGTCGGGTGGCATGACCTCGACGATCTCGCGCAACCGCACGATCGGCGGTCGGCCGCCCAATTCGGTGATCAGCGCGCCACGCGCGCCGGTGACGATATACGGATAGCCGATCGGTCGGCAGCCCTGCGACACGATGGGAACTCCGTGCAGTCCGGGAAGTCGCACGCCGACCGCGCCGGAGGTCACCACATCGCGGTCTCGGAACAGTCTGCAGCCGCCCGGCCCGCGCGTGCCGCTCACCAGCCCGCCCATCACGGTGGTACCGGGCAGTTCGGTATTCAGGTGCTCGAGCAGAATGTCGGCGGGGAACGAGAACGGGTCCGGCAGCAGCAGGTGGAAGTCGCGTGCGGCCTTGTCGAAGCGGTAGCCCGCGAGTACCCCTCCGGTCGCCGTGCGGACGAAGTCGAGCTGGAACGTCTCGGCGGCGGGCAGTCCGGATGCCAGCCATACCGCCACCGCGGGCTCGTCCTCGATCTCACGGCGGCCGGCGACGATCGCCTGCGCCACGCATCCGACGAGTGCGGGCACCTGGACCGTCTGGTGGACTCCGGCGAGTACGGCCGCGGCATCGTCGGTATGTGCACGTGATGCCAGCAGCACAGCAAGCGACGGCGTCTCGCCCGCGATCTGATCGCGGGCGTGCGCTGCGGCTTCCGCTCCTGCCTGCCACGCTCCCGGCGCGGTGGAGAGCCCTACTCCGATCCGCACATCTCCATCGTAGCGAACCGTATGTGAGCATGGGTGATGTTGCTGCACAAGGCATTTCAGCGGAATTCGGCGAAAACCTGCCGTCGGGGCGGTGGGTGTGAGCATCGGTAAGGGAACCAGCTGGCCGTCTGGATGCTGAGGGCACCGTAATCCCAGCCCAACACGTTGTAGGCGCGTATTTGGTCGGCGGGTGCTCATCAGCACAGGTGCTCGCGCCGAGAATTCCCGGTTTCCGATCGGGGTCGTCCTGCACCGATGTCAGCGCGGCACGGCCAGCGGGGTGCGCTTCAGGTTCTTCGTGCCGGGCTGCAGACTGGTTGGCAATGAAACTGCCCGAGCTTCCCGATCTGCCCGTGCGTGGCGCGCTCGACCGCATTGTCGCGACATTGACCGAGCGTGGCACCGCCGTATTGGTCGCGCCGCCGGGAACCGGGAAGACGACATTGGTGCCGCTGGCGTTGGAGGGTACCGGGCGGGTGGTGGTGGCCGAGCCGCGCCGATTGGCGGCGCGAGCGGCGGCGGGGCGGATGGCCGCGCTGTTGGGTGAGTCGGTAGGGGAGACTGTCGGGTATTCGGTCCGGGGAGATCGGCGGGTCGGTGCCCGGACCCGGATCGAGGTTGTCACGTCCGGGCTGCTGGTGCGGCGGTTGCAGGGCGATCCCGAGTTGGCGGGCGTGGATGTCGTTGTCCTCGACGAATGTCATGAGCGGCATCTCGACGCGGATCTGCTGTTGGCGTTGCTGCTGGATGCGCGGGCCGGGTTGCGGCCGGATCTGCGGGTGCTCGCTACATCGGCAACGGTTGCGGCCGAACGTCTTTCGGCGCTGCTGGGTAGTGCGCCAGTGGTCCAGGTGCAGGGCCGGGCCTATCCAGTGGAGACGACCTATGTTCCGTCGTTGCCACGGGAACGCAGCGAAGCGCAGGTGGCCCGCGCCACCCGGGCGGCGCTGACCGGGGGCGACGGGGATGTGCTGGTCTTCCTGCCCGGAGCAGCCGAAATCCGCCGGACCATGGATCTTTTGGTCGATGCAGACGTCGATCTGGTTCCGTTGCACGGCAGGCTTTCCGCTGCCGGGCAGGATATCGCGTTGCGGCCGGGCTCGCGGCGGCGCGTCGTGTTGTCCACCGCGGTGGCCGAATCGAGTCTGACGGTGCCGGGGGTACGCGCCGTGGTGGATTCGGGTCTGGCTCGGGTGCCGCGCATCGATCGAGGACGTGGGTTGTCCGGCCTTGCGACAGTTCGCGTTTCGGCTGCCGTCGCCGAGCAACGGGCTGGGCGCGCGGGACGCGAGGCTCCGGGAAAGGTGTGGCGCTGCTGGCCGGAGTACGAGAACGGCACCCTGCCTGCCTATCCGGAGCCGGAAATTCGCACGGCGGATCTGACTCGTCTCGCATTGGAGCTCGCGTGTTGGGGCACCCCCGATGGTCATGGCCTCGCGTGGTGGGATGCACCGCCGCAGGGCGGATTGGCCGCTGGCCGAGATGTGTTGCGTGCGTTGGGAGCCGTGACCGGAGCGGGCGAGGTCACTGAGCGCGGCCGCCACATGGCACGAGTCGGACTGCATCCCCGATTGGCACGAGCGCTGCTCGACGGTGCCGCCGAGGTCGGCACCCGGGCGGCGGCGGAGGTTGTCACGGTTCTCGACGATGACACCCTCGTGTCCGGCGTCGATCTCGTGGCCGGTCTGCGCGCGTTGCGGCGTGAGCGGCCACCGCGCTGGCGGCGGGAGGTCGAGCGTCTGTCGCGGTTGGTCGACGCGACGGATGGCGACGACGATCCGGCTTTCGTTGTCGCACTGGCACATCCGGAGCGGCTGGCACGGCGACGTGGTCCAGGCTCGGCGAGTTATCTGATGGCGGGTGGCACGGCGGTGACCCTGCCGCCGGGTTCGGGATTGGGTGATGCGGAATGGCTGGCCGTCGCGGTGGCGACACGCGATCCGGGACGTTCCGACGGGCGCATCCGGTCGGCCGCGATCGCCGACGAAAAGCTCGCCCGACGTGCGGCATCGAGTCTGCTGGAGACAACGGACGAGGTGGATTGGGTCGACGGTGACGTGGTTGCCCGGCGGGTCGAACGATTGGGCTCGATCATATTGTCGGAGCGCCAGATTAGTGATCCCGATCGCCAATTGCTCGGCGCGGCAGTGCGACGCGGCCTGAATTCGACCGGACTCGCTCTGCTGCACTGGGATTCCGATGCGGTCGCCCTCCGTCAACGCCTCGACTTCCTGCACCGCACGCTCGGTGCCCCCTGGCCGTCGGTCGACGACGAATCACTGCTGGCCGATGTCGACGCCTGGCTCGGCCCCGAACTAGCGACGGCGCGGCGCCGTGCCGACCTCGAACGCATCGATGCGGGACAGGCATTGCGCCGCCTACTGCCGTGGCCCGATGCCGCGCGCATGGACGAACTCGCGCCGGAACGCCTGCCAGTACCCTCCGGCAGTCGCGTCCGTCTCGATTACGCCACCGACCCGCCGGTGCTCGCGGTCAAGGTGCAGGAGGTCTTCGGCTGGACGCAGACACCGTCGCTGGCCGATGGGCGAATCCCGATCGTGCTGCACCTGCTCTCGCCCGCCCGACGCCCCGTCGCGATCACCGCGGATCTGGCGTCGTTCTGGCGCACCGGCTGGCCGCAAGTTCGCAGTGACCTGCGCGGTCGCTACCCCAAGCACGCATGGCCGGAGGATCCCACCAGCGTTCCCGCCCACCGCGGCACCGCCCGTAACGCCGGCTAGGTCCCAACGCGTCAGTCCGGCGAATTGGCCTCTGCTGCAATCCAATTCGCCAGGACGGCGGCCTGGCTGTGGTCTACGTCGCGGGTGGCGGTCAACAAGGTCACCGGATGTTCGCGGGCGATCTCGCGCAGCTGCGTGACGGCCGCACGGTGTTGGGTGTCGCGCAGTTCCGCTAGATATCGGCGACGGAATTCGGCGAAGCGCTCGGGCTGGTGCCCGTACCACTTGCGCAGTTCGGTCGACGGCGCGATGTCACGCATCCACTCGTCCAGGTGCGCGTCTACTTTGCGGATCCCGCGCGGCCAGACCCGATCGACGAGCACGCGGGTGCCGTCCGACGGAATCGGCGCTTCATAGATTCTCCGGTAGGTGACGTGCTGGCTCATCGTGCTCCCATCCTGAGCTGGTCACTTCTCCTCGCGTGGAGCTCTGGAGGTAGCTCCCATGCTAGGCCTCCGGCGTTCGGCAATCGTCGATTCAATCAGTGATTGAATCGATGATGGGAACCTGGTTGACTGCAGTCATGGTGGAACAGGCAGCCGCGGCGGCGGGCACGCGCGAGCGGCTATTGCTGGCGGCCGAGCGACTCTTGCTCACCGAGCGGTACGACGATGTCTCGGTACGGGCGATCTGCGCGGCGGCGGGGGCCAATCCCGCTGCGGTGCACTATCACTTCGGCTCGAAGGAAGCGCTGGTCGCGGCGTTGCTGGAGGATCGGCTCGGATCATTGTGGGCCGAACAGCTGACCGAGGTGACGGCCGCGCACGGTTCGGTAGCGGCGCTGGTGGATGCGGTGATCGAGCCGTTCATCGGATTGGCGGCCGATCCCGTCGGGCGGCTGCACCTGCGGCTGTTGGCCCAATTCGTCCTCGGTCGGCACCCGACGATGTGGCGTCGGCACTGGTTCCGCATGGACACCTGGGTCGGCTTGCTGCCGGAGCTGAGCGAACGCGAGAGTCGGCGGCGCTGGGGATTGGCGTTCGACCTGATCATCGTGCGGTTCGCTGGTGTCGGCACCGGGGAGCATGAGCTGTCGGACGAAGCGGTCCGCACACTGCGGGATTTCGTGGTCGCCGGACTGACCACGCCAGGAGAGAAATGATGAACGAAGTACTCGCACCGACCACACTCGGCCCGATCACATTGCGCAACAGGGTGATCAAGGCCGCGACCTTCGAAGGACGAACACCGGACGCACTGGTCACCGACGAACTGATCGACTTCCATCGCGAAATCGCCGCAGGCGGAGTGGGTATGACCACGGTCGCCTACTGCGCGATATCGCCGGGTGGCCGCACCGACCGGCACCAGATCTGGATGCGCCCGGAAGCCGTCGCGGGGTTGCGCAAACTCACCGACGCCGTGCACGCCGAAGGCGCCGCCGTCAGCGCCCAGATCGGTCATGCGGGACCGGTGGCCAATGCCGCATCCAATCGCGCACCCGCGCTGGCGCCGAGCCGAATGTTCAGCCCACTCGGTATGCGCCCGATGCACGTTCCGGACTTGTCCGAAATCGCCACGGTCATAGCCGATTACGCGAATGCCGCCCGGCTCGCCGAGCAGTCGGGTTTCGATGCGGTCGAAATCCACTTCGGCCACAACTATTTGGTGAGTTCGTTCCTGAGCCCGCTACTGAACCGGCGCAAGGATCGTTACGGCGGCTCCCCGGCCAACCGCGCCCGGCTCGCCCGCGAGGTCGCGGTAGCGGTGCGCGAAGCCGTCGGTGACCGCTTGGCCGTCACCGCGAAGCTGAATATGGAAGACGGTGTGCGCGGCGGCCTTTCGCTCCCGGAGTCCTTGCAGGTGGCCGCGTGGCTGGAATCGGACGGCGCACTGGATGCCTTGGAACTCACCGCGGGCAGCTCCCTGCTAAATCCGATGCTCCTGTTCCATGGCGACGCACCACGCAAGGAATTCGCGAAAGTTCTTCCTGCCCCGGCACGCTGGGGTTTCCGCCTGATGGGCCGCGGCTTCCTCCGCGAGTACCCATACCGCGATGCCTACCTACTCGAACGCGCCAGCCAGTTCCGCAGAGAACTATCAATGCCATTGATCCTATTGGGCGGCATCACCGACCTCGACACAATGCGCACCGCAATGGCCGAGGGTTTCGAATTCGTCGCCATGGGCCGAGCCCTACTGCGCGAACCAGACCTCCTCCTCCGCATCCAAGCCGACCAAAACACCCGATCATCCTGCATCCACTGCAACGAATGCATGCCCACCATCTACACCCGCACCCGCTGCGTCCTCCGTGACAATTAGCCGAGAATGTATTGGTGGCGGGGAACTCTCGAGATTTGCCGCCGCCAATACATGGTGATCGGGTGTCCAGATCCCAGGAGCCTGCGGTAGTCGAGGGCGGGCAGACTGGATTGTGGCGGCGGGTATTACAGTTTGTATCCGATTTGGCGCAGTAGTTGTTTGCGGGCCTCTTTGTCGGTGGGGCCTTCGACGCCGAGTGGCGCGCCCCCGTCGACGACTCCGATAATTCCGCGTCCCGATTCGGTCTCGGCAATCAATATCTCGACCGGATTTGCGGTGGCGCAGAATATTCCACAGACTTCGGGGACCTGCCGTACCGCATTGAGCACATTGACCGGATAGCCCTCGCGCAGGAACACGATGAACGAATGTCCCGCGCCGACCGCGACGGCATTCTTGGTGGCGAGTTCGGTCAGATCGTCGTCATTGCCGGAGGTCCGGATCAGCCGCGGCCCGGACGCCTCACAGAATGCCAACCCGAAACGCAGATGCGGACTGATCCCGACCAGTGCCTCGTGCAGGTCCTCGACCGCCTTGATGAAGTGGGCCTGCCCGATGATGACGTTGAGATCGTCCGGTTTATCGATGTGTACCGAAGTCAGCTCCATCGAACTATCCTGCGCCGCATTCGAGCCCCTGCGCCAGGGTGACACGCCCATCCCTTCGAGGCGCGCGGTACCCCCGGTACCAGGAAAAGTGGGCTGTGTCGGAATTGTCGAGTACGTTGCGAGGCGATGAACACAAGGAGTTCGCGGATGAGGGCGGCCGCGCGCGGTAATGGACTACCAGTGGCGCAAAGCGGACGTATTACGGTGTACATGCTGGTTGACCACAGTGTAAGCCGTTGTCGCTGTTCGGGGTTCGGCGGCGTTGGCGCGGTTGCGGTGGGCGGTCGGTGTCGATGCCAAGTACGGTGTCGGGACGCCGTGTTGACATCGAAACGCGGGGGAGTTCGAAACGAGAATGTGTCGAAGTATGTATTTTGAGCTATCCCGGCGCCTGCGAAAAGCGGTCGGCGGTACCGCGCTGGCGGGACTCCTCATGGTGGCCGGATGCGGCACGGACGCCGACAGGTACTCTGCGGAGCCCAGCATCACCGCGGCCGCCGCGCACACCGATCAGCAGCACCTATCCGTCACCGTGCCGGGCACACTGGCCGCCGGTTTCCAGGAACTGCAGTTGAGTGTGCACGGCAAGCTGGGCATGGCGATCATGCCGGTCGGCGGCGAGAAGATGGTGACCTTCGGCGACTGGACCACCGGACCCGCCTGGTCGACGATGAAGGTACCCCTGGTCATCGCGTCGCAGCGCAAGAGTTCGACGAGCTCGAGCTACGCGGCGACGGCGGCGATCACCCAGTCCGACAACGCCGCGGCCGATACCCTCTGGCAGTCGCTCGGCACCGGCCAGGAGGCGGCCAAGGCGGTCGAGGCAGTGCTGCGCGAGGGCGGCGACACCAAGACCACAGTGCCTGCCACCAAGACGCGCTCCGATGCCTCCGCATTCGGACAGGCGGATTGGGCGCTCACCGAACAAGTTCGGTTCGCCTCCCGGCTGCCATGCCTACCGCAGAGCTCGGACGTGATCGATCTGATGGAACAGATCACGTCGAGTCAGCGCTGGGGCCTCGGCGAACTCAAGGGCGCGGAATTCAAAGGTGGTTGGGGGCCCGACACCTCCGGCTCCTATCTGGTCCGCCAATTCGGCCTGATCCAGGGACCGGGCGGTCAGATCGCGGTCGCCATTGCCATCCAGCCCGATTCGGGCAGCCTCTCCGAGGGAACGAACATCCTGGACCGGCTCGCCACCGTGATCTCCCAGCACCTCGACGAATTCTCCGGCGGCAGCTGTTCCTGATCCCGGTCGAGTCGGCGCCCACGGGTTCGCGCGGCGGCCCGTGGGCGCGCACACTTGACCGGGTAACGGTGGCACCCGAGAATCCCGACTAAAGGGTGAGATCGCAGGACCACGACCGTGGCGCGGTTCGGCGAGGTGGAGGTAACGGGGTGGACGAAACGCAGTCGCGGGCCGGTACGCGATTCGGACCCTACGAATTACGTGCACTGCTGGGCCGCGGCGGGATGGGGGAGGTCTACGAGGCGTACGACACGGTCAAGGACCGGGTGGTCGCGGTCAAACTGCTGCCCATGGCGCTGGCCGACGATCCGCGGTTCCAGCAGCGATTCCGGCACGAATCCCGGGTCGCCGCGCGACTGGCCGAACCGCACGTCATCCCGATTCACGACTGGGGCGAGATCGACGGTGTGCTCTATATCGATATGCGGCTGGTCCGGGGCAGCGATCTGCGCTCGGTGCTGCGCGACAAGGGGCCACTGAGCCCCACCCGTGCGGTCGGCATCATCGAACAGGTCGCGGCCGCCCTCGATGCCGCGCATGCCGAGGGTTTGGTGCATCGCGACGTCAAACCCGCCAATATCCTGGTCACCCCCTCGGATTTCGCGTACCTCGCCGACTTCGGCATCGCCCGCTCCGAGCGCGACCCCAGCGTCACCGCGACCGGCCAAGCCATCGGCTCCTACAGCTACATCGCGCCGGAACGATTCGACACCGCACCGATCGGCGGCACCGCCGACGTCTACTCCCTGGCCTGCGTGCTGTTCGAATGCCTCACCGGTGCACAACCTTTTCCGGCCGACGGCATGAGTTCGCTCATCCGAGCCCACCTTTCGACACCACCACCCCGCCCGACCACCAAACGAGCCGGACTGCCCGGCGCACTGGACGAGGTAATTTCCCGCGGCATGGCGAAGGAACCCGCCGATCGCTACCCAACGGCCCGCGCGCTCGCCTCGGCGGCCAGAGCTGCGGTATCGGGCACATCGTCCGTGCCGAACTCGGACTTGCCCACCGCCGAGATCTCCAACCCACAGCCTGCCCCAGCGACCATCATCTTCCCGACCTTCGGACCGCAATCGACGATCGATCGGCAGCCGCCGAACTGGCCACAGCAGTCAGCCGGGTCGCAATCAGCAGTCGGTCCGCAGCAGTCGGGTGGATCGCAGCAGTCGGGTGGTCCGCCGCGGGCGAGTGATTCCCAGCAGTCGGGTGGGCCGCAATCGGTAGGTGGTTCGCTGCGTGCTGGTGGATCGCAGTGGGCCGGGGGTTCGCAATCGACGAGCGGACCGCAGTCGCCGGGCGGTTCACAATTGGCGGGCGGTTCGCAGACGAGCGGTCCGGCATCGGCGACTGGGCTGCAGTCGGGTGGCTCGCAATCGGTAAGTGGTTTGCAGCAGTCTGGTGGGCCGCAGCAGTCAGGTGACCCGCGGCAGTCAGGCGGGCCGTGGCAGGCGGACGGTTTGGCGCCGGAGAGTGGGCCGCAGCGGGCAGGTGGTACACCGTCGGCGAGTGACGGTCCGCCGATGGCGGGCGGGCTGCCGTCGGCGAGTGGTCCGCGGTCGACGGGCGGTCCGCGACGGACGGGAGGCCAGCCGCAAGGGAGCGGTTCGCAACAATCGACCAGACCTCAGTCGCATATCGGGCCGCACTCCGCCAGCGGACCGCAGCAGATCACCGGACTCGAGCCGACGTACGTGCCCCGGCACTCATCGGATCCGATGCGCAGCGAAATTCCACCGCATGACGCGACCACCGAGGCACTGTCGAGAACCGTCGGCATGCCGATGCCCCAATCCGACGCACCGTATCCACCGGATCCGACACCCATTCCTGCGCGTCGATCGATGCGCATCGTCTGGATCTGCGCGGTGCTTGTAATCCTGGCGATCGGGGGGATTATCGGTTGGCAGGTGCACAACGCAAGCCGGCATTTCGGCCAACCGGCGACCACGACCATGCCCGCACACCTGCCCGCCGGTGCGAAACCGTGCGCCCAGCTGTATCCGGCGCTCGGCCGCTTCACCTCGTCCGCGATCGGCACCACCGTCACCAGTTGCGCCTTCGCCGAGGAGGTGCGCAAGGCGTACGCGAACGGTGGTGACAGCACTATTACCGATCGGTCGGTCATGGCGCACAGCCCGATCAACAATCGGGATTACAAGATGAATTGCACGGCCGGTGATCAATTCGCGACCTGCAGCGGCGGCGAGAACGCCATCGTCTATGTGTATTGAGTCGTAGCCGTTACCCGGTGTTCACGGGGGTGCGACCGCGCGATCGCGCGAAGCGGTGCAAGATATGCGCCATGCGCATCGGAGTGTTGACCGGAGGCGGCGACTGTCCAGGACTGAACGCGGTCATCCGTGCCGTCGTTCGCACCGCGAACGGACGCTACGGGGACGCGATCATCGGATTCCAGGACGGCTGGCGCGGGCTACTCGAAGACCGAAAGATCACCATTCAGAACGACGATCGCACCGACCGCCTGCTCACCAAGGGCGGCACGATGCTCGGCACCGCTCGCACCAATCCTGACAAACTGCATGCCGGACTGGACCAGATCAAACGCACCCTCGATGACAACGGGATCGAGGCGCTGATCCCGATCGGCGGCGAGGGCACGCTCACCGCCGCGAGTTGGCTGTCCGACGAAGGCGTCCCGGTGGTCGGCGTCCCGAAGACCATCGATAACGACATCGACTGCACCGACGTCACTTTCGGCCACGACACCGCGCTGTCCATCGCCTCCGAGGCCATCGACCGGCTGCACACCACCGCGGAATCGCATCAGCGCGTCATGCTGGTCGAGGTGATGGGCCGCCACGCGGGCTGGATCGCGATCAACTCGGGTGTGGCGGCCGGCGCGCACCTCACGTTGGTTCCCGAGGTGCCTTTCGACGTGGACGAGGTGTGC
This sequence comes from Nocardia sp. NPDC006982, assembly GCF_042869435.1. NCBI lineage: Bacteria > Bacillati > Actinomycetota > Actinomycetes > Mycobacteriales > Nocardiaceae > Nocardia > Nocardia sp. NPDC006982. Next base: position 311,436 of record NZ_JBIAFV010000004.1, on the reverse strand, counting down.
TCGATGATCAAGCGCCGCTTCCAGCGCGGCGATAAGCACTTCATCTGCGTGGTGGCCGAGGGCGCGCATCCGGCCCCGGATTCCGGATTCGCTCTGCTCGAGGGTGGCATCGACGAATTCGGCCACGAACGGTTCACCGGTGTCGCCCAGCAGTTGGGCACCGAGATCGAACGCCGCATCGGCAAAGAGGTCCGCACCACCGTGCTCGGTCACGTCCAACGTGGCGGCAGCCCGACCCCGTACGACCGGGTGCTGGCGACCCGCTTCGGTCTGCATGCCGCCGAAGCCGTACATGCCGGACAATTCGGCCAAATGGTTGCTCTGCACGGCACTTCCATCGATCTGGTTCCGTTGTCCGAGGCCACCAAGCAACTCAAGCGGGTGCCCACCGAGCGCTACCGTGAAGCTGAGGCATTTTTCGGCTGATTCCAGCGGTTGTTGCACAATCGAGACCTGCCGAATTCCTTGTCGCACAGCTACTCTGGTCGTCGTGGCTCAACTCCAGGTATCCGACCTGCCCACCGATGCTGTCGCCGTATTCCGCCGCCGTGCTCGCATCGCGGGCATATCGATCGAAGCTCAGGTCCGTCAGGAACTGATCGCAATGGCGCATCGGCGAACTTCCGTGGACACGATCGTGGAATTCCTGGAAGCCCAGGGCCGCGATCTGACCCCGCAATTCGACTCCGATGCGGTAACCCTCATCCAGGTCTACGATCTGCCCGCCGACGCCCTCGGCATGTTCGGTCGCCGTGCCCGCGCCGCCGAACTCCCGCTCGGCGCCTACGTCCGCCGTGAACTCCTCGCCATCGCACGCCGCGGCGGCATGTCGGACGCCATGCTGGAATTTCAAGAGGCACAAGAAGACGACCCCACCCTCGAACTCGACATGGACGCGATCGCCGCCGCGGTCCGATACGCCCGCGCGGACTGAACCTCGCCCCGGCGTTTCGCTGGCGCGGGGGCGATCGGGGCGGCGGTTGCAGGGGGAATGGGAGCGATTGTCACGCCGGTTCGAGGCGCGGGCGGAGGTGATTGCCGCGCAACGATATCGGTTCGCTGAGCGGTCCTGCGCCGGTGTGGTGGGCGTGACCGTGAGGCCGCGCGCCCCGGAGTTCGTCCGAATTGTCCGCGCGGATCGGTAATGTTGTGGAATGCGCACTGGGCGATGGCTCGTCTCGGTTCTGGTCCTGATCGTTGCGTTGGTGGCGGGCTGTTCGTCATCGGATAAGGGCCAGACCCGGTCGTTGACCGGGGATTGGCACGGGTCCATCGAGGTGCCCGGCGCACCGTTGGCGGTGGGGGTGAGTTTCGCCGACAACGGCAGTGCCACCATCGACATCCCGTCGCAGGGTGTGAATGGCGCGGAGCTGAAAGATGTTTCCGCCGAACCGGATCGGGTGGCGTTCGCGATTCCGAACACTCCGGGCGATGCGGTGTTCGACGGCAAATTCGACAAGGATGCCAACCGGATCAGCGGTCAGTTCCGGCAAGCGGGCCAGAGCGTGCCATTGACGTTCGAGCCCGGCAAGATCGGGACGTCCGCGCATCCGCAGGAGCCGAAACCGCCGTACCCCTACCGCTCCGAGGACGTCACCTACCGCAACGGCGATATCGCCATCGCGGGCACACTGACTCTGCCCGAGGGCAACGGCCCCTTCCCGGCAATCCTGATGATCTCCGGCAGCGGCCCCCAGGACCGCAACGAAGAACTCATGGGCCACAAGCCTTTCCTGCTGCTGGCCGACACCTACACTCGTGCGGGTTATGCCGTACTGCGTACCGATGACCGCGGCGTCGGCGGTACCAGCGGCAAACTCGACGACGCCACATACAGCGATCTCGCCGCGGATGCGGCCGCCGGGGTGCGCTTCCTGCGCGCCCGCCCGGATATCGACCCGGCCCGCGTCGGACTGTTCGGCCATAGTGAGGGCGGCTATCTCGCACCCCTGGTGGCATCCCGCCCGGACAGCGGCGTCGCCTTCGCGATCCTGATGGCGGGCCCCTCGGTACCCGGCTGGGAGGTGCTGATCGAGCAGAACCGCGCACTGCTCAGCGCGGCGGGCGCAACGCAGTCCCAAATCGATGATCAGGTCACCTACATCACCGACTGGACCAATCTGATCCGCGCCGGTGACCTGGCCGCCGCCAAGGACCTCGCCTACCGCCACAACGAATCCCTCCCGCCGAACCAGCGCGCCTCCGCGGAAACCCTCGACGCCTACAACACCACGTACATGGCGTCCTTCATCACCTACGATCCGGCCACCGCGCTCTCCGCCCTGCGCATCCCGGTCCTCGCCTTCTTCGGCACCAAGGACATGCAGGTCCTCGCCACCCAGAACGAACAACCGATGCGCGACCGCCTGACCGCCGACCCGGACGCCACCGTGCACGTCTTCCCCGACCTGAACCACCTCATGCAACCCGCCAACTCCGGCCTGCCCAGCGAATACACCGGCATCGAAACCACCATCGCCCCCGACGTGCTCACCTACACCACCACCTGGCTCACCCAACACACCCAACCCCGCTAGCGGACCGCCCCGCTGGTCCGGTGCCGCACAGCAGGTCGGCACTGGCGATGCGACAGTCCAGCCCATGCTTCGGCGAGACACGGCAGTCGACGGGTGCGGTCGCTTGGCGAGGGCGGCGGGCGGGTCAATAGACTGATCGCTATGAGTGCACCCACCGTCGACTTGATGGACTATGCCGATGTCATCGACCGGTTCGAGCCGGTGCTCGGCATGGAGGTTCACGTCGAGCTGAACACCGCCACCAAGATGTTCTGCGGTTGTCCGACCGAGTTCGGTGCGGAGCCGAACACCCAGGTATGCCCGGTGTGCCTCGGTCTGCCCGGCTCGCTGCCGGTGGTGAACGAGCAGGCCGTGGCGTCGGCGATCCGGATCGGGCTGGCCCTGAATTGCGCGATCACCCCGTGGGGCCGGTTCGCGCGCAAGAACTACTTCTACCCGGACCAGCCGAAGAACTACCAGATCAGCCAATACGACGAGCCGATCGCCACCAACGGTCACCTCGACGTGGTTCTCGACGATGGCAGTACTTTCCGTGTCGAGATCGAGCGCGCGCATATGGAGGAGGACACCGGCAAGTCCACCCACATCGGTGGCTCGACCGGCCGCATCCACGGCGCGAGTCACTCGCTGCTGGACTACAACCGGGCCGGCGTGCCGCTCATCGAGATCGTCACCAAGCCGATCACCGGCGCGGGGGAGCGAGCACCGGAAGTGGCGCGCGCCTACGTGACCGCGCTGCGTGAGGTCCTGAAGTCGCTGCAGGTCTCCGACGTCAAAATGGAGCAGGGCTCGCTGCGTTGCGATGCCAACGTTTCGCTGATGTCCATCGGCGCGACGGAATTCGGCACCCGCACCGAGACCAAGAACGTCAACTCGCTCAAGAGCGTCGAGGTCGCGGTTCGCTTCGAAATGCGCCGTCAGGCCGCCATTCTCGCCGACGGCGGTTCGATCGTGCAGGAGACCAGGCACTTCCACGAGAGCGACGGCACCACCTCGCCCGGTCGCCGCAAGGAGACCGCCGAGGACTACCGCTACTTCCCCGAGCCGGACCTGGAACCCGTTGCGCCCGCAGAGGATTGGGTAGAGCAGCTGCGCGGCACCATCCCGGAGTACCCGTGGCTGCGCCGCGCGCGCATCCAGTCCGACTGGGGATTGTCCGACGAGGTCATGCGCGACCTGGTGAACGCGGGCGCGCTGGACCTGATCATCGCGACCGTCGATGCGGGCGCTCCGGCCAACGAGGCCCGCTCGTGGTGGGTCGCCTACCTCACCGAAAAGGCCAAGGAGCGTGAGGCTTCCCTGGAGGAATTGCCGATCACGCCCGCCCAGGTGGCCGAGGTGATCAAGCTCGTCGAATCGAAGACGGTGAACAACAAGGTCGCCAAGCAGGTCGTCGACTTCGTGCTCGCGGGCGAGGGTGATCCGGCGAAGATCGTCGAGACCAAGGGCCTCGGCATGGTCAGCGACGAGACCGCGCTGCAGGCGGAGGTGCAGAAGGCACTCGAGGCCAATCCCGATATCGCCGCGAAGATCCGCTCGGGCAAGGTACAGGCCGCGGGCAAGATCGTCGGTGACGTCATGAAGGCGACGCGCGGCCAAGCCGATGCGGCTCGCGTGCGTGAACTCGTGCTCGAGGCCTGCGCCTGAGTTCGGTCCGCACCGGCGGTTTCCCGACGAAGCCAACTGAAGTGGGCGGGTCCCTAAGGACCCGCCCACTTTGCGATCGGCGCGGTTAGTCCGGCCCGGTGCCCTGCGACGGCGGCGGGATCTTGATCACCCGATCGTCGAACGGCCCGTGATTATCGTCATTGTTGACGGTGGTCGCCCAGATGGTGCCGTCCGCACCGGCCGCCGCACCGCCGAGCCTGCCGTATTTGTCCTGCACGGTGAACGTCGGCGCCGCGGTGATCGCGTGGGTATTCGCATCCGGATTCGCGATCGCCAGCGCCTTCGCCCCCGACATCGCGATCGCCACCACATCGGGTCCGGCCGCGCAGCCACCAACGCCGGGCCGATCCGGCCAAGTCCACGCGGTGGTGATCGATCCGTCCCGGCCCAAGCGCTGCAGACGATCCTCGGTCGGGGTGCGATCGGTGATCCAGACGCTGTCCTTACCGTCGTCGCACAGATCTCCCGCCGTGCCGAGGCCGGACACCACGACCTCCGGATTGGCTCCCGGCGACGGTGAATTGATCCGTAATACCTTCCCGGCCAACGACGACGGCGCACTTGCCAGACCGGGATTGCCCGCATCGCCGGTCAGTACCAACAGTTCGGTCGGCGAAATGAATTCCAGCGCACCGTGATTACCGACCGACCCCTTCGGAATTCCGGTGAGGATGGTCTTCGGCGGCCCGTTCTCCGCGATGCGCACCACCCGGTTGTCGGATGCGGTGGTGATGTAGGCGTATATGAGTCCGTCCTCGCGGTAAGTCGGCGAGAGGGCGATATCGGAGATGCCGCCGTCCCCGGAGCCGTCCACATCGACCTGGCCGACCAGAATCGGCGGCGACTGCGGATCGCTCGGATCCACCGCGACCGTCTTGTAGATGCGTCCGGTGCGTCGCTCGGTGACCAGCGCATCCTCGCCGATCGAGATGATGCCCGCGGTGGAATCCAGGCAGGTTGTGATCACATTCGGATCCGGATCGATGCACGGGCCGGTCGGGCGCGGACGCTGCGAGGGGCTCTGCTGCGGCGATTTGGGTTCGGCGGGGTTGAAGGTCGGTTCGGGTGTGAACGGGCTGGAGGCGGAATCGTCGAATCGGGCGCAGCCGACCAGCAGGACGGAGCCGAGCGCCAGGCTCAGGGCGATACGCCCAGCGACAACCAAACTCATGGTTCAGACGTTACGGAAACCGCGGCCGATGTGCCGCTCCGGGTCGATAAACGGACACGCCGTCGCATCGAGACCGCCCACGCGGGCGCAAGGCCGCATAGGGTATCGACCGTGACCGAAGAGCCCAAAGACACATCCGCGCCCAAAACCGAGGGCGCGGCCTCGCCCACGGATGAGCAGTCGGCGGTGTCGTCCACCGGTCGTGGCGTGACCAGTCCCTACGATTCACCCACCGGCGTGCTGCCCAGACTGTCATCCGATACCGCGCGGAGCGGCCCCGAACTGACCAAGGATGTGCCGCGCACCGAGGAGGAACTCGGGCTCGATCCGGAGATCCCTTCGGTCGGTGAACAGACCAGGGCGAACGAAGCCGCGTCCTACTCCTACGCCAGCATCCCGCCCGCCCCGAACGCGTCCGGCGGCGAGCCGAGCCGCCCGCTGCGCCGCCGCAATGGCGACGCCCGCCGCGGCACTCTCGACCTCGGCCTGTTCGTGCTGCGCCTCGTCGTCGGCGGCACCTTCATCTACCACGGCCTGCAGAAGCTCACCACTTGGTTCAACGGCCAGGGCCTGGACAACACCCGCGACATGATGGCCTCGGGCGGCTGGGATCACGCGACCCTCTCGACCATCCTGGTCATCGCCGGTGAAGTCGGTGGCGGCGGACTGCTTGTCCTCGGTCTGGCCACTCCGCTCGCCGCGGGTGCGGTGCTCGCGGTGATCATCGACGCGTGGCTGTGGAAGCAGGGCATGATCCCCGGCTTCCAGTACAAGTCCTCGGTCAAGAGTGGTGTGGAACTGGAGTCCATCCTCGCGGGCACCGCGGTCGTCCTGCTGCTGACCGGACCGGGCCGCCTGTCCTTCGACCGCAACCGCGGCTGGGCCACCCGCCCCGCCTACGGTTCCTTCGTAGTCCTCATCCTGGCCGTGGCCGCCGCCATCGGCACCTGGTACTGGCTCCATGGCGGCAACCCGCTGACCGGGATCGGCCCGTTCAAGTAAACCTGCCCAATTCCACTGGCGCCCTTCGTCTTCGAGGGGCGCCCTTCGTTTCTGGGCGATGTTTGGTGGGGCACAAGGGATGCTGCGTCTCAGCGCTGATACCGACCGACGTCATCTGCTGGCGCGTAGTGCCTGTGCCGAGCACATGCGTCCGCGATCGCCGACTGTGTCCGTAGTCGGGCCGCTGTTCGACGGCGATGTTGTCGGAACGCAAGCCGTGTCACTCGCAGCGACACCGACGCGCCGATTCAAAGGTCGACGCAAGTGCATGTCTCCTGCGGCGGAACGTCGAGCCGGTGGACGGCCGCAATCCTGTTGGCTGGAATGCGAACGGCGTCCCCCATGCAAGCACGAGGGACGCCGTCGAGTGTCGGGTAATTACGGCACGCGCCGCACGGCACCCTTGTCGGCGGAGGTCGCGAGTGCGGCATAGGCACGCAGCGCGGTGGTCACCGGACGCACCCGATCGACCGGCTGCCAAGGCCGTTCGGACGCTTCCATTTTCGCGCGGCGTTCGGCCAGCACGGCATCATCGACGAGCACCTCGAGGGTGCGCGTGGTGACGTCGATGCGGATCTGGTCGCCGTTCTCGATCAGGCCGATGGCGCCGCCACTGGCCGCCTCGGGCGACATGTGGCCGATCGACAAACCGGAGGTGCCACCGGAGAAGCGGCCGTCGGTGATCAGCGCGCATTTCTTGCCGAGACCGGCGCCCTTCAGGAATGCGGTGGGGTGCAGCATTTCCTGCATACCCGGGCCGCCCGCGGGGCCCTCGTAGCGGACCACGATCACATCGCCCGGCTTGATCTTCTTGCCGAGGATCGCCGAAACGGCCTCCTCCTGCGACTCCACCACCACGGCCGGACCCTGGAAGGTGAACAGCTCCTCGTCGATACCGGCGGTCTTGAGCACCGCACCGTCGGGTGCGATATTGCCGCGCAGCACGACCAGCCCGCCCTCCTTGGTGTAGGCGTGCTCGAGATCACGGATGCAGCCGCCCGCGGCGTCGGTGTCCAGCGACGACCACCGGTTGCTCGTGGAGAACGGCTCGGTCGTGCGCACCCCGCCCGGCGCGGCGTGGAACAGTTCGACGGCTTCCTCGGATGCCTTGCCGGAGCGGATATCCCAGGTGTCGAGCCATTCGTCGAAGCTCTTGGTGTGCACCGTGGTGACGTCGGTCTCCAGCAGTCCGGCCCGGCGCAGCTCGCCGAGGATGGCCGGAATGCCACCGGCCCGGTGCACGTCCTCCATGTGGTAATCCGAGTTGGGGGAGACCTTGGACAGCGTCGGCACCTGGCGGCTGGTCTCCTCGATGGTCGACAGATCGAAGTCGATCTCACCCTCCTGCGCGGCGGCCAGGGTGTGCAGCACCGTATTGGTGGAACCGCCCATCGCCACGTCCAGCGCCATCGCATTGCGGAAGGCCTTGGCATTGGCCACGTTCCGCGGCAGCACCGACGCATCGTCCTCGCGGTACCAGCGATTCGCGATATCGACGATCACGGTGCCCGCCCGCTCGAACAGCGCGTGCCGGGCGGCATGGGTGGCCAGCGTGGATCCGTTGCCGGGCAAGGCGAGTCCGAGCGCCTCGGTGAGGCAGTTCATCGAATTCGCGGTGAACATGCCCGAGCAGGAGCCACAGGTCGGACACGCGCTGCGCTCGACCTCGGACAGGCCTTCCTCGCTGACATTCATATTGGCGCTGGCCGCGATCGCGGTGATCAGATCGGTCGGCGCCTGTGCGACACCGCCGACGACCACGGCCTTACCGGCCTCCATCGGCCCGCCGGAAACAAAGACGGCCGGGATGTTCAGGCGCATAGCGGCATTGAGCATGCCGGGCGTGATCTTGTCGCAGTTGGAGATGCACACCAGCGCGTCGGCGGTGTGTGCGTTGGCCATGTATTCGACCGAATCGGCGATGATTTCACGCGAGGGCAGCGAGTAGAGCATGCCGCCGTGGCCCATCGCGATGCCGTCGTCGACCGCGATGGTGTGGAACTCTCGCGGTACACCGCCCGCGGCGCGCACCGCGTCCGCGACGATCTCACCGACATTCTTCAGATGCACGTGGCCCGGTACGAACTGCGTGTAGGAGTTCGCGATGGCGACGATCGGCTTACCGAAGTCGGAGTCGGTCATACCGGTGGCGCGCCAGAGTGCGCGCGCGCCCGCGGCATTGCGGCCGATGGTGGTTGTCCGTGAACGAAGCGGTGGCATGTAAATCCTCGGGAGGTCGCGGGGGCTGATGTGCGACTGCGCGGAGTTCGCTCACTGAGCGAATTCAGCGACCGACCACGTTACTCCTGCGCGCGGCAGGGATTTCGGGGCGGTCGACGGCACTGCTCGCCATCGGTGTGTGGTTCGGGATGGTGTCGCCGCGAGGGTGGTCGTCGGCGCGGACGGTGTCATCGGCCGTGTCGGTTCCGGCACCGTCGGTATCCACTGGTCCGGTGCGTGCGGGCGGGGATTGTTCGTCCGACGCGGTCACCGGATCGCGCATCCGGCAGCGAGCCTACCTGGCCGCGGTCCTATCCCCGCCGCTGGTGAACCACAAGTCGTCGGAGTCGCGCGCGTCGATCGTTACGCGTCGGAGTCGCGCACGTCGGTGTCGGAGTCGCGCGCCGCGATTTCGGTGGCAGGTGCTTCGACGTCGGCGCCGGCCCCTTCCGCCTCGGCTTCGGCCGCTTCCGCGTTCGCCTCGGGCTCGGTCGCTTCCGCCTTGGCTTCGGCTTCGGGCGCTTCAATCCCGGCCTTGGTCGACTCGGCCTCGTCCTCGCTCTTGCGCGCTTCGTACTCCGCCTCCCGTGCCGCCGCCTCCGCCGCGAACAGATCCGGAATCCGGCCGTTCGACGCGCGGATCAGATCACGCAACCGGTCGTAGCTGACCGCGGGCAGCTTCACCTCGGTGTCATCGGTGAGATGGGCACGCACGAACCCGCGCTTGGGAATGCCGACGCCCGCGACCTGTGTCCAGTCGAGGTGCCGCGAACCGAAAACCGTGCGCAGATCCAGCCCGTCCTCGGACACCGTGGTGCGCGTGCGTTCGATCCACACCACTGCCGCGACCGGGAGCAGTAGCAGCCACCACAGTCCGATCGGCCAGCCGACGAAGGCGAAGAAGACACAGAACAGCAGTACGAGCACACCGAGGTGGGCCATCTGCGTAATGCGGATGACCTGCGCCGTCTGCGTCGGCTCGGTCGGTTCCGGCAAACTACCCGTCTCCGATCCCGCCGCGGGCGTGTGGGACGATTTAGCCGGTGGCACGGACTGATGCGGTGATGACACACCACCATCCTCGCATCATGGTGAACGGACTCGAGCACCCGCTCGGTCTCACATAATGAGACCTGTTTGACTGATCGACTCGCGCACACATACCGTCATGCGCGTGAATCGAAACGAGTTGCTCGTAATCGGCCGGCGCGTCCAGCGTTGAGCCTGACTACCTGAGTCGAATACGTCAGCTCGCGTTGCGACGCGCCACCCTCGAACAGCCATGCGCTGTCGGGGGCTTTTTTGTGTTCGGGACAAAAGTCCTGGCATGTGGCCGCTTCGCAAGGCACCACGTGCAAGCACAGTTGTCCGGGGTCTAGTACGAACAGTGAGGAACGAAGACGGTGAGTGCACCAACCGCACGGCCCGGGCCCTCGGCCCGCAGGCCTGCGCCTTCGGCGAATCAGCAGGCCGCGCCCGCTGGCGGTCCGACCAACGCGGCGAACCGCCGCCAGGTCCCGCCCGAGCGGGTCACCGGCGCGCAGTCCGTCGTCCGCTCCCTCGAGGAGCTCGGCGTCGACACGGTATTCGGCATTCCCGGCGGCGCGATTCTCCCGGTCTACGACCCGCTCTTCGATTCCACCAAGGTCCGTCACGTCCTCGTCCGGCACGAGCAGGGCGCGGGGCACGCCGCCACCGGCTATGCGCAGGCCACCGGCAAGGTCGGCGTCTGCATGGCCACCTCCGGTCCGGGCGCGACCAACCTGGTCACCCCGATCGCCGACGCGCAGATGGACTCGGTTCCGATCGTCGCCATCACCGGCCAGGTCGGGCGCGGCCTGATCGGCACCGACGCATTCCAGGAAGCCGATATCTCCGGCATCACCATGCCGATCACCAAGCACAACTTCCTCATCACCGATGGCATCGACATCCCGCGCATGATCGCGGAGGCCTTCTACCTGGCCTCGTCCGGTCGTCCGGGCGCGGTGCTCGTCGACATCCCGAAGGACGTGCTGCAGGCGCAGACCACCTTCAGCTGGCCGCCGGAGATGCGGCTGCCCGGCTACCGTCCGGTGACCAAACCGCACGGTAAGCAGGTGCGCGAGGCCGCGCGGATGATCCTGGAGTCCAAGCAGCCGGTGCTCTACGTCGGCGGCGGCGTGATCAAGGCCGACGCCTCGCCCCAGCTGCTGGAGCTGGCCGAACTGACCGGCATCCCGGTGGTCACCACCCTGATGGCACGTGGTGCGTTCCCGGACAGCCACCAGCTCAACATGGGCATGCCGGGCATGCACGGCACCGTCGGCGCCGTCGCCGCCCTGCAGAAGTCCGATCTGCTGATCACCCTCGGCGCGCGTTTCGACGACCGCGTCACCGGTCAGCTGGACTCCTTCGCGCCCGACGCGAAAATCATCCACGCCGATATCGACCCGGCCGAGATCGGTAAGAACCGGCACGCCGATGTCCCGATCGTCGGCGACTGCCGCGAGGTGATCGTCGAACTGATCGAAACGCTGAAGGCCGACCCCGCCGGCGCGCCGAAGCTGGACCTCACCGACTGGTGGCAGTACCTCGACGGCATCCGCAAGAGCTACCCGCTCGGCTGGACGACGCCGAGTGACGGCTCGCTGTCGCCGGAATTCGTCATCGATGCGCTGGGCCGCCTGGCCGGACCCGACGCCATCTACTGCGCCGGCGTCGGTCAACACCAGATGTGGGCCGCGCAGTTCATCAAGTACGAAAAGCCGCGCACCTGGCTGAATTCCGGTGGTCTCGGCACCATGGGCTACGCCGTCCCGGCCGCCATGGGCGCCAAGATGGGCGCGCCGGACAAAGAGGTGTGGGCGGTCGACGGTGACGGCTGCTTCCAGATGACCAACCAGGAGTTGGCCACCTGCGCCGTCGAGGGCGTGCCGATCAAGGTCGCGCTGATCAACAACGGCAACCTCGGCATGGTCCGCCAGTGGCAGACCCTGTTCTACGAGGAGCGCTACTCCAACACCGATCTGGGCACGCACTCCCTGCGCATCCCCGATTTCGTCAAACTCGCCGAAGCCCTCGGCTGCCACGGCATCCGGGTCGAGCGCGAGGAAGACGTGGAGGCCGCGATCCGCGAGGCGCAGTCCATCAACGACCGTCCCGTGGTGATCGATTTCATCGTCGGCAAGGACGCCCAGGTGTGGCCGATGGTCGCCGCGGGCACCAGCAACGACGAGATCATGGCCGCGCGCGGCATCCGCCCACTCTTCGACGAGGACGAGCAGGCCGCCGAGCCCGCCGTCATCCACGAGGCGATGTCGCACGACAAGAGCAAGGGGACCGAACAGTGAGTACGACTCACACCCTCAGCGTGCTGGTGGAGGATAAGCCGGGCGTGCTGGCACGGGTCGCGGCGCTGTTCTCCCGCCGCGGCTTCAATATCGAATCGCTGGCGGTCGGCGGCACCGAGATCCCGGAGATCTCACGCATGACCATCGTCGTCACGGTCGAGGATCTGCCGCTCGAGCAGGTCACCAAGCAGCTCAACAAGCTGGTCAACGTCATCAAGATCGTGGAGCAGGACGCCGACACCTCGGTCGCCCGCGAACTGATCCTGGTGAAGGTGCGTGCGGACGCCAGCGTGCGGACCCAGGTCATCGAGGTGGTTACGCTCTTCCGGGCGAAGGTGATCGACGTCTCGCCGGACGCGCTCACCGTCGAGGCGACCGGAACCCGGTCCAAGCTCGACGCACTGCTGCGGATGCTCGAGCCGTATGGCATCCGGGAGATCGTGCAGTCCGGTGTGGTGGCCGTGGGCCGCGGACCCAAGTCGATCACCGCGACTCGCTAACGCTCGCCGCGCTGTGTTCTTTGGGCCGGCCCAAAAGCGGGCTGGCCGGCTGAACCGCTTCGAACTAAACAACTTTCGACAAGAAGAACAAGAAGGGAACCTACAGTGGCAGTCGAGATGTTCTACGACGACGACGCCGACCTGTCGATCATCCAGGGCCGCAAGGTCGCTGTCATCGGCTACGGCAGCCAGGGCCACGCGCACTCGCTGAGCCTGCGCGACTCCGGCGTCGAGGTCCGCGTCGGCCTCGCTGAGGGTTCGAAGTCGCGGCCGAAGGCCGAAGAGGCGGGCCTGACCGTCGGCACCCCGGCGGAGGTTTCCGCGTGGGCCGACGTGATCATGGTGCTGGCCCCCGACACCGCCCAGGCGTCGATCTTCACCAACGACATCGAGCCCAACCTGAAGGACGGCGACGCGCTGTTCTTCGGCCACGGCCTCAACATCCACTTCGGCCTGATCAAGCCCCCGGCCAACGTGACCATCGGCATGGTCGCGCCGAAGGGCCCTGGCCACCTGGTGCGGCGCCAGTTCGTCGACGGCAAGGGCGTTCCGGCCCTGATCGCGGTCGAGCAGGATCCGAAGGGGGAGGGCCAGGCGCTGGCGCTGTCCTACGCCAAGGGCATCGGCGGCACCCGCGCCGGCGTCATCAAGACCACCTTCAAGGAAGAGACCGAGACCGACCTGTTCGGTGAGCAGGCCGTCCTCTGCGGTGGTACCGAAGAGCTGGTCAAGACCGGTTTCGAGGTCATGGTCGAGGCGGGCTACGCGCCGGAGATGGCGTACTTCGAGGTGCTGCACGAGCTCAAGCTCATCGTCGACCTGATGTACGAGGGCGGCATCGCCCGCATGAACTACTCGGTCTCCGACACCGCCGAATTCGGTGGCTACCTGTCGGGTCCGCGGGTCATCGACGCCGACACCAAGAAGCGCATGCAGGACATCCTGCGCGACATCCAGGACGGCACCTTCGTCAAGCGCCTCGTCGCCAATGTCGAGGGCGGCAACAAGGAGCTCGAGGCGCTGCGCAAGGCCAACGCCGAGCACCCGATCGAGGTCACCGGCGCCAAGCTGCGCGGCCTGATGAGCTGGGTCGACCGGCCGATCACCGAAACCGCGTAATACGCGCGAACAGCACAGTGGCCCATCCCGATTCGTCGGGGTGGGCCACTGTTGTTTCGGCGGGGCGCAATCGAAGAGTCGCGAAGCAACGCCGAAGTGGACTTCGGTGTTTGCGGCATTCGAGGCTATCGCAGATCGGCGTTTCTGGTCGGGATTCACCGAAAACCGATCTTCCTGGAGATAACCTCACTATCCGATTCTAGTTGCCATGGGTACTCCCAAAATCGCAGGAAGGATCAGAAATCGTGCGCAGCCGAATATTTGGATTGGCCGCAGCTTTGACGGGAACCCTCATTCTGCTCGGAGGCGGGACGGTCACTGCTCCACATGCATGGACGCAACCGGCCGGGGAGCAGTCGGTCGCGGAGGACGATTTCTACCTTCCGCCACCATCGCTGCCGGACGGACGGGGCACCATCGTTCGCGCCGAACCGGCGGTCGTGGCAATGTCGGCGCCCGGGCAGCCGGGAATGGTCCCCGCCGCGGCGACGCGGCTCATGTACGTCAGCAGTGATACCCACGATGCGCGTACGGCGGTTGTGGGCACGTATCTGCAGCCGAGCGTGCCGTGGACCGGTCCGGGCGAGCGGCCACTGGTCGCGTACGCGGGTGGTACCAAGGGACAGGGCGATCAATGCGCGCCCTCGATGCTGATGACGCAGATCGTCCAGGCCCAGCCGCCGTTGGACATAATCTTCGAATACGATCTGGTGGCAATCCGTTCGCTGCTCAACCGTGGTATGGCGGTAGTGGTGACCGACTATCACGGCCTCGGCACGCCCGATGTGCACGACTATCTCAACCGGAAAGCGCAGGCCTACGCGGTACTGGACTCCGCGCGCGCCGCGCTGCAATTGCCCGGCTCCGGCCTCAACCCCGGCACGCCGGTCATTCTCTACGGGTATTCGCAGGGCGGTATGGCCTCCGCGGGCGCGGCTGAACTGCAATCGAGCTATGCCCCCGATCTGAATGTGCGCGGCGCCTACGTCGGTGGGCCGGTGGTGGACGATGAATACTTCATCGGATACAACGACGGTCGCGCCGATTTCGCACCGGCAATCGCCTGGATACTCAACGGAATTGCCGCCGACTACCCGGAAACTCGCCCGGTGTTGGACGCCGAACTCAACGACCTCGGCAAGGCGATCCTGCAGGAATCCCTGGGCAAATGCGCGGTCCCGGTCGGACTTGCCCAGGAGCATCAGAACACGTCCGAGTGGACCACCAGCGGACAACCGCTTACCGCCGTTATCGATCGGTCCCCGGCGTTGCAATCGGCATTCGCCGAGCAGCGTATCGGCACACGCGCCCCGGCCGTTCCGGTTCTCACCGCCTCGGCCGTCAACGACCAGGGAGCACCATTTGTGCCGGTGCGCGACGTGGCCGCCGGTTGGTGTGGTGGCGGAGTGCCCGTTCAGCTGGAATCGAACGCCGAAATTCCCCCCGCATCCGGACTTGTCGGCACCCACGTGATCGCCTTCTTCCCGTCGCTGTTCGCCTCGCAGCAATGGTTGACCGATCGGCTCGCGGGTATGCCCGCTCCATCCAACTGCTCGGCGCTGCCGTAGCACGGTGATTTTCGGTGCGTAATGCCCGGCGGCGGGTCGGCTCCTGGCCGAAACCCGCCGCCGGCATGCGAATCGAGTACCGCGTTCGATCTACCAGCCGCGGCGACGATGCACTCCTCGGCTCAGGAATTCGTTAGGTCAGAAGGTGGTTTTCGGCAGTTTGCTGGCAGTCGGCGCGGGCACAGCTATTCTGGAGCGACAGTTTTACCGCAACGGATTTCGGCGGCCCCACCCCCTGTCAGTGTTGTTCTGTTGGAGGCCCGAGGCACCTATGTCGATCTTCGAGAAAACGGAAAGACGCGACCCCAAACGGTATCTGTGGATACTGGGATTGATCGCTCCGACTTGCTCAGTACTTCCTTCGCAACTCGTGGTCCATACCGGCCTCGAAATATTCTGGTGGATCGGTCCGATCATCGTGCTCGTGGTGATCCCGCTGCTGGACTGGGCGATAGGGAATGACGGGAGCAATCCGCGCGACGAGGATTACGAGTCCTTGTCCAACGATCGCTTCTACCGTTGGTGCACTTACCTTTTCCTGCCGCTACAGTTCATCGGCCTGCTCATCGCGGGATATCTCTGGGCCAGACCGGCGCTGAGCATGTCCGACAAGCTGGGTTTGGCCGTGACGCTCGGGTTCGTATCGGGCATCGGAATCAATGCCGCCCACGAACTCGGCCATCGAGTCGAGCACCTCGAACGCTGGCTGGCGAAAATCGCACTGGCGCAATCGGGATACGGGCACTTCTTCGTCGAGCACAACCGCGGCCATCACGTGCGCGTCGCGACGCCGGAAGATCCGGCCAGTGCCCGATTCGGCGAATCACTGTGGGAGTTCCTGCCGCGCACTATGCTCGGCGGCTTCCGCTCGGCTCTGGTTTTGGAGCGTGAACGCCTTTCCCGCAAGGGAAAGCGCTGGTTCTGCTTGGACAATCATCTGTTGCAGGCTTGGTCGATGAGTGTCGCGCTATTCGGCACGCTGATCGTCCTGTTCGGGCCTGCGGTGATCCCGTTTCTGGCGCTGCAGGCGCTGATCGGCGCCGGGCTGCTCGAGACGGTGAACTACGTCGAGCACTACGGACTGCTTCGCCCGCGCGGTCGCAATGGCAACTACGCGCGCTGCTCCCCGCGTGACAGCTGGAACAGTGACCGTCTGGTCACGAACATATTCCTGTTCCATCTACAACGCCACAGCGACCACCACGCGAATCCGGGCCGCCGCTACCAGACCCTGCGCAGCTCTGAGGAGGCGCCGCAGCTACCCGCTGGCTACGCAAGCATGATTCTGTTGGCCGCCGTCCCGCCGATCTGGCGCGCGGTCATGGACCATCGTGTCCTTGCCCACTACGGCGGTGATCTCAACCTCATCAACACCAAACCTCGGACCAGGCGTCGCCGCATCTCCGCTCGCTTGCGCCGGACACCTCCGCTGACCGCCGCATCGGCTGAGCCGGCTACTCGCCCGTAGCGGCGCGGTTGCCTATCGTCTTCGGGGACATCGGAGTCGGAACCATTGTCTGCCGAACAGATCGCGAGTCGTGAGCATCTCATCCACCACACTTGTCCCCACTTCCGTACCGAGCCCGGCATCGGCCGGTCGACGTGCCGAGGCCATCCACCGCTTTCTCGTCAAACCGGCCGACGCGGGCATCGCCGGTTCGGTCGACGGCGGCAAGCTACTCGAATGGATCGACAAGGTCGCCTATGCGGCGGCGGCGCAGTGGAGCGGTTGCTACTGCGTTACCGCCTACGTCGGCAATATTCACCTCGACCGTCCGATCGCGGTCGGTGAATTGGTCGAACTGCATGCGAATCTCGTGCACACCGGGCGCACCAGCATGCATATTCTCGTCAGCGTCTATTCGACCGATCCCACGCGACGCAGGCCGGTGCAGACGGCGCAGTGCCTGACGATCTTCGTCGCGATCGACGACAACCGGCGGACCGTCGAAGTGCCGCAATGGAATCCGACGTCGATTCTGGAACTCGAGCGGCATCGGCAAGCGCGAGCGCGGGTTTCGGTTCGCAAGCGGATCGAGGAGGCGATGGCCGCGCAGCAGTACACAGCGGCGGGTACGGCGCCGACGTCGATTTTGCGATTCCTGGCCGCGCCTTCGGATATCAACTGGGGTGGCAAGGTGCACGGCGGTCGCACTATGCAGTGGATCGATGAGGCCGCGTATATCTGCGGTGCCGATTGGGTTGGGCAGCATGTGATTACGTCGTACTTCGGCGGTATCCGGTTCTACCGCCCGATTGTCATCGGGCATATCGTCGAGGTGAGTGCGCGGCTGATTTACACCGGGCCGCGCAGCATGCACGTCAGCGTGCACGTGACGTCGACGGATACGCATTCCGATGAACCGGCGCTCGCCGCGCACGGTCTCGCGGTTGTTGTCGCGGTCGATGAGAACGGTAAGGCACGGCCGGTGCGCCAATGGGTTCCGGTATCCGCGGAGGATGAGGCGCTCGATGCGCATGCGCGGCATCTCATCGAATTGCGTGCCGAGGTGGAGCGGTTCACGCAGGCGAGTGATGTGCCCGCCGATGCCGAGCCCAACCATTTCCGGGTCCCGATGCCGTGACAGGTTGTAGCGGCTGGCCCGGGGTGCGACTTCCCGTTGCGGTGGTCCGGACTGGCTGAGGCCGGACCACCGCGGCGCGGGCTAGTTGGTGTTCGGTCTGTGCTGGTTGTTCGGGTTGAGCGGGCTGTTCGGGTTGGCCGGGTTATTGGGGTTGAGCGGGCTCATCGGATTAGCCGGGTTATTGAGGCTGTGCTCCCACTGGTATCGCGGGTTGGCCGGATTGTTCGGGTTCAGTGGGCTCATGGGGTTCGCCGGATTGTTCAGGTTGTGCGCCCATTCGCGGGCCTCCCGGTCCCGCCGGTCCTGCTCGTACCGCCACGCCTGTTCGCACTCGTCCCGGTGCTCGGGTGCCTCACAGTCATCCGATCCGGCGGAACCTGTTGCGGGTGCGGCCGACGCCGGAATTGCCGAGGCGGTCAAGGGAACAGCGATGAGAGCGGCGGCCACTGCCACCTGGGCCAGCATCCGGCGGGGCGTCATTGTCATTCTTCCACTCTTGCGCGCGCGTGCCGAAAAATCTCCTGCCGCAGCGGGATTCAGGGTTATTTCAGTCGAAAGTATGAGGTGCGATAAGTCTCGAGTAGGGGTGTCCCCGATTCGAATCGATCCGAAGTCGGTTGCCGACAAAGGCTTCTCGGGAGCGTCTGGACGCGAGCCGACCCGGCAACGCGATCGCACATCCAGTAACCACCTCACAAAAGGTAGAGCCTCTGTGCGGCGCGCACGGGGTATGCGACAGCTGCTCGCTTCCAGGGGTGGTTGTTGGAGAGGCCGCAGCTGCGGGATTCAGGGGTCACTGCGGGAACGTTTGGAAATGACAACGGCCCGGCTCCTGTGCGGCCGGGCCGTTTGCTCTCGATCAGCTGCTGCCGAATGTTCCGCGGGGGAACAGGTGGCGGGGGAATCGCCATGGGTCGTTCCAGCGGCCCGGGAGATCGCAGTCGTCCCAACGGCCGGGACTGTGGTTCCAGTCGTCGAAGAAGCCGGGGCGGTCGCAATCCCAATCGTTGTTGTGCGGGTGTCGCACCTCGGTCACGCCGGGGTCGCTGGTGGCCGGGTCGGCCGAGGCGGGTATGGCCAGTGCGGTCAGCGGGACTGCGGCGAGGGCGCCGGCCATGGCCACCCGGGTCAATCGGCGGGGAGTCGTTCTCGAGAACACCGTGGATCCTTTCTATCTGCGCGTCCGCGGGGACGCCGTCGTTGCTCGCCGGATGCAGGGGATGCCCGGTGACGCAACGATTTGCACGTCCACACTCGGCCGCGGCCGGTCGAATGGCAATGGTGCGAACACGATTTCAGGGAGATTCATCCTTTGGTATGACGCGTCCCCCAGGCGGTGGGTGTCGGCCTCAGGGATGGAGCGGAAATCCGCTGGTTCTAGACTGTTACCGATGAGTAAGTTCTTTAGCTCGGTCGACGAGGTGACGCGGCGGCTCACCGACGCCGGATACCTGCCCTCCACCGACATCGCCACCGCGGTGTTCCTCGCTGGTCATCTGGGCAAGCCCCTGCTGATCGAGGGTCCGGCGGGTGTCGGCAAGACCGAGCTGGCCAAGGCGATCGCCACCGCCACCACCTCCGACCTGGTGCGCCTGCAGTGCTACGAGGGCATCGATGAGGCCCGCGCGCTCTATGAGTGGAATCACGCCAAGCAATTGCTGCGCATCACCGCCACCGACAACGCGAGCTGGGATAGCACCCGCGACCACGTCTTCACCGAAGAATTCCTGCTGCAACGCCCGCTACTGGCCGCGATCCGGAATCCGCATCCGACCGTGCTGCTCATCGATGAACTCGACAAGTCCGATATCGAGCTCGAAGGACTGCTTCTCGAGGTCCTCGGCGACTATCAGGTCAGCATCCCCGAACTCGGAACCGTGACCGCGGTCCGCAAGCCCTTCGTCATCGTCACCTCGAACGCCAACCGTGACCTCTCCGAGGCGCTGAAACGCCGCTGCCTATACCTTCACATCGACTATCCGACAGCGGAATTGGAGCGCGCGATCGTCCGCATGAAGGTCCCCGAGCTCGACGAAACCCTGGGGGAGCCGGTCGTACGAACCGTCGCGGCCCTCCGCGAACTATCCCTCCGCAAACCGCCCTCGATTGCCGAAACCGTGGACTGGGCAAGAACTCTCGTAGCTCTCGGTGCCCGCAACCTCACCGGCACCGTCGTCCGATCAACCCTCGGGGTGCTCCTCAAATACCAAGCCGACCACCGCACAGCCATCGATCGCCTCGAGCTTCCGGCAGCCGATCCACACGAACGCAGACCGTTATGACCGCCGCTGCCGCGATCCGAGTCGCGCCCGAATGGAGGCGCATGCGATGCACCGCGCATGAATGCGTCGCCCATCAACTGCCGCACCGTTTATCGGGATCTTTTGCGGGCGTCTGCGACGAGTGCGGATCTCACCGACGCGTGGGGCAGGTGGGCGAGGCGGGTCGGCGCCGATCGGGCCGACGGACGCGGGCGGGCGCGCGTAGTGGAGAACCGCTCTGCGTGCGGTGCGACGATATATCAACTGCCGCACCGTATCTCGGTATCAGCACTATTCAAGGCAACGGCTCGGGATCCCGACAATGCGTGCGGATGCCGGGGGAGGGGAACGAGTAGTGACGTCACCCGTGTCGCGCAGCCCCGAGCAGCTCGCCGACACTATGACCGATCGTCTGGTCGAGTTCGTCGGATTGCTGCGTGACCACGGCATCTCCGCCGGCCCGAGCGAAACCATCGACGCCGCCGAGGCAATGCTCGCGCTCGGCCTATCCGACCGCAACCGCCTGCGCTCCGGCATGGCCGCCTGTCTGCTGCGCCGCAACGGCCAGCGCGCCGTCTTCGACCAGCTCTTCGATCTCTACTTCCTCACTGCCGAGCAACCGGCAACCCCGTCGACGTCCGAATCCATCGACGATCTACGCGACCGCCTGGTGGATGCAGTCGCTCGAGACGACCGCGCTGCCGTTACCGAACTCGCCCGGCAGGCACTCACCGCCCTGGGCGGCTATGGGGGAGTCGGCGCCGGCGAGCCCACGCGCCCGGTCACCACCGCATCGGGTGCGGGCTGGTCCTCCTATCTGACCATGAAATCTCTACGGCCAGAGGAACTTACCGATCGCATCATCGAAAGCATGGGCGCCGATCTCGACACCACCGTCCGCACCATTGAAGCCGACCGTCGCCTGCGTGAATTCCGCACCGCCGTCCAAACCGAGGCGCGCCTGCGCTCCGCCCAACTCCGTGGCACCGAGTACATCGCCCGCCGCGGCGTCGAATCCAGCACCGACCAGGTCGACTTCCTCGGCGCACGCACTCAGGACCTCGCCGAAATGCGCCGCCTGGTAAACCCTTTGGCCCGCAAACTCGCCACCCGCCTCGCCGCCCGTCGCCGCAAGGCGGTCCGCGGCCAGATCGATATGCGCCGCACCCTGCGTCGCTCCATGGCCACCGGTGGCGTGCCGATCGACCCAGTTCTTCGCGCCCGCAAACACGGCCGCCCCGACCTGGTCGTACTCGCCGACCTATCCGGCTCCGTAACGGGTTTCGCCGAATTCACCCTGCAACTGGTCCAAGCGCTGCAGGACCAATTCAGCAAGGTTCGCAGCTTCGGCTTCATCGACACCTGCGACGAAATCACCGCCCACTTCACCCCCGGCGAACCCCCGAGCCCCGACCTGGCCGCACGAATCATCCGCCATACCAACGTCGCCCGCTTCGGCAGCAGCAACTACGGCGAGGCCTTCCAGGGCTTCGTCGACAACTACCTCGACGCTCTAGGCCCGCGCACTTCCCTCTTGATCCTCGGCGACGCCCGCACCAACCGCACCGACCCCAATCTCCCCGCCCTCCAAGCAATGTCGGACCGAGCCAAACACGCCTACTGGCTCAACCCCGAACCCGCCCGCTCCTGGTCCACCGGCGACTCCGCCGCCCAGGTGTATGCCGAGCGGATAACGATGCATGAATGCCGCAACGTCAAGCAGTTGGCCGAGGTAGTCGGTCGGCTCCTGCCTGCTTGACCGCTCCGATGAGGTGTATGCCGAGCGGAATAACGATGCACGAATGCCGCAACGTCAGGCAGCTGGCCGAGGTGATCGGTCGGCTCCTGCCTGCTTGACCGCTCCGATGAGGTGTATGCCGAGCGGAATAACGATGCACGAATGCCGCAACGTCAGGCAGCTGGCCGAGGTGATCGCTCGGCTACTGGCCAGCTTGACCGCTCCGAGAGCGGACATGACCGTGGCGACGGAGGTATGCCGTAACCGCTTGCCCGACCGTTCCCTGCGGTGTCAGCCGAGAATCGGCATAACCGTATCGACAATGGACTCTGTCGTCGGCAGCGCCGCGATCACGTCTGGCGGGCTCAGTTGACGCTGTAGTGCTCGTTGGTGCGCCGCGCCGACCAGCAGCAAGGCGGCGGCTCGCAGATCCACCGTGCCGGGATCCCGCTGGTCGGCGCGCCGCATCGACAGCTGCGCAACAACCGCGTCGACCGCACGATGCGGCCCGATATCCAACTCCCGATTGCGCTCGGCAAACTTCGCGCGCAACTCCACATCCGACTGCACCGCAGCCATTACCGGAATGGCATCCACGAAGAACTCCTCCAACGCCTCGACCAGCGCCACCAGCCCCGCCCGCAACCCCGGCTCCTCCTCGACTTCCCCGAGCACATCCTTCACCGGCCGCAAATGCCGCTGAATCACCGCCTGCAACAACCCCATTCGATCGCCGAAGTGATAAAAAATGCTCGACTCGGCCACCCCCGCCCGCTTCGCAACCTCCTTCGTGGACAACCGAGCCACCCCCGCCTCCACCAAAATCTCCTGCGCCGCAACCACAACCGACTCCCGCACCCCCGTCGAGGGCCGCCCCCGCTGCCCGCGCGTCGCCCGCGCACCATCCGCAGCTTTCGCCACCGCAACCTCCTCTTCGCACCGATCAGCCCTTGCAGTATGCCCCACCCGGGCGTATTTTCTGAGTATCTACTCAGTAATTATCCGACGAGCGGAGCCACCCCCATGACCAGCACCAAAACCCCCACCACCAAATCCCGCATCCAACGCACCGGCGACGCCATCGTCCGCTTCATCCTCCGCTCCCCACTGCACCCTCTACTCAGCAAAAGGCTCCTCATCATCACCGTCTCCGGCCGCAAAACCGGCCGCGAATACGCCAACCCCGTCGGCTACGCCGAACACGAAGGCCACCTCCTCATCGGCACCGCCGCCAACTGGCGCCACAACCTGATTCCGGACGTTCCTGTCCAAATCCTCCTGCGCGGCAACCACATCCAAGCCGCCCACGAAGTCATAACCGACGAGCCCCGAGCCGCCACCCTCTACCGCGAAATCCTCACCCAAAACCCAACCCATGGCCGCTTCGCCAAAATCCACCTAAACCCCGACGGCACCGTAAACCTCCCCTCCCTCCGCGCGGCGCTATCCCGCGGCACCGCCATAGTCTGCCTCCAGCCCCTGTGACCGGCCATGATCTTCGGCATCGCCCCAACTATTCGGCCAACTAGTCCGAATCCATAGTCTTCGTGTCGACCGATGGCCAGGTCGGGACTGTCTGAAATCAGATGCTCCCAGCAGTCGGAGGTCGCAGTTCATCCTGATTCCAACGGTGCAAGTTGATTTCAACCTGCGGCTTGGAACTCGCTGAACCTCTCCTCAAGCAGTTCGGGCGAGGGCCAGTCGCTGCGCCGGTGCGGCCGGGTCAGTGGCTTTCCATTCATCTGTTGGAATCCGTGCTGGAGCATCGGCCCGTTGCTCCGGTCTCTCATCAGCTTCGGGCCGATATGAATACGGTAATCGGGGGCTACCCCAAGCAGATTCGCGTCGTACGCCGCGTGGTGGATCTTGCAGAGGCACAACCCATTTATGACATCGGCGGAACCATGCTCTTTCGCGTCGCCAATGATATGGGCGGCATCGAGCAACTGCCCGTGGCCTACGGCGCATATCGCGCATCGCCTGTCATATGCAAGCAGGATCCTGCCTCTGAATTCTGGTTGGTGTAGTCGCTGATTGGTCACCCGCTGGGCATATGCGCGCTCAATGGGTTTCAGGTTGAGTGGATCGGCTACGGAACGCAGGCTGTCATCCAGCGCCAAGAGGAATCGCTGATTCTCCATGTCGTCTGCGAGGACGTACACCGGGCATACCGGGACGTAGACGCCTTCACGGATCCATTGAAGAAGGATGATGGGTAGTCCCAACTCGTAGGCGCGCCGCAACTTCGTGTTGTCGCCGTTGACGTTCCCTTCCCGGTATGCATAGGCGTAGAGCGATTCGCCGACTTTCTCGTCGGCATACTGGCTGTCAGGTTTGGACATAATGGACAAAGTGGCCAGCAGGTTCTTCGGATTCCATATGCCCTTGTTTCGATCAACCAGCTTGTAAACCTCGCCCTTGACGCGAAACTCCGTAAGTTCGGCACGGGTCAAGGTGCCCTTCTTCTCGACCTCCTGCGTCAGGTGCTCGAACAGCATCTGACGCAACGCTAGCTCCGCCCCACTCTCCACGAGTGGAGTGTGCCATGTTCACTCGATCGGCGTTGATCGTTCAGTCGAGCCCGAGTTCAGTCGAGTGACTGGATGCTGACTCGTCGTCCTGGTCCATGTCTTCGCAGTACGCAGGCCAGCCGTCCTCGTCGACCTCGCACCACGAACCGTCTGATCGCTGCAACGTCGGATGGCTATGGGAAGGAGCCAGTTCCAGCTTCTCGGGGGTGTCTTCGTTGAATGCAGCGAGCAGCGCCTTGACCGATGGCGCGATTTCGTTCTTCTTGGGCTGGATCTCGCGCATCTGAGCTACGACCCCATTGGCTTTGGGAGGTCCGTCGCGGACAGCAGAGCGACCCAGTAGTCATTACGAAGCGCGTCCCAGAGGTCGTCGTGTTCAGGAAGCATCTGCCGAGCGTCGGCCAGATCGGGATACGTGTCGAAAATGATCGTTCCGAGTTGCGCTTCCGGAAGCTGTGTGCGCGACGGCAAACGAAAGGCGGTGAACGACCTATACGGGAACTGCACGCGCAAGATGTGCGCAGAACGCCCGACCAGTTGCCACACCGCGACCTTCCGGTCGTCCTGGGTTTGCGTGGTCCGCAACGCATCTCGGCGCATCACGCCGCCCCACCGTTGGTGCGCCCGGTGCCGGGGGCCTCGACACCCCGGCACCGAGACGATTCTGTGGGAATGGGATGGTCTGCCCATGAGCGGATTGCGGCCGCGAACCGCTCGACCATGTCGGCCGGTGCTCCGCTGTATACGGCTGGCGGCCCGACGAACGGATTGCGTTTCGGAAGCTCTCGGCTCGGCATGTGCAGACCTCCAGGACCTCGACGGTTTTGGGTGCGCCCGGTGCCCTGAAACAACTCCTGATGAGGGAAGAGAGTGTGCTCTTCGGGCGTATTACCAGCACACACTCTGTCGGCGCTGGTAGTAAGGTCGTCGGAGGTGTTGAAGGGTGGTGGAACGCCCACCATCGCTGACCAAATGGGTGATGTGATGAAGGCTCCGAACACGCAGCTCTCGCAGTGGCTCACCCGTTCCGGGTGGAGCAACAAAGAGTTGGCGCGCCGCGTGCGCTCCCTCGCGATCGAGTGGAACGAACCTCATGTCAGGCCGGACGCCTCGAGCGTGCGGCGGTGGACAGACGACGGGGAAGCCCCGCGCCGCCCGGTTCCGGCGATGCTCGCAGATCTGTTCTCCGCGCGGTTCGGATTCCGCGTGACGACCTATGACCTCGGTCTGGGTGACGCACCGTCTGTTGACCGTGCCCTCACCTATAGCCCATCGTTGGCGGAGACGGTAGAAGCTGTCGCAGATCTTGGGAGGGCAGACGTGGACCGGCGAAAGTTGCTTGTCACCGCGCCGTTTGCGGTAGTCGCGGCGATCGGACCATCCCGTGACTGGCTGCTCAACACCCTTGACCAGTTGCCTGACGAACGGCAGCGGGTTCGACTCGAAGACGTCACCGCGGTGAAGAACATGTTCGCCACCTTCCAGGAGATGGACATCTTCCAGGGCGGCGGCTCGGGTCGGTTGGTGCTGGCTGCGTACATGGACGAGCATGTCTACCCGCTGCTTCGCCGGACATTCACCGACGAGGTTCGACTGGCACTGTGCGGAGCGGCTGCCGAACAGACCTATCTGCTCGGGTGGATGGCGTTCGACAATGGCGAGCACGGGACTGCGCAGCGGTACTTGATCCAAGCACTGCGCCTGGCCGAGGAATCGCGCGACCCAGCGCTCGGCGCCCACGTACTTGCCGGAATGGCCGATCAAGCGACCCTGCTCGGCTACCCCAAGGAAGGCCGTCGACTGGCCCAGGCGGGCCGCCAAGGGCTTTCGAAGGTGAACTCTCCGGCGTGTCTCGCGGACCTATGGACGCTTGAAGCTCGCTCCCTGGCAGTCCTGGGCGACAAGGTCGGGACGGCGCAGGCGGTCAATGCCGCCGAGGACGCGTTCGCTCGGGTGGAACCCGATCATGAGCCGGAATGGGCGAAGTTCATCGATGAGGCGTACATCTGCGGTGAGTGGGCCAACGCCTTCCGAGACCTCGGACAACCTGAGGACGCTGCACCGCACGCCCGACGGTCGATCGCATACGCCCGCACGCAGAATCGTGCGCGGCGAGGTGCGTTGTCTCATGCCGCGTTGGCGGTGACGCACATTCAGAAGCGCGACCTTGATGCCGCCTACGCGGCAGGTGTGCGGACGGTTGATCTCTCCCGCAAGGTGAAGTCGTCTCGTTCGGTGGAAGCGGTCCGCGACGTTCAACGACGCATGAGGTCGTTCGGGCCACACCCTTTGGTCGCGGACTTCAACGAGCGCGCTCGGACGCTGCTGGTGGCGTGACCTGAATCGTCAGGAGTGCGACCAAGAGCTCGTAGCGGGTCACTAGCTGCTGGCGTGTTTGTGCTGCCAGGCGGCCAGTGCGAGGGTGGCTACTCCCAGTAGCAGGAGCAGGACGCCGGAAGTCATTAGGCGGGTGGAGATTTGGGAGAGGCGGGCGGAGCGGGAGCGGGTGGTGAAGTAGGCGTCGGTGGGGAGGTTGTCGCCGATGAAGCAGGATTTTGCGGCTCGGGTGGCTTTGGTGGCGAGCGAGTCGGTGGCTACGGATGCGGTCAGGGCGGTAACTGCGGCAGTGATGCAGAGGATCGAGATGGTGGTGAGTGCGGCGAATGGCATGAGATCCCCCGAGGATGTCGGTTTCTAGAGGTCGGTGAGCGGTCGCGCTGACCACGAGAAGTGTTGCAGCAGGGTCTGACATCTTTGCGGTACAACAGGTTCGTGAGCGGGCGTCGGTTTGTGCGGTTCGAAGCTGCGGAGGCGAACCGACATGGACGGCGTCCGGGGGTGTTCGCACTGGTGAATGGATTGGCGCGGGCGGGGGCGTTGACGCGGGAGCAGCAGCGGTTTCGGCGGGTCAACAATGATTGGTACAACGCGAATCTTGTTGATCCGAGTGAGGTGGATCCTGGGATCTACGACCGTGCGGTTCATCCAGGAGCGGCGTCGTGGTTCAAGGCGGTGGCTGAGGGGATGATCGCGCGGGTGGAGGGGTATCTCGCGATCCTTGACGCGCACGGCGTGAGGTGGGTGCGACTGGATTCCGGTGCGCTAGGGGAGATCCTGTACGAGGATTCGAATCAGGTCGTCGCGATGCGAGGTGTGGGATCGACGCCGGAGTCGTCTACCGCTCGGTTTGTGTAATGCGTTTGGCCAGTTTCCATTTCATGTACCCGCCGAGTGGTGTGTGGGGCCGTTCGCCGCCGCGCGACGGCAGCTGCCGGAGCACCGAATTGCACGCGACCTGAGCCAAGGACGGTGTTGCTGCAGCGCTGCTCGGTGAGGTTGCCGTGCGAGCGCCTCGTCGGAACAACGTCACCGGGAACTGGTGGCGGCCGGGTTCGGACGATGCCGCCAGGGATTCCCAATGATCGCCGGTCGAGTAGGTGTGCAGGCCTAGTGCGACGCGGGCCCGTCAGCGGCGTACTTCGGCCACCGCAACTGGCCGATTTTCGTGTCGCGAAAGTTCGCATGCCTCAGCGATATAGAACGCTTCGAGTGCGTCGGCAGGTGTGCAGGGGCTGGCGAGTTCGCCGGACACGACCGACAAGAACGCCGCGAGTTCATCGGTGTACGCCCGACGGAACCGTTCCATGAATCCTGGGTAGGCGGGGAGACCTGAAGGGGTGTAGTCGGGTTCGACCGAGGTCAAGGGTGCTCGGTCGTCCAACCCGACGACGGCATTTCCGCGAGAGCCGAGGGCTTCGAGGCGAACGTCGTAGCCTGCGCCATTGTAGCGGCTGAGGGAGACGGTTGCCAAGGTGTCGTCGTCCAGGCGCAGCAATACCGCGGCGGTATCCACATCGCCCGCGGCGGCGAAGAATTCCTCGCCGCGGTTGGCGCCGGTCGCATAGACCTCGACCGCCTCGCGCCCCGTAACCCAGCGGATTATGTCGAAATCGTGAACCCCGCAGTCGCGGAACAACCCGCCGGAACGTCCAACATATTCGGCCGGTGGGGGAGCGGGGTCGAGGGTGGTGGCGCGCAAAGTGTGCAGCCAACCGAGGGAACCGGAGGCGATGGCATCGCGGGCGGCGCGGTAGCCGGCGTCGAAGCGGCGTTGGAATCCGATTTGGACTGGGACGGTGGAGTTTTCGAGGCGGGTGATGACGTCGAGGGTGCCTTGGATGTCGGCGGCTACCGGCTTTTCGCAGAAGACGGGGATGCCGGCGTCGACGGCGCGGGTGATGAGTTCGGGGTGGGAGTCGGTGGCGGTGGCGATGATCAGGCCGTCGAGTGGGGCGGCGAAGAGTGCGTCAATGTCGGGGACGGCTTGGACGCCGAGTTTGGTGGCGGCGGCGTGGGCGCGTTCGGCGTCGGCATCCGCGACGATGACGGTGTCGACACCGGGCAGGTGTTTCAGCGTTTCGGCATGTGAGGTGCCGATACGGCCGACACCGGCCAGGCCCATGGTGAGTGCAGATGTCATCGGCTCTCCTTCGGGTGAAATAGCGCTTCAGTTGCGTGGTGCCGCGGTCGTCGCGCGGACAACCAGGGCGGGTTCCAGTCGGCGGCGCACCGGTTCGGTGCGACCGTCGCGCAGCCGTTCGATGAGCGCTTCGATCGCCAAGCGGCCCATCTGAATTCGTGGCTGATCGATGGTGGTCAAGGAAACATGTCGCAGCGCGGCCAGTGAGGTGTTGTCGTAACCGACGACCGAAACATCTCGCGGCACCGAAAGTTCGGCCTCTTCCAGTGCCGACATCGCACCGACGGCGTTGAAGTCGTTGCCGCACACCAGTGCGGTGGGAAAGTTGTCGCGGGAGAACAGGTTCAGCAGCTTCTGGACTGCGGCGATACCCCCGGAGTCCGTGTGCTCGCTGGCAATGATCATGGGCTCCAACCCATTTCGAGCCATTGCAGCGCGGTAGCCGCGGCGGCGCGAGGCCGAGGTGAAGGCACCGCCGCCGTCGAGATGCACGATCCGGCGGTGGCCGAGCGAGACCAGATGATCCACGGCGAGTGCGGCGCCGAGCTCGCCGTCGTCATTGACGGTATCGACGTCGGCAATGGTGGAGCTGCGTGAAATGAGCACGATCGGGCACTTCTCGGCGGCGTCGCGGATGGCCGCCACCGGCAGTACGGGTGAGAGCAGGATGATGCCGCCGGGGTGGAAGGACAGCAGGCTCTCCAGCGCGGTGCGCTCACGGGCGGCGCTGCGGCGGCCGGTATTGAGGATCAACTCCACGCCCGCGTCCTGGGCGGCCGCGTCCATACCCTCCACCACATCGGCGAAGAACGCATTGCGCAGGTCGGAGACCATGACGCCGATGATGTTGGAGGTCCGGCTGGCCAGCGACCGAGCCATGATGTGCGGCTGATAGCCGAGATCCTTCGCGGCCGCGAGCACCGCGCGGCGCCGATGTTCGCTGACCTTGGGGGAGTTGCGCATGACGAGGGAGACCAGCGCGCGGGACACCCCGGCGCGGGCGGCGACGTCCTCCATGGTCGGTCGAGCCATCTCGCCTCCGTTCCGCATCCCACCGTGCTCCTGCAGTGTCGGACGTTACAAGGTCGGCCAGTCCTAATCAATAGAGCGCTCTAATCCGACATTTTTCCCACTGCGAGCGCCGGTATTTCCGCTGGAAGGTGTCAGTTTTCGCAGGTAGCAGCGATAAACCAGCGACCGGTGCAGTACTTGACACAGTATGACCTACGTTACATAGTTGGAGCGCTCCAATAGCGCCATACGTCGATCGACACCGAAGGTCGGAGAGCCCGGATGACCCAACCTCGCTATCCGCTGCGCATCGCGGCCGCGCCGATCTCCTGGGGAGTCTGCGAAGTCCCCGGCTGGGGCCATGTGCTCGACGCGCGAACCGTCCTCACCGAGATGGCCGCGCTCGGCATCGCCGCGACGGAACTGGGCCCACCCGGCTACCTACCGCGCAATCCAGCCGAATTGCGCTCGCTGCTAGATGATTTCGACATCACCTCGGTCGGTGGCTTCCTAGCCCTCCCGCTGCACCGCGACCCGGAGCGGGCAATGGAGACCGCCCGCGAGAACGCCGCGCTGTTCGCCGCGACGGGCGCGGAGGTGATCGTCCTCGCGGCCGCGACCGGCCTCGACGGATACGACACGCGCCCTGCACTTTCCGACGAAGAGTGGCGGACGCTGATCGAAACCGCCGCCGCCATCCGGGATGTCGCCGCCGAATTCGGATTGCGCACCACCCTGCATCCCCACGTCGGCACCTACGTCGAGAGTGAAGCCGAAGTCGACAGGTTCCTCGCCGATTCCGATCTCGACCTCTGCCTGGATACCGGCCACCTGCTCATCGGCGGCACTGATCCGGTGCGCCTCGCACAACGCTGTCCGGAACGCATCGGACATGTCCATCTCAAGGATGTGCGCAAAGCCATCGCCGACCGAGTGCGCAGCGGCGCAATGGAATACAGCGATGCCGTCCGCCGCGGCATCTACGTTCCGCTCGGCGAGGGCGATATCGACATCGAGGCCCTGGTGCGCAGCGTGCACGCCGCAGGCTACCGCGGCTGGTATGTCATCGAACAGGACACGGCATTGCACCCCGACGATTCGGCAGAACAGCCGAGCCGCGACGCCGCCCGCAGTCTGATGCACCTTGCGGGCATAGGTGCCGCGCTGGGCTCACCCCGATCCCCTTGGGCCCGAATCTAGATGGGAAGTGATGACAACGATGTCGCTCGAAACACGCACGGCATGGTGGCGGCGATCCCGCCGCGTACTGCCGTGGCTGGCCGCGGCCACCCTCCTCGCCGCGTGTACCGGTCCGGGGGCAGATGTCCCGGCGCCGACCCAATCCCCGGTCGCCCAGGGCAAATTGGGCTCCGTCGCGGTGGTGACCCACGGCAGCCCCGGCGACGCCTTCTGGAATGTCGTCAAGAACGGCGCGGAGGCCGCGGGCAAGGACCTCGGTGTCCGCGTCGAATACAACTCCTCGGGCGATCCCGGCCAGCAGGCCAAACTCATCGATAACGCTGTCGCACAGGGCGTGCACGGGCTCGTCGTATCGATGGCGAACCCGGAGGCATTGCGGCCCTCGATCGAAAAGGCAGTCGCGGCGGGCATTCCGGTGGTGACCATCAACTCGGGTGAGAGCGAGAGCGCCAAGTTCGGTGCGATCGGCCATGTGGGACAAAGCGAAACGTTGGCCGGACAGTCCGCGGGTAAGCGCCTCGCCGACGCCGGCCGCAAGAAGCTGCTGTGCGTGATCCACGAGGCGGGCAATATCGGTGCCAATCAGCGCTGCGACGGCGCGACCAAAGCATTCGGCAACGGCACCACGCTGCAGGTGGACATCAACAATCCCACCGATGCCCAGTCCCGCATCAAGGGCGCATTGGAGGCGGATAGGTCCATCGACGCCGTGCTGACGCTGAACTCGCAGGTCGCCGCCCGCGCGGTGGACGGGGTGAAGGAATCGCAATCGTCCGCGACGATCGCGACCTTCGACCTGAATACCGATGTGGTCGAGGCGATTCGGGCCGGGAAGCTGCTGTTCGCCGTGGACCAGCAGCAGTACGAGCAGGGCTATCTGCCGATTGTCCTGCTGCAGTTGTATCGGACGAATCTGAACTCGGTCGGTGGTGGCGCACCGGTGCAGACGGGTCCCGCCTTCGTCGACAAGAACAATGTCGAGGCCGTGGCGGCCCGCGTGGCACTGGGCATGCGCTGAGGGAGTAGATGAAATGACTGTTGCCACAAAAACTTCCGAGGCCACTCCGAGTACTCCGCCGGACGGACCTTCGCTCTTCCAGCGGATGGTGGTGCGACCGGAGATCGGCGCACTGCTGGGTGCCGCACTCGTCTTCGTATTCTTCTCGATCATCACCGACCGCTTCCTCAGCCCGCTCGGGATCGCGACGTGGCTGGACGATTCGTCCACGCTCGGCATCATGGCGGTCGCGGTGGCGCTACTGATGATCGGCGGCGAATTCGACCTGTCTGCCGGTGTCATGACCGCTTCCACCGCACTGGTCACCGCATTGCTCGCGGTGCATGCGGGTTGGAATGTTTGGCTCGCGCTCTTGGTTTCGCTACTGTTCGCGCTCACAGTCGGTGCGTTCAACGGCTGGCTCGTGATGCGAACGGGGTTACCGAGTTTCATCATCACCCTCGGCACCTTCCTTGCGCTGCAAGGCCTCAACCTCGGCGTGACCCGCCTGGTCACCGGAACCGTTCAGGTGTCTGGTATTCGCAGCGCCGACGGATACAACTCGGCCGGTTGGGTCTTCGCCTCGACACTCGATATCGGCGATACGCACCTGCAGGCATCGGTCGTGTGGTGGGTGGTGCTCACCGCGATCGCCGCACTTGTCCTGGTGCGCACCAAGTTCGGCAACTGGATCTTCGCGGTGGGCGGTGCGCTGCCGAGCGCGCGGGCCGTCGGCGTCCCGGCCGATCGGACGAAGATCCTGCTCTTCATGACCACCGCCTTCGCCGGGTGGGTCGTCGGATCCTGCAGCATTCTGCGGTTCTCCAGCGTGCAGGCGAATCAGGGCGTCGGGCTGGAACTGCACTACATCATCGCGGCGGTGGTCGGCGGCTGCCTGCTGACCGGTGGATTCGGTTCGGCGATCGGCGCCGCGATCGGTGCGCTGATCTTCGGCATGGCGCGGCAGGGCATCGTCTTCGCCGGATGGGACAGCGACTGGTTCATGCTGTTCCTCGGCGTGCTCCTGCTGGCCGCGGTGTTGGTCAACAACATATTCAAGAAGCGAGCCGAAAGGGTACGCCGATGACGACACCATTGATCGAAGCGATCGATATCGGCAAGAGCTACGGCGGTGTCGTCGCACTGCGCGACGTCTCGACCGTGGTGAATGCGGGACAGGTCACCTGCATCCTCGGCGACAACGGTGCGGGCAAGTCGACGCTGATCAAGATTCTCGCCGGCGTGCATCAGCACGATCGCGGGGAACTGAAACTGGACGGCCAGCCGACTCGATTGTCCTCGCCCCGTGCGGCTTTGGACCACGGCATTGCCACCGTCTACCAGGATCTCGCGGTGGTGCCGCTGATGAGTGTCTGGCGCAACTTCGTACTCGGCTCCGAACCGACGATCGAATACGGTCCGTTGCGGCTGCTGGACCGTCGCAAGGGTCGCGATATCGCACGAGAGGCGTTGGCGGACATGGGGATCGAGATCCGCGATTTGGAACAGCCGGTCGGCACGCTGTCGGGCGGGCAACGCCAGTGCATCGCGATCGCCAGGGCGGTGCACTACGGGGCCAGAGTACTCATCCTCGACGAACCGACCGCAGCCCTCGGCGTGAAACAGGCCGGTGTCGTACTGAAATACGTCGTGCAGGCGCGGGATCGTGGGCTCGGGGTCATTCTGATCACCCACAACCCGCACCACGCCTATCCCGTCGGCGACCGCTTCCTGCTGCTCAAACGCGGTGCGATGCTCGGCTCGTACGAGAAGTCGGAGATCGACCTGCCGGAGTTGACCCGGCAAATGGCCGGTGGCGCCGAATTGGACGCGCTGCAGCACGAATTGCAGCGTGTGGTGACGCCGTGAAGCTGACAACGGCGCAGGCGCTGGTGGGCTGGCTGGTCGCCCAGCATTCGGAGACCTTCGACGGGCGCGAAGTACCACTGTTCCCGGCGGCATTCGCGATATTCGGGCACGGCAATGTGCTCGGCCTCGGCACCGCACTGTCCGAGCGTCGCGATGAAATCCCGGTCTGGCGCGGGCATACCGAACAGGGGATGGCCCTGGCGGCCATCGGCCTGGCCAAGGCGACCCACCGCCGTCAGGTCGGAATCGCGACGTCCTCGATCGGTCCCGGCGCGCTGAATATGGTGACCGCCGCCGGCGTCGCCCATGCGAATCGTCTTCCGCTGCTGCTGCTTCCGGGGGATGCCTTCGTCAGCCGCGCACCGGATCCGGTGCTGCAACAGGTCGAACACTTCGGTGACCCGACCATTACCGTCAACGATGCATTCCGCGCCGTGAGCCGCTACTTCGACCGCATCACCCGCCCGGAACAACTTATCGCAACCCTGCCCCAGGCGGCCCGGGTACTGACCGATGCGGCCGATGTGGGCCCGGTGACACTGGCACTGCCACAGGACGTCCAGGCCGAGACCTACGACTTCCCGGATGCCCTATTCGAGCCGGTCGTGCACCGAATCACGCGGTCGCGCCCCGACTCCCGGGTGGTGGCCGAGGCGGCACGGGCACTTCGATCGGCCCGACGTCCACTGCTGGTCCTCGGCGGCGGTGTGCGTTATTCGGGTGCGGGCCGGCTGATACTGGAATTCGCGGAGCGGCACGAGATTCCGATAACGGAAACGACGGCTGGCCGCACCCTCGTACCGCACGACCACGAGCTGTACGCCGGTCCGCTCGGCGTGACCGGCTCCGCATCGGCCAATGCCCTTGCCGCACAAGCGGATCTGGTGTTGGCCATCGGCACCCGATTGCAGGACTTCACCACGGCGTCCTGGACCGTCTTCGCACCCGACGTCCGGTTGATCACCATCAACACGGCCCGGTTCGACGCGGTGAAGCACGGCGCGCTCGCGGTCGTGGGGGACGCCGCCGCATCGGTATCGGAATTGGCTGCACTCCTTGTCAATTGGCGGGTGGATGCCGCATGGTCCGACCGTGCGGAAGGACTGCGCACCACCTGGGACGCGCACATCGACAAGCTGCGCGCGCCGACGCCGGGTACCCCGAGTTACGCCCAAATCGTCGGCGCCGTCAACGAATTGAGCGCACCGGACGACTACGTCATGACGGCTGCGGGCGGTATGCCAGGAGAGCTGATCGGCGGTTGGCGGGCCACCGGCACGGTGCCCACCATGGACGTCGAGTACGGATTCTCCTGCATGGGTTATGAACTCGCAGGCGCCTGGGGTGCGGCCATGGCGCATGTGCACGGCCTGGTCACCACCATGCTCGGCGACGGCTCCTATCTGATGCTCAATTCCGAACTGTTCTCCGCGGCCTTCGCGGGCCACCGGTTCGTCGCGGTCGTCTGCGATAACGACGGCTACGCGGTGATCGCCCGGCTCCAGGAGGGGCAGGGCGGCGACGCCTTCAACAACTTCTATGCCGACTGCCGCACCAACCACCCACAACCGTCCCGCGTCGACTTCGCAAGCCACGCAAGATCATTGGGCTGCGCGGTGTTCACCGCGACCGACCTGACCGAGTTCCGCGGCGCATACGCGCGGGCCAGGGCGGCGGCATTGAGCGAATCCCGTCCGGCCGTAGTGGTCGTGCGCACCCAGCCGTCCGCCTGGACCGATGCGGGCGCGTGGTGGGAGGTCGGTGTGCCGGAGCACCTAGCGGGTCGCGCGGTGTACGACGAGGCCAAGGCGGCGCAGGTGCGTTACCTGAACAGTGCCGAATCAGCGGAGTAGTCGGCCGTGAAATTCCATCTATATGACGATCGTGTGGCACACTCGGTCACGGTCGCATAACTGAAAACCGACCACTTAGTGCACATCTGAGCCCGAAGCTACGCATTTTCTTTGCGAATTCTTAGCTTCAGTCCGACGTCTGTGCCCGGTGCGGTTGCTGGGATTCCGGCAGTGTCCGCGCGGGTAGCCGAAAGTGTGCGCTGACCGGCCGATCTATGCGCGTGAACGCTTTGTGCTCAGGATTGCCAGCCCTTCGCAACCGGTGTTGCGTGCACCGCCACAGCGCTGCGCGAACGTCGGCTTGCTCACAGTTACCACTGCTGGATGTGGCCGAATTCGTCGGATGATGGCATTGTTGATCGAGAGATCGGGCTCATCGAAGTGATCTGCTCGGCTCATCAACAGGAAGTAAGAAGTAAAGAACATGGCTCAAGGCAGTGTGAAGTGGTTCAACAGCGAGAAGGGCTTCGGCTTTATCGCTCAAGACGGAGGCGGCCCTGACGTCTTCGTGCATTACTCGGCCGTTTCCGGCTCGGGTTTCCGGTCCCTCGAAGAGGGCCAGCGCGTGGAGTTCGAGATCGGCCAGGGCCAGAAGGGCCCGCAGGCCCAGGACGTCCGCGCTATCTGATCAAGCGTGACTTAGGAGGCTCGCACCCGGCAGGGGGTGCGGGCCTCTCGTCATTTCCGGGGGATATTCAGGCGGTCTTGGTGAAGGTGACATGGGTGACCGCGGGGGATTGCAGCACCGAGCTGATCTGGTAGCCCGGCAGGGTGCCGAGATCGTCGTAGAGTCGCTCGCCCGCGCCGAGGAGAAGCGGGACTACCGCGAGATGCATCTCGTCCACCAGACCGGCGCGCAGGAACTGCCGGATCGCCGATGAGCCGCCCGCGAGCCGCACATCCTGACCGTCCGCGGCCTTGAATGCTTGGCGCAGAACCTCTTCCGGCGTTTCGTTCACGAAATGGAACGTCGTGCCACCCGTCATCGGCAGCGATGGTCGCGTGTGATGGGTCATCACGAAGGTGTCGTGGTGGTAGGGCGGGTTGTCGCCCCACCAACCCTGCCATTCGTGATCGGCCCACGGGCCGCGGATCGGGCCGAACATGTTGCGCCCCATGATGGTTGCGCCGATACCGGCATCGCCCGCGACCATGAAATCGTTGTCCACGCCGGTCTCGCCGGTGTCCGCGCCGTCCATCTGGTGTGCGTAGCGTGTCGCCCACACCCAGTCGTGCAGCCGCAGCCCGCCCTCGCCGAGCGGATTCTCGGGTCCCTGATTCGGTCCGGCGATGTAGCCGTCGAGCGATATCGCGATGTTGTGTACGCGCAACTTGGCCATGATTCTCTCTATTCCGATCTGATTGCATTTTGCAATCGCTTGCGGACAGCCTAAGTGCAACTGGTTGTAGAATGCAAGCAGAAATTTCGACGGAAGGAGCGCCGCATGCGCGACGAGGGACGTTCGGGCTGCCCGATCAACGCGACCATCGAGGTGATCGGCGATCGGTGGACGCTGCTGGTGCTGCGTGACGTGATGTTCGGCAATCGCCGCCACTTCCGCGAGTTGCTGGCCGGATCGGAGGAGGGGATCGCGTCCAATATCCTGTCCGACCGGCTCAAGCGCCTCGTCGCGGCCGGATTGCTCAGTCGCGAGGACACCCGTCCCGGTCAGAAGGCCGAGTACCGGCTCACCGAGCCCGCGATCCAACTGGTGCCGATCATGGCGCAGTTGGGCGCATGGGGGCTCCGGCATCGCCCGACGACGAAACGCCTGCGCGTACGCGCCGAACTCCTCGAGGAGGGCGGGCCGCAGCTCTGGGCCGAGTTCATGGACGAACTGCGCGAGTCGCACCTCGGGATTCCGCGTCCCGATCCGGATGCCCCGACCGCCACCGACCGATTGGCGCGCGCCTACGCCGCCGCGGTCGCCGAGTGATGCGGAGCTGGCTACTGCCCTTCTTCAGCGGCCAGCACTTCCTTGCGGAAGAAGTCGGCGGTCACCGCGCGCGCCCGATCCATGTCCCGGTCGCGCGTCTTCGGGAAAGCAGCTGCCGCACGGTCGAATTCGGCCGCGATGAACTCCGCGATCGGGACCGGCACTGCGCCGCTACCCATTTCACGGGTTCGCGACTTCAGCTCGGTCAGCTCGGCGATCGCCGAAACCAGCTGCCCGGGCAACTCGCACTGCTCGAGCAGCGAAGGCAGATGCATCGGTGCCACCGCCGCATCGGGATGCTCACACAGCCAACGTAAGGCCATCGCGGGCCGCAGCGAATAGAACACCTTCTTCAGCGACCGATGGTGCTCGAACAGCACCCACTGCCTGCTGCCCAGATGCAGGTAATGCCGAGCCACTCGGTTGCGATCGGCGACTTCCGCTGCCATCGCACGCAATTCGGTACGAAATCGATCGTCGCCGCGGTACACGATCGGCGACATCAACCATTCGATCAGCACCGCATTGCCGTTCACCAGCAGCCGCAGCGCCTTGGCCAGATCCCAGCCGTTCACATCGAGCAGGCCGACCAGCGGCGTCTCGATGACATCCCTTGTCCGCCATGGCGACAGGTAGGTGTCCATATGCGCGACATAGACGAACCGGCAGTCGTAATCGGAATCGGGCGAGGGGAATCCCCAAGCCCGGCTGCCGCTTTCGATGGCCAGCGGCACCGACACCCGATGCGCGCGCTCGATCCGATCGAGCTCGGCATCGATGGACCCGACCACCATCGGGTCCATCGAAGCCGGAATCGCGCGCAGGGACATGGTCGGTGATCGTAGTTCGGCTCCGACCAAGCGGACCAGCCGTTTTCGTACTGCCGCGACGACTGAGCGTGTGTGACGATGAGCGTCGTGCCGGACTGGACTTATCACCCGTTGCGCCCGATGGCGAATGCCCTGGTCGGGGAGCGTCGCGCGCAACTATTGGCATTGCGGTTGCTGTCGGGTTTGATCGCGCTGCCGGGCGGCGGGCGGGCGATCGAGCGCGTTTTCGACCACCCGCGGTTGCCCGCCGAATGGGCCGAGCGATTCGGTGCGCGGGTTCCGGTCGAGGTCGCGCGGCATGCCATCCGGGTGCTGCCGGTGCAGGGCGCTGCAATCGTCGAGGTCGGGCCGGTGGGCCGGGACGATATCGAGGCAGTGCGTACCGCCGCCATGGATCGCCGGTGCCGGGTCGTCGCGCTGGTCGAGGACCCCGAGGTGGGCACGGATCTCGAGTCGCACGTCGATCAGGTGATCGTCGGCGAACCCGCCGATCGGCTCTACCTGACCGAGCCCGATATCGCCGCCGCGGTGACGGCCCTGGCCGACTCGGCCGCCACTGTGCTCGCGACCCCCGCGGTGCTGATCGCCGCCGGACCCGGCTGGTTCAACCGCGTCATCGAGGCCGCGCAACCGACCGCACCGGCGCCGCCGACCCTGCGCGAGGTTCCGCTTGACCCACGCCGCTGGCCCGCGTGGTGCTGGGGCCTGCTGGTCGGCATCGGCATGATCGTCGCCGGAATCGGAGCGGCGGCAATCACTTTGGGACCCGTGCTGCTCTGGTACGACAGTGACTACCTCGGCACGGACGTGGACGGACTGCACGAGATCAACCACCACCTGGTGCATTTCCTGCAGCACGATCGAATCACGATGGCGGGCAATATGATCGCGATCGGCGTGCTGTACACCGGCTTGGCCTGGGGCGGCATACGTCTGGGCAGCGTCTGGGCCCGCAACGCGTATCTGCTCTCCGGGCTGATCGGGTTTCCGACGCTGTTCTACTTCCTGGTGATCGGCTTCGTCGAGCCACTGCACGTCACCGCGGCCGCGGTGCTGTTCCCGATGTTCCTGCTCGCGGTGTGGCGCAAGCAGACCACGCCGTATTGGACGGTGCCGCGGGAGTGCCCCGAGTGGATCAGGCGGCGCGCGCTCGTCGGCCAGCTGCTGCTGGTCGCGACCGGGGTGGGTGTATTCATCGGCGGCGTCGTCATCTCGACCGTCGGACTGACCTTCGTATTCGTGCCGACGGATCTCGAGTTCATGCACACCGATGCCGCCACACTGGAAGCCGCCAACGCGCACCTGCTGCCGTTCATCGCCCACGACCGGGCCGGCTTCGGCGGCGCGCTGATGGCGACGGCGGTGGCGATTGTGGCGCTGGGACTGTGGGGTTTGCGACAGGGTGCGGCATGGGTGTGGTGGACGCTGCTCGGTGCGGCCCTCGCCGGTTCGGCCAGTGCGCTGGTCATCCACTTCTTCATCCACTACACCGCGTTCGTGCATCTGCTCCCGGTGTATTTCGGTAGCGCCATGCTTGCTGTCGCGCTGATCTTGGCGCGCCCGTATCTGATGTATCGCGCCGACTAATACCGCTGACTCGGGATATCGCGGCAGTGCGGTCTGCTGTGTCCGAAAGTTGCCGGGGTCCTGCCGGGCCTATCTCGGATAGATCTCGGGTGATGTCTATTATTTTCTCAGAGATCTCTTAGAAAGCTTCCTTTGCGGCGCTAATTACAGCTCGAAAAGGTGCTCCCGACCTGCGTTCATGCGCATAGTGCCTGATCAGAGATGCATTGGTCGGTTGTCCAGATCACAATGAAATGCGATATGTAGTCTACGTCACAATCCGCCGGAATTTCGTAACCGTATTTGTGCACGCCCCGATGTGCCATGTGTCAGCCAGTTCGACTGGATTTGTTTTCGACGAAGAGGAAATTTCATGATCCCCGTTATCATCGACACCGGTTCCGCGGCTCTGGACGGCCTGTTCTCCACCGGTAGCGCTGCTCTGCACGGTATTTTCAACACCCTGTGGACGGGTTCGTTCGGCGGCTGATAGCGCTGTCTCGGTCGATCGCTTCGACCGCGTGGACGCCGCTGTGACGGCGTACGACGAGGGAAGGCCTCGCGCCGATGGTGCGGGGCCTTCCTTCATGTTGAGGCACCCGCCTACCGGGGGGTAGGCCACGACGGATTCCGGCCAACTAAGCTGGTGCGCGGTAATTGCCGACCCCCTTTCCTCCCAGGAGTGCCCCACAGTGAGCCAAGCAGGCCGCCCTGTTGTTCTGATCGCCGACAAGCTCGCCCAGTCGACCGTCGACGCGCTCGGTGACGGTGTCGAGGTCCGCTGGGTCGACGGCCCCGACCGTCCCGCGCTGCTGGCCGCGGTGCCCGAGGCGGACGCCCTCCTCGTCCGCTCGGCGACCACCGTCGACGCCGAGGTGCTCGAGGCCGGGAAGAACCTGAAGATCGTCGCCCGCGCCGGCGTCGGCCTCGACAATGTCGATGTGCCCGCCGCCACCGAGCGCGGCGTCATGGTGGTCAACGCGCCCACCTCCAACATCCACACCGCCGCCGAGCACGCCGTCACGCTGCTACTGGCCGCGGCCCGCCAGATCCCGGCCGCCGACGCCACCTTGCGCGAGCGCACCTGGGCGCGCAGCAAGTTCAACGGTGTCGAGATCTTCGACAAGACCGTCGGTGTGGTCGGCCTCGGTCGCATCGGCCAGCTGTTCGCCGCGCGTCTCGCCGCCTTCGAGACCAAGGTGATCGCCTACGACCCCTACGTCTCCCCGGCCCGCGCCGCCCAGCTCGGCATCGAACTGCTGCCCCTGGACGAGCTGCTCGAGCGCGCCGATCTGATCTCGGTGCACTTGCCGAAGACTCCGGAGACCAAGGGCATCATCGGCAAGGAAGCCATCGCCAAGACCAAGCCGGGCGTCATCATCGTCAACGCCGCCCGCGGTGGGCTGGTCGACGAGCAGGCGCTCGCCGACGCGATCAAGTCGGGTCACGTGCGTGCCGCCGGTCTGGACGTATTCGACACCGAGCCGTGCACCGACAGCCCGCTGTTCGACCTGCCGCAGGTCGTGGTGACCCCGCACCTGGGAGCGTCCACCGCCGAGGCGCAGGACCGCGCGGGCACCGACGTCGCCAAGTCCGTACTGCTTGCCCTGGCCGGTGAGTTCGTGCCGGGTGCGGTGAACGTCACCGGTGGCGCCGTCGGCGACGAGGTCGCGCCGTGGCTGGAGATCGTGCGCAAGCAGGGCCACCTGCTCGGTGCGGTGTCCAACGAGCTGCCGGTCAGTGTCGAGGTGCAGGTGCGTGGCGAGTTGGCCGCGCAAGATGTTGCGGTGCTGGAACTTTCGGCGCTGCGCGGCATCTTCTCCGCGCTGGTCGAGGACCAGGTCACCTTCGTCAACGCTCCTGCCCTGGCCAAGGAGCGCGGCATTAGCGCCGAGGTCACCAAGGTTTCGGAAAGCCCGAGCCACCGCAGCGTCGTCGACCTGCGCGCGGTCTTCGGCGACGGCAGCACGCTGAATGTGGCGGGCACGCTGACCGAGCCGCAGCAGGTGCAGAAGATCGTCAACATCAACGGCCGCAACTACGACATGCGCGCCGAAGGCCTGAACCTGGCCGTGCTGAACTACGACGACAGGCCGGGCGCGCTCGGCAAGATCGGCACCAAGCTCGGTGAGGCCGAGATCGACATCCTCGCCGCACAGCTGAGCCAGGATGTCGACAAGGAGGGCGCGACCGTGGTTCTACGTGTCGCCCGCGAAGTCCCCGCCGACGTCCAAGCCGCGATCGCCGAATCCGTCGGTGCGGCCAAGATCGTCCTGGTCGACCTGTTCTGACCACTACCGGCGCCGCGCACGTCGAGCGTGCGCGGCGCCGTCACCTGTACCGGGCATGACATGTCACGCCGCGCACGGTGACTGCCGGGCTGCGCGGCCTGCCCGACAGCGGCGTGCGGTGCGGGACGAAGTACGGTGGCGGTCGGCAATACTGAACGGAGCCTTGTTGTTATGAAGCTTGCTGTTATCGCTGGCGATGGGATCGGCCCCGAGGTCATCGCGGAGGCGCTCAAGGTGCTCGACGTGGTGCAGCCGG
Source organism: Nocardia sp. NPDC006982 (assembly GCF_042869435.1). Classification (NCBI taxonomy): domain Bacteria; kingdom Bacillati; phylum Actinomycetota; class Actinomycetes; order Mycobacteriales; family Nocardiaceae; genus Nocardia; species Nocardia sp. NPDC006982. The sequence continues at coordinate 268,914 of NZ_JBIAFV010000004.1, read as the reverse complement.
GCGTCGACAAGACCGAATACGACCTCGGCGCGCGGCGCTACCACGCGACCGGTGAGATCCTGCCGGATTCGGTACTGCCGGAGCTGAAGCAGCACGATGCGATCCTGCTCGGCGCGATCGGCGACCCGTCGGTGCCCAGCGGTGTGCTCGAGCGCGGACTGCTGCTGCGCACGCGATTCGCGCTGGATCATCACGTCAACCTGCGTCCGTCGAAGCTGTACCCGGGCGTGACCAGTCCGCTCGCCGGCAATCCGGATATCGACTTCGTAGTCGTGCGCGAGGGCACCGAGGGCCCCTACACCGGCACCGGCGGCGCGATCCGGGTGCAGACCCCGCACGAGGTCGCCACCGAGGTCAGCACCAATACCCGTTTCGGCATCGAGCGCGTCGTCCGCTACGCCTTCGCCAAGGCACAGGCGCGGCGCAAGCACCTGACGCTGGTGCACAAGAACAATGTGCTGACCTTCGCCGGTTCGTTGTGGCAGCGCACGGTCGACGAGGTCGCGGCGGAGTTCCCCGAGGTGCAGACCGCTTACCAGCACATCGATGCCGCCACCATCCACATGGTCAATGACCCGGGCCGCTTCGATGTGATCGTCACCGACAATCTCTTCGGCGACATCATCACTGACCTCGCGGCCGCCGTCAGCGGCGGAATCGGCCTGGCGGCCAGCGGCAATATCGACGCCTCCGGAACCAACCCGAGCATGTTCGAGCCGGTCCACGGCAGTGCCCCCGATATCGCGGGGCAGTCCAAGGCCGATCCGACCGCCGCGATTCTGTCGGTGTCGTTGCTGCTCAACCACCTTGGAAACACCGAAGGCGCCGCCCGCATCGAAGCGGCGGTCGCCAAGGATCTCGTGTCGCGCGGCGGGGCGGCCTCGACTGTCGAGATCGGAGATCGGATCGCTGCGGCGGTCTGACGTGTTCTGCCTGACGGCCCACGCTCGAGCGAGTTCGAGCGCGGGCCTTTCGGGTTCGCAGGAACGCGAGGGAGTCCGATGAGCGAGCGTCGCGGACCGTATACCGATGTGGATCTGCACCGTTTACCGGACGGCGGTAAGGGTTTCGAGCTCGAGGACGGCTGGTTGATCGCGGTCCCGGGCGGTGCGCGTCACGATTTCGTGGTGCAGCGGCTCGGACGGCTCATCGATATCGCGGCCGGTGGCGCCGCGGTGCACGTATGTATCGGCGGTGGTTGGGAAGTCAACACGCCCAGCGGCATTCGCAAGCCCGATATCGTGGTGGTCCCGAGAGATGTTGCGCGGGCGGCGATTATCGCCGAAACTCCCAGGCTGCTCTCCGGTGCGGAGGTGCTGCTCGCCGTGGAGATCGTTGCGCCGGGCGACGGCAGCGAACGCACCGATCGGGTCAGGAAGGTTCGCGAGTACGCGGCCATCGACATTCCGCAGTACTGGATAGTCGAGCATCATCCGGAGGCCCGGATCCACCGAATGCTGCTCGCGGACGGCGTCTTTCGCGCCCATCCAACGGTGACGGCAGGAACCGTATTCACCGCGGCGATCCGAGCCGATCCACCGTTTCGGGTGAGTTTCGATCCGGCCGCCTTGATCGAGATCTGACCTATTCGCGCTCGGTCAGCGCGCGGCAGACCGCCGTGGCCCTGCCGCGAATCGAGTCGTGGACGGCGCCCGCGATGACATCGTGGACTTGCGCCGCGGGCGCGGCGATCGGCCCGATGATATCGAACACCGCACCGGCGGCCGCTCGATGCTGCTGTTCGATGACAGTGGCTGCCGCACTGACGGATTCGGTGAAGCCAGGATCAACAGGTTGGTGGGGTCGGCGGATTCGGCATGTCGGGTGGGCTAGGCATCGGGGGTGGGCTGGGTGGCGTGGGCATGCGCGGTGGGGCGGGGAATCCGGCTGGCGGGGTAGGGAATCCGGGTGGTGTCGGGGGGACTGGAGGGTTGGGCGGCATCGGGGGTGTGGGCGGAATCAGGGGTGTGAGGAACGGGCCCATCGGGGGCATCGGGCCGCTGAAGCGTTGGAATGCCGCTTGGCGGGAGGTGCCGAGGAGATCGCCGATTTCGGCCCAGGTGTGGCCTTCTTCGCGCGCCTGCCGGGCCAGGGTGTGCAGGATGTCGTCGACGAGTCGACTCAGATTTCGGGTCGCCGTGAGCGCGGCGAGCACCGGCACGCTGGGCGTGCCCTCCTCCGGGCCCAGCACACCCACGACCAGTTCCGCATTGGCGGACAACAACTTTCCGAGCATCGCCCGCTCGTCCTGCGGGTCTACGCGCTGCTGTTCATCGGACATTTGTAAAGCCTGGCTTGACACTGGCATCTTGTCAAGGCTGGGTTTACATGACCGGTCGGCGGGTGTGAATCCATTGCTTGACCTAGGGATGGCGCCTATCGCGAGGACCCGCAAGGCCCCCGCGCCGCGTTCAGTCGAAGATCGGGCGGACAACGTCTTCTCGGATCGGCTTCGATCCTGCGGCGCGACCTGAATCTGCGATTCCCTGCGGAGGCCAATATGCATCGCGCCCGCCCCGGCGAACCGGAACGGGCGCGAATTCCTAAGGGGCAGTTATTCAGATCGTCGATCAGTGGGGACCAGCGGAACCGCCGCCATCGCCAGCACGGCGGCCAACAGATATGCGGCGGGGAAACCGCTGGCGGTGATCAGCGCGCCGAAAACCGGTGGTATGGCGGCCATTGCGAGGTTCTGGCCGGTGTTCTGGATGCCGAGTCCACGTCCACTCCAGAACGGTCCGGCGATCTCGGCGACTGCCGTGAATGCCAGACCGTTATCGGAGACCGTGATGACCGATGCGGCGATCAGCAGCGGAATCGCGGCCCACCACGCATGCGTCCATGCGGCCGAAGCCAATGCGGCCATGGAGATTACGGCGGCGATGGCAACGGTGCGCAGCGGTCCCAGTCGGCTGCCGACGCGATCGGACCATGCGCCCGCGCCGATTCGTCCTATGGCGCCGAGGAATTGGGTTCCGGTCACCAGAGCGCCCGCTACGGGCAGCGACCAGCCAACGTCACTGTGCAACCACAATAATGCGAAAGTCCATACGGTCCCTTGGGGAATGCACAGCAGTACCGACACCGCATGGATGCGCCACAACGTTGAATCACCGCGATAGGGGTTGGCTCGATCCGCCGGCGCGCCCGCTGGCCGTGGCGGATCGACGATCCCGATCAGGCAGCCCAGCGCGGCGACGCCCGCCATCACCGCGGGCACCAGAACGGCTGCCGCGACCCCGTGCGCGGCCGCAACCGCCGGAATGCTGAGCGCGCCGATGCCGACGCCGATGGGCTGTGCGGTCTGTCGAATGCCCATGGCCAGTCCGCGCCGCTGCGGCGGGAACCAGCCGACGATCACCCGACCGCTGGCGCCGTTGGTGCTCGCCGCACCGACGCCGCCCAGGAACAGCAGTGCGCCGAGCAGCAGGTGATCGGTGACAGTAGCCGCCGCGACGCCCGCCCCGAACATCAGCAGCGGTCCGCTGACCAGCACCTTGTGCTCGCCGATCCGGTCCACGACATATCCCCAGGCGATCAGCGTGCACACCAGGCCGACCGTCGGCATGGCCACGAGCAGACCCGCGGTAGCAAGCGGCATGCCACCGGCCGTCAGCGCGGGCAGAAGAAATGGAACCCCGTGGATGAAGACGGCGCTGGAGGCCTGGGCGAACACGCCGAGGCCGAGCATGGACCACCGTCGGACGTCGCGCATCTGCGTCACGGTCGTAGCCATCAGCCTCACCTCGGAATCTCGGAATGTGGGAATGAGTTCTCATTGTGTGAACATCGAGTCTCACCGTACACCCAGTGGGCAAGTGGAATCCCCTGTGGTTCTGTCGAACTGCTCACATCGCGAGCAGCCGCACCCGCCGCCGCGCGCGGTTGCGGACCGCTCGGTCGGGCGCGTTCGAGCAGGTCGAGGGCGGTCGATAGACTGCGGTGCATGCGTCTAGGTCGAATCGCCAGTCCCGATGGAGTCGCTTTCGTCAGCATCGAAGGGGAGGGGAGCGAGAGCGTCGTCAAGGAGATCGCGGAACATCCGTTCGGTACTCCGACATTCACCGGGCGGAGTTGGCCGCTGGCCGATGTGCGCCTGCTCGCGCCGATTCTGGCCAGCAAGGTGGTCTGCATCGGTAAGAACTACGCCGCGCACGCGGCCGAAATGGGCGGGGTCGCACCGGCGGATCCGGTGATCTTCATGAAGCCGAGCACCTCGATCATCGGCCCGAACGCGTCGATCGTATTGCCGCCCAGCTCATCCCAGGTCGACTACGAAGGCGAGCTCGCGATCGTCATCGGCCGTCCGTGCAAAGACGTGCCGGCCGCCCGCGCACTCGACGTGGTGCTCGGCTACACCGTCGCTAACGATGTGACCGCGCGCGATCAGCAGAAGCACGACGGCCAGTGGACCCGGGGCAAGGGCTACGACACCTTCTGCCCGCTCGGCCCGTGGATCGAAACCTCGCTCGACCCTTCGGATCTGGAGATCGTCACCGAAGTCGACGGCGAGGTCCGCCAGCGCAGCCGCACTTCGCTTCTGCTGCACGATATTCCGAAGTTCATCGAGTGGGTGACCACGGTGATGACACTGCTGCCCGGCGATGTGCTGCTCACCGGCACCCCGGAGGGCGTCGGCCCGCTGCGGGCCGGGCAGAACGTCTCCGTGACCGTCGAGGGCATCGGAACCCTCACCAATCCTGTTGCCGCCAAGCGCTAGTCGAAAGAGAGCCATGACTGAAGTACGGGTCCGCTTCTGCCCGTCACCGACCGGAACGCCGCATGTCGGCCTGGTCCGGACGGCACTGTTCAATTGGGCGTACGCCCGCCACACCGGCGGCAAGTTCGTCTTCCGCATCGAAGATACCGATGCCGCACGCGATTCCGAAGAATCATACGGCGCGATCCTGGACGCACTGCGTTGGCTCGGCCTCACCTGGGACGAGGGGCCGGAGGTCGGCGGGCCCTATGCGCCCTATCGGCAATCGCAGCGACGCGAGCTGCATATGGAAGTCGTGCGGAATTTGCTGGCGGCCGGTGAAGCGTACGAATCCTTCTCCACCGCCGAGGAAGTCGAGGAGCGCCATCGGGCCGCGGGCCGCGATCCGAAACTCGGCTACGACAACTACGATCGCCATCTCACCCCCGAGGAGATCGCGGCCCATCGGGCCGCCGGACGCCCGGCGGTAATCCGGCTCCGAATGCCCGACGAAGACATCACCTGGCGCGATCTCGTGCGCGGCGAAACCACCTTCAAAGCGGGTACCGTGCCCGATTTCGCACTCACTCGCGGTAATGGCGATCCGCTCTATACGCTGGTTAACCCGGTCGACGACGCATTGATGAAGATCACCCATGTGTTGCGCGGCGAGGACATTCTCTCGTCCACTCCGCGTCAAATCGCGCTCTATGCGGCTATGCGCCGGATCGGTGTCGCGGAGTTCACTCCGGAGTTCGGTCATCTGCCGTTCGTGATGGGGCAGGGCAACAAGAAGTTGTCCAAGCGCGATCCGGAGTCGAATCTGTTCGTCCATCGGGATAGGGGATTCATCCCGGAGGGTTTGCTGAATTATCTGGCGCTACTCGGCTGGGGCATCGCGGATGATCGCGATGTTTTCTCGATGGCCGAGATGGTGGCGGCCTTCGATATCTCGAAAGTGAATTCGAATCCGGCCCGTTTCGATCAGAAGAAGGCAGACGCGCTCAACGCCGAACACATCCGATTGCTGGAGCCGGGTGATTTCACGCACCGCTTGCGTGAGTTCCTCACTGCACACGGCCACATCGGCGCCGACATCGACGACAAGTTGTTCGCCGCGGCCGCCGAACTTGTGCAAACCCGGATCGTGGTGTTGTCCGACGCGTGGGATCTGCTGCGTTTCTTGTTCGCGCCCGCGGAAGAGTTCGCGATTGATCCGGCGGCGGGGTCGAAGAACCTCGGTTCCGAAGCCATCCCGGTATTGGACGCCGCCATTGCCGCGCTGGAGCCGCTGACGGCCTGGACCACCCCCGCTATCGAGGATGCGCTCAAAACCGCGCTCATCGATGATCTGGGGCTCAAACCGCGCAAGGCGTTCGCACCAGTGCGAGCGGCAGTGACGGGTTCGCATATCAGCCCGCCGCTGTACGAATCGCTGGAGCTGCTCGGCCGCGAGACGAGCCTGGCTCGGCTGCGCTCGGCGCGGGACTGGACGGCACCGGCCTGAAAATCCGCCCTTGACCGAAAAACAGGGCGTTGACCAGCCGATTTGTAGTAGACCGTATGCGGTTTGGTACTCTACTTCTCGGCTCGGAACAGGGCCTCGGGTCAGCCGGACACGAGGTCGAACGTCCTGGTCATTGGGGTATGGTGTAATTGGCAACACAGCTGATTCTGGTTCAGCCATTCTAGGTTCGAGTCCTGGTACCCCAGCGGAAATGTTGTTCTTCTCTCGGCGCGCGACCGAAAGTTGTTCAGCATCCGGCGATTTGGTCGCCGAGCTTCGGTCGGCTAAGCTAACCGAGCTTCCACTGATCGAAAGATCAACCGGAAAGATCACCCGCTGAAATGCGGGAGATCGAGTCCTGGCCCCGTCGTCTAGCGGCCTAGGACGCCGCCCTCTCAAGGCGGTAGCGCGGGTTCGAATCCCGTCGGGGCTACGACGAGTGCAAGGCTCATGCTCACACAGAGCGTGAGCCTTTCTCGTTTTCCGCATTGTCTTGTGGGGGTGAAACCCCCACACCCCACCCGGGGGCCTTCGCCCCGGACCCCTGAGTCCGGCCGGGGGCTTCGCCCCGGAACAGCAGGTCAGGGTGCCGTTGGGCGTGGGTGCGCTGTTTCCTTGGTGGTGCTGGGCACTTTGTCGTGGCATGTCACTATTTGGCCATCCGCGCTCACGCGAAGCGGTGTGCGGGCCGCGCCGGGATCTGGCAGGCGTTGCCGTGGTTGCGGGTGCGGGCATGCGGTCGATGCTCCATGCAGGGTGCACCCAGTCACCCGAGTGGCTGGATTACCGGAGTTGGCCGAATTGGTGGCGAGTTTCGGGGTGCCAAAAGGCCCTCCAGCGGTTCGCTGGAGGGCCTTGGTGGTGTGGGCCTATCCGCTCTTGCGGCGGAACTCTCGCTTGTGGCTGGCGTTGCCGTGGGGGGAGGTTGCCTTGGAGCGGCCGTCGAGGTGGTCGTTCGACTTGGCGTGGTGCTGGTTTTTGCGCTCCAGGGCTTCCTTGAACTTGCGTTTGACGTCTTCGGTGCTCGGTGCCGCCTCGCCGTTGGACCTATCTGCTTCCGCCATGTCTGCTCCTCGTCGTCGCGGCCGGGTGGCGCGCCACGAGGCGTCGCCGCGCTGCCGATTCGGGTCGATCAGGGTTGACGCTACTGTGCCGCATCCGGCGTGTCAGGCGGATTTTGCCCGCGTGGCGCGATCAGTCGAGGGGTTGGGCGGTGGTGCCGCCGAGGGGGAGTTGGGGAAGGCCGAGTTTGCGGTGGTCCCAACTGCGGAGGCGATCCGGGACTACGCGGACCGCTATGCGCTTGTTGAGCATCTGCTCGACGAGCGGGCGGACTTCTTCGCTGTAGGGGCCGGTGTAGCGCTCCCAGACGCTCACGCCGACGGCGAAGAGCTTGTCCGGATCATCGATGATCTCTGCGTGGCCTTCGATCGAGACGCCGCGCAACTGGTCGTAGGTCTGGCCTGCCTCGACCATGCAGGTCACGCGAGGGTCGCGGCCCAGGTTCACTGCCTTTTGCGACTTGGCCTTGGTCTCGAACCAGATCTCGCCGTCGATGAGCGCGTACCACATCGCGGTCAGGTGCGGCGCACCGTTCGGGCCGATGGTGGCCAGCGTCGCGATGCGGCTGCGCTGCAAGAATTCGGAAATCTCGGCATCGGACATGACGATCTGTGCCCGTTGGTTTACTCCCATGCGCACCAACTTTAGAGCTTTAAAACTAGAACGTGTTACAGCCTCTTGTTGAGTGCGTCCGCGGCGGCGACCAGGTCGGCCGCCCAGCGGGCGCCCGGCCTGCGCCCCATGCGATCGATCGGCCCCGACACCGAGACCGCCGCGATGACGTGCCCCGCGGCGTCGCGCACGGGTGCGGAGACGCTGGCCACACCGCTGGCCCGCTCCGCGGCGCTCTGCGCCCAGCCACGCTTGCGGACCTCGGCCAGCGCCCGCTCACCGAATACCGCATCGGCGAGGATGATGCGCTGCAGTTCCGGATCCGCCCAGGCGACCAGCACCTTCGCCGCCGAACCGGCGGTGAGCGGCAGGCGTGCCCCGATCGGCACGGTGTCGCGCAGGCCGACAGGCGGTTCCAGGGCGGCGATGCAGACCCGCGCATTGCCGTCTCGGCAGTAGATCTGGACGCTCTCGCCGGTGATCTCGCGCAAGCGCGGGAGAATGGCCGCGGCGGCCTCGTGCAGTGGATCGCTGGCCCCTGCGGCGAGCTCGGCGAGGGCTGGTCCGGGCCGCCACAGACCGTTGTTGTCGCGGGCGAGCAGCCGGTGTACCTCTAGCCCGACGGCCAGGCGATGGGCGGTGGCCCGGGGCAGGCCGGTGCGGGTGCACAGTTCGTTGAGACCGCATGGGTGCTCCGCGACGGCATATAACACTGACACCGCTTTGTCGAGGACGCCGATACCGCTATGCTGTCTCATAGAACGATATTAGCGTCTCGGATACTGAGAAAGCCACTTAACGGTCTGCTCGCTCCGGACGCGTCGGAACAGCCAAAAAACTTGTGCAGCCGTGAGCGCTCCTCAGCCCGGATCGCGTACCTCGGTTGCTCGTCGGAAAGGTGATCGAGAATGGCCGAGCGCCGCACACTGGCCGAGAAGGTGTGGGAGCAGCATGTCGTCGCCCGCGGAGCGGGCGAGGGCGCCTCGCGGGAGCCCGATCTGATCTACATCGATCTGCACCTCGTGCACGAGGTGACCAGCCCGCAGGCCTTCGACGGACTCCGCGCTGCGGGCCGTCCGGTGCGCCGTCCCGATCTCACCATCGCGACCGAGGACCACAACGTCCCGACGATCGATATCGATAAGCCGATCGCCGACCCCATTTCGCGCACCCAGGTCGAGACGCTGCGCCACAATTGCACGGAATTCGGTGTGCGCCTGCATCCGATGGGGGACCTGGATCAGGGCATCGTGCACGTCGTCGGGCCGCAATTGGGTTTGACCCAGCCGGGGATGACGGTGGTGTGCGGCGATAGCCACACCTCCACCCACGGCGCATTCGGCGCGCTGGCCATGGGCATCGGCACCAGTGAGGTCGAGCACGTCCTTGCCACGCAGACGCTCTCGCTGCGCCCGTTCAAGACCATGGCGATCACCGTCGACGGCCAATTGCCGCCCGGTGTCACGAGTAAGGACCTGATTCTGGCCGTCATCGCCCAGATCGGTACCGGCGGTGGTCAGGGCTATGTGCTCGAGTATCGCGGTGAGGCCATTCGCGCCATGTCGATGGAGGCGCGAATGACGATCTGCAACATGTCGATCGAGGCGGGCGCGCGGGCGGGCATGATCGCTCCTGACGAAACCACCTATGAATTCCTCAAAGGACGCCCGCACGCGCCGCAGGGAGCCGACTGGGATGCCGCAGTGGCCGCCTGGGAGGCGCTGAAGACCGATGAGGGCGCCGTTTTCGACGCCGAGGTGCACATCGATGCCGCCGCGCTGAGTCCGTTCGTCACCTGGGGTACCAACCCGGGACAGGGTGCGCCGCTGGGCGAGCAGGTGCCCGATCCCGCGCAGATTTCCGACGAGACGGCACGTGAGTCCGCGGTGAAAGCTTTGCGATACATGGATTTGGAGCCGGGTACTCCACTTCGTGATGTATCGGTCGACGCCGTATTCGTCGGTTCGTGCACCAACGGGCGCATCGAGGATTTGCGTGCGGTGGCCGGGATTTTGAAGGGGCGCCGCGTCGCCGACGGGGTGCGAATGCTGGTTGTACCGGGATCTATGCGGGTGCGTGCCCAGGCGGAAAAAGAAGGACTGGGCGAGATTTTCACTGCGGCGGGCGCCGAATGGCGTCAGGCGGGCTGCTCGATGTGCTTGGGAATGAATCCCGATCAGCTCGCACCGGGTCAGCGCTGTGCTTCGACTTCGAACCGTAACTTCGAGGGTCGGCAGGGCAAAGGTGGCCGTACACACCTGGTTTCCCCGCTCGTAGCGGCCGCAACGGCGGTCCGCGGCACCCTGTCCTCGCCTGCGGATCTGGACTGAACGGCGCGCGGACGACGTTGTGTCCGCGCCGATTCGTTCTGTTGCCCGCCCAAATCGTCTAATGACCCAGGAGAATCAGCAAATGGAAGCCTTCACCGTGCACAAGGGGATCGGAGTGCCGCTGCGCCGATCCAATGTCGACACCGATCAGATCATTCCGGCCGTGTACCTGAAGCGGGTGACGCGAACGGGATTCGAGGACGGACTGTTCGCAGCATGGCGATCGGATCCGGACTTCATTCTGAACACCGAACCCTATAACCGGGGCAGTGTGCTGGTGGCCGGCCCGGACTTCGGTACCGGATCCTCGCGCGAACACGCGGTTTGGGCGCTGTCGGACTACGGCTTTCGCGTCGTCATCTCGGCACGCTTCGCCGACATCTTCCGCGGCAATGCGGGCAAGGGCGGACTGTTGGCCGCGCAGATGTCACAGAACGATGTCGAAATGCTCTGGAAGTTGCTCGAGGAACAGCCGGGTCTCGAATTGGTAGTAGACCTCGAGGCGCGCACGGTGACGGCCGGAACCGTCGTGTTGCCGTTCGATATTGATGACTACACGCGGTGGCGTCTGCTCGAAGGATTGGACGACATCGGGCTGACACTGCGGCGTAGTGACGTCATCGGCGAGTTCGAAAAGGCAAGGCCAAGTTGGAAACCCACAACCCTTCCGGCGCATATTTCGCAGGCGTAATCACCCGGTAGCGATAGCTGAGTTCGCCTTGGGGCGGTAGCTGGACGTGTGCTAAACCACATGAATTTTGGCGTGGCACATAGACTCTTGCCCAAAGTGGGTTTACCGTGGTACCTAGTCGGTCCGACGACGGGCCATTAGTCTGCGGAGGATTCAATGAACAAGGCGGAACTGATCGACGTTCTGACCGAAAAGTTGGGTACGGACAGGCGCACGGCCACCGCGGCAGTCGAGCATGTGGTCGACACCATCGTGCGCGCGGTGCACAAGGGTCAGAGCGTCACAATCACCGGATTCGGTGTGTTCGAACAGCGTAAGCGTGCGGCTCGTGTCGCGCGGAACCCGCGTACCGGCGAAACCGTGAAGGTGAAGCCCACTTCGGTGCCGGCGTTCCGTCCGGGCGCGCAGTTCAAAGCCGTCATTGCGGGTAAGCAGAAGCTGACCGCGAGCGGCCCTGCGGTAAAGCGCGGCGCGAATGCACCGGTGGCAGCCAAGAAGGCGGCCGCGAAGAAGACGGCGGCCAAGAAGACCGCCGCCAAGAAGACGACCGCCACCAAGGCGCCCGCGAAGAAGACGGCTGCCAAGAAGGCCCCGGCAAAGACGACGGCGCGCAAGGCAACTGCCACCAAGACGGCTGCTAAGAAAGCACCCGCTAAGAAGACGGTCGCCAAGAAGGCGACGACGGCGGCCAAGAAGGCGACGACGGCGGCCAAGAAGACCACCGCCGCCGCCAAGAAGACGGTCGCGAAGAAGGCGCCCGCGAAGAAGACCGCGGCCAAGAAGGCTCCGGCACGTCGCGCGCGCTGACGCTGAAGGTGCACTGCCGCCGGGTGATTCGGCTCCGCTAGGCTGAATTACCGGCAAACCGACTCGAAACGGCCCCGAGGTTCGCCTCGGGGCCGTTTCGGCTGTCTGCGTCGGGACTTGGTGTCGAGAAGCGACCGTATGACGGTTGTGGTCCCCTCGAGACGTCAGGACTCGTCTGCGGCGTCAGGACTTGACGATGGCGGCCGAGAGTGACCGGTCGAGGTGGTCGGCGGCGACCAGTCGACCCGAGACCAACGACAGCACCCACACACTGCCCTTGCGGTTGCGCGCGGACGGCAGTGTGATGCCGTCCCGATCGGCCCACCACTGCAGCAGATCGGGAATTACCTTGCCCTGACTGCACAGAACGCGCACCGCGCGATCCGACACGAGTGATAGGGCGCGTTGTCGAGCCTTGTCCGGCGCTGCGGCATAAGCGGTTTCGGAAAAATCCGGTTCGATGCCGATGGTCGTGCCGAGTTTCTCCGCTAGCGGTTCCATCGTCTGGACGCAGCGCAGCGGATCGGCCGAAAAGATCTCGGACGCACCGAATGCCAGCAGATTCGGGACCAACGCATCGGCTTGGGCCCGACCGGCTCGCTCCAGCGGGCGCTGTTCGTCCGGACCGTCGAATCGGTCCCTGCTGCCCGCCTTGGCGTGCCGCACCACAACCAGCGTGCTGGTGGCGGCGGGCAGGCGGGTGAAGGCGCGCATCACCTGCCGGTCCATCGGATACGACAATTGGTCCATCACCCGGTCCAAGGTGTACCAGGACAGCGCATCGACCTCGGAATTGGCGCTGAATTCACCGCCGGAAACCTCGGCGGCCCAATAGTCCACCCGCTTGAGTTTCCGATGTCCGGGAATCGGATATGTGACATGCCCGAGGTAGCGGCCGAGGCGGCAGCCGAGGCCGGTTTCCTCGCCGACCTCGCGCACGGCGGCGATCACCGGTGTCTCGCCCGGATCGAGCTTGCCTTTCGGCAGCGACCAATCCTGATACTTGGGGCGGTGCACCACGGCGACCTCGATGGCGCCGGATTCAGCGGACGTTCTACGCCACAACACCGCGCCCGCAGCGTGAATGTTGGCTGTTACCCGAGGATCCCAGAACGGCCCGCCGTCCATCTCGTATCCCGTCGTACCACTCACGACTGCGCCTCGATGGTGCTCGGCTCCGTCATGTGCGATTGCGCGCTGTATTGATGGTTCACTCGCTGCCGCTCGTTCACGGCTGATCCGGTCTCCGCACTCGCATCATGAATTGCTGGTGGTCGCGCACCTCGACCCCGTTGCTATCGGCGCCGTCGGGGGAGGCGTGCCAGCTGCCGTCGGCTTGGAGTACCCAGCAGCGCGTGGTCGGATACAGCGCCGAGTCGAAGACCGAGCCCAGCTGCTCGCACAGCCTCGGATCCTTCACCTGCGCCATGACTTCCACGCGCCGGTCCAGATTCCGGTGCATCATGTCGGCGCTGCCGATCCAGTATTGGTCCTGGGCCTGGAAGTGCAGAATTCGCGAATGCTCCAGGAAGCGACCGAGAATCGAGCGCACCTCGATGTTCTCGCTCATCCCCTCGACACCGGGTCGCAGACCGCAGATGCCGCGCACTACGATCTGCACCGTTATACCGGCCTGAGAAGCTCGGTAGAGCGCGTCGATGACTTGCTCGTCGACAATTGCATTGGCCTTTATCCGGATTCGCGCCGGGAACCCCTGGCGTGCCAGCTCGATCTCGCGCTGGATCCGCTCGATGATTCCGGCGCGCACACCCTGCGGTGCGACAAGCAGGTTGCGGTAGTTGGCCTTTCGCGAGTAACCGGTCAGCGAATTGAACAGATCGGTCAGATCGGCGCCGATTTCCGGTGCGGCAGTGAGCAACCCGACGTCCTCGTAGAGGCGCGCGGTCTTCGGGTTGTAGTTGCCGGTGCCGATATGGCAGTAGCGGCGGATGGTCGAACCCTCGCGACGCACCACCAGGCAGGTCTTGCAGTGCGTCTTGAGGCCGATGAGGCCGTAGACGACATGCACGCCCGCCTGTTCCAGCGCCCGGGCCCATTTGATGTTGGCCTGTTCGTCGAAGCGGGCCTTGATCTCGACCAGCGCGACCACCTGTTTACCCGCCTCGGCCGCGTCGATGAGCGCGTTCACGATCGGGGAGTCACCGGAGGTGCGGTACAGGGTCTGTTTGATCGCGAGCACCTGCGGGTCGGCGGCGGCCTGTTCGATGAAGCGCTGCACGCTGGTGGAGAACGAGTCGTAGGGGTGGTGCACCAGCACATCGCCCTCGCGCAGCGCCTGGAAGACGTTGCGCGGGGTTTCGCGCTCGCCGAATGCGGGCGGCGTCGCGGGCACATACGGCGCGTCCTTGAGATTGGGCCGGTCCACGCCGTACACCTGCCACAGGCAGGACAGGTCCAGTAGGCCCGGCACCTGGATCACATCGCCGGGATCGACCTCGAGCTCACGCAGCAGCAGATCGAGCATGTGCTCGGTCATATCGTCGGAGACCTCTAGTCGAACCGGCGACCCGAAGCGGCGGCGAGCGAGTTCTCGCTCCAACGCCTGCAGCAGATCCTCGTCGCGATCCTCATCGACCTCGAAATCGGCATTGCGGGTGATCCGGAACGAGTGGTGTTCGACGACCTTCATACCCGGGAACAGCAGATCGAGGTGCGCGGCGATCAGTTCTTCCATCGGCAGGAAGGCCGCGACCGGGGAGCCGGAGTCGGTGCGCCGCACCCGAACGAAGCGATCGACGTTGTCGGGCACCTTGACGCGGGCGAAATGTTCGCCGCCGGTGGAGGCATCCTTCACCGTCACCGCGAGGTTGAGACTCAGGCCGCTGATGTAGGGGAACGGGTGCGCCGGATCCACCGCGAGCGGGGTGAGTACCGGAAAAACCTGATCCTGGAAGTAGCCCGAGAGGCGTTGGCGCTCATCGTCATCCAGATCGGACCAGACGATGACGGCAATGCCCTCGGCGGTCAGCGCGGGCAGTACCGAGTCGAGGAAGACGCGGGCGTGCCGGTCGGCGATCTCCTGGGCGCGCGCCGCGATCAGTTCCAATTGTTCGGTGGGCGAACGGCCGTCGGCCGAACGCACCGAAAGTCCGGTCTCCGCACGGCGTTTGAGGCCGGCGACGCGGACCATATAGAACTCGTCCAGATTGGAGGCGAAGATCGCAAGGAATTTCGCGCGCTCCAACAATGGCAGCGATGCGTCCTCGGCAAGTGCGAGAACTCGGGTGTTGAAGTCGAGCCAACTGAGTTCGCGGTTCAGGTAGCGATCACGTGGCAACCGCTGGGGACCGCCATCCTCGACAGGCGGTGTCGCGGCGGGCAGTGCGGTCGGCAGCACCTGTTGTTTGACGGTTTCGATATCGCTCATGCCCGCGCCTCGCTGGCACGCGGCACCGACATGCGCGACGCACGCTGGTTCCGGAATAGCTTGCTTCGCTCACTCACGCCAACGATCATCCCCTACAAACCGGGCCGTGTGCAGCCCGACGCCATCATTGCCGTGCGTATCACGCCGGATGTGGCGACCGGCTAGCACACCCGGCGTACCTGCTCGTGAACCCGAATCGGCCAACCGATGTCGTGCAGGACAGCACCTGTGGAATCGCCCGCGCCGAGTTCGACGGCGCGGTCCAGATCCTCGGCGGTATCGACGTCGAGCCGCAATCCGGGCCAGTCACCGTGCAGGTCGACCGCACCCGCGTCGATGTGTCGACGCGCCGAGCCCGGACCGAAGCGCGGATCCAGCGGGGCAACGGTATCGCGGACCAATAACGCGGACGTGCCGCTGCCGGCGTGGTCGACGATGACCGAGCGGACTCCGGCCGGCGCGGTGGTCAGCATGTCCGAGAGTTCGTCGGGGCGCAAGGCGGGCAGATCCGCCTGCAGGGCCAGCAGCTCGATCGGACCGTGCCGGTGTCGCAATGCGGTGGCCGCGTCGCTGAGCGCGGTGTTCAGGCCGTCCGGATCGGTCGCGTCGATCGCCTCGCGGCGGGGTTCGGGATGCACGACCGCGCCGAGCGTGCGAGCCACCTCGGCGACGACCGGGTCCGGGGTCACCACGGTGACCGATGCGATCTGCGGAACCGCGACAGCGGCGGACACGGTGTCGGCGAGCATGGCGAGCACCAGCCGGGCCCGGTGTTCCGGGCGCAACCGATCGGCCAGACGGCTCTTGGCCCGATCGAGGCTCTTCACCGCGATCACGGCGTGCAACGCATGCGGACGCATGCTGCTAATCCTTCCATGAGTGGTTCCGTGGCATATTGGGCAGATGACGAGGGCGGCGGTGCTGGGCGCGGGATCATGGGGGACCGCGTTCGCGAAGGTGTTGGCGGACGCGGGAACCGACGTCACGATCTGGGCCAGGCGGCCCGAGGTGGCCAAGGCCCTGGCCACGGAACATCGCAATCCGTTCTATCTGCCCGATGTGCAACTACCCAGCGTGAGAGCCACCCACGACCACGCCGAGGCGCTCGAAGACGCCGACATCGTGGTGCTCGCGGTTCCGTCCCAATCCTTGCGCGCGAATCTCGAGACGTGGCGGGACTCGATCGGGCCGGATGCCGCGCTGCTGAGCCTGGCCAAGGGCATCGAGACCGGCACGCTGCTGCGGATGAGTCAGGTCATCGGTGAAGTCACCGGTGCCGACGAGAGCCGGATCGCGGTGCTGTCCGGTCCGAATCTGGCCAAGGAGATCGCCGCCGAGCAACCCGCGGCCACCGTGATCGCCTGCACCGATGCCGCGCGGGCCGTCGCACTGCAGCGGGTCTGCGCGAACGGCTACTTCCGGCCCTACACCAATACCGATGTGATCGGCTGCGAGATCGGTGGTGCGTGCAAGAACGTCATCGCGCTCGCCTGCGGCATCGCCTCGGGAATGGGATTGGGCGACAACTCGATTGCCAGCCTTATCACCCGCGGGCTGGCCGAGATCATCCGGCTCGGGGTCGCACTCGGCGCGGAGCCGGTCACCTTGGCCGGACTGGCCGGTGTCGGCGATCTGGTCGCCACCTGTACCTCGCCGCTGTCGCGCAACCGGTCGTTCGGGCATGTGCTCGGGGCGGGCGGGTCCATGGAGGCGGCCCAGGAGGCCACCCATGGTCAGGTCGCCGAGGGTGTGAAGTCGTGCACATCGGTACGGGCGCTGGCCGCGGCGCACAATGTCGAGATGCCGCTGACCACGGGGGTGCACCAGGTATGTCATGAGGGCGTTTCGGTGCGCGAGGCGGTCGACAATTTGCTGGGTCGGCGGATCAAACCGGAATAGGGGCGAACGCTATAGCCGCACGGGCACGAGGTTGGTTCAGCACCCATAACGGGTACGGTTCCGTGCATGACGAACCGGATCAGGGTTGCTGTGGTGTTCGGCGGGCGCAGTAACGAGCACGCCGTCTCGTGTGTGTCGGCCGGCAGCGTGCTGCGCAACCTCGATCCGGAAAAGTACGAGGCAGTGCCCATCGGCATCACCCTCGACGGCGCCTGGGTGCTCGGCGGTTCCGAGGTGGCCTCGCTCGGATTCAAGGACAATGCGCTGCCCGCTGTGGACAGCAGCGGCACCGCGCTCACGCTGGCCGCCGATCCGAGCCGGTCCGGCTCGTTGGTCGCGCTCGATGATCCGACTGCGGCACTCGGTTCGGTGGATGTGGTGTTCCCGATTCTGCATGGTCCGTTCGGTGAGGACGGCACGCTGCAGGGCATGCTCGAATTGGCCGGGGTGCCGTATGTCGGGCCGGGCGTACTGGCCAGCGCCGCTGGCATGGATAAGGAATTCACCAAGAAACTGCTCGCCGCGGAGGGGCTACCGATCGGGCGGCAGCTGGTGCTGCGGCGCGGGACCAACACGCTCGATGCGGACGAACGTGCGCTGCTGGGCCTGCCGGTATTCGTCAAACCGGCTCGCGGTGGTTCCTCTATCGGCATCACCAAGGTCACCGACTGGAGCGAGTTGGACGCGGCGATCGCGACGGCGCGCGAACACGATCCGAAGGTGATCGTGGAGGCGGGCATTGTCGGACGCGAAGTCGAATGTGGCGTGCTGGAATTTCCGGACGGGCGGGTCGAGGCCAGTGTGGTCGCCGAGATTCGGATGCCCGACGCCGATGCCGCAGCACCGGAGTTCTACGACTTCCACACCAAATACCTCGACGATGTTTGCGAATTCGATGTTCCGGCGAAACTGGACGACGAAGTGTCCGACAGCGTCAGGGAACTCGCGGTGCGGGCGTTCAAAGCGCTCGACTGCCAAGGGTTGGCGCGGGTGGACTTCTTCGTCACGGCGGAGGGGCCGGTGATCAATGAGATCAATACGATGCCCGGCTTCACCTCGATCTCCATGTATCCGCGGATGTGGGAGGCGACCGGAATCGACTACCGGGCACTGGTTTCCACGCTGATCGAAACGGCGCTCGCACGGGGTACCGGGTTGCGGTGAGCGACCCTCTTTTGGTCAGGACCGCGCAGTCGGTGTCGCAAGTAGAGCTGGTGTGGCGAAACGACCCGGCGTGCGACGTCAGTTCGGCAGCGGGCCGGGATCGATCGGCTGGGCCGGTATGCTGGCGGTAATCGTGTCCGAAACTCCTTGCAGCGGAGTCGGTCCGGAGCCATCGGGGACGGTCAGCGCGATATAGGTCGCGCGATCGACGGCGAACCAGGTGCTCGCCTTGGCGGCCGCATCGCGGACCTCGAACCACTGCACGCCATTCACGATCTGTAGCGGCGAGGCGCGGTTGAACTCCAACGGTCGCTCCAAACCGCAGCGCAGCACGATGGCGTCGCCGCCGTCCGTGCGCTGCCAGGCGCGAGTCGCTGGGGGAGCCGGCTCCACCAGCGTGGATTTGGAGTAGTCGCCGAGATCGACCGGCAATGCGGGCAGCAGCGCGGCGCACGCCGGACCATCTGCTGCGGGTGCGGGAACCGGACCGAGGACCAGCGGCTCGCGTTCGGTCGGTGCGCGTAGGGCAAGGACCGCGGCGACCAGAACGGCGACTACCAGCACGACCGGGAGTGCGACCGCGGTCGCGATCAGCGCGGGCGGGTAGCCGCTGGATTCGGTCGCCGGCTTGTCGGCGGATTCGGTGCTGTCGGCGGCTGCGGGCTCGGCGTCGGCGGTACTGGCGGCCGCGGGTTCGGTGTCGGCGGCATCGGTTGAGGCTGTTGCGGAGTCGGCGGGCTCGGCGTTCGCGGCATCGGTTGAAGCTGTGGCGGGCACAGCATCGGTAACGGTTGGGGCTGCTACGGAGTCCGCGGGTTCGGTGTCGGCGGCACCGTTTGAAGCTGTTGGGGTGCCAGCGGTCTTGGCCTCGGCGGCACCGGTTGAGGCTGGTGCGGGCTCGGTGGGTTCGGCATCGTCGGCACTGGCGGAGGCTGGTGCGGGCTCGGCGTCGGCCGCCGGGGACGGGCTCTCGGCTCCGCTGTGATCGACGGTGGACGTGGTTTGTGCCGCAGCGCTGTCCGCCGCGGAATCGGTCGTCCCTTTCGGCAGCTCGGCCTTGGACGACTCCGCCTCCGACGAATCGCGGTCCGACGATTCCGCCGCCATGCTCACCGGTCCTTCCTGTTCGCGCCGGCGGGCCCGGTCACCTGGGGGATGGATGCCGCGCACCGGCCTGGTAGTACTCGATTGCCTTGGAAAGGGTACCCTCGGGGCGATTTCAGCCAGCACGACGCCGGGAAGGGACCAGGTCATCAGCGACAGCACACGGCCGAGAACAGTGCGTGAGCTGGGGGAGTTCGCACTGATCGAGCGGATCAACTCGGGGCGGGTGCAGGCGCCCGGCGTGCTGCTCGGCCCCGGTGACGACGCCGCCCTGGTGGCCGCGCCGGACGGCCGTTTCGTGGTCACCACCGACATGCTGATCCAGGATCGACATTTCCGGCTCGACTGGTCCGATCCGCGCGATATCGGGCGCAAGGCCATCGCGCAGAATGCCGCCGACGTGGTCGCGATGGGTGCCGTGCCGACCGCATTCGTGGTGGCGTTCGGTTGCCCGGCTGATACGCCGCTCGAGCTGGTGGATGGGCTCACGGACGGGATGTGGGCCGAGGCGCGCCGGGCGGGCGGTTCCATCGCGGGTGGCGATGTGGTGCGCAGCCCGCAGCTGGTCATCTCGGTCACCGCTTTCGGCGATCTGGACGGCCGCGCGCCGATCACCAGAGCCGGTGCACGCGTGGGGGATACGGTCGCGGTGGTCGGTCGCCTCGGCTGGTCCGCAGCCGGGTTGGCGGTGCTGACCGCCGGATTCGATCCGGCAGACGAACTATTCGCCGAAGTGCTTGCGGCCCATCGGGTCCCACAGCCGCCCTATTCGGCTGTGCTCGCTGTTGTCGCCGATTCCGCTGCCGAAGTGAACAACTCGGGAGCGTCTCCTGCGGAAGGCGTACTCGGCTCGGAGCACATCGGGGTGTCGCCTCAGAACGCGACGGAGTTCGGATCGGAAGGCATCATCGGGTCTCCCACCGAATGGCCCGCGACACCCACCGCACTCACCGACATTTCGGACGGATTGCTCGCGGATCTGGGCCATATCGCCGAGGCGTCCGGCGTAGCCATCGATATCCACGCGAAGGCATTGCGCGATCCGGCTCTGGCGACCATCGCGCGGCGTCTGGATGCCGATGCGGCACAATGGATTCTGACCGGCGGCGAGGATCATGCGTTCGTCGGAACCTGGCCCGCGCACCGAGAGCTGCCGCCCGGTTGGGTGCCGATCGGGCGGGTGTTGGCAGGTCACGGCATCACCGTTGACGGCGTGCGGTATCCGGGCAGTGGGGGCTGGGAATCGTTCAGCGGGGTGGACTCGGCATCCGAGCCCGAGCCACGATAGGTTGTGCGGTCATGGGCGCGAAACCATTGACGGAAATTATGGATCCGGGTTGGGCGAAGGCTCTCGAACCGGTTGCCGAACAGATCTCGGCGATGGGCGAATTCCTGCGCGCGGAGAATGCGGCGGGCCGCGGTTATCTACCTGCCGGTGAGAATGTGCTGCGCGCTTTCCAGCGTCCGTTCGATGCGGTGCGCGTGCTCGTCGTCGGCCAGGATCCGTATCCGACGCCCGGACATCCGATGGGCCTGAGTTTCTCTGTCGCCCCGGATGTTTCGCCGGTGCCGCGCAGCCTCGCCAATATCTTCGCCGAATACAGCAAAGACCTCGGCCACGAGACACCGTCCAATGGTGACCTGAGCCCGTGGTCGGATCAGGGCGTACTGCTGCTGAACCGAGTCCTGACGGTTTCGCCGGGACAGCCCGCCTCGCACCGCGGCAAGGGCTGGGAAGCGGTGACCGATCAGGCGATTCGCGCGCTGGTGGCCAGGGATGAACCGCTGGTCGCGATCCTGTGGGGTCGTGACGCGCAGACACTGAAACCGCAACTGACCGCGGCCGAGGTGCCCTATATCGAATCCGTGCACCCGTCACCACTGTCGGCCTCGCGCGGCTTTTTTGGTTCGCGACCCTTCTCACGAGTGAATGAACTACTCGACGAATTGGGTGCCGAACCTGTTGACTGGCGCCTGCCCTAGATCCCGGGCGTCGAGGTAAAACACAGTAGAGGAGCACAATTACATGCAGAACAAGACCGTTCGCGGCGCACTGCGCGGCACCACCGCCACGCTGGCCCTGTGCGCGGCCCTGGCCGGCGGCAGTGCGGCGGCGAATGCGGCCGGGTTGCCGCTCGAGCCCGCCACGGAGACCTCCGCGCCGAAGACCGCCGCTCCGGTCGGCGAGGAATTCACCTCCAATGGCTCCTCGACCATCTCGTCCTCGGTGAATGCCAAGGTTGCGTGCCTGCTGCAGAACACCATCAGCGCGCAGGGCAAGTGGGACTGCTGAGGTCCCATTGACCGGGGCTCGCATGAGCCCCAGCGGTAACTGTGCGATCCTCGGATCGTGAGTAATGCGAACAACCTTCTCGATCCGATCCGGCTGCGGATGCGTGGTTCGGATGGGATCGAGCTGGCCGCCGACCAGTTCGGCCCGGCGGACGGCCCGCTCGTCCTGTTTCTGCACGGCGGTGGTCAGACCAGACACTCGTGGAAGCAGACCGGTGCGAAGCTGGCCGCCGCCGGGATGCGGGTCGTCACACTGGACGCGCGCGGCCACGGAGACAGCGAATGGTCGCCGGACTCCGATTACCGGCGCGCCACGATGGTCGCTGACCTGGTCGCGGTCCTCGAGCAGTTGGCTACCCCCGCGGTCGTGGTCGGCGCGAGCATGGGCGGGATGACCGGCCTGCTGACTACCGCGGATCCGGGTGGCGCGGCGATCAACGCCCTGGTGCTCGTCGATATCGTCACCCGTCCCGAGCCCGCCGGCGTCGCGCGGGTGATCGACTTCCTCGGCAAACATCGCGACGGCTTCGACAGCCTCGAACAGGCCGCCGACGCGGTCGCGGAGTATATGCCGCATCGGCCACGGCCCAAGAACACCGACGGCCTGCTGCGCAATCTGCGCCAGCGCGACGGTCGCTGGTACTGGCATTGGGATCCGGATATGCTCACCCACCGCGTCGAGGATCCGAGCGAAATGGTGCAGCAGCTCGAGGACGCCGCGCGCGCCCTCACCATTCCCGTGCTGCTGGTGCGCGGCATGCAATCCGATGTGGTGACGCCGGAAGGCGCCGCGGAATTTCAGGCAATGGTGCCGCATGCGCAGTTGGTCGAGATCGGCGGCGCGGCGCATACCGCAGCCGGTGACGACAACGATTCGTTCACCGACGCGGTCGCGAAATTCGTGCTCCAGGTGCGCGGTTAGCTACCGGTTCCGGTAGTCGGGCTTGCGCTTCTCGACGAAGGCATCCACGCCCTCGCGCCCGGCCGGGCTGTTCGCCGCGGCGCTGATGGCATCGCGCTCGTAGTCGAGCTGATCGCTCAGTGTCGACGAATTCGACTGTGCCAGTAGCGATTTGATGCTCGCGTAGGTGGATCGCGGTCCGGTGGCGAGGGTTCGGGCCACCTCCAGTGCCTCGGCCCGCACCTGCTCGTCATCGACGAGCCGACTCAGGATGCCGAGCTGAACCGCCGTTTCGGCGTCGAGAATCGCATCGGTGAGCAGGATTTCGCGGGCGCGGCCGGCGCCGACGATCCGCGGCAGCGTCCACGACATGCCGCCGTCCGGGCTCAACGCGATGCCCGGATATGCCGGGCGCAACTTGGTGCTCGGGCCGCCGATCGCGATGTCCGCCGCGCACACCAGGCTCATCCCGGCTCCGGCCGCCCACCCCCGCACCCCGGCGACGACGGGCACGATGGTCTCGTCGAGCGCGCGGACGAAATCGTGCAGATCCGTCGCGAGGCCGTAGATATGACCGGCCCGATCCTCGGCCGCCGCGAAACCGCGCACATTGCCACCCGCCGAGAAGTTCGGTCCGGCGCCCGTCAGCAGGACGGCCCCGATCTCACGGTCGGCCGATCGCAAGGCCTCGGTGCCCGCGTTGATGCCCGCGAAGTCCAGGGAAGTGCCATTTGCGGCGGTCGAGATGGTGATCTGTAGTACGCCGTCGACGACGGTGACGTACTCGGTCTGCGTGGAAGTCATGACCAGCACATTAGCTCCCCGCCCCGAGCCGTCTTCCGCTCAGAGGCGGACCATGCGGACTTCGATGGCGGGGGTGAAGGCCTCGACGCGGCTGGTGCCGTCGAGTTCGAAGCCGTGTTTGCGGTAAAAGGCCTGGGCGCGCGGGTTCTTCTCGAAGACCCAGAGAGAGCACGGGATGTCGGGTGCGGCGGCGGCACGGATGAGGTCGTGCGCGACGCCGGTGCCGTACCAGGCGGCGCGGACGTAGAGGGCATTGAGTTCGGTTGGGGTGACCGGTGATTCGTCGCGTGACGCGCTCGCACACGAGAAGCCGATCACCTCGTCGTCGACGAGGGCGACATAGGCGCTGCCCGGGTTGCGGACCCGGACGCGTTCCCACTGCTCGGCGCGGCGGTCGACCTCGAACGCATCCAGGATGTGGTCGGGGACCAGGCCGCGATAGGCCTCACGCCAGCAGGCGATATGGCATTCGGCAAGGCCGTGGACGTATTCGGTGGTGAGTGGGGCTATGCGCCAGGCGGGCTGGGTCATGGAGACCATCGTTGCCGAGGGCAGTCGTCGATGACCAGGGTCCGCAGATGACTACGCCCCGAGCACCGGGTGGTGTCGGGGCGTATGTCGGTCTCTGGGAAATCAGCCGCGAACGACCTTGCCCGCCTTCAGGCAGGAGGTGCACACGTTCATGCGGCGGGTGTTGCCCGGCGCGACCTGTGCGCGCACGGTCTGGATGTTCGGGTTCCAACGACGGTTGGTACGCCGGTGCGAGTGCGAGACCGACTTCCCGAAGCCGGGGCCCTTGGCGCAGACGTCGCAGACGGCAGCCATAGTCGCGAACTCCTTCATGTCATGTGGGGACCGCCGCACGTCGGCAGCATGTCCGGAAACAATGTCTTAATGCCCTGCCGACTCACGTCGGCCTGCGCGAACCCTCTCGGCCGCGCTAGGCAACCCTGCAAGGGTAGCTGGCGGCGCCCTGATCCACCAAACCGGGTCATGAACCGACGACCCGTGGGCACACCCGATGGTAGTGGATCGGTGTCGCCGATCGACTGTCGGTATCGCCAGCTAACCTGGCCAACGGTGGCAGAACCTTTCGAGCGATCTGCCAGCAGTCGCTTGGGTGCGGGTGGCACGGCGGTGTGAACGATCGCGGAGAGAGGTGGCGGTGCCCGGAGTGCGGGACATGATGGGCGACGGCCCTGACGCGGGTCTGCCTGCCGTTGCCGGTCCGAATGAACTGAATGCCACGGCCCTGCTGCGCTGGGGGCGCATCTGCCTCGAAGGCCTGCAGCAGCGCCGCGAGGAGATCAACGCCCTCAACGTCTTCCCCATCGCCGACGCCGACACCGGTACCAACATGCTCGCCACCATGCGAGCGGCAATGCAGGCCGCGGATGCTGCGGTGATCTCGGCGCGTGGTGCCGAGCAATCGGACGGTTTCGCGGCCGACGGTTATGCAGCCGATGCCGGCGCGGCCGACGGTTTTGTAGTGAATGCTGGGGCGGGCGGTGGTGCCGCGATGTCGGATGACGGGGTCGCGTCGCTGGGGGAGTTCGCGGGCGGAGCCATCGCCACCAACGGTGTCGATTCCCCGGCCGTGCCTGGTCCTGACGAGCGTGGTGCCCAGCGATCGCACGATTCCGCGGCCGACGGCTTTGCAGCGGATGCTGGGGCGGTCGGCAGTGGCGCGAAATCGGACGACGGTGCCGCGATATCGCACCCCTCTGCGGCGTCACCGGGGAAGTTCGCGGGTCGAGTTATTGCCGCGACGGGTGTCGATCGCCCGGCTCAGCCTGGTACTGCGAGGAACGGGAGCTCGCGCGATGCCTCCAGCGCAGGGATACGGGGCGGAGCTGACGACGGGTATCGCGAAGCAGGTGAATCGCTCTCGACACACGATGTGGCCGCGGCAATGTCGCGTGGGGCGACGCTCGGGGCGCGCGGGAATTCCGGGATCATCTTGTCGCAGGTGTTGCGGGGGATCGCCGAGGCGGCGCGCGGAGGGCCGCTGACGGCGCAGACATTGCGTGACGCGCTGGCCACGGCATCGGCGCTGGTTCGGGAATCGCTGAGTGTGCCGGTCGAGGGGACGATCCTGACCGTCCTGGAGCGGGCAGCCGAATGTGCTGCGGCCGCTCCGGAATCAGCCCTGGCCGAGGTGGCGGTGGCGGCGGCCGACGGTGCTGCCGAGGCGCTCGGCGACACGCCCGCCCAGCTCGGCGTGCTGCGCGAGGCGGGTGTGGTCGATGCGGGGGCGCGCGGGTTGGTTGTGCTGCTCGACAGTCTGGTCGCGGTCACCCTCGGCCGGATACCCGATCGGCCGGCGTACGCGCGCGGCGAATTCGCATTCGGTAGCGATCAGGCAAGTATCGATCGCGCCACCGTGTCTGCGCATGCTGATTCCGCACCACGAGTCGACGCCGAACCGCTCGGCACCTGTGCCGAACCTCTGAACAGTGCCGAACCCCACTTCGAGGTGATGTACGTCCTCTCCGACACCGACGACCGACGAATCGCCCGCCTCCGAGATCGCCTCGCCGACCTCGGCGACTCGGTGGTGGTCGTCGGCGACGGCGCGGGCTCCTGGTCCGCGCACGTCCACTGCGCCGACGCGGGCGCCGCCGTCGAGGCAGGCATAGCAACCGGCACCCTCAGTGCCATCCGCATCGAAAGCTTCACCATCACCGCTCGCCCAACACCCACGCACTACGACGCGGCTGCGCACTCGGGCAAATTCCCGCACGCCGACTTTGCCGACCGCGCTGAGGTCGTCGGCCCCCCTGACGCAACCCCCGCCGATGTTGCCGATCGCACTGGTACCGCAGGGCAGCCTGGTGGTGCCGGACGCGCGATCGCGCCCGCACCTACTGATGCTGTTGGGCACCGCGATCTAGCCCCGGCCGCTGGCGTTGCGGGTGGCGCTGATGCTGTCGTGCAGCCTGAGCGCACTGATGCGAGCACGCGTGCTGCTGCTGGTCGCGCTGATGGGGTCGCCGCCGGCGTTGCGGGTGGCGCTGATGCTGTGCAGCCGGGACGCACTGATGCGAGCACGCGTGCTGCTGCTGGCCACCCTGATGGGGCCGCGGCCGACGCTGCGGGTCAGGCTGATGACGCCGTGCAACCTGGAGGCGTTGGTCGCATTGATGCGCCCGCGCGTGCTGAAGCTCCCGGCACGACCATCGGATCCGGCGCATCCGCGCCCATCGGTCCCGATCACGACGGTCCCGCAGACCGCGCCGTCCTGGCTGTCGCATCGGGGGATGGTGCGGCGGCGCTGTTCGAGGCCGGGGGTGCGGTGGTGCTCGGCGGTGACGGGGCGGTGACCAGTGCGGCGCTGCTTGCGGCGATTCGGCGGCTGCCGAATCGGGAGGTGTTGGTGCTGCCGAATGGTGCGCTGCCCGCGCACGAGTTGGTTGCGGTCGGTGTCGCGGCGCGTGACGCGCATCGGGACGTCTTGTTGTTGCCGAGCGGGTCCATGGTGCAGGGGTTGGCAGCGCTGGCGGTGCACGATTGCGGCCGGATCGCGGTGGACGACGCGTTCGCCATGTCGGAAGCGGCGGCCGCGACCCGCTGGGGATCATTGCGTGCCGCGGCAGAACGGGCGCTCACCATGGTCGGCACCTGCGAGGCCGGTGATGGGCTGGGGCTGGTCGGTCACGATGTGGTGGTGATCGACCGAGATGTGCCGACCGCGGGCCGGACCCTGCTCGACCGGATGCTCGCATTCGGCGGTGAGCTGGTCACTTTGCTCATGGGTGTGGCGGCCCCCGATGAACTCGCGGACGAACTGGCCACGCATATCGCGAACGGCTTCCCCGGCGTCGAGGTGAGTGTGTATTCCGGTGGGCAGCAAGCGGATCTGGTGCAGATAGGGGTGGAATAGGGATATGGCGACACTCAGCGATCGGCTGGACCACCTGCTCGGCGTGAAGGCGGCCGAGCCGCTCGCCGATGCCTTCGACATGCACACCGTCGAGGACCTGTTGCGGCACTACCCATTACGCTATGCCACCCAAGGCCAGCCGCTTACCCAGGAGCAGCCGGAAGAGGGCGCGCACATCACCGTCATCGGCCGGGTGACGAAAACCGAACTGCGCCCGATGAAGAACCGCAGGGGGCGCCTGCTCAAGGTAGCCCTCGACACCGGTTCGGTCGCCCCGATCGATATCACCTTCTTCAACGGAGACAAGGTGAGTTACCTTGTCCGCGAAGGAGTCCGGGCCATGATGTCGGGCACCGTGCACTGGTGGCGCCCGGACCGCTGGAACCTCTCACATCCCGACTATCTGATCCTGCCCGAGAAGGAAGAGGATTCCATCGAGAACCTCACCTCGGTGCGCGGCGGGGGCGCCTTGCGCGGATTGGCGCAGAGCGCGAAAGGTAAAGGGGGAGTGGATGTCTCGTTCTTCGAACGGGAATACATCCCGGTATACCCCGCGACCGCGAAAGTGCAGAGCTGGGATCTGCTCGCCTGCGTCCGGCAGGTACTCGACCAGCTCGACCCGATCGACGATCCGCTGCCGAGCGATCTGCGCGACGACCGCGCGCTGATGAAGATCTCCGACGCGCTGCGCCTGATCCACCTGCCCGAACGCAAGTCCGATATCGAACAGGCCAGGGAGCGTTTGCGTTTCGATGAGGCGCTGGCCCTGCAACTGGTCCTCGCCGAGCGGCGACACGATGCGCAGGCACGAGCGGCCCGGCCGTGTTCGCCCCGATCCGACGGTAT
This sequence comes from Nocardia sp. NPDC006982, assembly GCF_042869435.1. Lineage (NCBI taxonomy): Bacteria > Bacillati > Actinomycetota > Actinomycetes > Mycobacteriales > Nocardiaceae > Nocardia > Nocardia sp. NPDC006982. The sequence continues at coordinate 240,925 of NZ_JBIAFV010000004.1, read as the reverse complement.
CGCAGCGGCTTTCGACACCCGCCTGCCCTTCGAACTGACCGAGGGGCAGCAGCAGGTGATCGCGGAGATCTCCGACGATCTCGCGCGCAGCCACCCGATGCACCGGCTGTTGCAAGGTGAGGTCGGTTCGGGCAAGACCATCGTCGCACTGCACGCCATGCTGCAGGTGGTCGACGCCGGTCAGCAATGCGCGCTGCTCGCTCCAACGGAAGTCCTTGCCGCCCAACACTATCGGTCACTGCGCACGATGCTGGGCGATCTCGGTACCGCCGGTGAACTCGGCGCCGCCGACAACGCGACCAAGGTCGTGCTGGTGACCGGCTCGATGTCGGCGTCGGCGAAGAAGGCTGCGCTACTCGATGCGGTGACCGGCGAGGCGGGCATTGTGATCGGCACACACGCGCTCATCCAGGACGCGGTGGAGTTCTTCGATCTCGGCATGGTGATCGTCGACGAACAACATCGGTTCGGTGTCGAACAGCGGGATGCTTTGCGCGCCAAGGCGAAATCCGGCACCAGCCCGCATCTGCTGGTCATGACCGCGACCCCGATTCCCCGCACCATCGCCATGACCACTCTCGGCGATCTGGAGACCTCGACCCTGACCCAGCTGCCCCGCGGTCGCTCGCCGATCGTGTCGAAGGTGGTGCCGCGCAAACAGCATCCGAACTGGGTCGACCGTGCCTGGGAGCGCATCCTCGAGGAGGTCGGCGCCGGTCGACAGGCCTATGTGGTGTGCTCGCGCATCGGCGACGACGAGGAGAACGGCAAGGGCCGCAACGGCAAGAAGGCAGCCAAGGCAGAGGAGAAGGAAGGCCCGACCACGGCCGCGGCGCTCGAGGTCTTCGACATGCTGCGCACCGGTCCGCTCGCGAGCGTCCGGGTCGGCCTGCTGCACGGCAGGCTCCCGACCGATGAAAAAGACCAGGTGATGCGCGCATTCAACGATGGCGACATCGATGTGCTCGTCTGCACCACGGTCGTGGAGGTCGGCGTCGACGTGCCGAATGCGACCGTCATGGTCATCGTGGACGCGGACCGCTTCGGTGTCAGCCAGCTGCATCAGTTGCGCGGCCGCATCGGCCGCGGTAAGCACCCCGGCCTGTGCCTGCTCATCACCGACGCGGGCCCCACCGGCACCGCCATGGCCCGGCTCGACGCCGTCGCCGCCACCACCGACGGCTTCGAACTCGCCGTTCTCGACCTGCGCCAACGTCGTGAAGGCGACGTCCTCGGCGCCGCCCAATCCGGCACCGCCCGTTCCCTGCGCCTGCTCTCCCTACTCGACGACCTCGAAGTCATCACCGCCGCCCAAGACCTCGCCCGCCAACTAGTCGAATCCGACCCGGGCCTACACCACCACCCAGGCCTGGCCACCATGATGCACGCCGCCGTAGACGCCGAACGCCTCGAATACCTCGCGAAGTCCTGATCGAGAATGCGCTGGTGGAGCGGCCTTCTCGACGTCTGCCTGCACCAGCGCATGGTGATCAATTGTCCAGAACTAGCGCAGGGCTCGGGGGTAGGGCAGATCCGTGCTGATGTGCTCGGTGACTGCGAGGGGGCTGCCGATCTGGGGGAAGGCGCGCTGTGGGCAGGAGGGGCGCTCGCAGACCTTGCAGCCCGCGCCGATCGGCACTGCTGCGGCTGGACTGTCGAGGTGTAGGCCGTTCGAATACACCAGCCGGTCGGCGTATTCGATATCGCAACCCAGGCCGATCGCGAAATCCTTTGTCGCCGTGCTGTATCCGTGGGGTCCCGCGAGCGCGGTGCGGGCGATCCAGAGGTAGCGGCGGCCGTCGGGCATCGCCGCCATCTGGGTCAGGATCCGACCTGGATTGGCGAAGGCCTCGTGCACCACCCACAGCGGGCAGCTGCCGCCGACCCGGGAGAAATGGAATGCCGTGGCGGACTGGCGTTTCGAGATATTGCCCGCCCGGTCGGTGCGGACCAGGAAGAACGGAACGCCGCGCTGCCCCTGCCGCTGCAGGGTGCTCAACCGGTGGCAGATGGTCTCGAAGCCGACCTCGAAACGCAGACTGAGCAGATCGATGTCGTAGCGCAGTTCCTCGGCCGACCGCAGGAAGCGGCCGTACGGCAGCACCAGCGCGCCCGCGAAGTAATTCGCCAACCCGATGCGCGCCAACGTCCTGGATTCGCCGGTGAGCGATGGTGTTTCGGCGAGTACGGCATCCAGTTCCTTGCCGTACAGCAGAAAACCGAGGGTGGTGGCGATCTGAAATGCGCGCTGCCCGGGACGCAGCCGCCGCGCCAGCGTCAGCGTGCGGCTATCCGGATCGTAATGCCGTTTCGGGATGGACGGATCCGCGCCGTCACCGCGCACCAGCACGGTGACCCCGGCGCGCTCCTCGGCCACCCTGGCGAGTTGTCGATCGAGTGATCCGATGCTCAGACCGCACTCCTCGAAGAGCTGTTCGGCCGCATGATCGAGTGGCGCGATGTGATTGTGATGGTCGTAGAAGAAGTCCCGCACATCCTCATACGGCATGGGCACGCCGGGTGCGCCGGTCGGCGCGGCCACCCGTGCGGAGAGCAGATCGAGTTGATCTGTCGCGGCGCGTAATCGCCGATGCATCGCGACGACGATTCGGGAGACCTCGGGCAGCCGCGTCGCCAGTTCCTCCACCTCGGTCAGTGGCGCACTGTCACCGCCCGCCGCGTCGACGAGGACCTCGTGCAGATCCGAGACCAGCCGGGCATCGGAGTCGGCCGCGAAGAATTGCACGTCGAGGTCGAATGTGGAGTTGAGCTTCAGCAACACCGGAATGGTGAGCGGTCGCTGGTCGCGCTCGAGCTGGTTCAGGTAGCTGGGCGATAGATCCAGGGATTTCGCCAGCGCCGCCTGGGTCATCCGCCGTTCCTCGCGCAACCGTCTTAGTCGGGCGCCCGCGTACATCTTGCGCACCGCAAGATGGTAGCCCTCGGAATTCGCAATCATCGCAAAATCGGGGATTCTCGCCCGCAGAAATCTGCTGTTGCAAGGGATTTTGCCGAAGATCAATCCTGCGTAGCGTGCGAAGTAGGGCCGCTGGCCCGTCTGGAACCGGAGGATGGATGAAAACCCACATCGTACGCGCCCGCGCCGCCGCCGCGGACTTTCCGCGCACAGAACATTTGGCCACCAGAATTGCCGAGGTCGCCGCCGATCCGGTCGAGGTGACCGCCGAGGTCAGCGCGATGATCGTGAACCGGATCATCGACAATGCCGCCGTCGCGGCGGCCGCGTTGCTCCGCCGCCCTGTGACGAATGCGCGGGCGCAGGCACTCGCACAGCCGGATGCGCGGTCGGGCGCCACGGTTTTCGGCTTGCCGCCGCAGCGCCGGGTGTCGCCGGAGTGGGCCGCGTGGGCGAATGGAGTCGCGGTGCGCGAACTCGACTTTCACGACACCTTCCTCGCCGCCGAGTACTCCCATCCGGGCGACAATATTCCGCCGATCCTCGCCGTCGCCCAGCACACCGGTCGCGGTGGCGCCGACCTGATCCGTGGCCTGGCCACCGGTTACGAGATCCAGATCGACCTGGTGCGCGGAATCTGCCTGCACGAATACAAGATCGATCACGTCGCACATCTCGGTCCGTCGGCCGCCGCGGGCATCGGGACACTACTGGGCCTGGACACCGAGACGATCTATCAGGCGATCGGGCAGGCGCTGCACACCACCACCGCCACCCGGCAATCCCGCAAGGGCGAGATCTCCAGTTGGAAGGCATATGCCCCCGCTTTCGCCGGGAAGATGGCGGTGGAGGCGGTCGACCGGGCCATGCGCGGCGAGAGTGCGCCCGCACCGATCTGGGAGGGGGCGGACGGCGTTATCGCCTGGTTGCTCGGTGGGCCGGAAGCGGAATATCAGGTGCCGCTGCCGAGCCCGGGCGAGGCGAAGCGGGCGATCCTCGACAGCTACACCAAGGAGCATTCGGCCGAATACCAGAGCCAAGCGCCCATCGATCTTGCGCGCCGAATGCGGGCGCGCATCGGCGACCTCGATCAGATTGCCACCATCGTGCTGCATACCAGCCACCACACGCATGTGGTCATCGGCACGGGCTCCGGTGATCCGCAGAAGTTCGATCCGCACGCCAGCCGCGAGACGCTCGACCATTCCGTTCCTTATATATTCGCGGTCGCGCTACAGGACGGCGGTTGGCATCACGAGCGGTCCTACGCACCCGAGCGTGCACGTCGGGCGGATACCGTCGCGCTGTGGCGCAAGATCTCGACGGTCGAGGATCCGGAATGGACGCGCCGCTACCACGCCACCGATCCCAACGAAAAGGCCTTCGGGGCACGGGCGGTCGTGACGCTGAAGAGTGGCGAGACGATTGTCGATGAGCTCGCGGTGGCGGATGCGCATCCGCTGGGTGCGCGGCCGTTCGCGCGCGAGCAGTACATCGCGAAGTTCCGCACGCTGGCCGAAAGCGTGATCGAACCCGCGGAGCAGGACCGTTTCCTGGACGCGGTGCAGCGCACGCCGGAGTTGGCCCCCGGGGAACTGGATCAGCTGACGTTCACGGTATCGCCCGAGGTGATGGGGCGGGCACCGCAGGTGTGCGCGGGGATCTTCTGATGTCGGCGCTACTCTTCGTCCCAGATCAGCGCCTGCGCGGCGATCACATCGGTGCCGTTGAACGTGACGGCGGGCGATCCGTGCAGCCGGTAGCCCTGATCGAGCAGGCCGCTGATCCGTTCGCAGAAGGTGGCGTCGTCGACGCCGGTGATCAGTCGATAGCGCAGGGGACGGTCCTCGGTCATGCGCTCAGCCTAGGCCGGTCGCAATGACAGGACTGCTCGCCGCCGCCACGAGCGCTGCCGACAAACGTGTGGCACTGCGCGCCGGGCTGGCCTCCGGACAAATCCAGCGCTGGCCGGGAGCCTTCAACCCGTTGGTGGCCAAGCTGATTCAGGAGCTCGGCTTCGAGGGCGTCTATGTCTCCGGCGCGGTGGTATCGGCCGAACTCGCACTACCGGATATCGGCCTGACCACCCTCACCGAGGTGACTGCGCGGGGACAGCAGATCGTGCGGGTGACCGATCTGCCGGTGTTGATCGATGCCGATACCGGCTTCGGCGAGCCGATGAATGCGGCGCGCACGGTGACCCTGCTGGAAGATGCCGGGCTCGCGGGCTGCCATATCGAAGACCAAGTGAATCCCAAGCGTTGTGGGCATCTCGACGGCAAAGCCGTGGTTCCGGTCGCCGAGATGGTCCGTCGGTTGCGTGCGGCGGTCTCGGCCCGCCGGGACCCGAACTTCGTCGTCTGCGCGCGCACCGATGCGCGCGGGACCGAGGGGCTGGATGCGGCGATCGATCGGGCCAAGGCGTATGCCGACGCGGGGGCCGACCTCATCTTCACCGAAGCACTCGCCGATGCCGCCGAATTCGCGAAGTTCCGTGCCGCGGTGGACATTCCACTGCTCGCGAATATGACCGAGTTCGGCAAGTCGGAATTGCTATCAGCTCCGTCCCTGGCGGATCTCGGCTACAACGCCGTCATCTATCCGGTGACCGCGCTGCGCTTGGCGATGTTCGCGGTCGAGCGCGGCCTGCGTGAAATCGCCGCCACCGGAACGCAATCCGGGCTGATCAGCGAGATGCAGCACCGGGCGCGACTCTACGAATTGCTCGACTACCAGCGGTACAACGACTTCGATTCCGGAATCTTCAATTTCACCGTGAGCGAGTAAACGATGACTGAAATCAAGAAGGGCCTGGCCGGGGTGGTGGTCGATACCACCAGCATCTCCAAGGTTGTGCCCGAGACGAATTCGCTGACCTATCGCGGTTATGCCGTGCAGGATCTCGCCCGGCACTGCGGTTTCGAGGAGGTCGCCTATCTGCTGTGGTACGGCGAACTGCCCGACGCCGCCCAACTCCAACTGTTGTGTCAGCGTGAACGCGCCCAACGGCGCATCGATCGTTCGATCCTGTCGCTCATCGAGAAGATGCCGCAGAACTGTCATCCGATGGATGTGGTCCGGACCGTGGTCAGCTACCTAGGCGCGGAGGATACGGAACTCGATGCCGTACAAGGTGATCGGGCATTGCTGGCGAAGGCGCTCCGGCTTACCGCGATGCTGCCCACGGTCGTTGCCGCTGACATGCGCCGCCGTCGCGGACTGGATCCTATTGCGCCGGATTTACATCTGGGCTTTGCCGAGAACTTTCTGACCATGTGCTTCGGCAAGGTGCCGGATCCGCGCATTGTGCGCGCCTTCGAGATTTCGCTGATCCTCTACGCGGAGCACAGTTTCAACGCATCCACCTTCGCCGCGCGTGTGGTCACCTCCACCCGGTCGGATATGTACAGTGCGATCACCGCCGCGATCGGTGCCCTCAAGGGTCCGCTGCACGGCGGTGCCAATGAGGCCGTCATGCGCATGATGCTGGAGATCGGTGAGCCCGAACTGGCCGCGGAGTGGTTGCGCGCCAAGCTATCCGGCAAACAGAAGGTCATGGGGTTCGGGCATCGCGTGTACAAGGACGGCGACTCGCGGGTGCCGACGATGCGCGAGGCTCTGGACCAAGTCGTGCAGGTGACCGGTGGCCAGCGCTGGTTGCGCATGTACACGGCATTGGAGCAGGCTATGGCCGAGGCCACCGGCATCAAACCCAACCTCGACTTCCCGGCCGGACCCGTCTACTACCTGATGGGCTTCGACATCGAGATGTTCACGCCGATCTTCGTGCTGAGTCGCATCACCGGCTGGACCGCTCACATCGTCGAGCAGTCCGCCACCAACGCCCTGATCCGTCCGCTGTCCGAATACGTCGGGGTGCCGCAGCGCGAACTGCTGGGCACGGGCTGATCCTGGCGCAACCAAGCAATTGTTTGGTGTAATCGGGGCGATCGAATCGACCGATGTGCCCGATCGTATCGGCGCAAGGAAGCGAGTGAACCGAATGCCGAGCCCCGACGAAATCGTCACCGCCATGTGCCGCAGCTGGGCCGATCCCGACCCGGACCGGATCAGCGCCTTCTTCGCCGAAGACGCCGTCTACCACAACATTCCGATGGAACCCATCAACGGTCGCGCTGCCATCCGCGATTTCATCGCCGGTTTCCTCAGCACCTTCGAATCCATCGAATTCGACGTGCACCACCAGGTCACCGCCGGGAATATTGTCATGAACGAGCGCACCGATATCCTGCGCGGCCTGGGCAAAGACACACCGCTGCCGGTAGTGGGCGTCTTCGAGGTCGCCGACGGCGCCATCACCGCCTGGCGTGACTACTTCGATATGGCCGCCATCAATCGCGCATTCGGAACCGAGGCCGAATAGGCGGGGGAATCGGCGGAACCGAATCGGTCGGCCCTGCGTCGAATAGGACATCGGGGGTGATATCTGATGGCGACGTATGAGGAGGGGTTACGCATGGATCGTTGCTCGGAATGTCATACGGCCTGGCGGCGGGGACTGAGCGCGCGGTCGCGCCTGCGGCCGATGGTCCGCAACGGCGAGAGTTGTGAGAGGTACACGCCGCGGCGTCGGCTACGGCCTTTTCCTGGGGCCGAATCTCATTGATATGCAGCCCGATAGCGCGGTGAACAAACCGCGCTATCGGGCTGCGCGGACTTCGAGGGGGAATGTGGTCGATCGTCAGGTCGGGTTTTCGCGTAAGACGGTCCGGCCGCCGTCGTTCTCGGCGTAGAAACTGTTGGGAATGGTCCGCCAGACGGCGCGAACCCGGGCGGATGCGCTCGCCCCCGCCTCGAGAGGACGAGCGCACCAGCCGCTTAGCGCACCGCTGCCGCAGCAGCGACCAAATTGCGCAGTGACGCCTCGACCTCGACTGGTCCACGTGTCTTCAACCCGCAGTCCGGATTGACCCAAAGCCGTTCGGCGGGAACGGCCTTCAGCGCGGCGCGCAGGGACGCGGTGATCTCCTGCACACTCGGCACCCGCGGTGAGTGGATGTCGTACACGCCCGGTCCGACGCCGAGATCGAAGCCTGCGGCATTCAGATCGTCGAGCACCTCCATATGCGAGCGCGCCGCCTCGATCGAGGTCACATCGGCATCCAATCCGGCGATCGCATCGATGACCTCACCGAATTCCGAATAGCAGAGATGGGTGTGGATCTGCGTGGCATCCGAAACTCCGGAAGTCGCCAACCGGAAAGCGCCGACCGACCACTGCAGATACTCGCCCTGATCGGCCGCGCGCAGCGGCAGCAGTTCCCGCAGGGCGGGCTCGTCGACCTGGATGATCCGAATGCCCGCGGCCTGCAGATCGACCGTCTCGTCCCGGATCGCCAGCGCCACTTGACGTGCCGAATCCGCCAACGGTTGGTCATCGCGGACGAACGACCAGGCCAGAATCGTCACCGGGCCTGTCAGCATGCCCTTGACCGGCTTATCGGTCAACGATTGCGCGTAGCCGATCCAATCCACGGTCATCGGCGCGGGCCGCGCCACATCGCCGAACAGAATCGGCGGACGCACGCAACGCGTGCCGTAGGACTGCACCCAGCCCGCGTCGGTGGCGGCGAATCCGTCGAGCTGCTCGGCGAAGTACTGCACCATGTCATTGCGCTCCGGCTCGCCGTGCACAAGTACATCCAGGCCCAGCTGCTCTTGCAACGCAATGACATCCGCGATCTCGGACCGCATCCGCCGCACGTACTCGGCCTGGTCGATTTCACCCTTGCGCAATGCCGCGCGTGCCAGCCGGATCGCCGAGGTCTGCGGATACGAGCCGATCGTCGTGGTCGGCAGCGCTGGCAACCGCAGCCGCTCGGCTTGCAATGTTCGTCGCTGTTCCGCGGGTGCCCGCCGAGTTGCATCCGCACCGAGCGTGTCCAGCCGCGCCCGCACCTGCGAATTGTTCAGCCGAGGATCGGTGCGCCTGTTGGCGAGGGCGGCACGGACCGTGGCCAATTCGTCGGCGATGGCCTCGGGTCCCGCGCTCAGGCCGGTCGCGAGCAACCGCACCTCGGCGACCTTCTCCGCACCGAACGCCAACCACGAACGCAGCCGCTCGTCGAGGCCGGTTTCGCTCGCCAAGGTGTATGGCACGTGCAGTAACGAGCAGGAACTCGACACCGCAACGGATTTCGCGCACCCCAGCAGCGTGCCGAGCGTCGCCAAAGCCTTTTCCAGATCGGCCCGCCAGACATTCCGGCCGTCGACCACACCCGCCACCAGCAGCTTGTTCGCCAGCGCCGGCACACCGGACAGATCGGCGTCAACCGTGAAATCCAGTGCGATACCTTCGATTTCGGTCTCGGCCAAGCCGCTCAACGCCGCACCTGGCCTGCCGAAGTACGTGGCAACCAGCAGCGCGGGGCGATCCGTCGGGGCCGACAGTTCGGCGTAGGTCCGCCGCACGAGTTCGACCTCGTCCTCGGTCAGGTCGGTGACCAAGATCGGCTCATCGAGTTGTACCCATTCCGCGCCCGCCGCGGCCAGCAGCCGCAACAGCTCCCGATAGAGCGGCACCAACTCGTCGAGGCGATCCAGCGCCGCACCGTCGGTCGCCTTCGCCAGCTTCAGGAAGGTGATGGGTCCGACCACCACCGGCCGCGCGGGCACCCCGAGCGCGAGCGCCTCCCGCAACTCGTCCAACACCTTCGATGGATCCAGCGAGAACGCCGTCTCCGGACCGATTTCCGGCACCAGATAGTGGTAATTGGTATCGAACCATTTGGTCATCTCCAGGGGTTCGACCGTGTCGGTGCCGCGTGCCGCCGCGAAATAGCGATCCAGCGGATCGGCGATTCCGGCGACTCTGGGCGGCAGCGCGCCGAGCAGCACTGCGGTATCGAGCACCTGGTCGTAATAGGAGAAGGTGCCGATAGGGATGGAATCAATTCCGGCGCTTTGTAATTCGGTCAGCTGATCGCGCCGCAGGTCGCGGGCGATCGTGTGCAGTTGCTCGGCGTCGATGCGTCCGGCCCAGTAGGACTCGGTGGCGCGCTTGAGCTCACGGTGCGGCCCCACCCGCGGGAGACCGAGAACCGTCGCGGTGAACGGGTTATGCGTAACAGTCACGAATTTCTCCAGTGCTGAGATCGAAGACCATCGCCCTACGAGCTAGCGGAGACCGAGTGAACGTGCCGGCGCACCGACGGAGCCCGACAATCGCACAGAGGTCCGCGCGCCCAATCCACGAGGCGGTGGCCGCCGGATACGGCGTATCCGACACGGCTGGCAGGTCTTCGGACTTGCGGGCACGGGCCTTCTGGCCGACCCCGTACGGGGCTCACCTACTGGCCGTCGCTTCCCGGGGCTGACCATTTCGAGCGACCTGCAAGCAGTCGCTACGGCTACCCAGTGCTGATGACGGCGGTCGTTCCTGCATACCGCTGCGGGACAGTCCCGGATTCTCACCGGGTTCCCTCTCGTCCGCGCACCGGTTACACCGATCCGCGAACTCGACTCCGTGACGCGACGTCGGGGCTCCATCTCGTCTACGCACGGCGAACCAGCTGCGCTAACCAGCATAGGTGGCCGCGCAATCGGATTGCACCGCACTCGGTGTATCGCGCGTTTGCGAAGTTGTCGCCAGATACGTTCGAGTCGACGGTGGCGCCTGCCCGCACTTGTGACCGCGGCGGACGGTGAGATGTGTCGGTGGGATGAACAAAACTTTGCAACTCTGCTAGGACTCGTTGTGAAGATTTCGTTAACGGGACTTCCCTGTCGGACTACGATTCCGGGGCGGGTACCTTAGTTCAATGTTCTCGAAAGTCTTGGTTGCCAACCGTGGCGAGATCGCCATCCGCGCCTTCCGCGCGGCCTACGAACTCGGCATCGGGACGGTCGCCGTCTTCCCGTACGAGGACCGCAACTCGGTCCATCGGTTGAAGGCCGCGGAGTCCTACCAGATCGGCGAAGAGGGGCACCCGGTCCGGGCGTATCTGTCGATAGAGGCGATCATCGAGGCGGCCAAGTCCGCGGGCGCCGACGCCATTTACCCCGGTTACGGCTTCCTGTCCGAGAACCCGGACCTCGCGGCGGCCTGTGCGCGCGAGGGCATCACCTTCATCGGTCCGTCGGCCGAGGTGCTCGAACTGGCTGGTAACAAGGCCCGCGCGATCGAGGCGGCGCGGGCGGCGGGGCTGCCGGTGCTGAAGTCCAGCGCGCCGTCGGCCGATGTGAACGAACTGCTCGCCGCATCCGAGCAACTGGACTACCCGATCTTCGTGAAGGCCGTCGCGGGGGGCGGTGGCCGCGGCATGCGCCGGGTCGCCGATCCCGCACAGCTGCGCGAATCGATCGAGGCCGCATCCCGCGAGGCGGAGTCGGCCTTCGGTGATCCGACCGTGTTCCTGGAACAGGCCGTTGTGAACCCGCGCCACATCGAGGTGCAGATCCTGGCCGACCAGCACGGCAATGTCATGCACCTGTTCGAGCGCGACTGTTCGGTGCAGCGCCGCCACCAGAAGGTGATCGAGCTCGCGCCCGCCCCGAACCTGGATCCCGCATTGCGGATGCGCATCTGTAACGATGCCGTGGCCTTCGCCCGCCAGATCGGCTACAGCTGCGCGGGCACCGTCGAATTCCTGCTCGACGAGCGCGGCAACCACGTCTTCATCGAGATGAATCCGCGCATCCAGGTCGAGCACACAGTGACCGAGGAGATCACCGATGTCGATCTGGTGCAGTCCCAGCTGCGCATCGCGGCGGGGGAAAGCCTCGAACAGCTCGGTCTGAGCCAGGACAAGGTCGCCATTCGTGGTGCGGCCCTGCAGTGCCGGATCACCACCGAGGATCCGGCCAACGGATTCCGCCCCGACACCGGCCGCATCACCGCCTACCGCACCCCCGGCGGCGCGGGCATCCGCCTCGACGGCGGCGCGAACCTGGGCGCGGAGATCGGCGCCTACTTCGACTCGATGCTGGTCAAGCTCACCTGCCGCGGCCGCGATCTGCACGCCGCAGTGGCCAGGGCCAGCCGTGCACTCGCGGAATTCCGCATCCGTGGCGTCACCACCAATATCCCGTTCCTGCTCGCGGTGCTCGACGATCCGGACTTCAAGGCAGGCCGGGTCACCACCTCGTTCATCGATGAGCGCCCGCAGCTGCTGACTCTGCGCGGTTCGGCCGACCGCGGCACCAAGATTCTGAACTACCTGGCCGATATCACCGTCAACAAGCCGCACGGCGAGCGCCCGACCACGGTGTACCCGCACGACAAGCTGCCCGCCATCGATCTGAGTGTGCCGCCGCCGGACGGTTCCCGTCAGCGGCTGCTGCGCCTCGGTCCCGAGGGTTTCGCGCAGGCGCTGCGTGAGCAGAAGGCCGTCGGCGTCACCGACACCACCTTCCGCGACGCACACCAATCGCTGCTGGCCACCCGGGTGCGCACCAACGGTCTGCTCGGTGTCGCCGGACATGTCGCGCGCCTGACCCCGGAACTGCTGTCCATCGAGGCATGGGGCGGTGCGACTTACGATGTGGCGCTGCGCTTCCTGTTCGAGGACCCGTGGGAGCGGCTGGCCGCACTGCGCGAGGCGGTGCCGAATATCTGTCTGCAGATGCTGCTGCGCGGGCGCAATACCGTCGGCTACACGCCGTACCCGGAGCAGGTGACGCGCGCGTTCGTGCAGGAGGCGACCGACACCGGTATCGACATCTTCCGCATCTTCGACGCACTCAACAATGTCGACCAGATGCGTCCGGCCATTGACGCGGTGCGCGAAACCGGCACGGCCATCGCGGAAGTCGCGATGAGCTACACCGGCGACCTGTCCAACCCGGACGAAAACCTCTACACCCTCGACTACTACCTCAAGCTCGCCGAGCAGATCGTCGACGCGGGCGCGCACGTGCTGGCGATCAAGGATATGGCGGGCCTGCTGCGCGCTCCGGCCGCGGCGACCTTGGTCTCCGCGCTGCGCAGCAACTTCGACCTGCCGGTGCACGTGCACACTCACGACACCCCCGGCGGTCAGCTGGCCACCTACCTCGCCGCCTGGCAGGCCGGTGCCGACGCGGTCGACGGCGCGAGTGCCGCCATGGCCGGAACCACCAGTCAGCCGTCGCTTTCCGCGATCGTCGCGGCCGCCGCGCACAGCGAATTCGACACCGGTCTGAACCTGCAGAACGTCTGCGATCTGGAGCCGTACTGGGAGGCGCTGCGAAAGGTGTACGCGCCCTTCGAATCCGGGCTGCCCGCGCCGACCGGCCGGGTCTACACCCACGAAATCCCGGGCGGTCAGCTGTCGAATCTGCGTCAGCAGGCCATCGCACTCGGCCTCGGTGACCGTTTCGAAGAGGTCGAGGCGAAATACGCTGCGGCGGACCGACTTCTGGGCCGACTGGTCAAGGTCACCCCGTCCTCGAAGGTGGTCGGCGATCTCGCGCTCGCACTGGTCGGCACCGGCGTCGATATCGAAAGCTTCGCCGCCGATCCGGGCCGCTACGACATCCCGGATTCGGTAATCGGTTTCCTGCGTGGCGAACTCGGCAATCCGGCGGGCGGCTGGCCCGAACCGTTCCGCAGCCGCGCACTGGCCGGACGCGGACCAGCCAAGCCGGAGACCCCGCTGACCCCCGCTGACGAGGCCGGACTCGCCGGTTCCTCCGAACTGCGCCGCGCCACGCTCAACCGCCTGCTCTTCCCCGGTCCCACCGCCGAATTCCTCGCGCACCGGGAAAAGTACGGCGACACCATGGGCCTGTCGGCCAACCAGTTCTTCTACGGACTGCGCCGCGGCGATGAACACCGGGTGCAACTGGAGAAGGGCGTCACCCTGCTCATCGGACTGGAGGCCATCTCCGAACCCGATGAGCGCGGTATGCGCACGGTCATGTGCATCATGAACGGCCAACTGCGCCCGGTCGCCGTACGCGACCGCTCCATCGCCAGCGATATCCCGGCCGCCGAGAAGGCCGACAAGAACAACGCGGGCCATATCGCCGCCCCGTTCGCCGGTGTGGTGACACTGGCTGTGTCCGAAGGCGATTCGATCGCGGCCGGCGATACCGTCGGCACCATCGAGGCGATGAAGATGGAGGCCGCGATCACCGCGCCCCGCGCAGGCATCGTCGGCCGGGTCGCGATCGGCAAGGTGCAGCAGGTCGAAGGCGGTGACCTGCTGGTCGAACTCACGGTGCGCGAGTCCGCGGCCGAATGACCCGGATCGTCGCGGGTACCGCGGGCGGGCGGCGGCTACGCGTCCCGCCCGCGGGTACCCGGCCCACCTCCGATCGGGTGCGCGAGGCGCTGTTCAGCGCCCTCGATGCCCGCATGGATTTCGACGGCGTCCGCGTACTCGACCTCTACGCCGGATCCGGCGCACTGGGCTTGGAAGCACTTTCCCGCGGCGCCGCCCACGCCATGCTCATCGAATCCGACCGCAAGGCCGCGGCCATCGTGCGCGGCAATATCGCCGACCTCGGCCTGCCGGGCGGCGAACTCCGCATCGGCTCCGTCGCCACTGTCCTGGCGGGCGGCGGTGCGGGCAAGTACGACGTGGTCTTCTCCGACCCGCCCTACGACCTCGACACCGCGACGGTCACCGCCGACCTGCGCGCCCTCGCCGAACACGACTGGCTGGCACCGGAGGCCCTCGTCGTGGTGGAGCGTTCCATCCGCTCACCCGAGATCGTCTGGCCCGCAGGCTATATCCCCGCCAAGGCGCGCAAATACGGTGAAACCCGCATCGAACTAGCCGAATTCGCCCCGGAGTAACTCCGCCGTCGCGGCATTCGATGTTCGGATCCGGCCTCCTGATACCGTCTGTTCATGGCAGGAGCGTTGTGCCCGGGCTCGTTCGATCCGGTGACCAATGGACATATCGACGTCTTCGCGCGGGCCGCGGCTCAGTTCGACGAGGTCGTGGTGACCGTCATGGTCAATCCCAAGAAGCAGGGCATGTTCAGCGTCGAGGAGCGCATGGAGATGCTGCGCGAGGCCACCGCACACCTGCCCAATGTGCGGGTGGAGTCCTGGCAGGGGCTGACGGTGGATTTCGCCAAGCAGGAGGGGATCAGCGCGATCGTCAAGGGTCTGCGCGATGCCACCGACTTCGGCTACGAACTGCAGATGGCGCAGATGAACAAGAAGCTCAGCGGCGTCGACACCTTCTTCATCGCCACCAATCCGACCTTCAGCTTCCTGTCCAGCTCACTGGTCAAGGAGGTCGCGACCTACGGCGGCGATGTCACCGACATGCTCCCGCCCGCCGTCCACAAGCGCCTGCTCGATCGCCTCGCAGAACGCAAAGGCTGAACGCCCCCAACGAAATCCGCCCCGGTTCCGAAGAACCGGGGCGGATTTGTATGGGCTGTTGATCAGAAGACCAAGCCACGCAGGGCGAGGAAGCGCATACCACCGACCGCGGCGGTGATGACCAGGACGGCTGCGGCCTGGAACATACCGCCCATGCTGGGTGCCCACAGTTCGAGCGCGGCCAGTGCGGCGGTGGTGATCCCGAGTCCGACCAGCGCGAGCCCGCCGCCCTCCCACTGCGCGGTGAACCAGCCGACTCGGCCTGCGGCGTGGAAGGTGAGCTGACGGTGCATTTCATTGGCGATCACGGTGCTCACGACCGAGCCCGCGATATTGGCGACCAGGGGACCGACGCCGTGCATCGCGAAGAACAGCAGTACGTAGGCGATGTTGCTGGAACCGCCGACAAGGGCGAAGCGGATCAGCTGAGCCAGCGCGCGGTCGCCGCGCAGATACTGCACCAACTGGCCGAACCGGGCAGCCGTCCCCGGCTGCAGCACGGGGTAGGGCCCCGCCCACGGCGTGTACAGGCTGCTTGTCGGCAGAACCGCCGTCCGCGGTAGTTCCAGTACGGTCATTGTCTTTCCGATCCCACACGAGCCTTCGGTACGGACAACCGCGATGGTCATCGCAATCCGCCCGGTCGGCCTCCTCTAACCCCACAGTCCCGGTCAGGGCCTGCGATCCACTTAAGAAGATCTTGTTGCGACCTTCCCGATAAATGTAACACCAAGTGGAGACATATCCTCCACTTGTTTTTGTGGCGTACGAGACACCTACACGACACACCGGTAGGGGACTCGGCACGAGCCGTGACGAGGGGCACACTGGGCCACGGCGGAAAGTTTCGCCGTAGGTCTGCACGAGAGTGGGGTAGGAGCATGTATCGCGTATTCGAAGCTCTCGACGAGCTGGTCGCCATTGTCGAAGAAGCACGCGGCATCCCGCCGACCCGCAGCTGCATCGTGCCGCGCGGTGATGTGCTCGAACTACTCGACGACGTGCGCGATGCACTGCCCGGCGAACTCGACGACGCCCAGGATGTGCTCGATCATCGCGACAAGATCGTCTCCGACGCCCGCACCACCGCCGAGACGACCGTGACCACCGCCAACGACCAGGCGCACCAGACCATCGGATCGGCCCGCGAGGAGGCCGACCGGATTCTCGCCGACGCCAAGGCGCACGCCGACCGCATGGTCGCCGAGGCCAGCGCGCACGCCGACCACCTGGTGAATACCGCTCAGGCCGAGGCCGACCGCATCGTCGCCGACGGCAATGCCGAATTCGAGGCCGTCACCGGTCGGGCCCGCATCGAATCCGAGCGGATGATCGAGGCGGGCAAGGCCTCCTATGACCGCTCGGTCGCCGAGGGCGAAGCCGAACGCGACCGCTTGGTCACGCAGACCGAAGTGGTGCGTGCCGCACATGCCGAATCGGCCCGGTTGATCGACAGTGCGAACGAAGAGGCCGATCGGATGCGCGACGAATGCGACCACTACGTGGACAGCAGGCTCGCCGACTTCGAGGAGACCCTCAACTCCACTCTGCGGACCGTGCGCGGCGGACGTCACCAACTGCGCTCGGGTGCGGGCGCTCCGGATTACGCGGCCGACTATCGCCGCTGACAATTTGGGCGCTCGCCGTGCCCTCGCGTATTGTGGAATGGTTGCCCATTTCCCCTCGAATGTGAAGTGAGTTCGTGATGTCCGCCGGTTCCGGTCCCGCTTCGCGTCCTCGTACGGCCTCACGCCGCACGCCGGACGCGGGTTTCGTGCTGGATGTCATCAGCCTCGGCCGTCGTCCGGGCACGATGAAAGAGCTGCATCGCGTGGTCACCACCGATGAGCGGATCGGGCTGGATCTGATCGCCATTCCGGTGGGCGCCGAGGTGGACCTGGATCTGCAGTTGCAGGCGGTGTCCGAGGGTGTGCTCGTCACCGGGAAGGTCGCCGCACCGACAGCGGGAGAGTGCTCGCGCTGCCTCGAGCCGTTCACCGGCACGGTGGAGATTCGGCTCACGGAACTGTTCGCCTACCCGGACAGCGCCACTGAGCAGACCACCGAGGACGACGAGATCTACCGCATCGTGGACGACACGATCGACCTGGAACCGGTGATCACCGACCAGATCGGCTTGGAGCTGCCGCTGCAGCCGCTGTGCACTCCGGACTGCGCGGGCCTGTGCCCGGAATGCGGTGTCCGGATGGCGATTGCGGGTTCCGGCCATGGGCATGAGATACTTGACCCTCGCTGGGCTGGGTTGGCGAAGTTCGCCGCCGAGTCGCCCGGCAATGGCAGCCCCGATTCGGGTGCAACCAACACAGACCATTAAGACCGAGACAGTGCTGCCGTACCGGCAAGCAATAGGACAAGAGGAGAAGTAGTCGTGGCCGTTCCCAAGCGCCGGATGTCCCGTTCCAACACCAGGTCGCGGCGCAGCCAGTGGAAGGCCACCGCGCCGACCCTGATCACGTGCCCGAACCGCGCCTGCGGCGAGAAGACCCTGCCGCATATCGCATGCCCCTCCTGCGGCACCTACAAGGGCCGCCAGGTCACCGCTGCTGTCTGATCGTTCGACCTGTCGTATCGACGTGACCGCCAGTAAGGACGAATCCGGCGCGTCCGGTGAACATGCGAGCCTGCTCGCGGCGCTCGGCGTCGACGTGCGGGCCGATCTGCTGCGGCTGGCGCTGACGCACCGGTCGTACGCGTACGAGAACGGCGGACTGCCGACCAACGAGCGTCTGGAATTCCTCGGCGACTCGGTCCTCGGCCTGAGCATCACCGAGCGGCTCTACCACGAGCACCCGGACAAGTCCGAGGGCGAACTGGCCAAGCTGCGGGCGAGCGTGGTGAATATGCACGCGCTCGCCGAGGTCGCGCGCGGGCTCGGCGAGGGTGGGCTCGGTGTGCACCTGCTGCTCGGTAAGGGCGAAGAGCTCACCGGCGGCCGGGACAAGCCGAGCATTCTCGCCGACGGCATGGAGTCGCTGCTCGGCGCGGTCCATCTCGAGCACGGTATCGATGTCGCGCGCGAGGTGGTGCTGCGACTGTTCGCCGACCTGCTCGAGCGCGGCCCGCGGATGGGCGCCGGACTGGACTGGAAGACCAGCCTGCAAGAGCTCACCGCCGAACGTGGCCTCGGCGTGCCCAGCTACGAGATCACCTCGACAGGTCCCGACCACGACAAGGAATTCACCGCGACCACCGTGATCGGCGGTCGTCCGTACGGTCAGGGCGTCGGCCGCTCCAAGAAGGAAGCCGAGCAGAAGGCCGCGGGCGCTGCCTATCAGGCGCTGACCGACAGTATCTGATTTCCGGCGCTTGCGGCACCGCGTGTTCGCGGCCCCCTGGTGTCTCGCGGCAGGCCCTTTCGAGCGACCTGCCACGCAGTCGCTAGCGGCGCGGCCGAGACTCGCGACTGCGTCGCATGCGCTTCGGCCCCTCGGCCGCGAGACGGGCCGCGAACGGCGCTCGTAAGACTCGCGCGTGGTCGATAGGAGTGTTGATGCCTGAGCTTCCCGAGGTCGAGGTCGTCCGGCGCGGACTCGCCGCACATGTTGTCGGGCGGGTGGTCGAATCCGTCACGGTGAGCCATCCCAGGTCGGTGCGCCGCCATCTCGAAGGTGCAGATGATCTGACGGCTCGGATGAAGGGGCTGCGAGTTGCCGCGGCCGAGCGGCGCGGCAAATACCTGTGGCTCACCTTCGACGATCCGGACATCTCGCTTGTCGTCCATCTCGGTATGAGCGGGCAGATGTTGGTGCAGCCCGCCGATGCTCCGGTGGAGAAGCACGCGCACATCCTCGCGACCCTCGACGACGGTGCGCAATTGCGCTTCGTCGATCAGCGCACCTTCGGCGGCTGGTCGCTCGCCCCGTTGGTCGAGGTCGACGGGACTCCGGTGCCCCAACCTGTCGCCCATATCGCCCGGGATCCGCTGGACCCGCGCTACGACCCTGAGGTCGTGGTGGCTGCGGTGCGCGCCAAACAGACCGAGATCAAGCGGGTGCTGCTGGATCAGACCGTGATCTCCGGCGTCGGCAATATCTATGCCGACGAATCTCTGTGGCGGGCGAAGATCCACGGCAACCGGCTGGCGTCCGGGCTGACCAGACCCGCCGTGCGCACCCTGCTCGCCGAGGTCGGCACGGTGATGGGGGAGGCCCTCGCGGCCGGTGGCACTTCGTTCGACGCGTTGTATGTCAACGTCAACGGCCAATCCGGCTACTTCGAACGCTCGCTCGCGGTCTACGGCCGCGAGGACGAACCGTGCCGTCGCTGCGGTGCGCCCATCGTGCGGGAGAAGTTCATGAATCGTTCTTCCTATTCCTGCCCGCGCTGCCAACCGAAGGGCCGTCGCCGTTAGGGTTGGCGAGCTACCGTTCTTTTAGGCGGCTCGGGAGCCGACTGGCCGTGGAGGAAGGACTTATGCGCAAGCTCACCTACTACGTCGCTTCGACCATCGACGGGTTCATCGCCACCGAGGAGGGGTCGGTCGACTTCTTCCCGGTCGGTGGCGATCACGGCCCGGCGATCACCGCGCAGTACCCCGAGACCCTGCCGACGAAGGTGCGGGAGGCCCTCGGCATCGATAAGCGGAATCGTTACTTCGACACCGTGCTGATGGGTCGCAAGACCCACGACTTCGGCGTGCGGACCGGAACCTCCAGCCCGTATTCGCATCTGCGTCAATTCGTCGTATCGACGACGCTGCCGGAGAGTCCGGATCCTTCAGTGGAGCTGATCTCGGCCGATCCGCTGGCCACCGTGCGAGAGTTGAAGCGCGACAACGGGCTCGGGATCTGGCTGTGCGGCGGCGGGGAATTGGCGCAGGAGTTGCTGCCGGAGATCGATCAGATCTTCCTGAAGCTGTACCCGGTTGTACTCGGCCGCGGCCGCTCGCTGTTCGGTTCCGGTCCGCGCCTGCCCGAGGCGGCCCGCTTCCGGGTGATCACCAGCCGGGTGTTCGAGGACGGCGTCGCCTTCGTGAAGTACAGCCGGATTCGATAACCGCTGTGGCGGAAGACGATTCGATCGTCGCTCCGGAACCGGGGAACGCTCCGGGTCCGGTGGAGGCGCTGCGCGAGATCGGCTTCTGGCTCGAACGCGCACGAGCGCAAACACATCGGGTGAAGGCGTACCGCCGGGCCGCCGAGATCGTCGACCAGCTGTCCGAGGACGAGCAGGCGACCCATCGCGCCGCGCACAGCTGGCAAGAGCTCGCGGGAATCGGGCCGAAGACCGCCGCCGTCATCGAACAGGCGTATTCCGGTGCGGTGCCGGACTATTTGAGCGAACTCCGCAAGGCCGCGCAGCCCATCGGGGCGCCGGGCAAACCCATGCGGGCCCAGTTGCGCGGCGATCTGCACACTCACTCCGACTGGTCCGACGGCGGCAGTCCGATCGCGGAGATGATGGGCATCGCGGCCGCACTCGGCCACGAATACTGTGCGCTGACCGATCATTCGCCGCGGTTGACCGTCGCCAACGGGCTTTCGGCGGACCGGCTGCGGCGGCAGTTGGATGTGGTCGCGGAGCTGAACGAACGAGTCGCGCCGTTCCGGATTCTCACCGGGATCGAGGTGGACATCCTCGATGACGGGACCCTGGATCAGCAGAGCGATCTGCTAGCCGAACTCGATATCGTTGTGGCCAGCGTACATTCGCATCTGCGTGCCGACAGCGAGACCATGACCAAGCGCATGGTGTACGCGGTGGCGAATCCGAATGTGGATGTGCTCGGCCACTGCACCGGCAGACTGATCGCGGGGCAGCGGGGTCTGCGGCCGGAGTCGACGTTCGATGCCGAGCTCGTCTTCGAGGCGTGCCGGAGTTACGGGACAGCCGTAGAGATCAACAGCCGTCCCGAACGGCTCGATCCGCCGTCGCGACTGCTGCGGATGGCGGTCGAGATGGGGTGCTATTTCTCGATCGACACCGATGCGCATGCCCCTGGTCAGTTGGATTGGCTCGGTTACGGCTGCGAGCGTGCTGTCGCGAACGATGTTGTGGCGGAACGGGTTATCAACACTTGGCCAGCCGACAAGCTGCTCGCCTGGACGAAATCGGCAGCTGGGGACGTGGTTTGATCGTCGCCCCGGCGCGAGCGGGCCGCCCGGTCGGAGATGATTTCGGCGGCAGCTGCTGACCGTCGGGTTAACTGTTGCCTAACACTCGTGCGGGATCTGGGAGTATGCCCGATGACGTTCGAGAATGGTTGACACAAAGATCTCTTGGGGGTGGCGGCACCGGTGGGTGGCTTTCCGATCGAAATCGTGCTCGGACTCATCGGTATCGCGGTGCCGATCATCGCGTTCCTCTGGGAGTTCGTCTTCGTCGGACGCAAGGAAATCGGCTATCGGGTGCAGATGGATACGCCGGTCACCGGTGAGATCGAATCGGTCTTTCCCGGTGTACTGCCGCAGCTGCGCCCCGAGCAAGATGGTGTGAGTCCACCGCTGAAGGATCTATCGGTGGTGCTGGTCCGTATCGAAAACAGCGGTGCGACACCGATCGATACGCACGACTACCGGGCACCCGAGGCGGGTCAGGTCGGCCTGCATCTGAACTTTTCGCAGCGCAGGGTCATCGGCATGGCGGTGACCGAGCTGAGTGACCAGGGTCTGGCCGATTCGCTGGGGCGTGATTCGGGTATCGCGGTTCGCGAGGATACCGAAGGACATATCGGTGCCATCGATCTGCCGAGGGTTCCACTCAATCGCGGTGATCACTACAAGATCCTGGCCATTCTGCAACGTTCAGAGGGTACGGGGGAGTATGCGGATCCGGTACTGAGCGGGGGCATCAAGGGTGGGCGGATCATCGAAACCCAGAGCCGCACCGGCATTTCGCGAGTGATGGTGGCGCTCACGGCCTTTCTGGTCGTGGTGATCGTCGTCCAGCTTTTGGTTTCCGTGCTGTCGCCCGATCCGACGCCATTGGATTGTGCCGCGGGCAAACTCACGGTTGTCGGCTCGTCGGCCTTCGAACCGGTCATTCGCGATGCGGCCGTGCAATACGGGAAGCGCTGCACCGGAGCGAAATTCACCTTCGGCTTCGAGGGCACCGAACGCGGCCTCGACCGGCTCGCCGAGGAGGGCAAGGACGATCCCGATCTGCTCACGATCAGCGACGGCCCGAAAGGTGATGGCTACCAACCGCTGCTGGCCCGTCCACTGGCGCTGTCGCTGTTCACCATGATCGTGCACAAGGATGTCGGCGTCACCAACCTTTCTGTCCCGCAGATCCAGGATCTGTATCAGGGCCGCATCACCAACTGGCGCGATGTCGGCGGTGTCGACCTGCCGGTCGTAGTGGTCAATCGGATACCGGGATCGGGCACTCGAAATACGTTGGAGCGCAGGGTGCTCGGTGGTCCGCAGCTCGATCGGCCGCATGTCAGCTGTGTCGCGATCAAGGATGGCGCGCCCGCGACGGCCAGATATTGCGATGTGCAGGTCACCAAGGATATGCAGAAGGCTGTCGGCGATATTCCGGGCGCGATCGGCTACAGCGAGTTCTCCGAGGCGGTGAAGGCGGGAGCCACGACCCTCACCATCAATGGCGTAACACCGGGTCGCGATGCCGCCGTCAACCGCAGCTATCCGTTCTGGGGCGTCGAATACGCCTACAGTTACGGCGAACTCCCCGGCGATTCGCTCGGCGCGAGCTTCCTGCATTTCTTGACCGATCTGACCGGCAAGGATGTGCTGCGTGAGCATGGCAACGAGCCGTGCGGTGAGCTGCCCGATCGGGCCCGCTGCCTGCCGTCTTCGTGACCTGTCACAGATTCGGCGGCTGTCTCGTCCTACTCGGGTAAGCGATTTCGAGAGAGGACGACCCATGTCACGCATGCAACTCGCCGAGGTGGCGCCCGAGATCTACAAGGCCTGGTACGCCGCAGAGCAGGCGATCCGCCGCGGGCCGCTGGATTCGACGGTGCGCGAGCTGGTGAAGATCCGCGTTTCCCAGATGAACGGCTGCCTGTTCTGCATCGATATGCACACCACCGACGCGCGGATGGCGGGCGAGACCGAACAGCGGATCTACTACCTCGATGCCTGGCGCGAGTCGGTGAAGTTCACCGAGGCCGAACGCGCCGCCCTCGCCTACGCGGAGGCGGTCACCAGGCTCGGTGAACACGGTGTCAGCGATGAGATCTGGGCCGAGGTGGAGAAGAACTTCGAGGAGGGCGCGCGGGCCGGTCTGGTCGCGGTGACCGCGATGATCAACCTGTGGAACCGGATCGGGGTGCCGCTGCGCATGCAGCCCGCCCCGGCCGAGTCGTGAGTCAGTCGTCCGAGGGCATGATCGGTCTGCTGAAGTAATCCTCGACCGGGACCGGACCGGTGTAGCGTCGGCAACCGCATTGCACCCATACGGGGCCGCCGTATGTCTTGCGGACCAGCTCGGCATGGCAGGTGCCCGCCTCCGGATCGTGCAGCGCCAGGTCGTGGCCACAGCCGCACCGGGCGACTGCGGATCCAGCGGGCGAGCGCCTGCCGAACCGCCCGACCGCCCAGCCGACACCGGCGATTCCGGCCCCGATGGCAAGAGTGATGGGATCGAACATGCGCATATTATATGTATGCGTATAACAAGACGGTAGAGCAATCGGACACCGGATTCGTTTGCTTCCCGCCTATCTCGGGACCCTCGATAGTTCGGTAAGTCCCCTTGATATCAACTCCGGATAATGGGCCATTTCATCCCAAATGCTGAGATTTCACACCGACTGCGTGGTTTGAACACCCAGAAATAAGGTACGTCTGTGTGCGGCCCCCCTGTTCATGCCAATCGGCGTGACCAGGCCAACCAAGCCTTCATGGACGGCGGTGCAGGCTCCAGTCTTCACCTCCGCCGCGGCGGCCAACACGTTCGGCGCCCAGCGCACCGAAGTGCTGGGTGGATGTGCACAAGGTTGTCCCTGGAAGGATGGTCATGAGCGCAGGTCTGATCGCGCCGAATTCGGCGCACATTGCCGCTTCGGATTTGCTGTCTACCGATCACGTCGGCGAACGATTCCGCATTGCGATGGTTGTTCCGCCTTATTTCGACGTACCGCCGAAGGCCTATGGCGGAGTCGAGGCGGTAGTCGCCGATTTGGTCGACGCATTGGTCGCGCGCGGGCACGACGTGACATTGTTCGGCGCCGGTGAACCCGGCACCACCGCGAAATTCGTTCCGGTGTGGGATCGCGCACTACCCGAACGGCTCGGAGAGCCGTTTCCCGAGGTCGTGCACGCTCTGAAGGTGCGTAGGGCGATCGAACAGGTCGCCGCAACCTCCGGCGTGGACCTGGTGCACGACCACACTTTTGCCGGACCACTGAATGCCCCGGCGTATATGGGTTTGGGTTTACCAACGGTGGTGACCGTGCACGGGCCGGTCGACGAGGGCGACTGCTACCACTACTACCGCGAATTGGGCCAGGAAGTATCGCTGGTCGCGATCAGTGATCGGCAGCGCGAATTGGCGCCCGATCTGAATTGGGTTGGTCGCGTACACAATGCACTACATGTCGACCAGTGGCCCTACCAAACCGAAAAAGGCGACTACGCACTGTTTCTCGGCCGCTTCACCGCAACCAAAGGCACGCATCTCGCATTGGAAGCCGCCCACGAGGCCGGTATTCCGCTGGTGCTCGCGGGTAAATGCAGCGAGGCCCCCGAGCGGGCGTATTTCGAGAAAAAAGTGCGCCCACTGATCACCGATCGCGATCACCTTTTCGGACTCGCGGATGCGTCGGCCAAGCGCAAACTGCTCGCGAATGCGCGCTGCCTGTTGTTCCCCATCGATTGGGAGGAACCATTCGGCATGGTGATGATCGAGGCGATGGTCTGCGGCACACCGGTTGTCGCGCTACGCGGCGGTGCCGTTGCCGAGGTCATCGTCGATGGCGTGACCGGTCGGATCTGTGATGATCCCTCCGAACTGCCCGCCGCGATCCACGAGGCGAGCCAGCTGGATCCGGCCGCGTGCCGTGCGCACGTCGAGGCGAACTTCGGCGCGGGCACGCTTGGGCGCGGCTATGAGCAGGTCTATCACCAGCTCCTGCGCTCGCGGCGCCATGCGCGTGCGGCACTGCTGCTCGATGAGACGGTGCCGGTCCGTCTTCCCGCCAGCGAACGAGTATGACCGCAGACGCAGGCGCCGCGTCGAATCCCGCACCACTGAATTCCGGTGAGCCGACCGGTCTCGGCGGTTGCGGCAATTCGGTGACCTTGGTCGAGGGCGGTACCTTCTGCCTGTCGAATCGGCTCGGCGATGTCGAACCGGGACATCCGCACGGGTTGTTCTTCCGCGACGCCCGCGTCATCTCCCGCTGGGAACTGCTGGTGGACGGCCAACCGGCCGAATCGCTGTCGGTGCTCAGCCCGGAGGCGTTCGCCGCCAGATTCGTGCTGCGCCGGCCACCGCAGGCCGGACAGGCCGACAGCACCCTGCTGTTGGTGCGCGAACGCCTCATCGCCGATGGCATGCACGAGATTCTGACCCTGGAGAATATGGGCCGGGAGGCCACGGCGGTCACTCTGGAATTGCATGTCGACGCGGATTTCGTCGATCTGTTCGCGGTCAAGGAGGGCCGCGTCGCGCACGGCCGCGCCGAGGTCACCGTGGCCGAAGGCGAGTTGCTGTTGCACGACCGCACCGATCGGATGCGCGGGCTTACGGTTTCGGCGACCGTCGAGCCCGCCGTTCTGCCCGGCACCCTGCTCTGGCGGGTGGTCGTACTGCCCGGCGAACGCTGGCAGACCGAGATCATTGCCCAGCCGACCGTCGGCAATCAACGCGTCCAGGCGCCGCTGGCGCCGGGGGAGCACCATGGGCTCAGCGCACCGAGCCGCAAGATGGCGGCGTGGCGACACACCGCGACGAAGATCACTTCCGCGGATCCGGTGCTCACCCAGGTGCTTCGCCGCTCGGAAAGCGACTTGGGCGCGTTGCAGATTCACGACGAATCCGGCGAGGGTCGCCCGTTCGTGGCCGCGGGTGCGCCCTGGTTCATGACCCTGTTCGGCCGCGACAGTTTGCTCACCGCGTGGATGGCGCTGCCCTTGGAAGTGGATCTCGCGCTGGGCACACTGCAGCAGCTGGCCGAATTGCAAGGGCAGCGCATCGATCCGCTCACCGAGGAGGAGCCGGGGCGGATCATGCACGAGATGCGGCGCGGCCCCGCGAGCGGACATGTGCTCGGTGGCAGTACCTATTACGGAACTGCCGATGCCACACCGCTTTTCATCATGCTGCTCGCGGAATGTCATCGGTGGGGTGCGGATTCGGAGGTGATCAGGGAACTGCTGCCCGCCGCCGACGCCGCGGTGCGGTGGATCACCGATTACGGCGATCGTGACGGCGACGGCTTCGTCGAATACCGCCGTGCCACCGATCGCGGCCTGGTCAATCAGGGTTGGAAGGACAGTTTCGACGGAATCAACGATGCCGCAGGACATCTCGCGGAGGCGCCGATCGCGCTGTGCGAGGTGCAAGGCTATGCGTATGCCGCACTGCTGTCCCGGGCGGAGTTGGCCGAGGCCTTCGACGATCAGCGTACGGCCACCCGGCTGCGTGAGCGGGCCGCCGAACTGCGCGGCAAATTCGCCGAACAGTTCTGGCTGCCGCAGCAGGGGTGGTACGCGGTCGCGCTCGACGGCCGTAAACGTCAAGTCGATGCGCTGACAAGCAATGTGGCGCACTGTCTTTGGACCGGCATCGCCAGTGACGAGCACGCCGCCGAAATGGTCAGGCGGCTCTCCGGTCCCGAAATGGACACCGGCTTCGGGCTGCGCACCCTCGCCTCGTCGATGGGCGCCTACAACCCGATGAGCTATCACTGCGGATCGGTCTGGCCGCACGATACCGCGATCGCCGTCGCGGGCCTGCTGCGCTACCGGCAGGTGCCGGGCGCGGTCGAACTCGCCACCCGGCTGGCGGGCGGATTACTCGATGCGGCGGCATCTTTCGGTGGTCGGCTGCCCGAGCTCTTCTGCGGATTTCCGCGTGATCAGTTCGCGGTTCCGGTGCCGTATCCCACCTCCTGTTCACCGCAGGCATGGGCCAGCGCGGCACCGCTATTGCTGGTGCGCTCGTTCCTCGGACTGGATCCGGCCGCGCAATCGCGCACGCTCACAGTCAGACCGCAACTGCCGCCGCAATGGGGCACGGTCACGCTGAGCGATCTGCGATTGGGTTCGGCGACCGTGGATCTCGTGGCCGAGGGCGATCAGGTCACCACGGTGCGGCTGCCCGATGATTGGCAGATTACGCGATGAACGGCGCCGGATCGGGTAATCCACCAATGTAAGGACATTGGTTCGCTTCTCCACTGAATACCAACAGGCTGGAGGCGCACAATGCAGACATCACTGGATCGCCGGGATCTGTGGAGCACTCAGCACCGTGATTGCAGTGCCGAGCCGATGGATCTCGATCTGGACCTGGCGCGTTTCATCTGCAGTACGCATGCGGGCCACGGTCCGGACTGCCGCCAGTATCTCGCCGCGTCGGCGTATTGCTTCGCCTGCGTCGAGGACAACTGAACGAATCGGCCGAGCGCCCATTCCCGCTGGGGAATGAGCGCTCGGTCGCTAGCCGCGCATCGGGTACCGCTTGTCGAGATCAAGATTCAGCTCGACCACATTCACACGCGGTTCACCGAGGAAGCCGAGGGTTCGGCCGTCGGTGTGCGCGTCGACGAGTGCGCGCACCTGATCCTCGGAGATATTGCGGGCCTTGGCGATTCGCGCGACCTGGATGGCCGCGTACCGCGGTGAGATATGCGGGTCCAGACCGCTGCCGCCGGCGGTGACCGCATCGGTGGGCACCGGTGTGTCGGTCGAGGCGTCGCCGATGATCGGGACGATCCGGCCGACCGAATAGTCCTCGCCCGGCTTGGCGCATTCGACCTGGACACCCTTGTACGTGGCCAGGAACGGCCTCGCCGGGCACGCCTCGTTGACGCTCACGACCTGCACCGGGTGCGCTACCTCACCATCCGCGTCGCGCGGTCCGATCACCGAAAGCACTGCGCCGACACCGTCCTTGGTGCAGAACGGACGGCTGCCGTCGACCCCCTCACGGTCGCCGACCGTCTTGCTGCGCGCGCACACGGTCGACAGCAGACTCGACTTCACCTTCGCCGGATCGGCGTCGAGGGTATCGACAATGCTCTCCGGGCCGAGGTTGGACGCCGCGGTGGACAGCGGGTCGTAGCCGTCGCCCGCCGCCGACGGACGGCTCTGGAAGTACTGCACCAGTGCGTTGCCGTCCTTATCGGTGAACGACTGCCCGATCAGGCTGGAACCGACGACCTTGCCATCCATCGTGATCAGTGACCCGTCCGCCTTGTCGTGCAGGCCGGGAATCTGGGCGATCACGAAAACCGCGACGGGATAGACGATTCCGGTGATCGCGGTGAGCACCAGCAGCGCACGCAGCGCGGCCAGATGCTGCCGGATCCAAGTCGACATACGCATATCAGGACATCCCGGGGAGGAGTTGGACGACGAGGTCGATCAGTTTGATGCCGATGAACGGCGCGACGATGCCGCCGAGACCGTAGATGGTCAGGTTGCGGCTCAACAGTTTCGAGGCATTGCTCGGCCGGTAGTGCACACCGCGCAGCGCCAGCGGGATCAGCGCGATGATGACCAGCGCGTTGAAGATGACCGCCGAAAGGATCGCCGACTGTGGACTGGCCAGCCGCATTATGTTCAGCAGGTCGAGGCCCGGAAACAGGGCGACGAACAGCGCGGGAATGATCGCGAAGTACTTCGCGATGTCATTGGCGATCGAGAAGGTGGTCAGTGCACCGCGGGTGATGAGCAACTGTTTGCCGATCTCCACAATTTCGATGAGCTTGGTCGGATCCGAATCCAGGTCGACCATATTTCCGGCCTCTTTAGCGGCCGAGGTGCCGGTGTTCATCGCGACGCCCACATCGGCCTGGGCCAGGGCCGGCGCGTCATTGGTGCCGTCACCGGTCATCGCGACCAAGCGACCGCCGTCCTGCTCCTGCTTGATCAGCGCCAGTTTGTCTTCGGGCGTTGCTTCGGCGAGGAAGTCGTCGACACCGGCCTCATCGGCAATCGCCTTGGCGGTCAACGGGTTATCACCGGTGATCATCACGGTGCGGATGCCCATTCGGCGCATTTCGTCGAAACGCTCCCGCATGCCTTGCTTCACAACGTCTTTCAGATGAATGACGCCGAGTAGCCGGGCCTTTTCGTCATCGACCTCACCCACGACCAGCGGCGTGCCGCCGGATGCGGAGATCCCGTCGACGATCACGCCGATATGGCCGGGGACCTGCCCGCCTTGTGCGCGAACCCAGTCTGTGACCGCGCTGGCCGCTCCCTTGCGCAACTGGTGCCCGTCCTGCAGGTTCACGCCGGACATGCGGGTCTGGGCGGTGAATTCCACCCAGGTCGCACCGGTCAGCTCACCCGGGGTGCGCTCGCGCTTGTTGAACGCCTGCTTGGCGTAGACCACGATGGAGCGACCCTCGGGGGTCTCATCGGCGAGGCTGGAAAGCTGTGCGGCATCGGCCAATTCGTCATCCGAGATGCCGGGCATCGGCACGAATTCCGAGGCCTGCCGATTGCCGAGGGTGATCGTGCCGGTCTTGTCCAGCAGCAGGGTGTTCACGTCACCGGCGGCCTCGACCGCGCGGCCGGACATGGCCAGCACATTGCGCTGCACCAGGCGGTCCATGCCGGCGATACCAATGGCCGACAGCAGCGCGCCGATCGTGGTCGGTATCAGGCATACCAGCAACGAGACCATCACGATGCCGGTGACACCGTGCACGTCCAGCGCCGAAGTATCGGCCACCCCGGGGTTGTTCGACTTCGAGAAGATCGCCAATGGCTGCAGTGTCGCAACCGCGAAGACGAAGATGATGGTCAGCGCGGCGAGCAGGATACTCAGCGCGATCTCGTTCGGCGTCTTCTGCCGTGACGCGCCCTCGACGAGCGCGATCATCTTGTCGATGAAGCTCGCGCCCGGCTCCTGGGTGATCTTGACGATGATGCGATCGGATAGCACGGTGGTACCTCCGGTGACCGCCGAGCGGTCGCCGCCGGACTCCCGGATGACCGGCGCGGATTCGCCGGTAATGGCCGATTCGTCCACCGACGCAATGCCTTCCACGACATCGCCGTCGCCCGGAATGACCTGGCCCGCCTCGACGATGACGTAGTCGCCGCGTTGCAGCGCCGGAGCCCCGACGCTCTCCTCGACGATCCGCGCACCCGGCGACCAGTCGACCAGACGCCGAGCCATGGTGTCGGTCTTGGCTTTCCGCAGCGTATCGGCCTGCGCCTTACCGCGTCCTTCGGCGACCGCCTCGGCGAGATTGGCGAATACGACGGTGAGCCAGAGCCATACGACGATCGCCCAGGCGAAGAAGGTCGGCTTCGCCAGCGCGAGCACCGTCGACCAGACCGCGCCGATCTCGACGATGAGCATGACCGGATTGCGCCACATCGTGCGCGGGTCGAGCTTGCGGACCGCGTCCGGAATGGAGGTCAGCAGCATCTTCGGATCGAGCACACCCTTGCGGACGCCACGTTTGGGCTGGACCGGTACGGCTGTCGTAGTGGACATATCAGTGGATTCCTTCGGCGAGCGGCCCGAGTGCGAGCACGGGCAGGAAGGTCAGCGCGACCAGGATCACCGTCACGCCGACGACCATGCCGACGAACTGCGGCCGGTGCGTCGGCAGCGTGCCGATCGATTCGGGGGTCTGACCCTGCTGAGCGAGCGAACCGGCAAGGGCCAGTACGAAAATGATCGGCAGGAAGCGGCCGAAGACCATGGCCAGGCCCAGTGCGGTGTTGTACCACTCGGTATTGGCCGAAAGACCAGCGAACGCGGAACCGTTGTTGTTCGCCGCGGATGTGAAGGCGTACAACACTTCCGAGAGCCCGTGCGGTCCGACGTTGAGCATGCCCGAGCGCTGCCCCGGCATGGCCATCGCGGCCGCGGTACCCACCAGCACGATCAGCGGGCTGATCAGGAAATATGACGCGGCGAGCTTGATTTCGCGCGGTGTGATCTTCTTGCCCAGGTATTCCGGTGTGCGACCGACCATCAGACCCGCGACGAAGACGGTGATCACCGCGAGGATGAGCATGCCGTACAGGCCCGAGCCGGTACCACCGGGCGCGACCTCACCGAGCTGCATATTGAACATCGTCATCATGCCGCCGAGGCTGGTGTAGGAATCGTGGAACGAGTCGACGGCACCGGTGGAGGTCAGCGTGGTCGCGGTGGCGAAGGTCGCGGAATCGGCGACGCCGAAACGGGTTTCGACCCCCTCGAGCGATGCGCCGATCGCGGTGGGCACCGTGCCGTGGTGCTGCAGTTGGAAGAGATTCTGCAAGGTGACGCTGATCAGTGCGATCGTGCCCATTACCGCGACGATCGCGTAGCCCTGTTTCTTGCTGCCGACCATGCGACCGAAGGTGCGCGGCAGCGAGAAGCTGATCACCAGCAGCAGGAAGATTTCGATCCAGTTGGTCCAGGTCGTCGGATTCTCGAAGGGGTGCGCGGAGTTCGCGTTGTAGAAGCCGCCACCGTTGGTGCCGAGTTCCTTGATGACCTCCTGGCTGGCCACCGGCCCGCCGGTAATGGTCTGCTCGGTGCCGTTCAGCGTCTGCGCGACCTGATCGTGCAGGTGGAAGTTCTGTACCGCGCCACCGGCGACGAGAATGATCGCGAAGACGAAGGCCAGCGGCAGCAGGATGCGAATGGTGCCGCGCACCAGGTCCACCCAGAAGTTGCCGAGATCGCCGGTATGCCTGCGGGCGAAGCCGCGTACCAGCGCGACCGCCACCGCGATGCCGACGGCCGCGGAGACGAAGTTCTGCACCGCGAGTCCGGCCATCTGCACCAGGTGCCCCTGGGTCGATTCACCGGAGTAGTTCTGCCAGTTCGTATTCGTCACGAAGCTGACCGCGGTATTCCAGGCCAGCGCCGGGGTCATCTCGGTGGCCGGATCGTACAGATGCAGCGGCAACTTGCCCTGGATCAGTTGGAGGAAGAACAGGAACAGAATGCTGACCGCCGAGAACGCCAGTACGCTGCGGGCGTACACAGCCCAGGTCTGCTCCACCTCAGGCTGCACACCGATGGCCTTGTAGACGACCCGCTCGGCGCGGGAGTGCTTCTTGGCGTTGTACACCCGGAACATGTAGTCGCCGAGCGGTACATGTACCAGGGCCAGCGCGATGATCAGGGATGCGACGAACGCGATCCCCGCGGTGGTCGTGTTCAACTAGAACCTCTCGGGGAAGAGCAACGCCGCGACCATGTAGACGGCGATGAGGACGGCGAGGACCAGGCCGATCAGGTTCGCGATCACAGCTTTTCCACCCCGCGCTGGATCAGGCCCAGTAGCGCGAAGATCGCCACGGTGAGCACCGTGAACACCACGACAGACATTTACACAACCTCCATTGGCGCTCCAGGTACGGTGCGCGACAGGGTGAGTCAAGCGGTCATTCGAGCTGGTGCGGAGCTTGTTTACGGGTTCTTGGCGGCCCATTGACGAGCATTGACGCTTCGTTTACGGGTACGGCTCGGGCGCTGGGTGAAAGGATGCCGTCAAGGTAGGGGGTCAACCCGTCAACACACCGTAAAGATCCAGATAGGCGGCCGATACGGGAGTAGAAATTCATCGACCGGCCATGCGGGGGATGCCAGCGCGACCGGGGTCCTATTGGTCGGTGAAAGGATCGTCATGTCGGCTGTCACGGTCGCGGTGCTCATCGGATTCGTCTGTTGCGCGCTGATCATTCGCGCGCTGTCGGTAATGGCGCAGGATTCGGATAGCGCTACGGAACGGGTACGGATCTTCGGCGACACGCCGTATCGCGCGATGATGGACGAGTGAAACGCGGGCAACTGCGCATCTACCTCGGTGCGGCACCGGGGGTCGGCAAGACCTACGCCATGTTGGGCGAGGCCCATCGCCGACTCGAACGCGGCCGCGACGTGGTAGCTGCGGTAGTGGAGACACACGGCCGAGCCAAGACCGCGGAACTGCTGGCGGGCATCGAGCGGATTCCACCGCGCATGGTGGCGTATCGCGGGACCACACTGCCCGAACTCGATGTGGAAGCCGTGCTGTGCCGCGCACCGGCCGTGGTGCTGGTCGACGAACTCGCGCACACCAACGCCCCAGGTAGCAAACATGGCAAGCGCTGGCAGGACGTCGAGGATTTGCTGGCCGCGGGCATCGACGTGATCTCGACGGTCAATGTGCAGCATCTCGAGAGCCTCAACGATGTGGTCGAGCAGATCACCGGCATCCAGCAGAAGGAAACCGTGCCCGACGCGGTGGTGCGCAGCGCAGATCAGGTCGAACTGGTCGATATCACGCCGGAGGCGTTGCGGCGCAGGCTTTCTCACGGCAACGTGTACGCCGCCGACAAGGTCGACGCGGCGCTGCGCAACTACTTCCGGCCCGGCAATCTCACCGCCCTGCGCGAACTGGCGCTGCTGTGGCTGGCCGACCAGGTCGATGCGGCACTGGCGAAATACCGGGCCGACCACAAGATCACCGAGCTGTGGGAGGCGCGCGAACGCGTGGTCGTCGCGGTGACCGGCGGTCCCGAATCGGAGACCGTGGTGCGCCGGGCCAGCCGCATCGCCACCAAATCCAGCGCCGACCTGATCCTGCTGCACGTGGTACGCGGCGACGGACTTGCCGGGGTATCGACGGAACGGCTGACCCGGCTGCGGGAATTCGCCGCGAGTCTGGATGCCTCGCTGCATACCGTCACCGGTGACGATGTGCCGAATACGCTGCTGGAATTCGCCCGCGAGGTGAACGCGACCCAGCTGGTGCTCGGCACGTCCCGGCGCTCACGCTGGGCGCGCATGCTCGACGAGGGGATCGGCTCCGCCGTGGTGCAGGCATCCGGCAAGATCGATGTACACATGGTCACGCATGAGGAGGCCAATCGTGGGCTGCGCCGCTATTCGCTGATGCCGCGCCAGCCGATCCGCGCATGGCTCGCGGCGGTACTCGTTCCGGCAGCGGTCTCGGTGATCTGTTCTTTCCTGGACGGCTATCTGCAGCTCGGTGGGCTCAGCGCGGTGTTCTTCATCGGCGTCGTCGCGGTGGCGTTGCTCGGTGGCGTTGTGCCCGCGGCACTTTCGGCGCTGCTGTCGGGCATGCTGTTGAACTGGTTCTTCGTCGATCCGCGCTACAGCCTGACCATTGCCGAACCGGACAGCTTCATCACGGTGGTGGTATTGCTGATCGTCGCGGTGGCGGTCGCCGCGCTGGTGGATGTGGCGGGCAAACAGACCCGGCAGGCGCGTCGAGCCTCCCAGCAGGCCGAATTGCTGACCCTGTTCGCCGGTGCCGTGCTGCACGGTGCGGATCTGCCAAAACTGCTGGAGCAGGTCCGCGAGACCTACGGGCTGCGCGCGGTCAGCATGCAGTGCGGCGACGAAGTGATCGCTGCGGTCGGCACGAGTCCGCCGCAGCGAGCGTCCGAGGCCGAGACCGCGATTCAGGCGGGGGATGCGACGAGCTGGCTGCTGTTGGCCGGGCGACCGCTCGCCGCGGTCGACCGTCCGGTGCTCAACGCGGTCGCGAACCAGGCGGCCGGGCTGGTCCGGCAGTCCCGGCTGGCCGAGGAGGCCAGTGCCGCCGCGGCCCTGCTCGAGGCCGACCGGTTGCGCCGGGCGCTGCTGTCCGCGGTGAGCCACGATCTGCGCACGCCGCTGGCCGGCGCCAAGGCCGCGGTTTCCAGTCTGCGCAGTGATGACATCGAGTTCTCGCCCGAGGACACCGTCGAACTGCTGGAAACCATCGAGGAATCGGTTGATCAGCTGACCGCGCTGGTCGGCAATCTGCTCGACTCGTCGCGCCTGGCGGTCGGCGTGGTGCAGCCGCAGTTCCGTCGGGTGTACATGGACGAGGTCGTGCATCAGGCGCTGGTGAGCGTCGGGATGGGCGCGCGCGGGCTGCGGCGCGCGGCGATGGATCGGGTGAAGGTGGAAGTCGGTGAGGTCTCGGTCTGCGCGGACAGCGGCCTGCTCGAGCGGGTGCTGGCCAATCTGATCGATAACGCGCTGCGGCATTCGACGCGCGACACGCCTGTGCGGGTCACCGCGGAACACGACGGCGAGCGGGTCTCGATTGCCGTGATCGATGTCGGTCCCGGTGTCCCGCCGGGCACCGAGGAGCAATTATTCGAACCGTTCCAGCGGCTCGGCGATCGTGACAACACCACCGGTGTCGGGCTCGGCCTGTCGGTGGTGCGCGGTTTCGTCGAGGCGATGGGCGGCACCGTGCACGCCGAACCGACGCCGGGCGGAGGATTGACGATGATCGTGGACCTGCCTGCCGATGAAACCGAGGTGAGCAGCCGATGACGACACTGCGGACCGCACAGGAAGTCGTAATGACCGACAAAAAGCAGGAAGCACCGTCGACCAAGGTGCTTGTGGTCGATGACGAACCGCAGATCGTGCGCGCCCTGCGCATCAATTTGTCGGTGCGCGGCTATGAGGTGATCACCGCGGGCACCGGTGCGGCGGCATTGCGTGCGGCGGCCGATAAGCATCCCGATGTGGTCATCCTGGATCTGGGTCTGCCCGATATGGACGGCATCGAGGTGCTGGCCGGACTGCGTGGCTGGACCGCCGCACCGGTGATCGTGCTTTCGGCACGGACCGATTCCACCGACAAGGTGGAGGCGCTGGACGCGGGCGCGGACGACTATGTCACCAAGCCGTTCGGCATGGATGAGCTGCTGGCCCGGCTGCGGGCCGCGGTCCGGCGCGGCGCGACCGATACCGATGCCACCGATCCGGTCGTGGTGACCTCATCGTTCACCGTCGACCTCAGTGCGAAGAAGGTCACCAGGAACGGGCAAACGGTCCACCTGACCCCAACTGAGTGGGGCATGCTAGAGATGCTGGTGCGCAACCGCGGCAAACTCGTCGGGCGGCGCGAACTGCTGCGTGAGGTGTGGGGGCCGTCGTACGCCACCGAAACGCATTATCTGCGGGTGTATCTCGCGCAGTTGCGGCGCAAGCTCGAAATCGACCCGTCGAATCCGAAGCATCTGCTGACCGAGGCCGGAATGGGGTACCGCTTCCAGGAGTGATGTCTGGGAGATCACCAGCGATTCGCGGAAGGGCTCGGGCACGTGCCGCGTTGGCGGGGGTGAGAGTTCCGTTTCGAGAATGGCAGGATCGTGACCATGGCTGACCAGACCACCGCATCCGCGACCACCACCGCCGCCGCGACCGAGCCGACCACCCTGTGGGTCGAGCGCACCGGGACCAGGGCGTACACCGGCCGCAGTTCGCGCGGGGCCGAGGTATTGATCGCATCGCAGGGCGTGCCAGGGGCCTTCACCCCGGGTGAGCTGCTGAAGATCGCCCTTGCGGGCTGCTCCGGACTGAGCGCGGACTTCCCGCTCTCGCGCAAGCTCGGCGACGCCTTCGACGCGACCATCCGCGTCTCCGGCGACGCCGACCGCGAGAACGAGGTGTACCCGCAGCTCGACGAGGTATTCGAGCTGGACCTCAGCGAATTGGACGAGGAGGCCCGCGAGCGACTGCTGGTCACCGTGCAGCGCGCCATCGACAAGGTCTGCACCGTGGGCCGGACGCTGAAGGCCGGCACCAAGGTCACGCTGACATTCGATATCGACGCCATCGACGCGTGATGCCGGAATCGGTTCGGCTCAGCGCGTGGGTGCACGGCTTCGTGCAGGGCGTCGGCTTCCGCTGGTGGACGCGCTCGCGGGCGCTGGCGCTCGGATTGGTCGGAAGCGCCACCAATGCCCGCGACGGTCGGGTGCATGTGGTGGCCGAAGGTCCGCGACCCGCGTGCGAAATGTTGCTGGATCTTCTGCGTTCTGGAGATACTCCTGGTCGGGTCGACCTTGTTGTGGAAAGCTGGGAGCCCGCGCGGGGAGATTTGTCCGGATTCGAGGAGCGGTAGTGGTTTCGACGACCGAGCGATGTGATCGTTGAGTACGGGAGGTCCGGGGGCGGGAGACGACGCGGGGCGGGCTGAGCCCGATCCGGAGTCGGGGTCGTCTAGCCCCCCGTCCGCCGGCGACGCAGGCTCTGAAGCCACACCGCCGCAACCGCTTTCGCCTGGCAGTGGGGCTGGTTCGCCGGGTGCAGGGTCTGGTTCCGCGGACGGCCCTGGCATGCCGGGCGGTGGGGCTGGTTCGGCGGGTGCCGGGTCTGGTTCTGCGGGTGCTGGGTCGGGCGCGCCAGGTGGTGGATCTGGTTCGGCGGGTGGTGGATCTGGTTCGTCGGGCGATAGGTTGGGTTCGCCGGGCGAGGGGCATGGCGTGCCAGGCGGGGGATCTGGTCCGTCGGATGCTGGTCATAGTGCGCCGGGCGCCGGGCCGACTCCGCCGGGTACCGGGCCGCGGCGGTTCGGTTCTCCGCCGCAAAGGGGCAGTATCCAGCGCCAAGAGGCCGGTGTCACTCAGCCGCGTCCGCCGACGGTGGCCGAGGCGCGGGCGCGTGACAAGGCACGTAAGCGCGCGGAGGAGGCGCAGCAGGCCGCTACGGCCGCCGCCGAGCAAAAGAAGCGCACTCGCAAGCGCGTACTGATCGGCGGTGTCGCCATCGTCGGCGTCGCGGGTCTGGTCGGCGGTGGTTATCTCGCCTATCGGGCGCTAACCAAACCCGATCAGGTGACTGCGTATTGCACCGTGATCGATCAGAACGGTCAGGAGGTCGTCGCGCCCGACGACGACTGCGAGGTCGCCTCGACCGCCGTCGGATCCGGTACGACCGGCGCGTACACCGGCAGCAACGGGATCTTCATATACAACGGGCACCAGTACCGCTACTACTACGGCGGTAACAACACGGTCGGCAAAACGCCGAGCGGCGGAACCACGGTGCAGCCCAAGGGCGCTCAGATCTCGACCAAGAGCGGCAGCACCGTTAGCCGCGGTGGTCTCGGCACCAGCAGCAAGAGCAGCGGGGGTTCGTAATGCGACGCGTGCGCGCTACGCCGCGGCCCGGCTGGCAGCAGATCATCGAGGGCCAGGGGCTGGTCTACGGCTCGCCCGGCCGGGATGCGAGCGGTCTGCCCAGGCCGTACTGGGATGAATCGGTGCATTACGAGTTCGAGATGTCGGAGATCCTCGCGTTGGAGGCCGATGTCGAACTGCTGCATTCGATGTGCCTGAATGCCGTCGAGCATGTGGTGCTCACTGAACGGTACAAGGATTTCGGTCTGCCCGAATGGAGTTGGGGGCCGATCGCGGAATCCTGGAAGCGCAATGACCCGTACGTCTACGGGCGCTTCGATCTGCGCTACGACGCGCGCCGTCCGGCGAAACTGTTGGAGTACAACGCCGATACGCCGACCTCACTGCTGGAGGCGGCAATTGTGCAGTGGCACTGGCTCACCGCGCTCTATCCCGATGGCGATCAGTGGAATTCCCTGCACGAGAAGCTGGTCGAGCGCTGGACCGAGCTGCGCGACATCCTGCCCTCGGCGCAATTGCATTTCACCTGGTCCGGCGCGGACGCCACCGGCGAGGACAATGTCACCACCGCGTATATGCAGGAGACCGCCGCCGAGGCCGGATTCGACACCATCGCGCTACCGATCGAGGACGTCGGATTCGACAGCGAGCTGGAGCGTTTCGTCGATCTGGCCGAGGGTTCGATCGATGCGATCTTCAAGCTCTATCCGTGGGAGTGGGTGCTCGACGACGATTTCGGAAAGCGTGTGGTCGCGAGCCTGCCCCAGACCATGTGGGTCGAGCCGCTGTGGAAGACCCTGCTGAGCAATAAGGCGATCCTCGCGATCCTGTGGGAGATGTATCCCGGGCACCCGAATCTATTGCCCGCCTACCTCGACCAGCCCAATGAGCTCACCGAATACATTCGCAAGCCGAAGCTCGGGCGCGAGGGCGCGAATATGACCATCGTCGGCGCGGGTCTGGAGACGGCCACCGGCGGGGTCTACGGCGAAGAGGGTTTCGTCTACCAATTGCTCGACCCACTACCGGAATTCGACGATATGCGCCCGGTCCTCGGTGCTTGGATCGTCGGCGACAACGCGGCCGGACTCGGGATTCGCGAAACCGCCGGACTGATCACCGACGACGGCTCGGCGTTTGTCCCGCACCGCATTACGCAGTAACTACGCGACCTCACCTCGGAAGGATCACGATGACCGCAGTTGCCCTCGAATCGGGTTACTGGAACTCGCTCGGCACCGGCGTTGGAGCCATCGTCCTCTACGCCATCGTCGGCTTGGCCCTCATGCTCGTCGGCTTCTACGCCATCGATCTGACCACACCCGGCAAGCTGCGCGCGCTGGTCGCCGCGGGTAAACCCAATGCCATCATCGTCGCGGCCGCGGGCATGGTCAGCATGGCCTTGATCGTGGTGTTGGCGACCTACGCCTCGGCGGGCAAACTCTCCGAGGGCCTCATCGCGGCGAGCGTCTACGGGTTGGTCGGCATCATCGCACAGGTGATTTCGGTACGGGTCATCGAACGGGCACTCGGCATCGATATCGGCGCGGCGCTGGCATCCGATGTCTACACCACCGAGGTTCTCGTGGTTGCCGCGGCGCATTTCGCGCTCGGTCTGGTTGTCGCCTTCGCCATTCTGTAGTTCCTCGGGTGCAATCCCGGTGCGGCGGATCACACTGAAATCCGTTAGCGTTGAACGAGCGCGACACCCGACGCTTTATCGGGGCCATCGTCAGGGAGCTGGAAGGGTGAGCATGGATCTATCCGGTGCCGAGTGGTTCGAGAGCAGTCGTAGTACCAGCGGTGGAGACTGCGTCGAGGTTGCGCATCTCGAGTGCGGCATGGTTGGGGTGCGTGACTCCGACAACCCGACCGGTCCCGCGCTGGTTTTCACTCCGGGCGAGTGGGATGCGTTCACCGCGAGGGCGCGAGGCAGCGCATCCGACAGGCCATAGGCAATCGGACCCAGAGGTCAGTTGTCGTAAGAGGCAACTCCTACGGGCCCAACCCCGAGGCAGACGTCGAGTCCTGGTGTGCGAGGACTGATTCGGAGCATAGACCCACTGCCGACCACGCGAACGTAGACGGTATTCAACCCCTTGCGAACCGGCGCGCCCACGGGCTCGCCGTGTTCGAACGAGACGGTAATTCGTCCGTCTTCGTTGGCCAGGTAGTTGAGCTGCACAGTCCATTCGTGTTCGAGCATCGGCCCGTCGAGCGCAATATCGCTCGGCTGCGGCCCCCGTATCCGATACCCACAGCCATCCTCGGGCCCAGGCAGAATACTGCGATTCCACCAAACCGCCGCCTCGACGATCTCCCCGCTATCAGTAATCATCCGCAGCCGCGGAGTCGAATCAGCAAAGGTAGTCGGCTTCGCGAGCGGCGCAAGCACTCGACTTGTCAGATTCTGCGGATATGCCGTCGGGTTCAACACATTCCACGGCACCTCCTGCTCGAGCAGCGGCAACCCATCACCCTCCGCCAACGCCGCCTTCACATTCGTCACATACGTCTTCGTTGGATTAACCCGCCAAGACTCCACAAAAGCCGCAGTAGACCAAAGACAGCTCACCAGAAACGCCACCCCCAACACCGCCGTGACCCGCGATCCGGGCACGAATATCGGTATGCGACCACCCATTCGGAGAATCCACCTGGCCGCCGGACCACCCAGCACCGGAAGCAACACGGCGACCCGACCCTGTGGCACGCGCGCCGCGTCCCGCGAATCGGAAGGAGTCTCGCGGTACATCAACCGAGCGGTGCGGTCGCGCGTATCCGGAAGCAACTTCGCAGCGTTGTCTCGCGGCTGAGCACGCAGTATCAGCGCACCCGCGGCGGTCAACACCACGGCGATATCGGCGAAATAGCGTAGGGACTGCATCAGTTCGGCGGCGGTGTTCGGTCCGCTGCGGGCCAATGCGACCGGCAGTTGTGCGACGAGCGCGTACGCTGCCGCTGTCACCCACACCGGCCCCACACGAAGCCGGGCACGCAGCGACAGCAGCACCAGCGCGCCCAGTGCGACCCAAGCCGCCACGACCGCCCAACTCGGCGGATCCGCCCACGGCGTCGACGGCAACCAGCGCTCCCAACTCCACGGTCCGCCGAACAGCGTCGGCACAATCCCCAATGACGTTGCGCCGGGCAATAAGTCGCGCAGTTCCGCCGGACTGGTGTGTACTGCCGAAACATCCACCACCGTCAGATATCCGGCCAGCCAACAGGCGATCACCACACCGGATCCGCCCCAAAGCGCCGCTCCACGCCGCGCCACGACCCGCAGCGCGGATCCGAGACCATCGACGTGCCGAACGAGCACCGCTACAGCGAACGCCGCGAACGGCACGATCACCGACTTCTCGAAAAACAGCAGCGCCACCCCTAGCACCACGACTCCCGATACCGCATACCGCCGCCGCCCCGTCTCGACCAGCCGCACCGCATCCCCGATCACCCACGCGAGCGCGAATTGCAGCGGCAGCGCATTGAGCGCAGCAGCCCACCACGCATACGCCGGAAGCGACAGCGGACAAAACAGATAGAACCCCAGCGGCACCAGAATCGCCCACCGCACCCCCATGAGCACGACCAGCATCCGCACCACCGCCCCCGACGCCGCCAATTGCAGCACCACCAGCGACACCACCGGCCCAGCCCACGTCAACGGCGCAACCGCAGTCACCACCCAGGCCGTAGCGAACGCCAACGGCATGAAATGCCCATCATGGTTGTACAACAGCAAATCCGCAGACCACAGCGAATAACTCCCCGCCCGCCCCACCAAAATCAGATCATCCCAATAAAAAAACCCACTCCCCGCCACCCACCCCCGAACCACCAACTGCACCACCACAAGAAACGCCACCGCGCCAAGAACACCCCGCCCTGCCCCACCCACCCGCGCAGGCGCGACGCCAACCCACTTCGGCACGGCAACGGTATCCATGTCACCCCACCGTAGTGTCACGCCCTGGACCCGCGACAACTTCGCGCCGCGCGCCGCATGCCGCCCGCGCACGTTCTGGTGCGCCACGCACCGATTCGCTGTCACGTCCGGTTCAGCCGTGCCCCACCTTGTCGATGTCAGCGCGTTCGCTCGATCCCCGCGAGACACTGTGGGGAGATATCCACCGCCTGTAAACGGCGAATCACGACCGGATCGATGACGATGGGCTCGCCGATCGCGGGACCCACAACAGTGCCGGCACCGTGATCGACAACGTCCACCCGGCGATGAGGGCCAGGTGTGCGCCGGTCTCGGGGAACAACCCCCAGACGACGAAGCCGCCGCCGAACTGGCATCCGAGCAGGGCGGTGATGGCGATGCGGGCCCAATTGCGGCCGCCGCAGTATCGGCAGGATCAGTGCCGCGTGCACCGGGCGCTGATCAGGTGATATACGGTTCCGACGGTCCAGTTCGCCGGCGGAATCAGCGGCACGATCAGGTGGTTGATCGCGTGGATACCGACGCCGGCGGCGGCGATACGCACGGCTGCTGGTGTCGTAGGCACGGTAGAAGGCTATGGGCGCGCACTCGGTGTTGTCTTGGCCGAATGGGACATGTCCCGGCGGAGCAGGCGTCCCGGTGACGTTCCGGCAATTCCAGCGTGCTGTTGGGGACTCCGACAACGGAACACCGAGCAACCGGCGGGCGGCCAGCGGCCCCAATTGCAGTTGTGCACTGCACATTCGACCCGAATGCGACGCGATCGTGCTGCGATCGTGTATGCCGATCACCAGCACTGTCGGGGCACCGTCCAGGCCGTCGACAGTGCCGCAGAATCGCATCCTTGCCCGAGGTGCCGACTTGGTGATCGCCCATGCGCGGCTCGAAATTGGTGTGTCCTCTTCTCAATTGCGGGCAGTGCGGTCCAGGTATTCCGCGGCGTCATCGCGGCTATACGGGCGTGGCACGGTCGTGTAACGCAACATCTCGACGTCGCGGCATTGCTCGACCATTGCGTCGAGATCCTCCTGTTGATGCGCGCGGAGGGTGACCATGCCGTCGGTGAGGAGGGGAACCTCGTCTGGGTATCGGAAGGCCATGGCGACAGGACAACAGGAACAACCGTGCAAAGCAATCGAATTCGGCGGGCGACTGGGTCGCAGGCAGAACCAGATCCGTCACATACGTTGAGCTATTCGCCGCGTAGACGCGCGATTCGCCAACTTCACTGAGTAAGGACAGCGCCGCGCACGAATTCGCGCGGCAGAAAACATGCGCGGCGCGAGAAGCGGTGCGCGGGCAGGCTGGAGACTATCGGCGCGATGGGCCAGGCTCGGTTATGCGCCGAGGGCTCGGGCCAGGTGGGGCCAGGAATCGTGGAGGTCGGTTTCGAACTGGCCCCAGGTGTGGGAGCCTTCGGGGCGGTTGACGTGGATGGCGGGGAGGCCGAGCTCGCTGAGCCGGTCCGCGAATGCATCGGTGCACGAGCTGGCGATTGCTTCGAGCGGCGGGAAGCCGAGTCCGCCTTCATCGATCGCGCCGGGGGTGCCGGTGGCGGCGGAGAGGTAGATCGTCTTACCCGCCAAGGCACCCGCATTGGCGAACGCGTCGTGCATTCGCCAGATCCCTTGGCCCAGCTCGCCCCACATATTCACCGGATTGGCCCCGCCGCGGATCACCTGCGCGCTGGCCATCGCGACTCCGAGCGCATCCGAAGTCCACGGACATCCGCTGTAGGCCGCGACCGCGCTGTACACATCGCGCGCCTGGATCGCCAGATCCACCGCCGACCCCGCGCTCATCGACACACCCGCGATCGCATTGCGTCCGGTGCTGCCGAGCCGGGTATCGAGGACGGCCGGCAGTTCCCGGGAGAGATACGTCTGCCATCGGTTCCGGCCGACCGCCGGATCGTCGTTGAGCCAGTCGGTGTACAAGCTGTACGCGCCACCGATCGGCATCACCACGTTGACGTGTTTATCGGCGAAGAACTGCCGGACATCGGTATCGTCCCACCACGAGATGCCATCGGTGCCGCCACCGATTCCAGTGAGCAGATACAGCGTCGGCGCAGGACCCCCCGCGGCTCGAATCACCCTGTTGCTCACCACCCGATCCATTGCGGGGGAGTAAACGTCCACTTGCGAAACCGCAGCGTCCAGCGGCGTCTCACCAACCACTTGCGGCGCCGCAACAGCAGGACGCACAGATAGAACAGAAACCGCGAAACTGGCCACCAGCACACCCACGAGCGAGGCCAAAACCCTTGAAGCCCTCACCCTTCCGCAATACCACCAAAGTTCAAACCGCAAACCCAATGCCTACCAACATCTTCGGAATACACCCGTCGGCTCCATGCCACCGTAATACGCGGC
This sequence comes from Nocardia sp. NPDC006982, assembly GCF_042869435.1. Taxonomy (NCBI): domain Bacteria; kingdom Bacillati; phylum Actinomycetota; class Actinomycetes; order Mycobacteriales; family Nocardiaceae; genus Nocardia; species Nocardia sp. NPDC006982. The sequence continues at coordinate 196,398 of NZ_JBIAFV010000004.1, read as the reverse complement.
CACAGCCTAGGACTCATCGTCGCCGCATCCCCGGTAATCGTCCAAGGCCCGCTCCGTCCCACACCGCCCCGCCTGCTCGACGCCCCTTCCCGCGCCGCCACACCCGCGCCCGCTGGCGTCGAGAATGTACTGGTGGAGCGTCCCTCTCGACGTTTCCCGCCACCAGCACATGGTGAACATCTGAATCCCCCGGGATGTCCGGAGACTCCTCCATCACCCACCTTTCAAACCCGCGCACCCCCAAGCCCGTCTGCATGCCATGGCGGGACCGCGTGCCCCCGCCGCTGAATCCGGCGCTTGGAGTGGGGATGACCCAGGTGGGGCGGTGCAGGGGCGCAATGCAGGGACCCACGCTGCCCACTACTCGCTTGCCATGTCGCCTTCACCCGCATTCGCCGAGGCCGAGAATGTATTGGTGGAGGGGCATTCTCGATGTTTGCCGCCATCAGGACATGGTGATCAAGGGTCCAGTTCCGCGACCGCGCCGAGTGCCCACAGCTAGCACTGGATATGTCGCCTAACCTGCATTCGCTGGCGTCGAGAATGTGCTGAGGGAGTGGGTATCTCGATGTTTGCCGCCATCAGCGCATGATGGTCAAGGGTGTAGATGTGCGCCTTGGGTGCGGAGGGCGGTTCGGACTCGGTCGAGGATGATGTGGGGGCGGGTGCGGAGTTGATCGGCGCTGACTCGGATTACCAGCCAGCCGAGGGCGGTCAGTTCGGCGTGGCGGTCGATGTCTTTGGATCGCTGTGCTGGATCTGTCCAGTGTTGGGCGCCGTCGTACTCGACGGCGACTTTCCATTGCTCCCAACCGATATCCACGCGGGCGACGAAAGATCCGTAGTGATCTCGGACGACGATCTGGGTCTCCGGACGGGGGAGACCGTTGTCGATCAGCAGCAGTCTCGTGCGGCTTTCCTGCGGGGATTCGGCGCCACCGTCGACCAGCGGCAGCACCTCGCGCAATCTCGCGATGCCTCGTGCTCCCGGATGCAAAACGCTCAGCTCGATAACTTCTTCTGTGTGCAATCCGGTTGCGGCGCAGAGGGCATCGAGGACGACCACCGCATTCTCCCGTGACACTCGCCGCCCCAGATCGAAGGCCGTTCGAGCGGGCGTAGTCACTCGAAAGCCCGCTCTCTCACAGCATTCCGACGCCGGAATAACGTCCTGCCGCAGCGCAATTCCACGCGGCCCCCTGGTGCAACCGGCGCGCGCGATCTCCGCAGGCCGTTCCCCATCCAACCACCGCGTCCCATGCAGCGCCGCCGCCGACCGCCCAACCAGAACACCTTCACCCTTCCCCCAATGCCCGGCTGCCACGGCCCGCTCGACAGCCCCCACTCCACACCCTCGCCGCACATAAACATCCGGAAGCAACCGAGCAAACCCGCGCCGCAACTCCCACCGCGAAACCACCCCAGCCGCAACCGCCCAAGACCCCCGAAACGGCCCATCCAAAACATCCCCCATACCCCACATCCTCCCCCACCCCACCGACACATCAGCCGAGAATGCACTGGTGGCGGCCACTCTCGACATTTGCCTCCACCAGCGCATGGTGATCAAGTGCCCAACTCCGCAGCCCCTGCGCCTCGGCGTCGAGACTGCTTTGGCGGAGAGGGGCTCTCGGTGTTTGTTTGCGTCAGCGCATGGTGATCGGGGGTCCAGGTGCGGAGTGAAGGTGCGGAGGTTCGAGGAGGGGGTAGCGCCAGGGGGCAATCGCTGACCATGTCGGGTGTCAGTTGGTGTGGCGTCCGAATCGGCCCGATTCGAAACCGGCCAACATGCGGAAGGCGAGTACGGCGCCCCATGGGCCGATCACCCAGATCGGCCACGGATAGGTGAATTCTCCGACGCTGATCGAGATCGCGGCCCAGATGGTGAGCACCAGCACGCTCACTCCGAGCCATGAGGTGCCTTCGATCTGCTGCCAGATCGGGAAGCGGCTTATCGAATTCTTCTGTACGGCAGACTCTTTCGGCAACTTCGGCAGATCCGACAGGACCAGCTGCAGATCGTCGCGAACGCCGGTCTCATAGACGCGGGCGACGCGCTGATCGTATTCGGCAAGGTCGATCCGACCGTCCGCCATGTGCCGTCCGAGCAGCCGCACAACCTTCTCGCGCTCCGCATCGGAGGCCCGAGTACCAGGCGAGATTTCCATGTCCAGTTCCTAACCATTAGTTCCATATTCCACATTGGAAGGTGCAACAAGCATGCACCCTCCAATGTGGAATGTCAAGCCTCCGAGTGGGGAAGCGATTGTGCCGCGCCCATCATCGACGAGTACAAGATTCCGTCCGCCGCCATGGCCTGGACGCACTCTGCAATGCGTTCGGCCGATGACCTGCAGACACGCATGGCTCTGCACGATCGGTTGCCTGAGCACCGATGAGTCCTGAGGTGGGGCTGTCGCCGCGCGATGAGATGGGCAACGCCGCGATGAGATGCGCTATACAGTGCGTCAACTGCCGCACGGCCGATGACCTGGGTGATGTCGGACCGGTGCCGGGTTCACCACTGCGCCAGTTGTTTTCGCGCCGCTCGGCCAATGCGGTTCGCCGGGGTGTGCACGGGATTGCCGTGCTGGCGGGTGTGTGTTGGTTCCGGTGACGGCTCGGACTGCCGTAGATCCGCGGGGTTCCCGGCGCAGTATGGATACGTCTAGCTCGTCCCGGTGTTCGAGCCGTGGGTGTCGGCTATGCGCCTATGACCTGCGGTGACGTCGGTCAGGCGACTCGTCCTGCCGCCCCCGCGGTTCGCGCCGCCTGCGAGGCGACTCGTTGGGGTGCACGCCGGAATGCACGTGCCGGTGTGCGCCGGAACTTTCATCCCCGGGCCGACCGGTGGGCTGGCGATAGTCCACTTGCTCCCTATGGCGAGTGGCCGGTGGTTCGTTCCAGCGATCACTTGACGGCTCCGAACGCCGTGGGTCTGCAGGGGTTCCGCGGCGGCCGTGCGTCGGTGCGCCCAGTTCGTCGCGGGGCGACTCGGCGCGACGTCGGTTGGGCAGTGTGCCTCCGCTTGCGGCCGGTTCGTCCGAGCCCTCACCTGAAGGCTCGGATCGAGGGGAATCCACGCGGGCTGCGCGGCGGACGTGTGTGGGTGCGCCTGGTTCGAACGGTGGTTGATCGCGGTGTCGGGTCGGTGATGCGCCACGGCTGGCGGCAGACGGATCGATTCGGTCATCGGGCGACGGCTCGTAGCGGGGTGCTTCCGATGGTCGGGTGGAGCGTGCTGGTGGACCGTTCCACTGATTGCTTGGTAGTGCAGTCCAACTGTTGCTCGGGGCGTCGTTCCGATGGTCGCTCGGTGGTGCGTCCCAGCGGTCACTGGGTGGTGCGTCCCAGCGATCACCCGGTGTTCTATCCGCATAGGGGTCCGACTCCGCATCCCACCGATCGCCGGCTCTTCGGCGCGTGTTCGACGGCTGGTCGCGACGTCGGGTTGGTGGTTCGTCGTAGCGGTTCGCTGAGTTCCGAGGATCTTGGGAGTCCGAGGCCCGGCGGCGAGTGGGGGCTGAAGTGTCTCGGCCGGGTGGTTCGCGGCGGCTCGAGCGGCTGGGGCGGGGCGCGTCTGCCGGATTGTGGCGCTTGGTCGATAGCTGTTGTGCCCCAGTGGATTCACGGGACGATTGGCGTTGGGGAGCTTCGGGCTTGACCACCGGTAGCTCGCGAGTGATGCGGTGGGAGGTGTCGCCACGTTCGCGGAAGGCGGCGGGGATGCCCTGGTTGTGTAGCCAGGCGCCGGGGTCGTAGCGCTCTTGGCGGTCCAGGTCGGGGACCGTGCGTTCGAGGAGGTCGAGCAGGTCGCCCTTGCCGCCGCCGAGGGCGGAGCGGATGGCGGGGAAGGTGGTGGCGCGGAAGGCCCAGTCCCATTCGTAGGCCGGATAGGCGCCGCCGGTGTCGTGGCCGTGGAAGACGAGGTCGCCGGAGCGGGTGATGCGGGCCCGCACCGAGATGCCGTCGGATTCGATGAGGAAACCGCGGATGTCGGTGCGGGCGCGGGTCGCGGCGTGGTCAGCGGCCTTTATCTCGAACCAGGCGGTCGTGAGCCCGGTGAGCGCGAGTCCAGCGGCGAAGGCGACCTGCACCCAGACATCGGATAGATCGCTCTTCCGGCTGACCTCGCAGGCGTACAGAAAAACCAGGCTCCCTACGACCAGCGTCCCGATGCGCGTCAGCCGCAGCGTCGTCGCATGACGGACTAGACCGAGCACGCTGCTGGTCTTGTCCGACATGCTCTGTACTCCCGAACTAACGGTCCGCCGGCGAATCAGACTGGATCGTATGCGCCCCGGCAGCCCGGCGATACCGCAAGCACAAACCGGTCAGTTCGGTGGAGTCGGAATGCCCGCCGAGTAGTGGAAGACGCCGCCCGGCGTGGTGATATCGCAGCCGAAGATCCCGTCGATCCGCCGACCCACGAGGCCTATCCTCCAGCTTCGCGACAAACTCGACGCGCAGTTCCCGATCATGCACAAGGGGTCACCGACTACGCGGCTCGCCTTGGCTCCACCAGCGCCCTGAACCGCCTGGCCTGGCGGAACACCGGCCTCAGCGCCAAAGAACTCAGCGACGAGCGAATCATCTTGGAAGCCAAGCGGTTGCTGACCCACGCACCGGACTCGGTCGCCGAGATCGCCGAATGTCTCGGCTTCGACGATCCCTCCAACGCCGACTTCCGCGCCACCGCCACCACACCCTGAACGCCCGAGGTGCGAACACCGACAAGGGGTGCGAAACTGACGCGCGGCCAGCAAATGTGGAGCACACGGAAATGTGGGACATCGGGCGCCGAGTCGATAACCTACGGAGGTATCCGCCCGCTTACGGGGTAACCGTTGCCAGACGGATACCATGGCTGGTCGCCTTGAGTGGACGACGAATTGTCCGACCACCGCGCAGGGAAGGGTCGTCGAATTTGCACCTGAAGAGTCTGACGTTGAAGGGTTTCAAGTCCTTCGCGTCCGCGACGACCTTGCGTTTCGAGCCGGGCATCACCTGTGTGGTCGGCCCGAACGGCTCGGGCAAATCCAATGTCGTCGATGCGCTCACCTGGGTGATGGGCGAACAGGGTGCGAAGGCGCTGCGCGGCGGCAAGATGCAGGACGTCATCTTCGCCGGTACCTCCGGACGCGCGCCGCTGGGGCGCGCCGAGGTCACGCTGACCATCGACAACTCCGACGGTGCGCTGCCGATCGACTACGCCGAGGTCTCCATCACCCGGCGCATGTTCCGCGACGGCGCGGGTGAATACGAGATCAACGGCAGCTCATGCCGCCTGATGGATGTGCAGGAACTGCTCAGCGACTCCGGTATCGGCCGGGAAATGCACGTCATCGTCGGACAGGGGCAACTCTCGGCCATCCTGGAATCGCGTCCCGAGGACCGCCGCGCCTTCGTCGAGGAGGCCGCCGGTGTGCTCAAGCACCGCAAGCGTAAGGAAAAGGCGGTCCGCAAACTGGAGGCGATGCAGGCCAACCTCGCCCGCCTCACCGACCTCACCACCGAACTGCGCCGCCAGCTCAAACCGCTCGGCAGACAGGCCGAGGTGGCCCGCCGGGCCCAGACCGTCCAGGCCGATCTGCGTGACGCGCGCCTGCGCCTGGCCGCCGACGACCTGGTCACCCGGCGCGACGAGCTGGAGAGTCAGCAGAGCAAAGAGGCGTACGCGCGCGAACAGCAGATCACGGTGCAGACCGAACTCGATGCCGCGAATGCCGCACTGGCACAGCAGGAGTTCCAGCTGTCCCGGCTGACACCGAGCGCCGAGGCCGCCGCGCAGATCTGGTTCCAGCTGTCCGCGCTGGCCGAGCGCGTCAATGCCACCATCCGAATCGCCGGCGACCGAGCCCGCAATCTGCATACCGAAATGCCCGTCGGCAGCGGCCGCGATCCGGAGCAGCTCGAGGCCGAGGCCGAACGCGTGGAGGCCGAGGAAGCCGAACTGCGCGAGGCAGTCGAGATCGCGGCCGAAACCCTGGAGGCCGCGCGCGAGGCGCTCGCCGAACGCGAGCAGGCCGCGAAGGCCGCCGAGCAGGCGCATTTGGCCGCGGTGCGCGCCATCGCGGACCGTCGTGAGGGGCTGGCCCGGCTGTCCGGTCAGGTCGAAACTTTGCGCACCCGATCGCAGTCGGTGGATGCGGAGATCACCCGGCTCACGGTCGCGATCGGCGAGGCCCGCCTGCGCGGTGAGGCGGCCCAGGCCGAATTCGATACGGTCCAGGGCGAACTCGGTGAACTCGAGGCCGGTGAGACCGGCCTGGACGCCCAGCACGAGCATGCGGTGCAGGCCCTCGCACTGGCCGATCAGCGCGTCACGGAACTGCGCGAACAGGATCGCGACGCCAGTAAGCGGGTGGCCTCGCTGAGCGCCCGCATCGAAGCATTGAGCATGGGTTTGGCGCGCAGGGACGGCGCGGCCTGGCTGGTCGAGAATCGTGCACAGGGCCTGCTCGGTCCGCTCTCCGGGCTGATTCGGGTGCACGGTGGTTTCGAGGCCGCGGTCGCCGCGACCCTCGGACCGCTCGCCGACGCCGTCGCCGCCGATACCGGAGATTCCGCACACGCCGCGGTGCGCGCGTTGAAGGAGGCCGACGGCGGTCGCGCCGCGCTGGTCTTCGATGCCGCGGCTGCGCCGATCACGTCCGACGGCGGGTTGCCCGGCGGGGCGCGCTGGCTGGTCGACGTGGTCGACGGACCGGACAACGTGCGCGGCGCCATTGCCGCCCTGACCGCAGGTGTCGCCGTGGTCGAGGATCTCGCCGCCGCCACCGAACTGGTCCGTGCCCGGCCGGAACTGCGGGTGGTCACCCGCGACGGCGATCTCACCGGAACCGGTTGGGTGCTCGGCGGATCCGATCGTGCACCGAGTCAGCTGGAGATCCAGGCCGATATCGATACCGCCAAGGCCGATCTGGTCGCCGCGCAACGTCGCGCCGAAGAACTGGAGGCGGCCCTGTCCGGTGCACTTGCCGAACAAGCCGACCGCAAGGATGCCGTCGACCAGGCGCTGCTCGCGCTGCACGAATCCGATCAGGCCTTGGTCGTGATCTACGACCGCCTGGGCAGGCTCGGTGAGGTAGCGCGCACCGCCCAATCCGATATCGACCGGCTCACCGGCCAGCGCGCGGAAACCGAGTCGGGCCGGGAAGAGGCGCTGGCGGCGCTGGCCGATCTCGAAGAGCGGCTGCGCCGCACCGAACTCGAATCCGAGGTCGACGACGACGGTATGGGCGCGGCGGGCACCGAATCCGCAGGCCGCGACCGCGAGGAAGCCGCCGCCGCACTGGCTGAGGCGCGCTCCATGGAAGTCGAGGCCCGCCTGGCTGTGCGCACCTCCGAGGAACGCGCGGAATCGGTTCGCGGCAAAGCGGATTCGCTGCGTCGGGCCGCACGCGCCGAACGCGAGACGAGGGCCCGCGCCGAACGCGCACAGGCCGCGCGCAGGCAGGCCGCCGAAGTCGCTGCCGCCGTTGCCGAATCCGGTGCCAAGGTCGCCGCAGAGCTGGAATCCGTTGTGGCGCAAGCGGGTGCGCGCCGTGACGAACTCGTGCGCCGCCGCACCGAATGCGCCACCCAGGTCGAGCAGATAAAGGAGCGGGTCCGCGCGCTGACCACCCAGCTGGCCCAACTCACCGACACCGTGCACCGCGACGAGGTCGCCAAAGCCCAAGCGGCACTGCGCATCGAGCAGATCGAGGCGACCATCGCCGAGCAGTTCGGCATCGCACTGGCCGATCTGATCGCCGAATACGGTCCGGATGTGCCGATGCCGCCATCGGATCTGGAGTGGCAGGAGTACGAACAGGCCAAGGAGCGCGGCGAGCAGGTCACCGCGCCCGCGCCGATGCCGTTCGACCGCAAGTCCCAGGAGCGCCGCGCCAAGCGCGCCGAGAAGGACCTCGCCACCCTCGGCAAGGTGAATCCCCTTGCGCTGGAGGAGTTCGCGGCGCTCGAGGAGCGCTACAACTTCCTCGCCACTCAGCTCGAGGACGTCAAGAGTGCGCGCAAGGATCTGCTGGAAGTGGTCGCCGAGGTGGACGCGCGCATCCTGCAGGTCTTCACCGAGGCATACGAGGACGTCGAGCGCGAATTCGTCGGCGTTTTCGCGAAACTGTTTCCGGGCGGCGAGGGCAGGCTGGTGCTCACCGATCCGTCGGACATGCTGACCACCGGTATCGAGGTGGAGGCCCGCCCGCCCGGCAAGAAGGTCAAGCGACTGTCGCTGCTGTCCGGCGGTGAGAAATCGCTGACCGCGGTTGCCCTGCTGGTGGCCATCTTCCGCGCCCGCCCCTCGCCGTTCTATGTGATGGACGAGGTCGAGGCCGCGCTGGACGACACCAACCTGCGCCGCCTGATCGGCCTGTTCGAGCAGTTGCGCGAGAAGAGCCAGCTGATCGTCATCACCCACCAGAAGCCGACCATGGAGATCGCCGACGCTCTCTACGGCGTAAGCATGCGCGGTGACGGCATCACCCAGGTGATCAGTCAGCGGCTGCGCGGAGAGACCCTGACTCCGGTCGGCGCGGCCAGCTGAACGTAAGGCCCTGCACGATCCCCTTGTGATCGTGGCCTTTTCGATTCCGCGTTGTTGCCCGTCGCCGACGCTCGCCGAGTACGTTGCGAAATATGGGCGGGAGGGTGGCGCTGGTAGTCGGCTCGGAGTGCACAGCGCTGCCCAGATTGGGTTTCACCGATGACCTCGCCACCGGCCTCTACACCGAACTGCGCGAACTCGGTGGCTGGCAACCGGCCACCGGCACCGACGGCCCGCTGCTCGATCCGACGATCGACGAATTGGTCTGCGCGGTAGACGAAGCCTTCGACACCGCGTCGAATCGGCAAGCGACACTGCTGATCAGCTTCGTCGGTCACGGCATGACCACCGCCGCGGAGAACTTCTACCTGCTCGCTCATGACTCACCGCAGCTGCCCAAGCTGCGCAACGCCTTTCACCTGACGCAGGAAATCCAGGAGCGACTGAACAGTGCCGCCACACTGGACGGTTTGATCGTCTTGGTCGACGCCTGCGAGACGGGCGAGGGAGTCCGCGGCGCCGCCCGGCGCTGGCCGGAGGCCTCCGGCCCGAACGGGCGCGTCGAACTGCTGGTCGCCACCGGCAACGGACCCGCCTATTTCGGCTGTTTCACCAGGACGATCATCACCACCTTCGGCAAAGGGGTACCGCACGGCGGCGAAAGTCTGCTGCCCTCGGATCTGGTGCAGCCGCTGCGCCAGTGCCCCGCACTGGAGCCGCAGTCGTTCTCCTTCACCTCCGGAATCCGCACAGCCAGCAGCGATCCCGGGCTCTGGCTAGTGCCCAATGCCGCCCGTCGTGAGGACGCGGTCAGCGGCACCGCCGCAGCCGGTTTCATCGACCAGTTGATCAACGGTCTGGTCATTTCGGAGCCATTGCGGGAGCGGCTGACCCAGGTGGTCGACTCCGGCGAGGAACGACTGCGCGGTGTGCTCGGTCCGGCGGGTTGCGGTAAATCGACCCTGCTCGCCACGCTGATCCGCCCGGGCTGGGTGGATACGCTGCCGATCAAGGCCGAATACGTCACGGCCGCCATATTTCTCGACGTCACCAGCTCCATGGAATCGTTCACCGTCGAGCTGGCCCAGCAGTTGGGCAGCAGGCTCGACGGTTTCAAGGCCGCGACGCGCATGGTCGAATTCGATCTGGCCGAGCAGGACAGTCGTGGGCTCGATCTGTTCGAGATCAGGATTCTGCAGCCGCTGGCCAGGCTGCGCACCTCGAAGCCGGTGCACATTCTGGTCGACGGACTCGATCAGCCCAAGCGCGGCAGCCGTGCGCTGCTGTCGTATGCGGTCGCCGAGCTGACCCGTCGCCCGCAGCTCGCGCACGTCCGTCTGATCGTCGGGATCCGTGAGGGCACCGGCATCGAGAATTCGCCGCGACTCGCCCATATGCGCCGCATCGAACTGCCCGCGCCGACGACTCCGGATATCGCCAATACCGTCGCGGCGGCCCGCGGCCATACCGCGCATACGAATTGGCGCGAATGGATCGACGGTCTGCTGCAGCAGACGCCGACGGGCGGTTGGCTGCTGGCGCGGCTGCTGATGGAAATCCGTTCCGATATAACCTCTTCCGATCTGGAGCGGGGAATCGGCATCGATACGCTGGTGTCGCGACGGGTCCGCGACCTTGTCGACAACGCCGATTCCACCACGGGCGCAGCGGTATACGCATTGCTCGGCATTCTGGTTGCGGCCGGTGCCGGGCCGGTGCTGCCGCTGGAGCTACTGGAGCGCGGTTTGGAATTCCTCGGTATCGAGTTGAGCACCAACCGGATTCGCGATCTGATCGTCCGGTTGGGTGTATTGGTCAGCCGGGGTCGACCTGGCACCGAAGGTGAAACGCTGGGATTGGCGCACAACGCCTTTCGGCGCTCCCTGGTGGTCGCTGGTCAGCCGGAATGGCGGCGCGATGCGCATCGGGCGCTGGCCGAGGCGATCGAGTTGGATGCAGGCTCGTCGACACCTGCACCACAGATCACCGATTACGCGCGGCGATCGGCGGTTCGCCACTATCTCGGCTACGGCGATTCGGCCGCCGCGATGGCATTCCTGGAACGGTTGAACACCCCGAGAGCAGCGGACAATCGTGATCTGTGGGCCGCCTGGATACCGTCGTTCGAATCCGCGGTCGGCCCCGACCACTCCGACACTCTCACCGCGCGCAATAATCTCGCCTTCTGGCGCGGGGAAAGCGGCGATCTGGCCACCGCTATCACCGAACACCAGGAACTACTCGCCGAACGGATACGCGCGCTCGGTGCGGACGATCCGGGCACACTGACCATCCGAACGAACCTCGCCCGCTGGCATGGCGAAAGCGGTGATTTCCGCACCGCCGTAGCCGAATTCGCGCAGTTGGTCGCCGACCGGACCCGTCTGCTGGGGGTCGACGACCCAGCGACGCTGCGCACTCGGGGTGATCTCGCGCATTTTCGTGGCGAACAGGGCGAAACCGCCCAGGCCATCACCGATTTCCAGCAGCTGCTCACCGACCGGCTGCGCGTCCTCGGACCGGATCATCCCGACACGCTCACCGCCCGTTACGAACTCGCGTACTGGCGCGGTGAGAGCGGCGACCTGGATGCCGCCATCATCGAGCTGCACCAACTGCTCGTCGATCAGCAACGCATTTCCGGCACGGCCGATCCGGCCTTCTTCAAGACCCGCCATCACCTGACCGAATTGCATGCCGAGAGTGGCGATCACATGCGCGCCATCGCCGAATTCCAACAGTTGCTCGCCGAGCAGGATCGGGTGCTCGGCCCCGATCATCCGCATACCCTGATCACTCGCAACGATATTGCGCGCTGGCGCGGTGTGAGCGGCGACCACGCCACCGCCATCGCCGAATTCCAGCAGCTGCTGACCGATCGGACCCGCATTCTCGGTCCCGAACATCCGCATACGCTGCGCACTCGCAACAGCATCGCCTACTGGCGCGGCGAAAGCGGCGAACACCATAGGGCCATCGGCGAATTCCGGCAGCTGATCGAGGACGAGCGCCGCATCCTCGGCCTGGATCAGCCGCTCACCCTGAAGTCACGCCACAACCTCGCCCACCTGTACGGCGAAATCGGTCACTACCTCACCGCCGTCGCCGAATTCGAGCAGGTGCTCCCGGCCCGGATCCGGGTCCTCGGGCCCGATAACCCGCATACCCTGCGCACACGTCACGAACTCGCCTTCTGGCGCGGGGAGAGCGGCAATCCGGCCACCGCGGTGCTGGAGTATCAGCAGCTGCTGGCCGACCGGCAGCGGGTTTTGCCGATCGATCATCCCGACACCTTGCGCACCCGCCACGCGGTCGCCTATTGGCGCGGTGAGAGCGGTGACCCAGCAGCGGCGGTCGCCGAGTACCGGCTGCTGCTGCGCGATCAACTGGCCATCCTCGGCCCGGAGCACCCCGAAACCCTCAGTACCCGGCACTGCCTCGCATTCTTCCTCGGCCAGAGCGGCCAGATCGGCGCGGCCGTCGCCGAATACGAACAACTGCTCGACGACGAACGCAGGGTGCTCGGACCCTTGCATCCGGAAACCCTGCACACCTGGCACCGCCTCGCGCTCTGGCGCGGTGAGAGCGGCAATACCGCCGCCGCGCTCGCCGACCTCGAGGAACTGCTACCACTGCGGCTGCGCATCCTCGGTCCCGACCATCCCGATACATTGCGCACCCGGCACAATCTGGCGAAGTGGCGCGGTGAGGCGGGCCAATACGCCACCGCCATAGCCGAATACGAGGAACTGCTGGACGACCGGCGGCGAATTCTCGGCGCCGACCATCACGATACGCTGACGACCCTGCACAACCTCGCCTACTGGCGCGGTGAAAGTGGTGATCCGGCCGCGGCGGTCATCGAATTCGAGCATCTGCTCGTCGACCGGGAGCGGGTACTCGGACCGGATCACCCCGACACCCTGCGCACCCGTGCGAACCTCGCGCACTATCGGGCCGAGAGCGGCGGTATCACTGCGGCCCTGCCCGAATTCGAGTACGTGCTCGTGAATCGCATCCGGGTGCACGGACCGGAACACCCCAACACCTTCCGCACCCGCCACGATTTGGCGTGTTGGCTTGGTGCGCAAGGTGATCCGGCCATCGCGGTCGAGCGTCTCGAGCTGCTGCTCACCGATCGCGTCCGAGTGCTCGGCGACGATCATCCGGATACGCTGCTGAACCGCAACGAATTGGCCCGCTGGCGTTGTGAATCCGGTGATCCGCGATCCGCCGTGCGCGATTTCGAGCAATTGCTCACCGACGAATATCGAATATTCGGCGGGTCCCATCCGCGCACGCTCAGCACCCGCTTCCACTTGGCGCACGCCCGCGACTCCGCGGGCGACACCGTAACCGCCGCGACCGAATACGCAGAACTCCTGGCGGACCAGATCCGTGTTCTGGGTCCCGACCACCCCGACACTCGTCGTACCCGAGCCGCCTGCCTCAACGGAAAGTCTTCACCGTCTCCTCGGGATCCGCACTAGTGCGGATCCCGACGAGTTCGATCAGTGCGAGGCGGCGAGCCGGTCGCGGTCCTGTTGTGCCTTGATCATGGCGGCACCGGTTGTGGTGAGCCAGGATTCGAGGGTGGTGAGGGCTGGGTAGATCTCCCGCAGCGCGGGGATGTCCGCGTGCCAGCCCGCGGACTTGCGCAGCAGCCGCCAGGTATTGCCGATCTGTTCGCCGAGGGCATCCGCTTCGGCCTCGGTGACCTCGTGATAGCGCACCGGATATCCGGTGGCCCGGGTGATCGCCGCCAGGGCCGCGACGGGAGTTATCGCGTCACCGGCCAATTCGAGGGTTCGGCCGTGGAAGCGATCCGGGTCGGCGAAGGCCAGTGCGGCGAAGGCAGCGATATCGTCGATCGCGATCATCTGCAGCGGCTGGTCCGCCGGGAACAGATGCTTGTGCACGCCGTCGATGATGCCGTCCACCGGACTGCCACGCAGGACGTAGTTCTCCATGAAGCGCACCGGACGCAACAGGGTGTAGTGCAGACCGCTGGCCGCGGCAGCCTCCTCGATGCCGCTCTTTCCGGACTGGCCCCAGGCCGCGTCATCGGTCATCGAAGCGACACCGGTGAAGACGATCTGTTCGACCCCCGCACGCTTGGCCGCGTCGATCGCCGCGATGCCGCGGGTGGCCTCCAATTCGGACTGCCAACCGTTCGGTCCGAAAGCGGCTGGGGGCATGAGGAATACGCCGCGCGCTCCGGTGGCGGCGGCGGCCAGCGTTGCGGGAGTGTCGAAGTCGCCGGTCACCAATTCCGCACCGGCGTCGGCCAACGCGCGGGCCGCGGGAGCCTGCGGATCGCGGACCAGCGCACGCACCGCGATACCGTCGGCCAGCAGTCGGCGGGCGGTCGCGCCGCCCTGCTTGCCGGTCGCACCGGTGACCAGGATGGGGTTCTGCTGAAGGGACATGCTCGCCTTCTCTGCTCGATATAATCGGGTCGGATAACCCGTATTCGGACGATATGGGTGTACTGACCCGCTTGGCCAGGTCCAGGAACGGAAGGCCGTAACGAAATGTCTGCTTCGCTGTCCACTCCGGTGCCGTCGGTGGTCGCCGCGCGGGCCGATGCCCGCCGCAATCGCGCGCTGGTGCTGGCGGCCGCGCAACGCGCATTCGCCGAACACGGCACCTCGGTCTCGCTGGCCGAGGTCGCCCGCAGGGCCGGGGTTGGCGCGGGCACCGTCTATCGGCATTTCCCCACGAAAACCGATCTGCTGGAAGCGGTTATGCAGCAGCGTGTCGACCGGCTCGCGACACTGGCCGCCGAATATCTCGATGCGCCGGATCCGGGTGCCGCATTCTTCGCGGTCTGCACCGAGGTGGTCATCTCAGCCCCGGGCAGCCAGGCGCTCTGCGATGTCGTTCAGTCCGATGACGGTTGGCCGAAGGCGCTGCTACGCGGCGCGGGCGACCGCTTTCATCACGCGCTAGGCGCACTGTTGACGGCGGCACAGCGCCGAGGTGCGGTCCGCGCTGATCTCGAAATCGCTGATGTGCTGGACATTTTCACCGGATGCGTCGCGATTCAACGACGTCAGGGCCCCGGTGGACCGTTGCTTCGGGCTGTCGCGATCATGCTCGATGCCATGCGTGCGAATCCCGGAATCCGCGCCGTAACGAAACCCGATTCCGAAGCCAAGTCCAGTAACGAAACTGGCCCTCGTAACGAAACCTGTCCGATCTGCGGCACCGAGATCCACCCCACCGGCACCGGCCGTCCGGCCCGATACTGCTCGGCGGCCTGCCGTCAGAAGGCGCACCGCCAACGAGCCACCCGCGCGGCGCGGGCCGAGGCGGGCGCGCTGCGATAACACGACAGAATGTTCGGCGACCGTCTGCCCTGAAACGCTCCGGGCATCGACGGTCGGCAAAGGGCGGGGGGCTAGAGCAGATCGCTTACATCGTCCGGCACGTCGACGGCGTATTTGCGCAAGATGTCCATGGAGATCACTTCCAGGGCGTTTTCATGGGTGGCCGCCAGCACCACGGGCGCGGCGACACCGTCCTCGTGGGCGTGCAACCAGCGCACGGCCACCACACACCAGCGGTCGCCCGGCTGCAGGCCCGGGAAGTTGTTCTCCGGGCGCGGCGTACTCAGATCGTTGCCGATGGACGCCTGGTGTTCGAGAAATTCAGCCGTGACGACGGTGCACACGGTATGGCTGCCCAGATCCTCCGGCCCGGTACTGCAGCAGCCGTCCCGGTAGAAGCCGGTGAGAGGATCGGCGCCGCACTCTTCCAGCGGCCCCCCAAGCACGTTTCGATCGGTCACGTCGCCGATACTATTGTCACTTCGCGAGAAGTTCCGCAGGACAAGAAATCTCGGGGGTTGTGTGTCGGGTCCTGGACGCTGTGGTAAGGCGGCGCACCTGGTTCTGCAAGGATGGTCGGCGTGAGCTCCGAAGCCTGGATCCTGATTGCCGCTGTCGCCGCCCTGCTGGTGGTGGCGTTCGTCGCCGGATTCGTCCTGTACAAGCGCCGTCGCGTCACGCTGACGCCACCTGCCGCCGAGAAAGAACTGACCGACCGGTCCGGTGGATACGCGGCCTCCGGTGGCTTCAACTTCAGTCAGGGCGGCACGGCCACCGCGACACGCCCGGAGCCCGCGCCGATCGAGCGGACCGACACGGAGGGGCAACCCCATGTCGGCGACGACGCGGCGATTCCGCGTGACGCACCGAAACGTGGCATTACCAATGTGCCGCTGCCCGAGGGCGATGTCGAAACCGCGGAATCCGCACCGGCCGAAACCGACGGCGCGGGCACCACGGCCGAATCCGCCACGGCCACGGTCGATTCGGATACTGCGGTCGAATCCGACGAGGCGACCGCCGAACCCGGAACGGCCCCGCCCACCAGCACCGATGCCACCGCGCCCTCGGACATAACCGCGCCTGCGGACACCGCCGCGCCGACTGACACCGCCGCGCCGACTGACACCGCCGCGCCGACTGACACCGCCACGCCTGCGGACACCGCCGCGCCCGCGAGCACCACCCCGCCCGCAGCCACCGCACCAGCGCCTGCCCCGGACAAGAACTCCGTAGAAACCGCCCGCGAACCCACCGCCGCCGACGCGGCCACCACCCCTGCCCTCGAGGAGATCGAGCCGACCGCGGGCCGCATGGTCCGCCTGCGCGGCCGCCTGTCCCGCTCCCAGAATGCCGTCGGCAAGAGCCTGCTCGGCCTGCTCGGCGGCGGTGACCTCGACGACGATTCCTGGGAAGAGGTAGAGGACACCCTGGTCCTGGCAGATCTCGGCACCGCGAGCACCACCGCGGTGGTGGATCGCCTGCGCGAGGAGATGGCCGCGCGCAGCGTCCGCAACACCGAACAGGCCCGCGCCGTGCTGCGCGAGGTGCTGATCGAGGCGCTACGCCCCGAACTCGACCGGTCGGTGCGCGCGCTCCCGCACGACGATCATCCGTCGATCCTGCTGGTCGTCGGCGTCAACGGCACCGGCAAGACCACCACGACCGGCAAACTCGCCCGGGTGCTCGTCGCCGACGGCCGCCGGGTCCTGCTCGGCGCCGCGGATACCTTCCGCGCCGCCGCTGCCGATCAACTGCAGACCTGGGGTGAGCGGGTCGGTGCCCATACCGTCCGTGGCAAGGAGGGCGCGGATCCGGCCGCGGTCGCCTTCGACGCGGTCAGCGCGGGCATCGAGGGCGGCGTCGATGTCGTCATGATCGATACCGCGGGCCGGCTGCACACCAAGACCGGTTTGATGGACGAACTGGGCAAGGTCAAGCGCGTCGTGGAGAAGAAGGCAGCGGTCGACGAGGTCCTGCTGGTCCTGGATGCCACCGTCGGACAGAACGGTCTCATGCAGGCGCGCGTCTTCGCGGATGTGGTCGATATCACCGGCGTCGTGCTCACCAAACTGGACGGAACAGCCAAGGGCGGCATCGTCTTTCAGGTGCAGCACGAACTCGGCGTTCCGGTGAAACTGGTCGGCCTCGGTGAGGGCGCCGACGATCTGGCTCCTTTCGAGCCCGGCGCCTTCGTGGACGCGTTGCTCGGCTAGTTCCGCGCCAGCGAATCCTTCTCCTCGGAAACAGCTGTCGGTTTGCTCCGACACGGACCGCACACCGGCGACGAAGCGACTGTGTACACCAGGAAACGTGGTAGCAACACAACTGCCCCACGCGTTCACTTAGGTGAAACACAGCATCATCACGGATGAAACACCGAATGGCGACCCTTCTGTGCAGGTCCAATTGCCGGAGTCGGCTGGGCCCGAGATGAGGAGGACATTAAGGTGGCTTTTCCCCTTACCGGTGCACCGGACACCGGTGACACCGCCTGGATGCTGGCCAGTTCAGCGCTCGTGTTGTTGATGACGCCCGGCCTGGCGTTTTTCTACGGCGGCATGGTCCGCTCCAAGAACGTGCTCAACATGATCATGATGAGCATCAGTGCCATGGGGCTGGTCGGCGTGCTGTGGTCGCTATACGGATACTCGACCGCATTCGGTGACAACAAGTTCGGCGTGATCGGCGATCCAGCGCAGTTCTTCGGTCTCAAGGGTCTGATCGGCGGCAATTCGGTTGCCGAGGTCAAGGACGCGAGCGGCGCTGTCACCACTGCCGCGGTGAACATCCCGCTCGCTGGCACAATTCCCGCGACCGTGTTCGTCGCGTTCCAGTTGATGTTCGCGATCATCACGGTTGCCCTCATCTCGGGTGCGGTCGCCGACCGCTTGAAGTTCGGCTCCTGGCTGCTGTTCGCCGGCATCTGGGCGACGGTCGTCTACTTCCCGATCGCGCACTGGGTCTTCGACTTCGACGTCAAGGACGCCGACGGCAATGTCGTGCACGAAGGCGGCTGGATCGCGAACAAACTGCTCGCGGTCGACTTCGCCGGTGGTACCGCGGTCCATATCAATGCCGGTGCGGCGGGCCTGGCCCTGGTGCTGGTGCTCGGCAAGCGCAAGGGCTGGCCGAAGACCCCGTTCCGTCCGCACAACCTGCCGTTCGTGATGCTCGGCGCCGGTCTGCTGTGGTTCGGCTGGTTCGGCTTCAACGCCGGTTCCGCGGTTTCCTCGGGTGGTCTGGCCGGTTCGACCTTCATCACCACCACCCTCGCGACCTGTGCCGCGATGCTGGCCTGGCTGCTGGTGGAGAAGGTCCGCGACGGCAAGCCCACCTCGCTGGGCGCGGCCTCGGGTGTGGTGGCCGGTCTGGTCGCGATCACCCCGTCGTGTTCCTCGGTCAACGTGGTCGGCGCCCTGGTGATCGGCTTCGTGGCCGGTGCGGTCTGTGCGCTCGCGGTCGGCCTGAAGTTCAAGTTCGGCTTCGACGACTCGCTCGACGTGGTCGGCGTGCACCTCGTCGGCGGCATCATCGGCACCCTGATGGTCGGCTTGGTCGCCGCGCCGGAGGCGGGCGCGGGCAAGACCGGCCTGTTCTACGGCGGCGGTTTCGACCAGCTGTGGCGTCAGGCCGTCGGCGCCGGTGCGGTACTTGCGTTCTCCTTCATCGCGAGCCTGATCATTGCCTATATCGTGAAGTTCACCATTGGGCTGCGCGCCAGCGAGGAAGCCGAGTCGGTGGGCATGGACGAGTCCGAGCACGCTGAAACGGCATACGATTTCGCTGCTGTGGGTGGCACGGCACGTACCGCCGTCAAGGAGGCATGACGACATGAAACTGATCACCGCAATCGTCAAACCGTTCACTCTCGAGGACGTCAAATCCGGGCTCGAGCAGGCTGGTGTGCTGGGCATGACCGTCAGCGAGGTGCAGGGCTACGGTCGTCAGAAGGGGCACACCGAGGTCTACCGCGGCGCCGAGTACTCGGTGGATTTCGTTCCGAAGGTTCGGGTCGAGGTTGTCGTGGACGATGCGTCGGTCGACCGGGTCGTCGATGTGATCGTCGAGGCCTCCCGCACCGGCAAGATCGGTGACGGCAAGGTCTGGGTGACGCCGGTGGAAGCGATCATCCGGGTGCGTACGGGCGAACGCGGTACCGACGCTCTGTAAACGGAAATCGAAATCGAGCGGCGGCCCCGCTCCCACCGGATAGCCCGGTCGGGGCGGGGCCGTACGCATTTGGATGGACGGTGGTTTGTGGGTAGTCACGAGCAAGACGGCAGACAGGTAACCGAGAATGTCTCCAACGGCGCGACCGACCTGGTCCGGGCACGCAACCAATTGCTCGAGGGCGGACTGCCCCGCAATCCGCGTCTGGACGCGGAATCCCTGCGTTCGGCGCTGGTCGATCTGTTCGAACTGTGGCTGACCACTAAGGGCACCGAACTCGGCATCGGCCGCGACAGCGGTCTGGCCGTGGTCGCCGTCGGCGGACTCGGACGCAGGGAGATGCTGCCGTATTCCGATCTGGATCTGGTGTTGCTGCACGATGACGTCGATCCAGCGCGAGTGGCCGAGGTGGCCGACCAGCTCTGGTATCCGCTGTGGGACGCGCATATCAAGCTCGACCACAGCGTGCGCACCGTGCCGCAGGCATTGCGCGTGGCCTCCGACGATCTCATCGCGGCCCTCGGCATGCTCGAGGCCAGGCACATCGTCGGCGATATCGAGTTGAGCAATCTGCTGATCGGCGGCGTGCGCCGGGAGTGGCGGACCGGAATCCGTTCGCGCTTCGACGAATTGATCGAACAGGCCGAGACCAGATGGGAGCGCAGCGGTGCGATCGCCCATCGTGCCGAACCCGATCTGAAGAACGGGCGCGGCGGACTGCGCGATATCCAACTGCTCGACGCGCTGGCCATCGCCCAGCTGACCGATGCGATGCCGGGTCTCGGGCCGGACGTGCCGGGCGGTGGGGTGAAGCACGCGCGGCGCCGTTTGCTGGATGTTCGCACGGAGCTGCATCGGGTGGCGGGCCGGGCGCGTGATCAGCTGCGCGCCCAGGATGCCGACGAGATCGGCGCGGCCTTGCGCATCGGTGACCGTTTCGATCTCGCTCGCACACTGAGCGATTCGGCGCGGACGGTCAGCTACTCGGTCGATGTCGGCCTGCGCACCGCCGCCAATGCGCTACCGCGGCGTGGCCTTGCGCGGCTGCGTCGGATGCCGGTTCGCCGACCACTCGATGAGGGGGTTGTCGAACACGTGGGGGAGGTCGTGTTGGCGCGGGATGCGCGGCCGCAGCGCGATCCCGGACTGATCCTGCGAGTGGCCGCAGCGTCGGCGCAGACCGGGCTGCCGATGTCCGCGACCACCCTGAACCGGCTTTCCGAGGATGCGCCGGAGCTGCGCGAACCCTGGCCCAAGGACGCGGTCAACGACCTGTTGATCCTGCTCGGCGCGGGTCGCGGCGTCATCGATGCGGTCGAGGCACTGGACCGAACGGGCTTGTGGGGCAGGCTGCTTCCCGAATGGGGCGTGGTGCGCGACCTGCCGCCGCGCGATGCGCTGCACACCTGGACCGTGGACCGGCACCTGATGGAGACGGTCGCGTATGCGAGCGCGTTGAGCACCCGCGTCGCCCGTCCCGACCTGCTGATGCTCGGTGCGCTGCTGCACGATATCGGCAAGGGGCGCGCCGGTGACCACAGCATTGTCGGCGCCGAACTGGCCACCCATATCGGTCGGCGTCTGGGCCTGTGGCCATCGGACGTGCGCACACTCAGCGCCATCGTGCGCCACCACCTGTTATTGCCGGACACCGCGACTCGCCGCGATCTGGCCGACCCCGACACCGTGCAACTCGTCGTCGATGCCCTCGGCGGCGACGTGCAACTGCTCGAACTGCTGCACACCCTGGCCGAGGCCGATTCGCTGGCCACCGGCCCCGGCGTGTGGGGTGATTGGAAGGCTTCGCTGATCGGGGAACTCGTGCGGCGCTGCCGCCTGGTCATGGCGGGTGATCAGCTGCCGGAGCCGGAGCCGATCGCACCGGAACTGCTGGCCAAGGCCGCGGCGGGTGGCGTGCACGTGGATCTGCGGCCCGGCGAGGGCAAGTACACCTACACGGTCACCGTGATCGCGCCGGATACGCCGGGCCTGCTCTCGGACGCCGCCGGGGTGTTGGCCCTGCATTCGCTGCGGGTGCACTCGGCAACTGTCGGCAGCGAAGGTAGCTCGGCCATCAATACTTTCGTGGTCTCCCCGAAGTTCGGCGATCCGCCGGACGGCGGACTGCTGCGACAGGAGCTGATCCGGGCGACCGCGGGCGATCTGGATCTGTCCGCGGTGCTGGCGAAGCGGGAGCGCGAGGCCACCGGTACTCGCCCGAGCCCGTACGCGCAGGCACAGCCCCGGGTGATCTGGTCGGCGGCGTCGACCCCCGGCCAGGTGGTCCTCGAATTGCGCGCCGAGGACCGGATCGGCCTGCTCAGCCGTCTGGCCGCGGCGTTTGCCGAATGCGGTGCCGATGTGCGCTGGGCGAAGGTGGTGACCATGGGTTCCGCGGTGGTCGACGCCTTCAGTCTCGACCTCGGCGTCGATATTCCGGAGCGTCGCGAAACCGTCGAAAAGGCGGTTCTGGCCGTGGTCCCGCGGCCCGCCCCGAAGCCTCCGGAGGGAGTCGGACCACCCGGTACGAGTTCGAACTCCTGACCGGGGTGATTGACATTTGCACAGGATTTGCTGAAAGCGTATGCAGCGGGCCTGGCGCCCCCTACGATCAGAGCGTCTGGCTATCGCGAGCATGAGGGGAGCAGGTCGGTGGCAATTGAAGTCGTTTCGGCGTCGATGATGACGAGTGACGAGACCACGCATATGGCGCGCTGCGTCGGCGGTGATCGGTGGGTGGTCTCCTGGCTGCCCGGCCGGACACTGACCGGTCAGCAGGCTGTGACCGCTATGACGATTGCCACCACCGTTGCCACCCACGATGTGCCGACAGGCGCGGACTGGGCCATGCTCGACGACCTGGCCCTCGAGCTCGGTCTCACCGGTCGGGAGGCGGTTTTCATGGTCGCTCTGGAGAACCACGACTACCGCAAAACCGCCAGACCGCGCCGCCGCGCGATGGAATAACTCCACGAAGCGAGCACCGCTTGCGCGAACAGGTGGGCAGTCCCATTACCCTGGGATACCAAGTGACGTCCCACGAGATCAGGAGCGCGATCGGTGTTCGAATCCCTGTCCGACCGGCTTACCGGTGCCCTCAAGGATCTTCGCGGTAAGGGGCGTCTGTCACCGGCCGACATCGACGCCACCTGTCGCGAGATCCGCCTCGCCCTGCTCGAAGCCGACGTCGCGCTGCCCGTGGTGCGCGGTTTCATCGCCAAGATCAAGGAGCGGGCCAAGGGCGCGGAGGTCTCCGCCGCCCTCAATCCGGCCCAACAGGTCGTCAAGATCGTCAACGAGGAACTCATCGGAATCCTCGGCGGCGAAACCCGCAGGCTGACCCTCGCCAAGAATCCGCCGACGGTGATCATGCTCGCCGGTCTGCAAGGTTCCGGTAAGACCACCCTGGCGGGCAAGCTCGCGAAATGGCTCAAGGGTCAGGGGCATCAGCCGCTGCTGGTGGCCTGTGACCTGCAGCGCCCCGGCGCGGTCACCCAGCTCCAGGTGGTCGGTGAGCGCGCGGGTGCGCCCGTCTTCGCGCCGCATCCCGGCACCTCCATCGGCGGCGGCGAAAACCCGCTGGGCATTTCGGCGGCCGATCCGGTCGCGGTGGCCGAGGCCGGTGTCGCGGAGGCGCGGAGCAAGCAGTACGACGTGGTCATCGTCGACACCGCCGGTCGCCTCGGTATCGATGCCGAGCTGATGGCGCAGGCCGCCGGCATCCGCGATGCGGTGAAGCCCGACGAGACGCTGTTCGTGCTCGACGCGATGATCGGTCAGGACGCCGTCAATACCGCGGAGTCCTTCCGCGACGGCGTGGGCTTCACCGGTGTCGTACTCACCAAGCTCGACGGTGACGCCCGCGGTGGTGCCGCGCTGTCGGTCCGCAATGTGACCGGTGCGCCGATCATGTTCGCCTCCACCGGTGAGAAGCTCGAGGACTTCGATGTCTTCCACCCGGACCGGATGGCCTCGCGCATCCTCGGCATGGGTGACGTGCTGAGCCTGATCGAGCAGGCCGAACAGGTCTACGACCAGCAGCAGGCCGAGGAAGCCGCCCGCAAGATCGGCAGCGGCGAGATGACGCTCGAGGACTTCCTCGATCAGATGCTCGCGATCCGCAAGATGGGCCCCATCGGCAACCTGCTCGGCATGCTGCCCGGTGCGGGCCAGATGAAGGATGTGCTGGCCCAGGTCGACGATAAGCAGCTCGACCGGGTGCAGGCGATCATCCGCGGTATGACCCCGGCCGAACGCGCGAACCCGAAGATCATCAACGCATCTCGCCGCCTGCGCATCGCCAACGGTTCCGGCGTGCAGGTCTCCGAGGTCAACCAACTCGTCGACCGCTTCTTCGAGGCCAAGAAGATGATGGCCATGATGGGTCGCCAGATGGGCCTGCCCGGTTCGCGACGGGCCAACGCGAAGAAGGGCAAGAAGGGTAAGAAAGGTGGCCGCGGGCCGACGCCGCCGAAGGTGCGCGGTGGGTTCCCCGGCATGCCCGGAATGCCCGCCGGTATGCCGGATCTGTCCGGCATGCCCGCCGGGTTGGACCAGCTGCCGCCCGGCCTCGAAGGTTTCGACCTGTCCAAGCTGAACTTCCCCAAGAAGTAGGCGGCTCCGCCTTCCACAACGCCGGTGCGGCGCAAGGTAACGGCCGGCCCGCCATGCTCGGCTGACGAAGGTCGGCTGGGAGCTGCTGCCGCATGCGGGCGGGGTGACCGTCAAAGGGGTGGGCAGTAGGTTGGGTGCCGAGGACGGTCGAGGAGGTTGGTGTGCATCTGCGGGGTGTGGTTCTCCCTGATGACGAGGTGCGTGACCTGTGGGTGCGGGACGGGCTGGTGTCGTTCGAGCCCGTCGCGGGGGCCGAAACACTGTGCGGCACAGGGTGGATCGTGCCCGGACTCGTCGATGCGCACTGTCACGTCGGGATCCGGTACGGCGGCGGCCACGAGGATCGCGACGGCGCCATCGCCCAGGCCGAGACCGAGCGGGACGCGGGTGCGCTGCTGCTGCGCGATGCGGGGTCACCGATCGATACGCGTTTCATCGATGAGCACGAGGAACTGCCGCGGATCATTCGCGCGGGCCGCCATATCGCCCGACCGCGGCGGTATATCCGGGAACTCGGCATCGAACTCGACGACGAGCGCGATCTGCCGGAGATCGTCGCCGAACAGGCTCGGTTCGGCGACGGCTGGGTGAAGATCGTCGGCGACTGGATCGACCGGTCGGCGGGCGATCTGCGGCCGCTGTGGAGTGACTCGATCCTGAAGGAGGCGATCGACGCCGCGCACGCCAACGGCGCGCGGGTGACGGCACACGTCTTCGGCGAGGACGCGCTGCCCGGCCTGATCAACGCGGGCATCGACTGCCTCGAACACGGAACCGGCCTCACCGACGACACCATCGAGTTGATGGTCGAACACGGCACCACGCTGGTCCCGACGCTGATCAATATCGATACTTTCCCCGAAATCGCCGACAGCGCAGGCAAATTCCCCATCTACGCCGCACATATGCGCGATCTGCACGCGCGAGTCCGGCGCACCGTCGCCAATGCGCATGATGCGGGCGTTCCGATCTTCGCGGGCACCGATGCGGGTGGCTCCATCCGCCACGGCCGCATTGCCGACGAAATCGCCGCCCTGTCCGGGGCGGGCCTGTCGAACCACGACGCACTCGGCGCTGCCTCCTGGAACGCCCGCACCTGGCTCGGCCGACCGGGCATCGAGGCCGGTGCGCCAGCGGATTTCGTTGTCTACCAGGAGGATCCGCGCATCAACCCGGCCGCGCTCACCGAGCCCAAGTACGTCATCCTGCGTGGCCGCCTCGTCAAAACCCACAATCCGGTGACCGGCCACCGCTGACCCACCGCATGGCGCACGGGCTCTAGCTTGTGCGAGGTCGTCAGTCGGTGTGCGACAGAATCCCAGGTCGGCGGGTTGATGCGGCCAAGATCGGGAAGGTGGGGCAGGGCGCGCGTAGGGTCGGGTCATGACCATTCGCCTCGGTTATCAGATGCCCAACTTCAGTTATGGCCAGCCCGTCAGCGAACTCTTTCCGACCGTGGTGGCGCAGGCCAGGGAGGCCGAAGCCGCCGGTTTCGACACGGTCTTCGTCATGGATCACTTCTACCAGCTGCCCGGTCTCGGCGAGCCGAGCGAGCCGATGCTCGAGGCCTACACCGCACTGTCCGGAATTGCCGCGTCCACCGAACGAATTCAGTTGTCGGCGTTGGTAACCGGCAACACTTACCGCAATCCCGCCCTGCTCGCCAAGACCGTCACCACCATGGATCTGGTGAGCGGCGGACGGGCGGTACTCGGCATCGGCGCCGGCTGGTTCGAGCTCGAACACCAGTCCTACGGCTTCGAATTCGGCACCTTCACCGAACGATTCCAGCGGCTCGACGAGGCGCTGCGGATCATCACCCCGATGCTGCGCGGTGAACACTCGACCTTCGACGGCAAGTGGTACCACACCGAGAACGCCATGAACGAGCCGCGGTTACGCAATGACCTGCCCATTCTGCTCGGTGGCGGCGGCGAGAAGAAGACCTTCGCGCTGGCCGCCCGCTTCGCCGACCACATCAACATCATCTGCAACGCCTCCGAACTGCCCCGCAAGATCGAGGCACTGCACCAGCGCTGTGCCGAAATCGACCGCGACCCGGAGACACTGGAGATCAGCTACCTCTGTTTCCTGATGATCGATGAGGACGGCGACCGCGCACGCAAACAACAGCACGATCTTCTGCGCGGCATCGGCGTCGACCTGTCCGCAATCTCGGAGGACGAGCGCAAGCAAACCATCGCCGACCGCCAATTCGTCGGCAGCCCAGCCGAAGTCGCCGAGCAACTGCAAACCAGGGTGCTCGACCAGGGTGTGCAGGGTCTCATCGTCAACATGGTGACGAACGGCCACGAACCGGGCGCCGTGGATCTTGCCGGACGCACCCTCGCCCCCCTGGTCCGCTGAGCCGTATCGACCTGAGCGCCCATTCGTTGGCCGAGTAGTGGGCGCTCAGCCCTGAATCAGCTGTGCCGCATCGTTTGGTCGATGCTGTGACATCACCAGCGGTGACAGTGGCCAGGTTACGATGGAAACTCGAGTTTGCATGCCAGACAAAATCGCATGGTGATGCTCGCAGGCGACGAAGATCGGACGGGACATGACGATGAGCGCCGAGGTTGCGATGTTCCATCCCTTGGGGCCAACGACTGTGGAAGACTGGCTGGCCGAAGAGCAGCCGTCCGATGGATCTCGACTCGAACTCATCCTGGGGTACCTCTACATGACGCCAGCGCCCGGCGGTCCGCATCAGTATGCGTCGTTGGAGTTGGCGATTCTGTTGCGCGACGCGCTGCGGGCCGCGGGACGGAGCGATTTGAATGTACTGCCGGCGGTAGCTGTGCGGATCAGCACGGCTTTCCGTACCGGGGTCATTCCCGATATCGCTGTAGTGAATGTCGACATCAACCACGCCAGCTTCGCGCCCGAGGACCTTGTGCTGGCCGTCGAGGTGTGGTCTCCGGGCAATAGCCGCGAGGAGCGCGACACAAAGATCGCCGGATACGCGGCAGCGCGTGTCCCGTACCTGTGGGTCGTCGAGTTGCCCGACGACAAGCCAGCACGTTTCTGGGGCTATCGGCTCGGTGAGAGTGGATACCGTCAGGAGGTATACGTAGCGGCGGGCGAGACGGTCGTGGCTCCGGGACCTGTTCCGATCTCGGTCAACACGGCGGATCTACGCTGAGGCGCTGCTGACACCGCGATTTCAGGAGCGGGGACCGGTCTGGCAGAATGGACCACCGTCCTTCCTGGACAAGTGTCAGCCCGTCTCCGGTTACGTACCGCGCGGCGGTCACACACTCCAAGCGCAAAACCGGGCTCGCAGACCGTGCGGGTCGCTGAATTGCGCCGTGACCAACCACTGAAAGGCAGATCAGCACATGGCTGTTCGCATCAAGCTCACCCGTCTCGGCAAGATCCGCAACCCGCAGTACCGCGTGGTCATCGCCGACGCTCGCACCCGTCGTGACGGCCGCGCCATCGAGAACGTCGGCAAGTACCACCCGAAGGAAGAGCCCTCGCTGATCGAGATCAACTCCGAGCGGGTGCAGTACTGGCTGGGCGTCGGCGCGCAGCCGACCGAGGCCGTGCAGCGCCTGCTGGAGATCACCGGCGACTGGCAGAAGTTCAAGGGCCTGCCGGGCGCCGAGGGCACCCTGAAGGTGAAGCCCGCGAAGCCGTCCAAGCTGGACCTGTTCAACGCCGCGCTGGCTGCCGCCGACAACGAGCCGGTCGCCGAGGCCGTCACCCCCAAGAAGAAGGCCGCCAAGAAGGACGAGGCCGCCGAGACCGAGGCTGCCGAGTAACCGTGAGCGAGCGAACCATGGGCACAGCGCCAACAGCGATCATGACGGAGCCGAGCGCTAGCGAGGCGCAGTCATGAGCGCCGTCGTCGCCGATGCCGTGGAACACCTGGTTCGCGGCATTGTCGCCAATCCGGATGACGTCCGGGTCGAGCTGATCACCGGCCGCCGCGGGCGCACCGTCGAGGTGCACGTCAACCCTGATGACCTGGGCAAGGTGATCGGTCGCGGTGGTCGTACCGCGACCGCGCTGCGCACCCTCGTCGCCGGGATCGGCGGTCGGGGCATCCGGGTCGACGTGGTCGATACCGACGCTTAAATGGAACTCGTCGTAGGCCGGGTCGCCAAATCGCACGGTGTGCGTGGCGAGCTGGTCGTCGAGGTACGCACCGACGACCCCGAGGCGCGTTTCGCACCCGGTGTGCGACTGCGCGGGCGGGCGCGATCCGAGGAAGTTCGTGAATTCACCGTGGAGTCGGCCCGAGAGCATTCGGGCCGGCTTCTGGTGCAACTCGTCGGGATCTCCGACCGCACCGCCGCCGATGCGCTGCGCGGCACGCTGTTCATCGTGGACAGTGCCGAGCTGCCGCCGTCGCAGGATCCGGACGAGTTCTACGACCACGAGTTGGAGGGACTGACCGTCCAGCTCACCGACGGCACTGTTGTCGGCAAGCTCACCGAGGTGCTGCATTCGGCTGCGGGAGAACTGCTTTCGGTGCGCGCCGCCGACGACGGCAGGGAGATCTTGATCCCGTTCGTGACCGCGATCGTGCCGACGGTGTCGCTGGCCGATCAACTGGTCGTCATCGATCCGCCCGAGGGTCTGCTCGATCCGGAGTAGCGGATCGCCGATCCACCGGAAACTTAAGGGACTACATGAAACTCGATGTCGTCACGATTTTTCCGGAGTATCTGGAGCCGCTGCGAACCGCGTTGCTGGGCAAGGCCATCGAAAAGGGCCTGATCTCCCTCGACGTGCACGATCTGCGTCGCTGGACGCACGACGTGCACAAGTCCGTCGACGATTCGCCCTACGGCGGTGGGCCGGGCATGGTCATGAAGCCGACCGTCTGGGGCGAGGCCCTCGACGAGGTATGCCCCGACGAGGCTCTGCTCGTGGTGCCGACCCCCGCGGGAGTGCCCTTCACTCAAGCCACCGCGCAACGCTGGGCGAGCGAGAAGCACCTCGTATTCGCCTGCGGCCGTTACGAAGGCATCGATCAACGCGTCTTCGACGATGCCGCCCGCCGGGTTCGTGTCGAAGAGGTCAGCATCGGCGATTACGTTCTGATCGGTGGCGAAGCCGCAGTCCTCGTGATGGCCGAGGCCGTAGTCCGCCTACTCCCTGGCGTTCTCGGCAATCAGCAGTCCCACCAAGAGGATTCGTTCTCCGACGGACTGCTCGAGGGACCCAGCTATACGCGCCCCGTCTCCTGGCGCGGCCTCGAAGTGCCGCCGATTCTGCTGTCCGGCGATCACGCCAAGGTCGCCGCGTGGCGACGCGAACAGTCCCTGGCCCGGACCCGCGAACGGCGTCCGGATCTGCTCGACGATTGAAACTACAGACTCGACGCCCTATCGAATGTATCGTTGATTAACGGCACGTTAATCAACGGTGAACAATGGTAGGTGGCTATGGTGACAGTGGCTCGCTTCGGGACAGTGCGTCGGGCGGTGGTCTCGACTCTGATCGGTGGCGCGATGATCGTCTTATCGGACCTAGCCGCGCCCGAACTGGTCGAAGTCAGAGTCGCCGCTGACCGGGACACCCATGAGCCCGATGCTGGCCGTAGCCGCAACAGCGCAGGTCAGCGCGGCCGCAGCAGTAACCACGGGCAATACAAAGGCCGGAACGAGCGCCCTTGCCAGTACACCCCCGAAGGCGTCTGCACCGGCGGCCGCTGACGAGGTTCGGTCATTGTGCCGCGCACGCATTCGCACGCAGCGCATGGGATCGTCCGAGATTTTGTGCGCGGCGTGCGAATGCGTGCGCGGGAGTTCGTTGGTCAGGGGAGTAGACCGAAGCGCCGAGCGGTGACAACGGCCTCGTGGCGAGAGTGTGCGTCGAGTTTGGTCATCGCGTTGCGCAGATAACTCTTGACCGTTTCCGGGCCGAGCGAAAGGCGTAGGGCAGCTTCGTGATTGGTGCAGCCGAGCGCGATCTGGGACAGCACGTCGAGTTCTCGCCGGGACAGGCGCGGGGCGTGCGCGGGTGGGTCGCCGACCAGGACTCGGGTGAGGCGTTCACACACCGAGTGCAGGCGTTCGCGTAGGCGTTCGTCCTCCGCCGAGCGCGCCGCGCCGCGGAGTTCGGCATTGATCTCGCGGAGTTCCTCGGCAACGGCGGGTGCGGTCTCGGGCGCGGGAGTCGTCATTTCCAGCAGGCGCAGGCGGCGGTCCACCTCGTCGCGGATGGTGATTTCGGTGGCCAGGCGTCGGCTGGCCGCGACGACCAGATCAGCGGTGCGGTCGCCGAGCGGTGTGCCGCCGCGGTTGGCGGCGTAGAGCACCGCGCGGGAGCGATCGTCGACCACGACGGGCACCGCGAGCACCGAGCGGATGCGTTCGCCGGAGACCGGACCGTCGTAGTGATGGGTGATCTCGGACGCATTGCGGTAGTCGGCGACCGAGGCGGGCCTGCACATATCAATCACCCGGCCGCCCAGCCCCGAGGTCCGCAGCACGGTCAGTCCGCGCAGGCCATTGGTGACGGTGCCGACGAATTCGGTGAGCAGCAGCGCATCATCGTGCACCTCGCCGCCGAAAACCACCGGCACGCCCGCCTTGTTCGCCACCCAGCGGATCTCGGCGCGCAGCGCATCGCCGTCGCGCGGCCGCAGCAGTGCGGTGGTGTGGGTCAAAAGACTCACCCCTTTTCGGGGGTAGTGCCGAACGTGATGTGACCCACATCCTATTGGAGACGAGGTGGCCTGGATCACCGATGAGGAGAGGCGAGATGACCGCGGACCTGAACGCGCGCGTGCGCGAGCTACTGGAGACCTACGACGGACCCGACGTCAGCGCAGCGGATCTGCTGTGCGACCGGCACCCCGCCGACCGCATCGCGTTCACCATCGTCGACCCCGACCTGACCTCGACCGACCTCACCTACGGCGAGCTGCGCGAGCGCTCCCAGCGCTTTGCCGTCGCCCTCGCAGACCTCGGCGTCGAACCCGGTGACCGGGTCGCCACCCTGATGTCGAAATCCGCCGACCTGGTGGTCGCGCTGCTGGGTATCTGGCGTCGCGGCGCGGTGCACGTCCCGCTCTTCACCGCATTCGCACCACCCGCCATCGCCTTCCGGCTCGAGGCGAGCGGCACGACGATCGTCATCGCCGACGCGGATCAGGCGACAAAGTTGGTGCCGGGCGACGACATCCCGGCCGATCCGCCCTGGCGCGTCATCATTGCCGGGAACGGCCGGGCAGTCGCCGACAGTCACGCGGCCGATGCGGCCACTGCGCAGGGCGGTGGCGATGCGCGAGCGACCGGAGATGTCACCGAACGCGTGCATGACTCGGCCAGCCGACAGGGGCCGGACAATCCGACAATCGCTGGGTCCATCGGGGCACAGGATCCGACGGTCGCAGCGCCCGCGGCTGAGGCGCCGCTGCGGTTTGCGGATCTGCTCGCCGCGTACTCGGCCGACGACCCGCGCGCGGCCGCGGTGCCGGTCGGCGGGGATGGGCTGCTGGTGCAGCTGTTCACCAGCGGCACGACGGGCACGCCGAAGGGCGTGCCGATTCCGGTGCGTGCACTCGCGGCATTCCATGCGTACCAAGAGTTTTCGCTTGACGTGCGCGCCGACGACGTCTACTGGAATGCGGCGGATCCGGGTTGGGCGTACGGACTATACTGGGCGATTCTGAGCCCGCTGGCCTCCGGCATCCGCAGCCTGCTGCTGCATGCCGCCTTCTCCGCGCCACTGACCTGGCAGGTGCTCGACCGGTTCGACGTCACCAACTTCACCGCCGCGCCGACGGTCTACCGTGCGTTGCGTGCCGATAGTGCCGCTGCCCCAACGGATCTCCGGTTGCGGCGGGCCTCGTCCGCAGGTGAGCCGCTGACCCCGGATGTGGTGACGTGGTCGGTCGAGACACTCGGCGTCGCGGTGCGCGACCACTACGGGCAGACCGAGCACGGCATGCTCATCTGCAATTCCTGGCACGACGCGCTCCGGGTGGACGCACCCGCGGGCTCGATGGGCCGGACGATGCCGGGTTGGCATTGCGCGGTGCTCGCAGACGACGCCGATGTCGAGGCTCCGGTGGGCGAACTGGGCCGAGTCGCCATCGATACCCGACGCAGTCCGCTGCTGTGGTTCCTCGGCTACCTCGACGCCCCGGAACGCACCGCGCAGCGCTATACCGCCGACGGCCGCTGGTATCTGACCGGGGATGCCGGATCCCAGGATGCGGACGGATTCTTCCACTTCTCGGCCCGCGACGACGATGTGATCATCATGGCCGGCTACCGCATCGGCCCGTTCGAGGTCGAGAGCGTGCTGGTGCTGGATGAGCGGGTTGTCGAGGCCGCGGTGGTCGGCATGCCCGACGAATTGCGCGGTGAGGTGCTCGAGGCATTCGTGGTGCTGCGCAACGGTTTCGAAGGGAATGCCGAACTCGAGACCGAATTGCAGACCCTGGTGAAACGGAAGTTCGCCGCGCACGCGTATCCACGCAAGGTGCATTTCGTGGACGCCCTGCCCAAGACGCCCAGCGGCAAGGTGCAGCGGTTCATCCTGCGGCAGCAGGGGGTTCGGTGATGTCCGCACTGGCGAGTTACACATCCGGGACCGCGGAAACCCCGTTGCTCGGCGACACCATCGGCGATGACTTCGACCGCATGGCCGCCGCCTATGCGGACCGAGAAGCCCTGGTGGACTGTCCATCCGGTCGTCGCTGGACCTATCGCGAACTCGCGGCCGCGATCGACGCAGTGGCCACCGGATTGGCCGAACGCGGTATCGCCAAGGGCGACCGGGTCGGCATCTGGGCCCCGAACTGCGCGGAATGGTTCCTCACGCAATACGCGACCGCGAGAATCGGTGCGATCCTGGTCAATATCAATCCGGCCTACCGCACCAGCGAACTGGAATATGTGCTGCGCCAAGCCGGTGTGCGCATGCTGATCGCCGCGCCGGAATTCAAGACCTCGGACTACGTTGCCATGATTGAGCAGGTCCGGCCGAATTGTCCTGGCCTGGAACAGGTCCTGGTACTCGGCACTCCCGAATGGGATGCGGTGGCGCAGTCCGATATCGACGCCGAACGACTCGTGAAGATCGCCGCGACCTTGTCCATGGACGACCCGATCAATATCCAGTACACCTCCGGCACAACGGGTTTCCCCAAAGGGGCAACGTTGAGCCACCACAACATCCTCAACAACGGCTACTTCGTCGGCGAACTCTGCGGCTATACCGAACAGGATCGGATCTGCGTGCCGGTGCCTTTCTACCACTGCTTCGGCATGGTGATGGGGAACCTGGCAAGCACCAGTCACGGTGCGGCCGTGGTGATTCCGGCACCCGCGTTCGACCCGGTCGCGACCCTGGATGCCGTCGCCGTAGAGCGGTGCACCTCGCTCTACGGCGTACCGACGATGTTCATCGCCGTACTCGCGGAACTGGATTCTGGCAAACACGTCGACCTGTCCAGCCTGCGCACCGGCATCATGGCCGGATCACCCTGCCCGGTCGAGGTGATGAAGCGGGTGATCGATCGCATGGGCATGAGCGAGGTGTGCATCTGCTACGGCATGACCGAAACCTCCCCGGTATCGACCCAGACCCGTCGCGACGACGGCATCGACCGCCGCACCGCGACCGTCGGCCGGGTCGGCCCACACCTGGAGGTCAAAATCGTCGACCCCGCAACAGGTTTGACCGTGCCGCGCGGCGAACCCGGCGAGCTGTGCACCCGTGGCTATTCGGTCATGCTCGGCTACTGGTCCGAACCCGAGAAGACCGCCGAGGCTATCGATGCCGCCCGCTGGATGCACACCGGCGATATCGGTGTCATGGACGACGACGGGTATCTCGCGATCACCGGCCGGATCAAGGACATGGTGATCCGCGGCGGCGAGAACATCTACCCACGCGAGATCGAGGAATTCCTCTACACCCACCCGGATATCCTCGATGCCCAGGTGATCGGCGTCCCCGACCCGAAATACGGCGAGGAACTGATGGCCTGGATCCGAATGAAGGACGGCACAACACCATTGGACGCCGACGCGATCCGCGCCTTCTGCACCGGCAAGCTCGCGCATTTCAAGATCCCGCGCTACGTGCACATCGTCGAAGAGTTCCCGATGACGGTCACGGGGAAAATACGCAAGGCTGAAATGCGTGAGCTGGCTGTGGAACTGCTCGCACCTTCGGACCGCGACGACTGATTTCGTAACCACATGGGTAACTCGCCGGGACGTCCAGAATTCCGCCAGCCGATCGACGCCGGTCCGCGACGGAAGTCCTCGAGCACCTCACGACCGGCAAGGCCAGGGGAGGCGGGGGAGTCACCGCGCGATTCGGGTCCAAGCATGCCGGTTTACCTGGGCGTGGGCCGTTTGTCGGGTGACAACGGTAGTGTCTCGGGCGTGACGACAGCGCCCGAGATCGCCAGTTCAGCGACGAACACCGACACGACCGCCGCCGCACCGGCCGCGACCACAGCTCTGGCCAGCGTGGGCCGGCGCATCGCCGATGAGCTCGGCGTGCGCGAGACCCAGGTCCGGGCTGCCGTCGAGCTGCTGGATGCGGGTTCGACGGTGCCCTTCATCGCGCGATACCGAAAAGAGGTCACCGGTGGCCTCGACGACGCCCAGCTTCGCCAGCTCGACGAGCGCCTGACCTACCTGCGCGAACTCGACGAGCGCCGCGGCGCGATCATCGAATCCATCAAGGGCCAGGGCAAACTCGACGACGCGCTGCTCGGGCAGCTGATGACGGCCGAGACCAAGGCCCGCCTCGAGGACATCTACCTGCCGTACAAGCCGAAGCGGCGCACCAAGGCGCAGATCGCCCGCGAGGCCGGTCACGAGCCCGTCGCCGATGCGCTGATCGGCGATCCGACCACCGATCCCGCGCAGTACACCGCCGAACAGCTTGACGGCGCCCGCGCCATCCTGGTGGAGCGTTTCGCGGAGGACGCCGACCTGGTCGGTGAGCTGCGTGAGCTGATGTGGAACCGAGGCCAGGTCAGCTCGAGCGTGCGGCCGGGCAAGGAGGAGGCGGGCGCGAAGTTCGCCGACTACTTCGAATTCAGCGAGCCGTTCGGCAAGCTGCCTTCGCACCGGATCCTCGCGTTGCTGCGTGGTGAGAAGGAAGAGATCCTGCAGCTGCAGCTCGAACCCGACACAGAGGAGTTGGCGCCGGGCGAGCGGTCGGTCTACGAGGGCCGCATCGCGGTGAAGTTCGATATCGCCGACCGTGGCCGGGCGGCCGACACCTGGCTGCTGGATACGGTGCGCTGGGCGTGGCGCACGAAACTGCAAGTGAGTCTTGGTATCGACACCCGCATGCGCCTGCGTCAGGCCGCCGAGAAGGACGCCGTCGACATCTTCGCCGCGAATCTGCGTGACCTGCTGCTGGCCGCGCCCGCGGGTACCCGCACCACCATGGGCCTGGATCCGGGCTACCGCACCGGTGTGAAGGTCGCCGTCGTCGACGCCACCGGCAAGGCCGTCGCGACCGAGGTCATCTACCCGCACAAGCCGCAGGGCCAGACCGAGAAGTCCCTGGCCGTACTCGGCGCGCTGGTCGCCCGGTTCGGCGTCGAGCTCATCGCCATCGGCAACGGCACCGCCTCGCGCGAGACCGATGCCCTTGCCGCCGAGCTGATTTCGCGGATTCCGGAGAACAAGCCGACCAAGATCGTGGTCTCCGAGGCGGGCGCGTCGGTGTACTCCGCATCCGCCTACGCCTCGCAGGAACTACCGGATATGGACGTCTCGCTGCGAGGTGCGGTATCCATCGCCCGTCGTCTGCAGGACCCGCTGGCCGAGCTGGTGAAGATCGACCCGAAGTCCATCGGCGTCGGTCAGTACCAGCACGATGTCTCCGAAACCCTGCTGGCGCGCTCGTTGGGTGCGGTGGTCGAGGATGCGGTGAACGCGGTAGGTGTCGATGTGAATACCGCATCGGTGCCGCTGCTGTCGCGGGTGTCCGGTATTGCCAATTCGATCGCTGAAAGCATTGTGGCGCACCGTGATCAGCACGGCCCGTTCCGCAGCCGCACCGCGCTGCTCGACGTGCCGCGCCTGGGCCCCAAGGCCTTCGAACAGTGCGCGGGCTTCCTGCGCATCCGCGGCGGCGACGATCCGCTCGACACCTCCGCCGTGCACCCCGAGGCCTACCCGGTGGTGCGGCGCATCCTGGAATCGACCGGGCGCGGCATGGCGGAACTGATCGGCAACACCACGGCGTTGCGTTCGCTGCGGCCCGCCGAGTTCACCGATGAGAAGTTCGGTATCCCCACCGTCACCGACATCATCTCCGAACTCGAGAAGCCGGGTCGCGACCCGCGTCCGGAATTCAAGACCGCCGAATTCGCGGCGGGCGTGGAGAAGGTCGCGGATCTGCAGCCGGGCATGGTGCTCGAGGGTGTGGTCACCAATGTGGCCGCATTCGGTGCATTCGTCGATATCGGCGTGCACCAGGACGGACTCGTGCACGTCTCGGCCATGTCGCACAACTTCGTCAAGGATCCGCGCGAGGTCGTGAAGTCCGGCGATGTCGTCAAGGTGAAGGTGCTCGAGGTCGACGTCACACGCCAGCGCATCGGGCTGTCGCTACGGCTGGACGACGAGCCGGGCACCGCGACCAAGGGCGAGGGCGGCCGCGGCCGAGGCCAAGGCGGTCGCGGCGGGCAGGATCGTAGCGGCCAGCGGCAGAATGGACAGGGTAAGCAGCAGGGCCAGGGTCGACAGCAGAATCAGGGCCGTAACCAGGGCAACCAGCGGCGCAACGCTCCCGCACCGAGCGGTTCGATGGCGGATGCGCTGCGGCGGGCCGGTTTCGGGCAGTAGGGCGACACGGGCGGAGGTTTGTAGGCGGCCATGCGACGGTGGCTCGAAGACGATGTGATCGGGCACGGCCGCCTTCCGCTGCTGTGCTTCCTCCTCGGGTTCATCGTCGGCTTCCTGCTGATCCGGCTCAGCGTCCGGTTGATCCGCAAGCAGGTCCGCTGGTGGCCGGGCAACGTGCGCTCCGGCGGTGTGCACATCCACCACATGGTGTTCGGGGTCGTCCTGGTACTGCTGTCCGGCATCGGGATGGTCACCATGTACCAGAGCGCCACCACGCTCACCGCGAGCCTGCTCGCCGCCGCGTTCGGTGTCGGCGCGGCCCTTACCCTCGACGAATTCGCGCTGATCTTCTACCTGCGCGACGTGTACTGGGAGGAACAGGGCCGCACCTCGGTCGACGCGGTCTTCGTCGCGCTCGCGGTGACCGGACTGCTGCTGCTCGGATTCCACCCGCTGTGGTTATTGGACATCAACGACTTCCGCCGCGACCCCAGCACCGAAGTCCGCATCTTCATCGTCTGTTTCGCCGTGGTGAATCTGGGCCTGGCGGCAGTCGTCATCGCCAAGGGCAAGATCTGGACCGGCCTGTTCGGCATGTTCTTCCTGCCCCTGCTCGTGGTGGGCGCATTCCGCCTGAGCAGACCGGGCGCACCATGGGCTCGCTGGCGCTACCCAGGCAGGCGCCGGCTCATGTATCGGGCGATAGTCCGTGAACGTCGCTACCGACGCCCGGTGATCCGCGCCAAGATCTTCGTACAAGACCTGGTCGCCGGAAAACCCGACGTCGTCCACGTCCGCGAGGCCGCGGAGGCCGAATTGGCCCGCACCGTCGTCCCCGCACCCCCCGCCCCCACCCATTGGCACCTGCCCTCGGTATCCGACCACTCCCTTCGCGATTGACCCGCGCCTCCCCGGCGCACTACCCCCGCAGGCGTCACGCCAGCGCGCAGCGCGTCCCGCGCCCACGAGAATGCTCTGGCGGAGAGGTGCTCTCGACGTTTGCCTCAACAGTTGCATGGTGATCAAGCGCCCAAGACTGCGTGTGGGATCCGGGCGAGGTTCGAGAGCAGGTCGATGGCGGTGATTTTGTCGTCGACGATGGTGAAGGCGATCAGGGAGACCGTCTTGCCCCTAGCGGTGTTGAGTAGGCCGGGCGCGCCGTTGACGAGGACATGTTGTGAGGCAAAGGCATTGGCGGCGCGCTGGAAGGCATCGAGCTGACCGGCCACCGTCGCGGCGCCGCGCAGTACGCGCATGCCGCCGGGGTGGGCTCCGGCGTCGGCGCGCAACACCACGTCGGGGTCGAGAATGGCCAGCAATGCGTCGAATTCACCGCCGCGGGCGGCCGCGAGGAAGGCTTCGACCACGCGACGTTGACGCGGTAGATCCCGGTCGGGTCGCCCTCGACCATGGACCCGGCGGCGGGCGCGGCTGGCCATCATCTTCGCCGCGGCCGCGGATCTGCCGATGATGGGCCCGATCTGGTCGAACGGCACCGCGAACATATCGTGCAGCACGAAGGTCACGCGCTCCGCGGGATTCAGTGAGTCCAGCACGACAAGCAGCGCCAGACCGACCGAATCGGCAAGTACCGCTTGCTGTTCCGGCTGCGTTGCGTCATCGGCGGTGACGATCGGGTCGGGCAGGTAGGCCTCCTCGCGGCGGGACTTGCGCGACCGCAACATGTCCAGGCAGACCCGCCCCACGGTCGTGGTCAGCCAACCGCCGAGATTGTCGATTTCGGCGGTGTCGACCCGGGCCAGCCGTAACCAGGCCTCCTGTACCGCATCATCGGCCTCGCTCAGCGAACCGAGCATGCGATAGGCCACGGCGATCAAGTGCGCCCGATGCGCCACGAATCGGTCCGCCAAAGAATCGTTTTCGCCCACAGGGATCTCCTCGAGGTTGCTCGAAGAGATGACGGCGCCGAGGCCGTGAGTGTGACAAGCCGTTACCTTGCCGGGTCGCCATCCGTCACACAGATATGAACCTACGAAAGACCGCCCGCCTGGCCTACCTCGGCGCCACCGCAATCCTGCTGACCGAAACAGTCGTCGGGTCCTACTGGGATCTCGCGCGAATCTCCTACGTACGCGAGGTTTTCCAACGACTCGAATACCCGATGTACTTCGCCACCATCATGGGCGTTGCCAAGGCGGCCGCGGTCGCCGCGATCGTGACGCCGGGCTTCCCGCGTGCCGAGGAATGGGCCTACGCGGGCCTGACCTTCGTCTACGGCGGCGCGGCCGCCTCCCATATCGCCGTCGGCGACGAGCCGAAGGCATGGCTCGGACCACTGGGTTTCGCCGGGCTCACCCTCGTGTCGTGGGCCCTGCGCCCGACCAGGCCACTCGCGGTCTGACGGGAGCGGAATCGATCATGGACAACGAGATAAGCGGCGCCGTCGCACCGGGATTCGATTGGGTGCGCGAGGAATTCGCCGCGGTGGTCGCTCCGCTGTTGAAGCCCGACACGCTCACGGCGGTGACCGCCATCCACAGCACCGATCCGGATCTCGTGCGCGGCGACCGCGCGCCCTATGCGCTCGGCTTCGAGGCCAAGGGTCTGTACTACCCGTTCCTGAGCGCGAACGCCTTCGGTCACGCCGGCGCCGCGGGACATGATGGCGTCGCGGAGTGGGTTGGCCTATGGCTACACACGGCGGCGCGCGGCCTTCGGGGTTCAGGGAGATGGCAGCCGGCGTAGTGGGTGTACTCAGCACACCGGAGAACGACCGCCTCGCGGCCGCCGGACACCGCGCGGCCACCCGGTGAGCCGGGCCCGATTTTTCCCGCGACCCGCCGATCTGGCACAATGCACAGGTTGCCCTGGGTGCATTCGGCCCACGGAGCACCCCTTATTCGGAGCATGAACCGGTCGAGCACGCGAGTGCCGCCAGGGTCCTCTGCTCGCGCAAACATCAGAAGGATGAAATGAACACCCTTGACTTCGTCGACGAAAAGTCGCTGCGCAGCGACGTCCCCGACTTCCGTCCGGGCGACACGCTCAACGTGCACGTGAAGGTCATCGAAGGCTCGAAGGAGCGCATCCAGGTCTTCAAGGGCGTCGTGATCCGGCGTCAGGGCGGTGGCATCCGCGAGACCTTCACCGTCCGCAAGGTGTCGTTCGGTGTCGGCGTGGAGCGCACCTTCCCGGTGCACAGCCCGAACATCGACCACATCGATGTCGTGACCCGTGGTGACGTCCGCCGTGCCAAGCTGTACTACCTGCGCGATCTGCGCGGCAAGGCCGCCAAGATCAAGGAAAAGCGCTGAGCAGGTAGCGGCACCGCTAGGCACGGAAGTTCTTCAGCTAGCCCGGCACCGGACGTCAGTCTTGGTGCCGGGCTAATCTGTTCGGCGTGGCAGACGAAAGTGGGTCGATGACGGTGTCCGATTCGGACGACGAAGGCAAGAGCCGCCGCTCACGGCGCTCGAAGCGCAAGCAGCGTCCCTTCTGGCAGGAACTGCCGGTTCTCATTGTCATCGCCGCGGTCATCGCGGCACTCATGGTCAGTTTTGTCGGGCGGCCGTACGTCATTCCGTCCCAGTCGATGGAAGAAACGCTGCTCATCGGCGACCGCATCTACGTGGAGAAGCCGAGCTACTACTGGGGCGAGCCGCAGCCCGGTGATGTCGTGGTGTTCGTCGGCCCGCCGTCCTGGAATACCCGCTACCAGTCGATCCGGTCCAGCAATGTCGCCGTGCGCGGCGTGCAGAACTTCTTCTCTTTCTTCGGACTCGTGCCACCGGATGAGAACGACCTGGTGAAGCGGGTGATCGCGGTCGGCGGCCAGACCGTGCAGTGCTGTGACGCGCAGGGGCGGGTCATGGTGGACGGGAAGCCGTTGGACGAGCCGTACGTCCTCAACGACTACCCGTGGTACCCGGGTCAGCAGAATGCGACCTACCCGGCGGGCCGGGTATTCGGCCCGGTCAAGGTGCCCGAGGGCAACCTGTGGGTGATGGGCGACAACCGCAACCAGTCCGCCGACTCACGCGCCCACGTCAGCGATAACCTGCAGGGCACCGTCCCGATCGACAATGTGCGCGGCAAGACGGTCTTCAAGATCTGGCCGCCCAGCCGGATCGGTCCGGTGAAAGCACAGGATCCCCAGACGAACTGAACGTTGCGGGCCGCAGGATAATTGGATGGTGGGGCAGGGTCGAGTGGCTAGGGCTAATGGCGCGATTCCGGGCAACGGGTGGCCGCCGCGCGTCGTCATGCGCCGAGCCGGTGGGTTGCGCACCCTGGAGGCGGCGCTGATCCGCAGCGGACTCGGCCCGGTCGCCGGGGTCGACGAGGCCGGGCGCGGACCGTGTGCGGGGCCGCTCGTAGTCGCTGCCTGCCTGCTCGCTCCCAAGGCCTACGACAGACTGGCCGGACTCGACGATTCCAAGAAGCTCACCGAACCCGTGCGCGAGCAGTTGTACCCGATCATCACCCGGTTGGCGCTGGCCTGGAAGGTGGTCGTCATTCCGGCCTGGGAGATCGACTCGATCGGCATCCACGTCGCCAATATCGAGGGCATGCGCCGCGCGGTCGCCGGACTCGGACAGACACCGGGGTACGTGCTGACCGACGGATTCCGGGTGCCCGGGATTCCGGTGCCGTCGCTGCCTGTCATCGGCGGTGACGCGGCCGCGGCATGCATCGCCGCCGCGAGCATCCTGGCCAAGGTGACCAGGGATCGGATGATGGTCGAGATGGACGAGCGGTTCCCCGGTTACGGATTCGCCGCGCACAAGGGCTACAACACGCCCGAGCACACGGCCGCGCTCGAACGGCTCGGACCGAGCAGTGAGCACCGCCGATCCTGGCGCAATGTGCGCTTGGCAGCGGGGTTGCGGCCGGTAGCCGCGGCGGAGTACGCCGACGCGGAACTGGCCGATGAGGTTTTGCTGGAGGGCGTCGAACCGGATAGCCGAGTGGCTACCGACACGGCGCATGCGCGATGATGATTACAGCAGACGCAGTGCGGCGAGAAGGAGGACGTCCCACCCGATGAGTGCCGAGGACCTGGAGAAATACGAAACCGAGATGGAGCTCTCGCTATATCGGGAGTACAAGGACATCGTCGGTCAGTTCTCGTACGTGGTGGAGACCGAGCGCCGCTTCTATCTGGCCAACTCCGTCGAATTGCGGCCGCAGAACGCCGACGGCGAGGTGTACTTCGAGGTGCGCATGAGCGATGCGTGGGTGTGGGATATGTACCGGCCCGCGCGCTTCGTGAAGCATGTTCGGGTGATCACGTTCAAGGACGTGAATATCGAGGAACTGGAGAAGCCGGACCTGCGGTTACCCGAGTAGCACTCTGACCTACGCGGACCGCGGTCGTGTTGGTGCTGATCTGCCGCCGGCCCAATAGCATTGGGCACCGACAAC
Source organism: Nocardia sp. NPDC006982 (assembly GCF_042869435.1). NCBI lineage: Bacteria > Bacillati > Actinomycetota > Actinomycetes > Mycobacteriales > Nocardiaceae > Nocardia > Nocardia sp. NPDC006982. Next base: position 154,555 of record NZ_JBIAFV010000004.1, on the reverse strand, counting down.
CAGGTGGAGCACGGGGGTTGGATGCCCGGGTTGTCCACAGCTGAGCGGGTATCCACAGGTTTTCTGTTTGCGCAGGTCGGTGCCATCGGGCGTGGGCGCGGTCCGAGCACGCTGAGCTGGTGGCAGACAACCAGGCGCTCGGCGCACAAGGGGAAGAACTGGCGGCCCGATTCCTACAGGCCGCCGGGATGCAGATCATCAGCAGGAATTGGCGGTGCAAGTACGGCGAACTGGATCTGATCGCCCGGGACGGCCGCGTCACCGCGTTCGTCGAGGTCAAAACGCGAACCGGAACGAAATTCGGCACGCCCGCCGAGGCGGTCACCTTCGATAAGCAGCAGCGGATCAGGCGGTTGGCACTGGTGTGGCTGGCCGAACAGGACGGCCCGTGGCACGATATCCGCTTCGATGTCATTTCTGTGCTGCTGCACCGCGGCCACCGACCGGTCATCGATCACCTGAAAGCGGTGTTCTGATGGCGCTGGGGGTGGCGTACTCGGTCGCGGTGAGCGGGGTGGACGGCCAGCTGGTCGAAATCGAGGCGGATATCGGGCAGGGGCTGCCATCGGTGCATCTGGTCGGGCTGCCCGATACCGCACTGCAGGAATCCCGCGACCGGGTCCGTTCCGCAGTGGCGAATATCGGGGAGAAATGGCCGGATGGCCGCGTGATCCTGGCACTGTCCCCGGCGACGCTGCCCAAAATCGGCAGTGTCTACGATCTTGCCCTCGCGATCGCGGTGCTCGACGCGGCGGGTGCGGTCCCCTCCGATCGGCTCGGAAAGACCGTATTGCTCGGGGAATTGGCGCTGGACGGGCGTGTGCGCCGGGTGCGCGGCATCCTGCCCGCTGTGCTCGCGGCACGCAATGCGGGCTGGATGCGGGTGATCGTGCCGGAATCCGCACTGGCCGAAGCCGGGCTGGTGGACGGCATCGAGGTCTTCGGGGCCACGACCCTGCGCACGGTCGTCGCTTGGCTGCGTGGTGAAGGCGGTCTGGTCGAGCCCGATGGCATGCTGCCAGACACCTTGCGCTGCGGTGGCGATCTGAGCGAGGTGGTCGGTCAGGAGGAGGCCCGGTGGGCATTGGAGGTGGCCGCGGCCGGCGGACACCATCTGCTGCTCACCGGGCCGCCCGGAATCGGCAAAACCATGCTGGCGCAACGTCTTCCGAGTCTGCTGCCGCCGCTCACCGAATCCGAAGCACTCGAGGTGACGGCCATCCATTCCGTCGCAGGCGCACTCTCCGACGACCACCCCTTGATCACCATGCCGCCTTTCGTCGCTCCGCATCACTCGACCTCGGCCAGCGCCATGGTCGGCGGGGGATCGGGTACCGCACGTCCGGGCGCCGTCAGCCGTGCCCATCGCGGGGTCTTGTTTCTCGACGAATGTGCGGAGATAGGAACCAAGGTCCTGGAAGCGATGCGAACCCCGTTGGAAGAGGGTGAAGTTCGCATCGCCCGCCGCGATGGCGTGGCTCGTTACCCGGCCCGATTCCAACTCGTCTTGGCCGCGAACCCCTGCCCATGTGCCCCAGCCCGCGATGTCGACTGCATCTGTGCCCCGCTCGCGCGGCGCCGATACCTGGGCAAGCTGTCGGGACCGTTGATGGATCGCATAGATATCTGGGTCCAGATGCACGGCCACGCCGGCGCATCGTTCGCCGCCGAGGACGCCGAGAGCAGCGAGGTCGTGCGCCGTCGAGTCGCGGCCGCAAGGCAAGCCGCAATACAGCGTTGGCAGGACTACGGCTGGGCGACCAACGCCGAAGTCCCCGGCCACATCCTGCGCCAACGTTTCCGACTCCCCCACGAAGCAACCGCCCCCATCGAAGCCGCCCTCCGCCTGGGCCGCCTGTCCGCCCGCGGCGCCGACCGCGCCCTCCGCGTCGCCTGGACCATCTGCGACCTCCGCAACGCCGAGCAACCCAGCACCCAAGACGTACTGGCCGCCTTGAACTTTCGTCAACGGGGCTCACATTGAGCGCGGCAACGGGAGACGAACGCGCGACCAGCGGTGAGATTGCTGGAACGAGGTCCGTTGCGCCAGACGTGGGTGGCGGTGCAAACGCCTGTGAGCTCACCGTTATGGCGCATATCGGTGCGACCGCGCCGGATCTCGCGGCGACAGAAGAGAGTTGCCCTACTGGCGTCGGGTGTCCGGGCCAGTTGACGGGCAATGGCTCTGCTGCAGATTCGTGTGCGGCCGCGTCGACGCGCAACGGCTCTGCCACTGTAAATGGGAGGGCGGTGGAATCGGTGGGTGGTGGTTCTGCCTCTGTCGGGTGTGCGGGCAGGTCGACGGGCACTGTCTCGTGTGCCTCGGATTGCGCACCACTGACGGTATGTGGCGGCAGTCCTGTAGTCGGTACCACCGGTACCCCGGTGGGCGTTGGGTCTTGCGCGACGCGAGCCGCCGATGTCGCAGGACGGGCAGAGGCTGGGGCTGGCGGCGGATCTGCTGCTGCCGGGAGTGTGGGCATGTCGGTGAACACTTTCTCGGATTGCCGAGCTCCGGCAGCCGGTGGCGGCCGTCGCGCAACAGGACCTCTGATGGGCGACGACCCCAGTGCGGCGGGGGATTCGGAAGCCACGTCGGGTTGTGCAGAACTGGCGGCAGATGGTGGATCCGCTGAGTCGGCCAGTGGTGCTGCGGCAACGGGAGCCTCCGGTGCGGCGGCGGGAAGCGATACCTACCCGGTCGCACTGGTAGTCAGGAAGGTGGATGCGGCGAGGTATGCCGGGGCGGGGGTAGGGCGCGTGCGAGGTTCGGAGCATGGCGATGTGGATCTGGATGGTTGGGATTCGGGGGGATCGGAGTCGGCTGTTTCTGTCAGGGACGCCGATGAGCGGCGGTTGGCTTGGGCGTATTTGTCACGGGTTGTTCAGGGGCCGTGTGCGGCGTTGTCGTCGTTGATCGAATCGGTGGGGGTGGTGGAGGCGGCGTGGGCGGTACGGGAGTGTGAGCTGCCGGAGTCGTTGCACGGGCCGACCGCTCGGCGGCGGGAGATCGATAGTGCGGCACGGGATCTCAAGGTGATGGAGCGGCTGGGCGGGCGGTTGGTGACCCCGGACGATCCGGAGTGGCCGGCCTGGCGGATGCTCGGCCTCCGCCAACTCGAGCCCGGACGCGATCGCGACGGGGCAGTGCCATTGGTGTTGTGGGTGCGGGGGCCGCGGTCGTTGTTGGAGTCGAGCGAGCGGGCTATCGCGGTGGTCGGTTCGCGTTGCAGCAGCGGATACGGAGAGCATGTCACCGGCGAGATCGTTGGTGATCTGGCCGCTCAGGGCTGGACAATCGTCTCCGGAGCCGCCTTCGGTATCGACGGTATGGCGCATCGTGCTGCCCTCGCCGTCGGTGCTCCGACGATCGCCGTTCTTGCTTGCGGCGTCGATCGCGCCTATCCGGCCCAGCACGAACGACTCCTGGCCGAGATCGCCGAAACTGGTTTGGTGATCAGCGAATACCCGCCCGGCACGGTTGCCCACAAGAACCAATTCCTCGCCCGTAATCGCGTGATCGCCGCGCTCGCGGACGGCGTCCTCGTCATAGAGGCCGGACTACGCAGCGGCGCCCGGAATACCGTGAAATGGGCCCGCCGCCTCGGCCGCCCCGCCCTCGCCATCCCCGGCCCGGTCACCGCCGCCTCATCGGCCGGCTGCCACCGCATGATCCGCGAAGGCGAGGCCCTCCTGGTCACCCGCGCCGATGAGGTCATCGATGAGGCAGGCCCACTACGCCTTTCACTACCGAACACCCAGCCTTCCGACCCCAGCGACCGACTGCAAGGTAACGAAGCATCGGTCTACGCCGCCCTTCCCGAAATCGGCTCCCGCCAACCCCGCGCCATCGCCGAAAACGCCGGCCTGGACCTCCCGACCGTCCGCGCCATCCTCCCCGCCTTCGAGCTCGCCGGCCTAGTAGGCATGGACGAAAACGGCTGGCACCGAACCGCAAACCCTCCGGGGCCGATGAGCGCTCACCCTCCGGGCCGATGAGTGCTGAGGTCCGGGGCCGATGAGCGCTCACCCTCCGGGCCGATGAGTGCTGAGGTCCGGGGCCGATGAGCGCTCACCCTCCGGGCCGATGAGTGCTGAGGTCCGC
>NZ_JBIAFV010000004.1:0-150353 GCF_042869435.1 Nocardia sp. NPDC006982 | reverse complement strand
CGGGGCCGATGAGCGCTCACCCTCCGGGCCAATGAACGCTGACGCCCCGAGCCAATGAACGCTGAGGTCCCGGGCCGATCACAGCTCCGCCATCGGGCGAGCTGACCGGTCGCTACGCGGTGAAGGATTCAGGTCGGCGCCGGATCGGTGCAGGCGGAGGCTCGGAGTGGTTCGGCCATTGCGGTCGGAGGTAAACCCGGTCGAGACGCGGTTCACGCGGTAAACCTGCGGCGTTGCGGCGTGCTTACTTGCCAAGGGGAGTGGGGGCGGTGACGGTGGGGGGATGGAGTTGCCGGAGGATCTCGTGGCGTTGCTGGCGGAGTATGAGCGGCATTTGCGGCTCGGACGGAATCGGTCGGTGCATACGGCGCGGGCGTATGTGGGGGATGCGCGGTCGTTATTGGGGCATTTGGTTGCGCGGTCGGCGGATTCGGCGGTGCGGGAAATGGATTTGGCGTTGTTGCGGTCGTGGTTGGCGGCGCAGTCGGCCGGTGGGGCGGCGCGGACAACCATGGCACGGCGGGCGTCTTCGGCGAGGACATTCACGGCGTGGTTGACCAGTACCGGGCGGCTGTCGATCGATCCCGGGTTGCGGCTCGGGTCGCCGAAGGCGCATCGGGTACTGCCTGCCGTACTCGGCACGCAGCAAGCTGTCGCGGCTATGGATGCGGCGGAATCCGGTGCGGTGCAACGTGATCCGATGGCATTGCGAGATCGGCTGGTCGTGGAGCTGCTGTACTCGACCGGCATTCGGGTGAGCGAGTTGTGCGGCTTGGATCTCGACGATATCGATCGGGAACGGAAGCTGGTCCGGGTCATCGGCAAGGGTAATAAGGAGCGCTCGGTGCCCTTCGGAGTTCCGGCCGACGAGGCGATCGCGAATTGGCTGCAGTACGGCCGTCCCGCCCTCGCGACAGCCGAATCCGGCCGTGCGCTGTTGCTCGGCCGTCGCGGCAAACGGCTCGACCAACGTCAGGCCAGAACGGTTGTCCACGAGGTCGTTTCGGCAATCCCGGGCGCACCCGATATGGGTCCGCACGGCCTGCGGCATTCGGCCGCAACCCATCTGCTCGAGGGCGGCGCGGACCTGCGCGTAGTGCAGGAACTCCTCGGCCACGCCAGCATGGCGACCACCCAGCTCTACACGCATGTCTCCATCGAGCGCCTGAAAAAGGTCCACGACCAAGCCCACCCCCGAGCCTGACCGCCCATAGCGCGGCGGACGAAGATCGCGATGGAGGCGGCCCACTCTTGTGCGGCGGCCGATCGTGTGCGACTTGGACCCGTACTGCCCAGCAAGCGACTCAACTGTAATTCTGAAACGTGTTCGTGCCAATGAAAGTGGTGTGGTAAGCGCGAAATAGTCGCTATTCTGACACGAGTTCTAATTTGGAGGATTCGTGGACGCCGCACGATTTGTCGACCGCTCGGTGGTCGACGCATGCTGCATTGCTGTCTCGGGGTGGAGCCGATGAGTACCCATACTGTGCTGGGCAAGGAAGTGCAGATGCCGGTGCGGATTCGGCTCGCGCATGCCTTCATGGCGACCTACTCGGTACCGGCGGCGGCCGCGCAGAGAGTCGTGGACTACTCCGGCCTGGAGATTCTTCGGCTGCCGGGTGGTCGTGCCATGTGCACGCTCGTCTTCGTCGATTACGTCGATGGCGACCTCGGGCCGTACAACGAGTTCGGTGTCTCGTTCATGGTCCGGCACCACACCGCTGGGCCCGCCGGTACGCTCGGCGATCTGCGTGCTCTGTCCACGGGCGGCGCGGGTGTCTTCATTCATCGTCTCCCGGTCGACGGCGAATTCACGCTGGCCGCCGGCCGCGGCATCTGGGGCTTTCCCAAGGAAATCGCCGCTTTCGACGCACAACACGAGGGCAGCGTGCGACGCGGCGTTTTGCATCAGAACGGGCAGCTGATCGTCGATCTCACCATCCGTCCCGGCCTTGCGGTCCCGCAACGCGGCAAGGGCTCCTCCTTCGACGCGTACTCCCACATCGACGGCGTCACTCGCTGCACACAGTGGCAGATGGAACCGTCCGGCACGCGCGCTCGCCCCGGCGGCGCCGAACTGTCCCTCGGTGAGCATGCCTGGGCCGACGAATTGCGTTCCCTCGGCTTACCCAAGCGCGCACTCATGGCCTCGACCGTCGATCGGCTCGCGATGACCTTCCAGGACGCCATACCTGTCTGACCGGGAGTGCGGCATCCGCGATGGTGATCTTCGTAGACGACGACAACGCCGCTCGTTAACCTGACGTAGCGGAGCGTTCGCATGCGGCAGTAAACCGACCAGCGATGGAGAGGTGCCCGTGAATTCCGACGACGACCATGGTGCAGTCCGAGCCGAGGCACCATGACACTGCCCAACCCCGCCGAGGAATCCGAGGAGGGGGAGGAGGAGGTCGATTACCGCTTCACCCTCGCCAACGAACGCACCTTCCTGGCCTGGATGCGCACCTCGCTCGGCCTGCTCGCGGGCGGTGTCGCGGTGCATACGCTGGTGCAGCCGGTGCGGATGTCGGGGTTGCGCCGGACACTCGCGATGAGCTGCATCGTGCTCGCCGTGATCATCGCGGTCGGTGCGTATGGACATTGGCGGCGCGTCGGTCGGGCCATGCGAAACGGTGAACCGCTACCCGACACCATCATGGTGCCGATTCTGTCGTGCGGTATCGCCGTCGTGTCGGTATTTGCCTGCGTGGTGGTGTTGATCCGATGACCCCCAAGAGTCTGGCCGCCGAACGTACCGCATTGGCGTGGCGACGTACGGCCATTGCCGCGATGGTCGTCGCCGCGCTTTTCCTCAATCATGCCGCGACCAACGGGTGGCGTGCCGTCGCCATCGCACCGACGGGGGCGGCGATCACCATGGCAGCCGTTGCGGCCCTGTCTTTTTCGCGCAATCGCGCCTTGCATCAGGGGCGCGTCGGTCACGGCGGGAGAGTCATCGCGGCGACGATGCTGGCGGTGCTGGCCGTCGCATGCATCGCGGCCGCAATCGGGTTTACGGATCCACGGCCCTAATGCGTTGCGGGCCGGACATGTTCGGCTGACAAGCACAGGAGGATGGATATGAGCACAGCGACCGAGCCGAGCGAATTCATCGTCGCCGAGCAGCAACGAGCGGCGGCCGCACTGCCCACGGATACGGCCGATCTCGCGGATGCGGACCGCGGGTTCATCGCGGCACTCGAGCCCGGAGAGGTGCGCGCATCCGACGGAAAAGTGGTGTGGAACAGCGTCTCCTACGCTTTCCTGCAGGGAACCTGCCCGGCGTCGGTCAATCCGAGCCTGTGGCGGCAGTCCGGGCTGGTCGTCAAGCAGGGGCTGTACGAGGTCGCAGCGGGCATCTATCAGATCCGCGGGCTCGATCTGTCGAATATGACGCTGATCGAGGGAACCGCCGGTGTGCTCGTGATCGATCCGCTGATCTCAGCGGAGACCGCCGCGGCGGGCTTGGCGCTGTATCGAGCGCACCGAGGCGATCGGCCGGTGACCGGGTTGATCTATACCCATTCGCACGCCGACCATTTCGGCGGTGCGATGGGTGTGACGACGGTCGACGATGTTGCGGCTGGCCGCTGCCCGGTACTCGCACCGGCCGGATTCCTCGAACACGCGGTTGCCGAAAACATCTATGTGGGAACTGCGATGGGGCGTCGGTCTGCCTATATGTACGGCGCCGCACTGCCGCGGGGACCGAAGGGACAGGTCGGGGCCGGACTCGGACAGACCACATCGCTGGGCACGATCACCTTGATTCCGCCGACGGTGGATATCACCAGCACCGGTCAGGAAGAAACGGTCGACGGAATCCGGATCGTCTTCCAGCTCACCCCGGGCACCGAGGCGCCCGCCGAGATGAACTTCTACTTCCCCGAGATGCGCGCGCTGTGCATGGCCGAGAACGCAACGCACACACTGCACAACCTGCTGACGCTGCGTGGTGCGCTGGTCCGTGACCCGCATGTGTGGGCCAAGTATTTGACCGAGTCGATCAATCTGTTCGCCCGCAAGTCCGACGTGGTCTTCGCCTCGCATCACTGGCCGACCTGGGGTACCGAGCGGCTGGTGGAATACCTTTCGCTGCAACGGGATCTGTATGGATATCTGCACGATCAGACGGTGCGCAGGCTCAATCAGGGTTATCTGGGTGGTGAGATCGCCGAGATGCTCGAGCTGCCACCGGCCATCGCCGATGCGTGGCATACGCACGGGTATTACGGTTCGGTCAGCCACAATGTCAAGGCCATCTACCAGCGCTACATGGGGTGGTTCGACGGCAATCCGGCGCACCTGTGGGAGCATGCGCCGGTCGAATCCGCCAGGCGTCATGTGGAATTCATGGGCGGTGCCGACGAGGTGCTGCGTAAGGCGCAAACCGCTTATGACGCAGGGGATTACCGGTGGGTCGCGCAGGTGGTCAACTACGTCATCTTCGCCGATCCGGCCAATGATGTGGCGAAAACGTTGCAGGCCAACACCTTCGAGCAGCTCGGCTATGGTGCGGAGAACGCCACCTGGCGCAACTTCTATCTCAGCGGAGCCTATGAGTTGCGCAACGGCTCGTTCGGCACGCCGACGACGACGAATGCGCCCACGATGCTCGACGCGCTGACTATCGAGCAGATCTTCGATGCGATCGCGCTGCGCATCGATGGACCGAAGGCGTGGAATCTGCGCGTGGTGATCGACTGGCACATCACCGACGAAAAACGCACCTACCGCCTCGAGTTGCGCAACGGCCTGATGGTCCACTACGACAAGCCCGACGGCGCCGACTTACCCGATCCAGACGCCTCTTTCACCTTGACGAGGTCGATCCTGATCCGAGCCTTATTGGCGGGGGAGAATCTCGGCGCACTGGTCGCCGCGGGCGATATCGCCATTGCCGGGGATCCCAGCGGGCTGAACGCGGTGGTCGGTGTGATCGACGTGCCGGATCCGGACTTCGCCATCGTCACCCCCTGAGATAGCGCTCGCGTGCCGCTCGGCTGAATCGCTCGACCCGCGAGGTACCGGTGCGTACGGTCGGCGACCATGTCCACCGAAGCTATCGACAGCTCCGTACCTCTGCGTGCGCGCCTCCGCACCGCGTTGTCTGCCGCTATGAAGACCCGCGATCGCAGCGCGATCTCCGGACTGCGCTCTGCGCTCGGTGCCATCCATAACGCCGAAGCCATCGACACGGTGGACATCAAGACCGGTGCCGTCGAGAGCAGCCGGTGGGACTCGGCGCCGCCGAAGCTCGCCGTCGCGATCTCCCCGAGGCCGATATCGAACAGATCGTCCGCACCGAAATCGCCGACCGGCAACAGGCGGCCGCCGAATACGACACCCTTGGACGCGCCGATCACGGTGACCTGTTGCGTGCCGAAGCTGCCGCACCCGAGGCGCAGCTCTAGGTACCCGAGCCGTGCGCTCTTGCGTGAGCCGAGCTGGTTACGCGACGTCCGGATGGCCGTCGAGCACATCATTGCCGCATGTTTTTGGTGTTGCCGCCCATCCAGACAACTGCGCTGAATTCGGCTGCCCTGCAGCGGAATCCGGTGTTCTGACCTGGGCGTTGTGCGGATCCTAGGCCGAGGTCGGGAGCGTGTCGATGTACTTTCCGGCGATGACGCGTTGGATGGCTCGCACCACCGGTCCGCCGAGTCGGACGTACCAGGCCCCGGGGCGGGAGAAGGCTGTGACCAGGCCGTAGACGGTGTCATCGGTGGGGTCGTATTCGACGGCGAACAGTTCCTCGCCGATCTCTGGATGTCCGGGCAGCGTGCCGTACGCGAAGCCGCGCCGGTCGGGTTCGTCGAGGACGTAGACGACCCGGCATGGTGCGGTGATGCTGACCGGACCGACGCCCAACCGCACGGTCAGCCGAGTCCCCGGCTCTGCGGTCGGTGTGTCGGCCTCCCGAAAGATGCCGATGCCCTTCTGCATTCGATATGACAGGATCTCCGCACCCGCGCGCTCGAACAGTGCCCGCCCGGACCCGATACGGCGGCGCAGCCGAAACCGGTGATAGCCCGCAGGCAGCACCTCCTTCGTCGCGCCGACCTCGATATAGGTGAACGGCGGATCTCCGAACGCATATCCCATAACCCGATCCTCGCGCCGAAACCGTCACTGCGGAAGAGGATCCTCCGAAGCTGCTGCTCGGCCCTGAAGTCAAGTCACCGGCTTCAGTCGCAGGGGAGTCGGGTGCAGTAGTCCGAGTGGATCGATGTACTCACGTCGGCTGTGACCGCTTGCTTCTCGTCTCGCACCCCAATGCAGGCACGCGGCCGCCACGCAACCCGCGTGTCCCGGCTCCAAAGCGCCGATTCGCGTTCCGCGACCGACTCGCATGCCTACCGAAACCTCTGCTTGCACCGGCTCGTACGTGGTTCGCAGCCCGCTGGGGTGATCGATCGATACGACCGGTTTGCCTGCCACCGTTCCCGCGAACACCACAATTCCGTCTCCGGCCGCGAGTACCGCCTGCCCAGGCGCACCTGCCAGATCAACCCCGCGATGTCCGGGCAGCCAGTCCTGCGCCGGTTTGTCGAATTGCCGCTCGACCGCGGGCCGTGGTTGCAGCGGCCAGCTGAACTCCCCGTGCGGAGCAGCCGAAACCGACTGCTCCGCAACGAGTCCCAGCAGAGCGATGACCCCGAGGACGATCGAAATCAGCCGCCGCCCATGCGGGCCGCCGATTCTGCTGAGGCGGTTCATCCGAGATCAGCGCGACAGCGGGAGCGGAGCCCGCTGAACCAGATCCAGCAGCCGCGACAGCAGATCGCTGAAAACCGGCGGCAAGGAACTCGCCGACCCTGTGCTGGCCCCACGTGCAATGTCGGTGGCGAGCGGCGTCGCGCCCTCCTCAGGGACCGGTGTCTGCGCCCCGTCGGCTGAACGCAGGTCGGATGCAGTGTCCACCCGGAGCATGTTGGGTGCAATGCCCACGCGAAGTGCGTCGGGCGCCATATAGACGCGGAAAGCGTCCGGCGCGACGTTCACGCGCGGTGCATCGGACGCGACGTTGACCAGTGGCTCGGAGGCGACACTTCCGCGGAGTCCGTCGGAAGAGATGTTCACGCGCAATGCATCCGGCGCGACGTTCACCCGGAGCGCATTCGGCGCGACGTTTACGTGAATAGCATTTGGCGCGACGTCCAGGTGCAGTGCATCGCGCGCGACGTACGCGCTCAGCGCACTAGGCGCGACATTCACAACGAGCGGCGCGGCACGAAGCGGAGCCGGCACCCGCGCAGGCCCGCCGCCCGCCGAACAGGCCGAACCCGTGCACTCCCCGAACACGACTTCCGATCCAGGGAAACCGCCATCAGGCGCAGTGGTTGCCGCAGGTCCCCAAGGCAGCGCCACCGGAGCCCCGCCATTCGGTGGTGCGGCCGAAACCGGCTGTGCCAGAGCCAGTGACAGCAGGAACAGCGGTGGGATGAGCATGGTCATCGAGATAGCTATGCGATTCATGTTTCAAGCGTCGGCCGCGTACGGCACCCGCAGTACCCTCGCTTCGGCGAGTGTGGACAACTTGCTCGGTTGTGGAGATTGCCCGTTTCGACCCATGACAGGGCGATTTAGAAACTCACCCCCTCAGCCCGTAGACTGGTCGAGCGGTCTGTGCCTGCACGGACCGACTTCGCGCGCCACCCCGTGCTTGTTCGTAACGGCGCTGTTCGAACCGGAGCTCGACTTCGTGAATCGGCAGCGCATGCGGAGCAGGGAATCATCGGCTGGTCCTGATCTTCGTGATCGGGTCCGATGGTTCGGAGGCGCCAGGGCGGCGGATCACCGATTCGCCGCGGCAACCGGCAACGAAAGAGAGATACGGCACCATGGCTGTCGTAACAATGAAGCAGCTGCTCGACAGCGGCGCACACTTCGGACACCAGACCCGGCGCTGGAACCCGAAGATGAAGCGGTTCATCTTCACCGACCGCAACGGCATCTACATCATCGACCTGCAGCAGACGCTGACCTACATCGACAAGGCCTACGAGTTCGTCAAGGAGACCGTCGCCCACGGTGGCACCGTTCTCTTCGTCGGCACCAAGAAGCAGGCCCAGGAGTCGATCGCGGCCGAGGCGACTCGCGTCGGGATGCCCTACGTCAACCAGCGTTGGCTGGGTGGCATGCTCACCAACTTCTCCACCGTGCACAAGCGCCTGCAGCGCCTCAAGGAGCTCGAGGCGATGGAGCAGACCGGTGGCTTCGAGGGTCGCACCAAGAAGGAAATCCTCATGCTCACGCGTGAGATGAACAAGCTGGAGCGCACCCTCGGCGGTATCCGCGATATGGCCAAGGTGCCCTCGGCCATCTGGGTCGTCGACACCAACAAGGAGCACATCGCCGTCGGCGAGGCGCGCAAGCTGAACATCCCGGTCATCGCGATCCTGGACACCAACTGCGATCCCGACCTGGTCGACTACCCGATCCCGGGTAACGACGACGCGATCCGTTCCGCCGCTCTGCTGACCAAGGTCGTCGCCTCCGCGGTGGCCGAGGGCGTGCAGGCGCGGGCCGGTATCTCCTCCGGTGACGAGAAGCCGGAAGCCGGTGCGGGCGAGCCGCTCGCCGAGTGGGAGCAGGAGCTGCTCGCGCAGGCCGCCCCCGCCGCGACCGAGGCCGAGGCTGCCGTCGAGGCCCCCGCTGAGGCCCCTGCCACCCCGGCTGACGCCTGATCGTCGCGTTTGTTCACCTTGCCGACCTCTCCTGCATAGGAGCGGTCGGCAAGGTGGTGTTACCACCCGAAACAACACACAGGAGGATCGCCACCCATGGCGACATACACCGCCGCTGACGTGAAGCGGCTGCGGGAGCTCACCGGCTCCGGGATGATGGACTGCAAGAACGCGCTGGTCGAGACCGACGGCGATTTCGACAAGGCCGTCGAGGTGCTGCGCATCAAGGGTGCCAAGGATGTCGGCAAGCGCGCCGAGCGCGCCACCGCCGAGGGCCTGGTCGTCGCCAAGGACGGCGTGCTGATCGAGATCAACTCCGAGACCGACTTCGTCGCCAAGAACGACGAGTTCCAGGGCCTCGCCGACAAGATCGTGACCGCCGCCGCGGCTGCCAAGCCCGCCGACCTGGACACGCTGAAGGCGCTGAAGCTGGACGGTCAGACCGTCGAAGAGGCGCTGCAGGCGCTCGCCGCCAAGATCGGCGAGAAGCTCGAGCTGCGTCGCGTCGTCGCCTTCGACGGCCCGGTCGCCGTCTACCTGCACAAGCGTGCCACCGACCTGCCGCCCGCCGTCGGCGTGCTGGTCGAGTACCAGGGCGAGGGTGACGCCGCCGCCGACGCCGCGCGTGCGGTCGGCATGCAGGTCGCCGCGCTCAAGGCCAAGTACCTGACCCGCGAGGATGTGCCGGCCGACGTGGTGGAGAACGAGCGCCGCATCGCCGAGCAGACCGCCAAGGAAGAGGGTAAGCCCGAGGCCGCGCTGCCGAAGATCACCGAGGGCCGCGTCAACGGCTTCTTCAAGGACGTCGTCCTGCTGGAGCAGGCATCGGTCACCGATTCGAAGAAGACCGTCAAGGCGCTGCTGGACGAGGCCGGTGTCACCGTGACCCGCTTCGCCCGCTTCGAGGTCGGCCAGGCCTGATAACGCCCCGCGAAACCCCTCGTGCTCCGGATGCGGTGCACGAGGGGTTTCGGCTGTCCGGACGCCGGCCGTTCATCCGCAATTCCCGAGCCTGACCGGGCGAGTTCGTTGCGTCCGAGGGGGTCTTCTACCCACATCGAATCCGAGTAGGGCAGGATAAGGGCGCTCCGTATTGAGCCTCCGCGTTGCCATCCGGCCCACGTGCTGTGTCGACAGACCGAAATCTATCGCCGAAGGAGACGAACACCCATGACGGACCCCGGGACCGACCGCCCAGGATATCGCCGGGTGCTCCTCAAATTGGGTGGGGAGATGTTCGGCGGCGGCAAGGTCGGGCTCGACCCCGATGTGGTGCAGACGGTCGCCGAGCAGATCGCCGAGGTGGTCTCCAGCGGTGTTCAGGTCGCCGTGGTGATCGGCGGCGGCAACTTCTTCCGCGGCGCCGAACTCGAGGAGCGCGGTATGGAACGCGCCCGCTCGGACTATATGGGCATGCTCGGCACCGTGATGAACAGCCTTGCGCTGCAAGACTTTTTGCAGCAGCAGGGCATCGACACCCGGGTGCAGACCGCGATCACCATGGGGCAGGTCGCCGAGCCGTATCTGCCGCTGCGCGCCAAGCGGCATCTGGAGAAGGGCCGCGTTGTCATCTTCGGCGCGGGCATGGGCATGCCCTACTTCTCCACCGACACCACTGCCGCCCAGCGCGCGCTGGAGATCGGTGCCGATGTGGTGCTGATGGCCAAGGCCGTCGACGGGGTCTTCACCGCTGATCCCCGGGTCGACCAGAGCGCGACCATGTACACCGAGATCACGCATAAAGAGGTCATCGAGCGTGACCTCAAGGTCGCCGACGCGACGGCCTTCAGCCTGTGTATGGACAACCAGATGCCCATCCTGGTGTTCAATTTGTTGACGAAGGGCAATATCGCCCGTGCGGTCGCCGGTGAGAAGATCGGCACATTGGTTCGGTCCTGACCCCGCGCCCGCGGATCATGACGATGACGACGCTGTGGAGGAAACGGTCGTGATTGAAGAAGCGCTCTTCGACGCCGAGGAGAAGATGGAGAAGGCCGTCTCGGTGGCGAAGGACGATCTGGGGTCCATCCGCACCGGTCGGGCGAATCCGGGCATGTTCCAACGGATTGTCATCGACTACTACGGTTCGCCGACCCCGATTACCCAGGTGTCGAGCATTACCGTGCCCGAGCCGCGGATGGTGGTGATCAAGCCGTACGAGCAGTCGACGCTCGGCGCGATCGAAACCGCGATCCGCAATTCGGATCTCGGTGTCAATCCCACCAACAACGGTGACATCATCCGGATCTCGGTCCCGCAGCTCACCGAGGAGCGGCGCCGTGAACTGGCCAAGCAGGCCAAGGGCAAGGGCGAGGACGCCAAGGTCTCGATTCGGAATGTCCGCCGTAAGGCCATGGACGAACTCTCGCGGATCCAGAAGGATGGCGAGGCGGGTGAGGACGAGGTCGGGCGCGCCGAAAAGGAACTCGACAAGACCACCGCGAAATATGTCGGCCAGGTCGATGAACTGGTCAAGCACAAGGAAGCTGAACTGCTCGAGGTCTGAGGTCCGAAGCCGGATCTTTCGGGCCCGCCCGGGCGGGGGACGAACGGAACGACGAGTTGAGCGACGGGACAATCGTGGCCGAGAACGCCGCCGCGACCGGTGCGGCCGAGGAGCCGAGGCCGGCCAACGGCACTGTTGATGCGACGGACGGGCGCGCGGTCGATGCCGCGATTCCCGAAGCCGCACCTCCCGAACCCGTGCACACCGACTCCGTGACGTCTGAGGCCGAACGTCGGGGATCCTCGGCGCGGGTGGCCCCGACCGGTCGGCCCGCGACTCCGGGCGATGCGACCGTCGCACCCTCAGGACCGACGACATCCGGACCGGCGACCGATGGTGTCGCGACCGTCGGCCCCGCGACACTCGGCTCGGCGACCGATGGTCCCGCGACACCCGGCCCCGCGACTGATGACCCTGCGACTCCGGGACCTGCGACCGATGGGCCTTCGACCTGGGGGCCGGCGACGCCCGGACCCGAAAACGACGGTTCCGTGACCTCCGAATATTCTGCCGCCGAGCCCGTGAATCCCGCAGCCCAGCAACAGAACTCGGACGAACCCGCGGCACCCGCCTCGCGCGCCGGCCGCAATCTCCCCGCCGCCTTGGCCGTCGGTTTCGGCCTCGGGCTCTCGCTCATCGCGATCCTGCTGTTCGTGCCGAAGGTATTCATCGGCGTTGCGGCCGCCGGAGTCGGCGTCGCCACCTGGGAGGTCGCCAAGCGACTGCGGGAGGCTGATGTCCTCGTCCCACGGATCCCGCTCATCGTCGGTGGTCAGGCGGTGTTCTGGCTCGGCTGGCCGTGGGGCGCCAGCGGCGTGGCGGGCGCCTTTGCCGCGACCACGCTGATCTGCATGGTGTGGCGCCTCTTCGATCACGGCTTGCAGACCGCGCCGCGAAACTTCTTGCGCGACACCGCGATCACGATCTTCACCCTGGCCTGGATTCCGCTGCTCGCCTCGTTCGCGACGCTGCTGCTGCTCGAGCCCGACGGCAATCTGCGGGTGCTGACCTTCATGATCCTGGTGGTCTGCTCCGATGTCGGCGGTTACGTCGCGGGTGTGCTGTTCGGGCGGCATCCGATGGTGCCCGCGATCAGCCCGAAGAAGTCCTGGGAGGGCTTCTGCGGTTCGCTGGTGTTCAGCGTGATCGGCGGTCTGCTGACGGTGACCCTGCTGCTGGAAGCCAATTCGATGATCGGCGTGGTGCTCGGCGTCGGTTTGGTGCTGGTCGCGACGGTCGGCGATCTGATCGAATCCCAGGTCAAGCGGGAACTGGGCATCAAGGATATGGGCACCCTGCTGCCCGGCCACGGCGGCATCATGGATCGCCTCGATTCGATGCTGCCCTCGGCGTTCGTGTCGTGGCTGGTGCTCAGCAGCTTGATCTAGCGCTTCGCGGCGTGGCGGAGCTGAATGATTCGCACCCCGCCGACGAGCGCCATCACCAGCGCACCGGCGATCACCGACAGCAGCATCATGATGCCGACCGGCATGGAGAAGCTCCAGAACAAGAGATCCACCCGCTGCTGTTCCAGGTTCTGCAGGATGAAGATCAGCAGCACGATCCCGATCAGCGTCGCGGCGGTCAGGGCGACCCAAGTGTCACCGGTCCGGCTCTTCACCAGCGACTTGCGACCGGTCGGCTCTACCGGCTTACGGCCGGTCGACGCAGGTGCGACGTCTTCGGTGCGCTCCGGCTCGGATGGCTCGGCGTGACTGGTCATACTTCGATCATTGCCGATGGCTATCTCGGGTGCACGTATTTCTGCGCGCTGACCGGTATGTCGTTATGTCCTGGCAGGGGGTGCGCAGCCAGCCCGATCGAAGGTGACGTTCGTCGCGTAGGGCGTCGTGATGGTCACCTTCGGTCCGGGCCGCGCACGCGAGATGGGACACTGGAGAGACTATGACCGTCTCCCTGCCCCTCGTCTTCGATGCTCCGCGCCGTGGCATGCCGCCGCGGCACCTCGCCGACCTCGATGCCGACGGGCGCAAGGCCGCGGTCGAGGAGCTCGGTCTGCCGAAGTTCCGTGCCGATCAGATCGCGCGCCAGTACTACGGCCGGCTGCAGGCCGATCCGGAGCTGATGACCGATCTGCCCGCCACTGTGCGCGAAAAGGTCGGCGCGGCGCTGTTTCCGCCGCTGATGTCGGTGGTCAAGCATGTCGCGTGCGATGGCGGCGAGACGCGAAAGACCCTGTGGCGTGCGGGCGATGGCACCTTGCTGGAGAGCGTGTTGATGCGCTACCCGGACCGCGCCACTCTCTGCATTTCCAGCCAGGCAGGCTGCGGTATGGCTTGCCCGTTCTGTGCCACCGGTCAGGGCGGCCTCAACCGCAATCTCTCCACCGCCGAAATCGTCGACCAGGTCCGCGCCGCAGCCGCTGCCATGCGTGATGGCGAGGTCTCGGGCGGTCCGGGCCGCCTGTCCAATATCGTCTTCATGGGCATGGGAGAGCCGCTGGCCAATTACAAGCGGGTGGTCGCCGCGGTTCGTCGCATCACCTCACCCGCGCCCGACGGCTTCGGTATCTCTCAGCGCAACGTCGTCGTTTCCACCGTCGGCTTGGCTCCGGCGATCCGCAAGCTCGCCGACGAGGACCTCTCGGTGACCCTCGCGGTGTCGCTGCACACCCCCGATGACGAACTGCGCGACACCCTGGTGCCGGTGAACAACCGATGGCCGGTCGCCGAGGTCCTCGATGCCGCCCGCTACTACGCCGACAAGAGCGGTCGCCGGGTGTCCATCGAATACGCGCTGATCCGCGATATCAACGACCAGCCGTGGCGCGCGGATATGCTCGGCGCGAAACTGCACAAGGCCCTCGGCTCCCGCGTGCACGTGAACGTCATCCCGCTGAACCCGACGCCGGGCAGTAAGTGGGATGCCAGCCCGAAACCTGTTGAGCAGGAATTCGTTCGGCGCGTCAACGCACAGGGTGTTCCGTGCACCGTGCGCGATACGCGGGGCCAGGAAATCGCCGCGGCCTGCGGGCAGTTGGCCGCAGAAGGCTAGGCTGCTTCCCTTACGCGTCAGTGGCCGCCCGGCTCGAGGAGTTCGCGGCCTTCGTCGGCTTTGACGCGGCGGTGTTCGGCGAGGATGAGTCCGCCGCCGCAGATCAGGCACAGAGCGGTGGCGATGCCGGCCACGACGGCCCAGCCCGCGAATCCGTAGCCTGCGGCGGTGAGCGTCAGGGCGGCGCCGACTACGCCGAGCAGCACCAGGATGACGCCGGGCCAGTTATGGGTGTCGGCGATCATTTCGCCCGCGTGATTTCTGGTGTTGCGTGCGCGGTCGGGGAAGTCGGAACGCAGCCGATCGGATGCGTCGGATCCAGGAAACATGGCGTCCTCTCCGTTCGGATGGATCGTCTCGTTCGAACGGATACCCGACATGTTCCGGATCAATCAGGGTGTATCGGCGACCGCGTCGGGTACCGCGAACCCGAATCTGCTTGCGACGAACAGGAGGGCAACCATGGCAACCGCGCGGGAACTCATGACCGAAGGCGTGCAGTGCGTGCGATCCAGCGATTCGGTGGTCGAGGCCGCCAAGCTGATGAAACAGCTGAGTGTGGGCGCACTGCCGATATGCGGTGAGGACAATCGGTTGAAGGGCATACTGACCGACCGCGACATCGTCGTGAAGGTGCTTGCCGAGAACAAGGACCCGATCGGCGTCAAGGCGGGGGAACTGGCCGAGGGCACACTGATCACGGTGCAGGCGGGCACCGATGCCGATGAGGTGCTCAATGTGATGGCGGTGCATCAGATCCGGCGGGTGCCGGTGCTCGACGGTGACCAGTTGGTCGGCATTGTGGCGCAGGCCGATGTGGCCGTCGCGCTCGGCAACGCCGATACCGGCGGCGTGGTGGAGGCGGTGTCGACGGACTGACCGCGACCTGCGAACCGTCTCGTCCGCGCTGCCCTGAGTGCAGGTGTGAGTATGCCGCTTGCGGGTATGCGCGGACGAGAGGAGCCGCGGTGGCTCCGTCCCCGATCGAGGAGGTACGCAATGGCCACCGGTCAGAAGGAAGACGTCGTCACGCTCTTGCTGGCACAACACGAACTGATCAAGGGGCTGATCGAGAAAGTACAGCTTGCGCAGGGTGCGGCCAAGCGCGAGCCGTTCGAGGAGTTGGTCCGCGCACTGGCCGTGCACGAGAGCGCCGAAGAGGAAGTGGTGCATCCGGCATCACGGCGCGCAGCTGTGCCCGCCGGCGTGGTCGACGACAGGCTGCACGAAGAACAAGAGGCCAAACGCGTGCTCGCCGAGCTCTACGACATGGGTGTGCAGCACGAGGATTTCGATACCGAATTCCGCAGCTTCGCCGAATCGGTGATCGAACACGCCGATATGGAGGAGAAGGAGGAATTCGAGCAGCTGCGCCAAGTGCTTTCCGCAAACGAGAGCGCGGTGCTCGCCGATGTCGTTCGGGTCGCCGAGGCCGTCGCCCCGACCCGGCCGCATCCGGACGCTGGTGCGTCGGCGCTGGTGAATATCGTTGCCGGACCGCCACTTGCGCTCTTCGACCGGATTCGCGACGCGGTGCGCGATTGGCGCCGTAAGACCGAGGAGTGAGCGACATGCCCGACGGAACCGATAGGAACGGCGCACCGAATGACAAGCAGCGCCAGCTGGATCGATACCGGGTGGATCGCGAACAGGGGAAGCTGACCACACAGCAGGGCGTACGGGTGGACAGCACCGACGATGCCCTGAAGGTGGGGGAGCGCGGGCCGACGCTGCTCGCGGATTTCCATGCCAGGGAGAAGATCACCCACTTCGATCACGAGCGGATCCCGGAGCGAGTGGTCCATGCCAGAGGTGCGGGCGCCTACGGACACTTCCGGCCATATGACGGCTGGCTCGGCGACTTCACCACCGCCCGCTTTCTCATCGATGCGAGCGTGGAAACGCCGGTGTTCGTGCGATTTTCGACCGTCGCCGGTTCGCGCGGATCCGCGGATACCGTGCGCGATGTGCGCGGCTTCGCGACGAAGTTCTATACCGCCCAAGGCAATTACGATCTGGTCGGCAATAACTTCCCGGTGTTCTTCATCCAGGACGGAATCAAATTCCCCGACTTCGTGCACGCGGTGAAACCCGAGCCGCACAATGAGATTCCGCAGGCCGCCTCCGCGCACGACACACTGTGGGACTTCGTGGGCCAGCAGCCGGAGACACTGCACGCGATCATGTGGCTGATGTCGGACCGGGCGCTGCCGCGCAGCTATCGCATGATGCAGGGCTTCGGCGTACACACCTTCCGACTTGTCAACAGCGAGGGCCGAGCCACTTTCGTGAAGTTCCACTGGACGCCGAAACTCGGCGTGCACTCACTGCTGTGGGATGAATGTCAGCAGATCGCCGGGCGTGATCCCGACTTCAACCGACGCGATCTGTGGGACTGCATCGCGGCCGGCCAGTATCCGGAGTGGGAACTCGGCGTGCAGCTCGTTTCGGACGAAAGCGAATTCGGCTTCGACTTCGACCTGCTCGATCCGACGAAAATCATTCCGGAAGAACAGGTTCCGGTGCAGCCGGTCGGCCGCATGGTGCTGGATCGCAACCCGGACAACTTCTTCGCCGAGACCGAGCAGGTGGCCTTCCACACCGCCAATCTGGTGCCCGGTATCGATTTCAGCGATGATCCGCTGCTGCAGTTGCGCAACTTCTCCTACCTGGATACCCAGCTGATCCGTTTGGGCGGGCCGAATTTCGCCCAGCTGCCGATCAACCGACCGGTCGCCGATGTGCGCAATCACCAGCAGGACGGCTACGGTCAGCACGCCATTCCGCAGGACGAGGCCGCATATACCAAGAACACCATCGGTGGCGGTTGTCCGGCATTGGCGGATACCGAGATGTTCCAGCACTACGCCGAGCCACTATCCGGTTCTACTATTCGAGAGCGCGCCAACAGTTTTCGTGAGTACTATCGGCAACCGCGGATGTTCTGGCGCAGTATGTCGCCGCCGGAGGCCGACCACATCGTCGCCGCGTTCGCCTTCGAACTGGGCAAGGTAGAGCGGCCGATCATCCGGACCAGGGTGCTCGAACATCTGGTGCGGATCGAGCCCGAACTGGCCGAGCGGGTCGCGAGTGAACTGGGTATGCCGGTGCCGCAATCGGACTCGAATGATCGCGAGGCGGTGGTATCTCCCGCGCTGTCGCAACTGAATACGATCACCGACACCATCGCGACCCGCAAGATCGCTATCCTGGCCGCCGATGGCGTCGACACACTCGGTGTGCGCCGCATCAAATCGTGGTTGACCGACCGTGGAGCTGTTCCCGAAGTTCTTGCGCCGCATGCCGGTACGTTGGGCGGCGACGGTAGTGACGGCGAAACCCTCCCGGTGGACCGGTCGCTGGCCACCGTTGCCTCGGTTCTCTACGATGCGGTGCTGGTCGCGGGTGGCGCACGGTCCGCCGAAACCCTGGTGGGCAATGGCGCGGCGGTGCACTTCGTCCTGGAGGCGTTCAAACACGCCAAACCGATCGGCGGCTTCGGCGACGGTGTCACGCTGCTGCGGGTCGCCGGTGTGCTATCCGATACCGATCACGACGCGCAAACAGGTGTCTTCACCACGACCGCCATCGGCGCGGGCGTGTCCGATGAGTTCATCGAGGCGTTCGCGAATGCGCTTGCCCAGCACCGGGTCTGGCGCCGGTCGACCGTAGCGGTACCCGCCTAGCCGTCGCGGTTCAGCTCAGGGCGGGCTGGATCTCCTTCTCCCACGCGGTGCAGAAGCCATCCAGATCGGGCCCGATCTGCTGGACGTACAGTTCGTCGACACCGGCATCGAGATACTGCCGGAGTCGGCGGATATGACGTTCCGGATCGGGGCCGGTGGCGAAGTGCTCACGGGTGGATTCGCGATCGACCAGGCTCATCGCGTCCTCGAAATCGCGTGGCCGCGGCAGAGTTTGGGAAAGTTGGCCGGGCAGCAGCTCATTGGCCCAGAGGCGATGTGCGGCATCCAGACCAGACTCCTCGTCGCGGGACCAGCTGACCTTGGCGCCCGCCTGTACCGGTTTCGCGCCGCCGCCCGTGGTGCGGAAGGTGTCGATCGCTTCGGCGTCGGGCAGTACGGTGCAGAAGCCGTCGCCGATCCGCGCCGCCAATTGCGTTGCCTGCGGGCCGAATCCGGAAATGTAGATCGGTACCGGAGCATCGGGCAGTGTGTAGATTCTGGCGTCCTGCACGGTGTAGTACTCGCCGCGGTGATTGACATTGCCGCCGCGGTGCAGCCGCCGAATCAGCTGGACCGCCTCCTCCGGCATTTCGAGCCGGACCGCGGGCGACGGCCACGGATCGCCGAGAATGTGCTCGTTGAGCGCCTCACCGCTGCCGACGCCGAGTATGAAATTGCCGTCGAGTTGGACGGCGGCGGTCGCCGCGGCCTGCGCGATGATCAGCGGGTGGATGCGGATGGTAGGGCAGGTGACCGCCGTGGTGATCGGCAGATCGGTGGCCTCCGAGAGCGCACCGATGGTGCCCCAGACGAAGGGGCTCTGCCCCTCGGCGTCATTCCACGGATGGAAATGGTCGGAGATCCACAGCCGCTCGAACCCGGCCTGCTCGGCGCGTTTGGCCTGCTCGACGAGTTCTTTCGGCCCGAACTGTTCGCTGGCTAGGAAATATCCGAAGGTGACCATGTCGGGCGCTTACCCAGGTTCGCACGTGATATTCGACGCATGCGGACGGGCCCCGGATATATCACCGAGGCCCGTTCGACAGGTTGACCTAGCCGCCGCTGTGGCTGTGCTGGCCACCTTTCTGCTTGGCCGCCGTCGGCTGTGCCTGTGCGCCCTTACGACCTGCCTCGTGCGGGTCGGCCGCGTTGCGCTGGCCGAAGCTGCCGGTACTGGCCTTGCCGCCCTTGCTGGCCTGCTCATGGGTGTCCTTGCGATTGCCGAACTGCCCGGGGTTCTTCGGATCTGCCATGTCGGCACTCCTCTCGGTAGTTGGAACTATCTGCGGCCCCGGTTCGGACCACATGTGCGATCTACCCGGGATCCGGTCGGCTAATCGAGCGGATATCACCCGATGGTCAGGCTGTTTCGCGGCTTGAAAATGGTGTTTACCAGTGGTATTCGCGGGTAAGTCGACAGCGGGGAGGTGGCCGAATCCGACATCGCGGCCGCGGCGGTGCGCCCGTACCCTCTGCAGATCGGTCCGCTGTGATCACGGAAATCGGACTGCCGCAGGCAGATCCAGCTATCCGGCGACCGACTTCATCCAGTCGATGACGGCGGCATGATATTGCGCGGTGTTCCGTGCGAGATTCACCGAATGTCCGCTGCCGGGCAGCACGAAGGTATGCAGCCGCGCGGCCGGACTGAAAAACGCGGCCTCCGCGGCCTGCAGGGTCGTGCTGTCGGCGCAGATCGCATAGGCGGGTCCGCACGACAACCGGTCCAAACTGCCATTGACGACCATGACCGGGGCGGTGATCAAGCTGGACATCCCTGGCAGGGTAGAGGTGAGGCCGTCGGGATATTCGGTGAGCGAGAAGGTTTCCTTCGTGGCCTCATCGATCGCGAGCACCTGCGGATCATAATTATCCGGCCCGAAGAAGTCACTGGCCCGGGTGCCCGGCCGGGTCACGAGATAGCCCGAATCGTATCCGCGGCTGGCGAATACGGGATCCTGCACCGCCTGGTAGTACGTGCCGATCACGCCGAGGACATCCGGCACGCTCAGGGTGTGCGAATATCCGGTGAGCAGCACGCCGTCGACGTCATGGTAGGTGGTGGCCTCCATGACCGATGTGCCGGAGCTCAGCGAATGACCACCGGTGACGACCTTGCCGAACGGCTGTGCGCCCGCGAGTCCGTGGCGCAGGGCCTGCACGATGTTGTGCAGGGCTTCCGCGGTGGCGGACGCGGTCAGTGACATGCTCGGCGGCCGGGTGCTCACGCCGTTACCGAGCCGATCGGCCACCAGCGTCGCGTAACCGGCTGCATTCATCGCGCGCCGGAAGTTGTAAGTCTCTGGGGCGTAAGGGAAATCCCAGTAGGTGTGGTTGTAATTGGACCCCGCCATCAACACCATGACGGCATCGGTCGGCCGGTCCGGCAGGCACAGGGTCGCGCCCAACGTCCCCTGCGGTACCGGGAAAGAGATCTCCTGACAACGGTCGGGCGAGGTGGCCGGATCAGCACTGGCCCCGCCCGGCACCACACCGAGCATTGTCGCCGCCGCGGTAGCGGCCACCAGCATTCGGGCGTAGAGCTTCTTCGTCACCGCGTTCCCTCCGAATGGGAAATATCGTGCGCCGCGCCATCTTCTGGCGAATCACCATACCGCACACGAAGATCCGTAGCTATGGGGTTGCGTGACGAAGATACGATCTACGATGCACGGCATGGGTTCGCGTGGTGTGCACTTTGTCGGCAGCTTTCCGGGTACGAGTACCGACGATGCGATGCGCGCGATGCTCGATGCCGCGGGGCCCCGCCTACGCACGCTCCCGACTGGGGAAACGCGTCGCTACGAGTTCTACATCCAGCCGATCATCGAGGATCTGGTGGCGCAGGGCGCATTGGAAGTGAAGAAGTCGGGTACGTGGCGCTCGAGTCGGGAGCGGACCATCCATCGCGTTCCGACTGGTCGCGAGCTGACGGGCGACATGATGGAGCTCGGTTATCTCGCCGAGGCCCAGGAGGCGCTGCCGATATTCCAGGGTTTGCGTACGGCGCGCGAGCTGCCCGAACTCACTCTCCAGATCGGGATGCCGACCGATTTCACCCTGGCCTTCATCGCCATGGGCATTCCAGGTGTCCGGTCGCATCGCAAGGCATTTCGTGACGCGACCGTGCGCGATATCGCGGCCATCCACGAACTGGTCGGTACCGAGGACG
This sequence comes from Nocardia sp. NPDC006982, assembly GCF_042869435.1. Lineage (NCBI taxonomy): Bacteria > Bacillati > Actinomycetota > Actinomycetes > Mycobacteriales > Nocardiaceae > Nocardia > Nocardia sp. NPDC006982. The sequence continues at coordinate 129,284 of NZ_JBIAFV010000004.1, read as the reverse complement.
TGGTCGTGCAATTGGAGGCGACCGCGGAAATGGTGCTCATGGCGAAGGCGCAGCCACTGCACCGACGGCTGGAGGCGGCATTGCGCCTCGGCGAGGGGATTGCGGCGCTGGCCGAATCCACGCCTGCGGGAACCAGATTCGGCGTGCACCTGTGCGTCGGAAGTATGCGCAACAAGTCCCGGGCCAGCATGCGTGATCTGCGACCCTTCGTGGACCTGGCCAATTCCGTTGCCCGGCAGTGGCCTTCGGATCGCCCACTGACCTATGTGCACGGTCCGCTTGCGGCCGGAGATATCCCGCCGTCGGCGGATCCTGCGTTCTACGCACCCCTCGCGGACCTCTCACTCGGCGAGGGCACCAATTTCTACGCGGGATTCGTCCACGACACTCCCACGGTGCCAGAGCAGGTCGAGACCTTGCGGTTGATCGAGAACGCGCTGAGTAGACCGGTGGACGGCGTCGCGAGTGCATGCGGACTCGGTCGCCGTCCACGTCCGATCGCCGACGCGCTCGCGGCGCGCGCCGATACGCTCGCCGCGAGCTAGGGCTTGCGACCGACTCCGCCCAACAGCACCAACTTGGTGCGCGGCAGGTCGTCGTCGAGCCAATTCTGTACCGGCACCAGACCGGGTTCGACTATTTCGAAGCCGTCCAGGTAGGCGGCCACCATATCCGGGGTCCGGAATTGGACCTGCGCCGAGCTGCCGTTGGTATCGCCGGTCGACTGTGCGACGAACTCCGCGTATGTGTCGACCGATCCGTGGGTGAAGGCCAGGATGCTTCCCGGCGCCATCACATCGCGCAGTCGCGCGATGATCTCGGCCGGGTGTTCGTCGTCCATCACGAAGTGCAGCACGCCGACGATCAGAATCGCTACCGGCTGGTCGAAGTCGATCTGTCCTTCGGTCCGCGCCTTCTCGATGATCTCGTCCGTGCGGCGAATATCACCGAGTACCGATGTGACACCGGACGTGCCGGACAACAGCGCGTTGGCGTGCACGTACACGACCGGGTCGTAGTCGATCATCACGACGCGTGCCGAGGGGTCGACCTTCTGCGCTACCTCGTGCACGTTGGGCGAGATGGGGATTCCGGCACCGATATCGATGAACTGCCGAATCCCCGCCTGGGCCGCCTCTTCCACGGCGTTGAGCAGGAATTTGCGACTGAACCAGGCCGTCGTCTTGGTGTCCGGCGCGACCGCGAGCATGCGCTCGGCGACCCGCTGGTCCACCTCGTAGTTGTCTTTACCGCCGAGTAGGTAGTTGTACACCCGAGCAGCGTTCGGCTTGGATGGATCGACGCGAACCGGCGCCCGATCGGCCTCAGCCACCGCACCTCCCTTGATGCCCCTCGGCACATCGTAACAACGTCTGGTCGTTTGTCCGTATGGATCGGGCTGCCATGCCCGATTGCGGTGAATCCTTTGTGCGGGTTTACACCTCTCATACTTGTGTCGGCAACACGGTCGGCACGAAATCGGGAGGTTTGTCGTGATCATAGCCGCGATTGTTGTTGGGGCGCTGCTCATTTGCGCGTGCAGCATCACCGTGCTGCGGCGGCGGAGCCGGTCGGAATGACCGAGGTGTGCTGGCCCGACGAACATCTCGTCGCCGCGGCGCGGGCGGGCGATATCGAGTCGATCACCTCGCTGGTGTCCGGATCGCATCCGCATGTGCGGCGCTTCGCGTATTCGCTGTGCGCGACGCCGGAGGATGCCGAGGATGCGGCGCAGGAGGCGCTGATCATTCTGTACCGAAAGATCGGGACATTGCGAGCATCGGGTGCGTTGGCCTCGTGGATGTTTCGCATTGTGCGCAATGAATGCCTGCGGCAACTGCGGTTACGCGTGCGTCGGGCCGAACCGATTCCCGACTCGGCCATCGCATCGGCGGAACAGGAGGCGCTCAATCGCTGGGAGGCCGAGCGGGTGGCCGCGGCGATCGCCGCACTGCCCGGCGACCAGCGGCAGGTGCTGATCATGCGAGATGTGCAGGGGTACAGCGGTCGGATGGTCGCGGATCTGCTCGGGCTGAGCACCGCGGCCATGAAATCACGGCTGCATCGGGCGCGTGCGGCGGTGCAGGGGAGTTTGGAGGTCGGCAATGAGCTTTGAGTTCGCCAGTGCGTCGCTATCGCGCCATTTGGCCCGTGGCGCAATCGGATTCGGCGCTGTGGTCGGTTCGTTCGCACTGATGCCGGCGGTCGGCCCCATCGGTCTGCTGCTCCTGCCGGTCGGTCTCGTAGCACTGCGTGGCTGCCCGACCTGCTGGGCGATCGGCTTGCTCCAGACGCTGTCCCGCGGCCGACTGCAGCGCTCGTGCACCGACGGATCCTGCCAACTGGTTACGACGAAATCCGGTGCGACATAACCGCTTCCACCACCGGAACACAGCCGCACCCAAGTTGGGTGCGGCTGTTCTACGTGCGGTTCTTGGCGGGCCGGTTGGAAGCGGCGCGGCGTTCGGCCTGTTGGGTTTTGATGCGCTCGTTTTCCTTCAGCACCGCGGCGTAGTTCTCGCGTTCGCGGATCAGCCATTCGGGCGGGTCGGCGAGCAGGGCGGCGATTTCCTCGGCGTTCATCGCGTCCGAGACTTCGGCGCGGGCCAAGCCGGTATTGGAAACTCCGAGTTTGCGGGCGACGATATCGCGGGGGAAGGGGCCGGTCTTGCGCAGTTCGGTCAGCCAGGCCGGGGGATTGGTGCGCAGCTCTTCGAGTTCGGCGCGGGAGATCGGGGAGTTGCGGAATTCCTCGGGCGTCGCCGGAAGGTAGATGCCGAGCTTGTTCGCCGCGGTCTGCGGCTTCATGGTCTGCGGTTTCTTATCCGGGCTCACCGGTACAGCCTAATGGGCACGGCCGGACGCAGTCCGCCCGCAGTCTGTTGCGCTTGGACGAGCGAATGCGAGGCCACCGCGTATCCGGCCCGTGCGTGCCCTCAGACCACCCGCCTCGCGAGTCGACAGCCCCGATGGCAATACCCTCATACGAATGAACCCCGAGTCCATCGACGTGACCCGCCTGCGCTGGTTTGTCGCGGTCGCCGAGGAACTGCATTTCGCCCGTGCGGCGAAATCGCTGCACATTTCGCGACAGAAGTTGAGTCACACGGTGATCGACTTGGAGCAAGAATTCGGAACGAAACTCTTTGTGCCCGGAGCGCAGCCGACGCAGCTGACCGAGGCTGGACAGCAGCTGCTGCGCGACGCCAGGGATATCATCGCGCGCGCCGAGGAGAAGCCCGCGCCCGTGGCTGCCGGGGATGTGGCATTGCGGGTCGGCTTCGTACCTGGTGTGACGGTCTCCAAATGGACGCGGATCTGGAGTGAGCGGTTCCCGGACACCCCGCTCGAGATTCTCCCGATCCCGATGGCCGAACAACTCACCGCGCTGCGTGACGGGCGCGTAGACGCCTGTTTCGTCCGTCTGCCCATCGATCGCGAAGGTCTGAGCGCGATTCCGCTCTACCGCGAGCTTCCCGTCGTGGTGGTGCCCAAAGACCACACCCTGTCGCTTTTCGAACAGGTGGGCATGGGCGATCTCGAAGGTGAACGGATTCAGGACTCGAGCGATATCGATGCGATCGCGGGCACCCTCGAATTGGTCGCGGCCGGTGTCGGCGTCGCCGTCGTCCCGCATTCCATTGCCCGGTTGTACGCCCGCCGCGACCTCGTCTACCGGACGATGATGGGCGTCCCGGCCACGGAAATCGCCCTGGCCTGGCCGGCCGCACACACCACCGAACTGATCGAACAGTTCGTCGGCATCGTGCGCGGCCGTTCGGAACGCAGCTCGCGGGCCCAGGCTCAGCGCAAGAAGACCGAGCCGAAGAAGACCACCGCCAAGCGTTCGACGAGGAATGTCGTCAAGAACGCCGGAGCCAAGAAAAAGCCCGCCAAGCGACGAGGGCGTTAGGCGGGCGAATCCCCCAGCGAGTCGATACCTTCGGTGTGGACTACCGAGGCTTGCGGCGCAGGATCGAGTCGCGGATCATGATGCCCGCGATCACGGCGGCGAAACCGACCAGGAACAGGTCTTCGATGTGGCCCTTGTGGTTGCCGATCGTCATGGCCACCAGGATCACGCAGACGATCCAGCCCGCGACACGGAAGGTGCGGCGCGATTCCCCGCTCCAGCCCCATTCGGCGGACGGAACCTCGGCGGTATCCACGTGGGTGACGATTGCGCGGTCACTGGTGGGTTCGAGTTCCGTGGCGGCCACGATCGCTCCTTAGCTCGGTGTAAGCGTTGCTGCCGATATCGTGGCATACGACCGCTCGTCGTAGCCAGCAGGGCTGTGTTCGATCGGCGGCCGGCGCCCTCCGTGGTTACGCAGGCTACCGCCTCCGGGCGCGTCGCTAGCCCCGCTGCCACAATGGGGCCGTGTCCGACATCGTGAGAGTCCTTCTGCTCGGTAGCACCGGTTCCATCGGTACCCAGGCGCTCGAGGTGATTGCCGCCAATCCCGACAAGTTCGAGGTGGTCGGCCTAGCCGCGCGCGGCGGCAATACCGAGCTGCTCGCGGCCCAGATGGCCGCCACCGGGACCCGCAATGTCGCGGTCGCCGATCCGGCCGCGGGCACCCGACTCGACCTGGCACTGAGCGGTCCCGGCGCGGTCACCGAACTGGTGCGCCGCACCGAGGCTGATGTCGTACTCAACGCGTTGGTCGGTTCGCTCGGTCTGGAGCCGACCCTTGCCACGCTGCAATCGGGCACCCGACTGGCGCTGGCGAATAAGGAATCCCTTGTCGCGGGCGGCTCGCTGGTGACCCGCGCCGCGGCACCCGGGCAGATCGTGCCGGTCGACTCCGAACATTCCGCGCTCGCCCAGTGCCTGCGCGGCGGCCGGGCCGAGGAGGTGGATCGGCTGGTGCTGACCGCGTCGGGAGGTCCGTTCCGTGGCTGGAGCACCGAAATGCTGGAATCGGTGAATCCGTCCGAGGCGAAGGCGCATCCGACCTGGTCGATGGGCCTGATGAATACGCTGAATTCGGCCTCGCTGGTGAACAAGGGCCTCGAACTGATCGAGACGCATCTGCTGTTCGGAGTGCCCTACGACCGCATCGACGTCACGGTGCATCCGCAGTCGATCGTGCACTCCATGGTCACCTTCAAAGACGGCTCCACGCTGGCCCAGGCCAGCCCCCCGGATATGAAGCTGCCGATCGCACTGGCACTCGGTTGGCCCGATCGCGTACCGGGGGCGGCCGCCGCCTGCGACTTCAGCACCGCGTCGACCTGGGAATTCGAGCCGGTCGACAATGCGGTATTCCCCGCGGTCGAGCTGGCCAGGCAGGCGGGCACCGCGGGCGGCAGCGTCACCGCGGTCTACAACGCGGCGAATGAGATTGCGGTGCAAGCCTTTCTGGACGGGATCATTCGTTTCCCGGATATCGTGCGCACCGTCGCCCGCGCGGTCGAGGCGGCCGATCGGTGGCGCGCCGAACCGGAGACATTGCAAGACGTACTCGCCGCCGATACCTGGGCGCGCGACTACGCGCGCACCCTCGTCGATCGCTGATAGAACCGTATCGGGCGCGCCGCAGGACGGCGGCCTGGCAGACTTACCGGAGAGGGTTGGTCGGCGTCCGGTTACTGTGGTCGGGGTGCCCGCGGCGCGGACGGACGCGCCTGTGCGGGTAATCGCGGCCGCTGCGGGCTGCCGCACTTCATTCGAGGCGAGCTGCGCAACGCAGGAGGGCTGTACAGCAAATGGTGTTCGCGTTGGGGTTCGTACTGTTCGCCCTCGGCATCACGATTTCGATCGCGCTGCACGAATGCGGGCATATGTGGGCCGCCCAGTCCACCGGCATGAAGGTACGGCGCTATTTCATCGGCTTCGGTCCCAAGATTTTCTCGTTCCGGCGCGGTGAAACCGAATACGGTCTCAAGGCACTCCCGCTCGGCGGCTTCTGCGATATCGCGGGCATGACCGCATTGGACGAACTCGCACCCGAGGATCTCGACCGGGCCATGTACCGCCAGGCCACCTGGAAGCGCCTGGTCGTGATGTTCGGCGGGATCGCGATGAACTTCGTGCTCGGTTTCCTCCTGCTGGTCGTGCTCGCCATCGGCTGGGGACTTCCGCGTTTCGACCAGCCGCCCGCGACCACCATCGGCGCGATGAAATGCGTCGCCCAACAGAATCCGGACAAATCGCTGGCAGACTGCCAGGGCACCGGACCGGCGCAGCAGGCCGGCATGCAGCGCGGTGACGTGGTCAAGGCCGTCAACGGCGTGAAGGTGACGACCTGGCAGCAGTTCACCGCCGAAACCCAGAAGCAGACCGGCCCGTTCACTTACACCATCGAGCGCGACGGTCAGACCAGGACCATCGAGGTCACCCCGGAGCGCGTCACCCGCTATCCCGATGACGGCGGGCCGGGCCGGGAGGTCAGTGCGGTCGGCGTCGGTTCGGAGTACTACGAGCCGCTGAAGTACAACGCGCTGGCCGCGATTCCGGCAGCGGGCGCGTACACCGGGCAGATGTTCGTGCGCACGGTGGAATCGCTGGCTCAGATGCCGCAGAAGGTTTCCGCGCTGTGGACCGCGGTGACCGGTGGCGAACGCGATCCGGAAACCCCGGTCAGTGTCTACGGCGCGAGCAAGATCGGCGGCGAGACCGCCGAGCGCGGCCTGTGGGGCGTATTCATCCTGGTCCTGGCCAGCCTGAACTTCTTCCTCGGCGCGTTCAACCTGCTGCCGCTGTTGCCACTGGACGGCGGCCATATCGCGGTGGTGCTCTACGAGAAGGTCCGCAATACCGTGCGCGGCTGGAAGGGACTGGCACCGGGCGCTCCGGTCGACTATTTGAAACTGCTTCCGGTGACCTACGTCGCAGTGGTGATCGGCGGTGCGTATATGGTGCTCACGCTGGTCGCCGACATCGTGAATCCGATCCAGTTGTTCCGCTGACGCGCTAACCTGTCCCGGTTGTTCCGCGATAACCACCGCGTACGCCGGATTGCTGGCCTTTCGGGACATCTGTGTGTCATGACTCATGTCATGGCTGTCACAGGGTGGGCAGCCGCAACACGCGGCTATCCTCGGTAGGCGAACGGCCCGAAACAGTACGCACGAAAGTAGGCAGCCGAAAGTGACCAGCACAATCGGATTGGGGATGCCGACCGCACCCGTGGCCGTTCTCGCGCCTCGCCGCAAGACCCGCCAATTGATGGTGGGCAATGTGGGCGTCGGCAGCGATTACCCGATTTCCGTGCAGTCGATGACCACCACCAAAACCCACGACGTCAACGCCACCCTGCAGCAGATCGCCGAACTGACGGCCTCGGGCTGCGATATCGTGCGCGTCGCCTGCCCGCGCCAGGAGGACGCCGACGCACTGGCGACCATTGCGCGCAAGAGCCAGATCCCGGTCATCGCGGATATTCATTTCCAGCCGCGCTATATCTTCGCCGCCATCGATGCGGGTTGTGCCGCGGTGCGCGTAAACCCGGGCAATATCAAGGAATTCGACGGCCGGGTCGGCGAGGTGGCCAAGGCCGCGGGTGCCGCGGGCATCCCGATTCGCATCGGCGTGAACGCCGGTTCGCTGGATAAGCGGATGTTGGAGAAGTACGGCAAGGCGACCCCGGAGGCGCTGGTCGAATCGGCGCTGTGGGAGGCGAGCCTGTTCGAAGAGCACGGCTTCGGCGATATCAAGATCTCGGTCAAGCACAACGATCCGGTGGTCATGGTCGAGGCCTACCGCCAGTTGGCCGCGCAGTCGGACTACCCGCTGCACCTCGGTGTGACCGAGGCCGGTCCGGCGTTCCAGGGCACGATCAAGTCCGCCGTCGCCTTCGGCTCGCTGCTGTCGGAGGGCATCGGCGACACGATCCGGGTGTCGCTGTCCGCGCCGCCGGCCGAGGAGGTCAAGGTCGGCGGGCAGATCCTGCAGTCGCTGAACCTGCGCCCGCGCAAGCTCGAGATCGTCTCCTGCCCGTCCTGCGGTCGCGCCCAGGTCGATGTTTACACGTTGGCCAATGAGGTGAGCGCCGGTCTGGAGGGCATGGAGGTGCCGCTGCGGGTGGCCGTGATGGGCTGCGTGGTGAACGGTCCGGGTGAGGCACGCGAGGCCGACCTCGGCGTCGCCTCGGGCAACGGCAAGGGCCAGATCTTCGTCAAGGGGCAGGTCATCAAGACCGTGCCGGAGGCACAGATCGTGGAGACCTTGATCGAAGAGGCCATGCGCATTGCCGAAGAGATGGGCGAGACCGAAGGCGCGGGCGAACCCGTCGTCACCGTCGGCTGACCTTTCGAGCGACCCGCAAGCGGTCGTTACGGGCGGGAGTTCCCGAGTAGCCGTACCACAGTCGACCGATTCGTGGCAGGCTGTCGATGTGCGGAGTCTGCTGGAGCCGGCGCGACGGGCCAAGGATGCCCCCGCGCGTCAGCTCGCGAATCGGGATCTGGCACAGGTGCTGCGGGTGCTGGATAGCGATCCGATCGCCTCGTGCATGGTGGCGGCGCGGTTACAGGAATTCGGCTTGGATACCGGCGTCGGACACGGTGAATTGTGGAGTCGGGGTGGTCCGTCGGAATCGCTGTGCTTCTCGGGTGCGAATCTGGTGCCGTTGCGCGGTGACGAGGATGCGTTGCGCGCCTTTGCCACGCGGGCGATCCGCTGGCCCCGGGTGTGTTCGTCGGTGGTCGGGCGTCAGGAATTGACGCTGCCGCTGTGGGAGATGCTGTCCGCGCATTGGGGACCGGAACGCGAGCTACGCGGTGCGCAGCCGCTGCTAGCCCTCGGCCAGCCCGCGCTGGCCCCCGCCGATGCGCAGGTCCGCCGGGTTCGGCCGGATGAGTTGGAGCGCTATCTCGCCGCGGCGATCGCCATGTTCATCGAGGAGGTCGGGGTCGATCCGCGCGCCGGTGACGGCGGCCGCGGCTATCGGCGCCGGATCAAGAGCCTGATCGAATCCGGCCGCGCCTGGGCGCGTTTCGAGGACGGCGAAGTGGTGTTCAAGGCCGAGGTCGGATCGCTGTCCCGGCGGACCGGGCAGATCCAGGGCGTGTGGGTACATCCGCAACGTCGCGGCGCCGGTCTCGGCACCCGCGGTACCGCCGCCGTGGCGAATGCGGTGGTGGCCTCGGGCCGCACCGCGAGCCTCTACGTGAACGACTACAACAGCATCGCCCGCCGGGCCTACAGCCGGGTCGGATTCCGGCAGATCGCCACCTTCGCGACCGTGCTGCTCGACTGAACGCGGTACCGAACATCGGTGTGCCACAGCCGTTTGCTCGCGGTTGACTATACGATCGGTGCCGATGTCGACTCGCATGCTCATTACGCTGGCCGTCGCGGCTTTCGCGGCGGCGGGATCCGGCTGCTCGGCCGACCCGCAGGGACCCGTGCCCGCAGCCGATGCCTTCCTTGCCGCCTTCGCCGGCCACGACATCGAGGCCGCGGCCGAACTCACCGGTCAGCCCGAGAAGGCAACCGCCGCACTGCGTTCCGCGTGGGACGAGTTGCAGGCCGAGAAGTTGACCGCGCATACCGGCGCGGCCAGGGTCACCGGCGATACCGCGACCGTCGAGTACACCTACGAGTGGCGCCTGCCCAAGGACCGGATCTGGAAATACACCGGCCAATTGCAGATGGGCCGCAGTGACGGCCGCTGGATGGTGCGCTGGACCTCCGCCGATATCCACCCCAAACTCGGCGCCACCCAGACCATGGCACTGCGCGCCAACCCGGCCCCGCGCGCCAGGGTGAACGAGCAGTCCGGCAGCGATGTGCTGGTGCCGGGCAAGGTATCTCGGGTCGCGTTCACCGTGGCCTCCGCACCGGATCCGGGCTATACGGCGACCTCGCTGGCGGCGGCGTTGAACCGCTTCGACGACCGGCTCACCCCCGAGGCGATCCTGAACGCGGCGTCCGCCGCCAAAGGCGAGTACACCGTCGCGCTGTTGAGCGAGTACGAATTCGACCAGGTGAGTGGAGATCTCATCGGTCTGCCCGGGGTAACGCTGACCCAGCAGTGGGATATGGTCCCCACCGACCGGGATTTCGCACCCGATCTGCTCGCGCAGGTGCGCAAGACGGTGATCGCCGAGGTGGACGGCAAGGCGGGCTGGAGCGTTGTCACCATGAACGCCAACGGCGCCGATACCGACGTACTCACCGAGGTGCCCGCACAACCCGCCCCGTCGTTCTCGCTCAGCATCGACCGCAATGTGCAGAACTCCGCACAGCGTGCCGTCAGCGGCCGCGAGGAGCAGACCATGATGGTGGTGCTGCGGCCGTCGACCGGCGCGATTCTCGCTGTCGCACAGAACAGGGCGGCCGACCGTGCCGGACCGGTGGCCACCATCGGCCAGTATCCGCCGGGCTCGGTCTTCAAGACGGTGACCGCAGCCGCGGCGATGTCGCTCGGAAAGGCAACGCCCGAAACGGTTTTGCCGTGTCCGAGCCGAATTGTCGTCGGGGAGAGGACAATTCCGAACTACAACCTATTCCAACTCGGTGACGTACCGATGGCCACCGCCTTCGAGCGGTCCTGCAATACCGCATTCGCGAAACTTGCCAGCGACCTGCCCGGCGACGCATTGCGCGATACCGCCGCGAAATTCGGTGTGGGACAGGGGTATACAGTTCCGGGCCTGCTGACCGAATCGGGTTCGGTGCCACCGGCCGACGATATGATCCAGCGCACCGAGGACGGCATCGGCCAGGGCAAGGTGGTGGTGAGCCCGTTCGGAATGGCGGTGCTCGCCGCGACCGTCGCGCACGGGGCGGCGCCGGTGCCGTATCTGATCGCCGGACGGACCACGGAGATCAAAGGGGACCGTCCGGCCATCGGGTCCGAAGTGATCGATGGTTTGCGCATGATGATGCGCAAGGTGGTCACCGGCGGTACCGCCGAACGCATTGCCGACCAGGGCGAGGTATACGGGAAGACCGGGGAGGCCGAGGTCGACGGTGGCTCGCATTCGTGGTTCGTCGGCTACCGCGGGGATTTGGCCTTCGCGACCTTGCTGGTCAAGGGCGGCAGTTCGGACAATGCCGTCGCCGTGACGCGCGATATGCTCGCCGCCCTGCCCGCAGGGTACTGAACCCCGACTCAGTTGGTGCGACTGGTGGACTCCGGCGGGGCTCCGCGATCGGGCATCTCGTAACGCAGTGTGGTGGAACCGATTCGGATGACATCGCCGTGCGCGAGTGCGGTATCGGCACCGATCGGCACACCGTTGACGTAGACGCCGTTGGCCGAATCCCGATCCCGGATGAAGATCCGGTTCTCGCGCGGCACGATGCGCGCGTGCTTGCGGCTGACCCGGGCATCGTCGAGCACGATGTCGTTATCCCATTCCCGGCCGATCCGCAGCCCGGTCGCCGGAATGGCGATCGCCTCACCGTCGCCGACTCGCAGCCAGGCCTGCCGCAGCACATCGGGCAGATCCCGCTTGGTCGCCCCGGGGGAGGAGGAGACCGCGGGCAGTGCCTGCTGGCTGCGGATCGCCGCCTCCAGTGCCAGCGTGCGCGGATCCGGGTCGATGCCCTGCTGGTCGGCCAGGTTGCGACGGATGCGCAGACAGGCGGCGAGTGCGTCGGCCTGGCGGCCCGTGCGGTAGAGCGCGGAGATGAATAGTCGCCAGAGCCGCTCGTTCACGGCGTGTTCGGTGGTCAGTGCGGTCAGTTCGCCCAGGACCGCGCCTTCGCGCCCGCATGCGATATCCGCGTCCAGGCGATCGGCGATGGCATTCAACCGGCGCTCGTCCATATCGGTGGCGAAATTATCGGCGAAACGCAGTCCGCGTAGTCCGGCGACCGCCTCACCACTCCACTCCGCGAGCGCGTCGGCGAAACATTCGGCCGCGGTTTCCAGATCGCCGGTGGTGAAGGCCAGCGAGCCCTGGGTCCTGGCCCGCTCGAAGCGGCCGACATCGCATTGATCCTCGCCGATATCGAGGAGGTATCCGGCGTGCACGGTGCGCAGAATGGCCCGGTCGTCGACCCCGGCCGAGCGCAGCACGGTGCGCAGATTCGAGACGTAGGCGTAGAGGCCGTCGACGGAGCGATTCGGCATCTCCTCTTCCCAGATGCTGTTCGCCAGTGTGGTTTTCGCGACGGCATTGCGGCGGTTGATGACGAGCATGGCGAGCAGCGCGCGAAGTTTGGCGCCGGGCAACGGTATCGCTCGAGCGTCGACCAGCAGGCGCACCGGCCCGAGCACTCGAAGATCGAGCGCCGGCCGATTCGAGCCCGCAGAGCCCACCAGATTCCCTCCGAACGCACTCTGCTTCCGGACCGCCGCTGCCCCACGGCTGTTTCGCCGACGGAAGCGTCACGCGATGGAATTCAGCATACGCACCGATGGCACGCCCTGCCCGTCGCGACTACGCCGTCGGCGAAATGACTACGCACCGTGCCGGATTCGGATCGATAATGTGATCGTCCATCGCCGTGGTGGACGTCGTCGGCGATCTTGTTGGAGTTGACCGGATGGAAGATGTACTGCTGACCCCGCCCGATGCGGCCGAAGTGGAGCTGCTGGCCAGCGGTGTGGTCGCCGCGGCGTCCGGCGCGGACGGGCTGACCCCGCTGCAGCAGTTGCTGATTCCGTCACTGTTCCTGTCGATGACCGGACATCGAGTCGAGTTGGAGACGCTGCCGCCCGTCGATGCCGAGAGCTTCGCGGTCGGGCTGGCCCGGCGCAATCGGATCTTCCGGGAGCGGATCGTGCAGACGATGCTGCTATCCGCGCTGGTGGTGCGGCCGTTGCCGCCCGCGGTCGCGACCAAACTGCGGGAGTTCGCCGACGCGCTCGAGGTCGACGACGAGATGATCGCGGTGGCGCAGAAATACGCCGAGGGCGCGATCGAACTCGCCGCGGTCGACTTCGACCGCAACGGTTATCTCGGCGGGCTGGATCCGAGCCGGTTGACCGCGCTGCACACCGAAAGTCTGGATTCGTCCTGGGGGCAGGTCAGCGATGATCCGGCTTTGGCCGCGCACTGGGCTACCCTGCGCGAGTTGCCCGTCGGTACGCTCGGCCGCGGCGTCTCCGATTTCTATGCCGACCGTGGCTTCGTCACGCCCGGCCTGCCGGGTTCCGCGCCGCCGCTGCTCGCCCAGCACGACTGGGTGCATGTGCTCGCCGGATACGGCACCACGCTGGAAAACGAGATCGAGGTATTCGCATTCATGGCGCGCGCCAATGACGACCCGCGCGCGTTCAGCCTGCTCGCCATGGTGATTTCGCTCTTCGAAACCGGCTACCTACATGCCGGAGCTGGATTGTTCGAAGCCAACGAAGGACATTTGAGCACCGCGGGCATGGCGACGCGCCTCGGCGATGCCATGCGGCGCGGGGCGCTCACCCACGGCAGCCACGATTTCCTCGACCTGGACTGGTTCACGCTGGCCGATCGGCCGATCGCGGTGGTGCGCAACGAGATCGGATTGACCGCGAAGTCACATGATGCCGTTGCGGCGGGTTCCGTCGGCGCTTGGGAGACGGGCGGTATCACGCCGTACCAACTGCATTCGGCCGAGGCCGCCGCTCGGGCCGCGGGCCGGCCGTATGCGCCCTGGCGTCCTGATCCGTCCCGCGACTGATCAGGCGCGGTGCAGCGTCGCCGCGAGGTGGTGGGTCAGTGGTTCGCCGACCGCGGCCATGCGCAGGGTGTAGTCGATGGTGTCGCCGGCCAACTTGATCGAACGGCCGAGGGCGGTCACCACTTTCGCCGTACTGCTGCGGCCGATGCTGGTCGATTCGAATTCCATTTGCAGTTCACCGTCGACGATAGTGAGGCTGCCCTCGCAGATCTCGGTGATGCCGGTCGGGTGGGCCAGGATCAATTCGACGTGATCCGGGCGCGGGCACCGCAGATAACCGGTTTCGGCATGCATCGGTCGGCTGCCGTCGGCGGCGCGGGTGCGCTGCCGGTAGGTGAGGAACGGTCGGCCGAGGTGGCCGAACTTGATTTCCTCGACATAGTCGAATGACTCGATGGTCGGGTACTCGCCGTGCCCTGGTCCGCGCCATGTGCCGAGCAATGGAGCGAGCGGAGCGATATCCGGATGAGGGGCGACGGAAGGTTGGGGGGCGACCACGCGCGACAGCTTAAACCCGTCGGATCCGGGACGTTCCGATACGGTCGAAATTCCTCCGAGCTAAGGTTAGCATCGCCTAATCGCCAAATGAGGGTTGCGAGAGGCTGGAAAGGACGAAGAAGTTGAACGCACGCCTTAGTGAATTGCGCCGCAACGGTGCCTGGCGGTCGCGGGCCCGCAACGGTCTGCTGCGCGCCTCGGTGCTCGGCGCTGCCCTGGTCGTGGCCGCGGCATGCTCGGATTCGAAGTCGTCTGACGATGAAGTGCCTGCCCTCGACGGCAATCACTACGCGCAGACCAACCTCGCTGCCAACACTGCCGAATACAAAGCGCAGTACACCTTTCCGGATATGGTGAACGCGTGGGGCCTAGCCGATCGCCCGAAGGGTGCGGGCGGGCACTTCTGGGTCGGCGCGGGCGGTAAATCGTTCCAATTCGTCGGCGATGTCAGCGCGTCCGCGGATCCCAAGGTGCAGAAGCTGTTCCAGGATCCGCTGAAGATCGTCACGGTTCCAGGTGCGGATGCCGACACCTCGGACAAGAGCATCGGCAAGACCACCGGCGTCTTGTTCAACGGCGCTCCCATCACCTCCGATCTGTTCGTCGTGCGCGACCAGCCGGTGGATGTCGACGGTGCGCCGGTGCTGCTGACCGGTTCGTCGCGGTTCATTTTCGCCACCGACTCCGGCAAGATTTCGGCCTGGACCGAGCAGGGGCCCGAGGGCGCGATCATCCGGCACGACGGTCCGGCGAATCTGGTCTTCGACGGCGAGTCCCAGGGCATGGCGTTCTTCGGCATCGCGCTCGCTCCGTCCGGTGACAAGCTGCTCGCCGCCGACTTCGGCGAGAACCCGCAGGTCCGCACCTTCGACAAGGACTGGCAGCTGATCCCGACCGTCGGCTTCGCCAACCCCTTCGCCACCGGCGACCAAGTCGACGCGGCCGCCCCGGATAAGGGCAAGAAGGCCAAGCCCGGCGATCCCGCCCCGTTCAATGTGACCACCATCGGCAACCGTGTATTCGTCTCGTACGCGGACACCAAGCCGGATGAGCAGGACGCGTCCAAGTTCGACAAGGCCGAAGAGGATTCGCTCGACAAGGACCAGGAGAAGGACGTCAAGGGCAAGCCCGCCAAGGGCAAGGTCGCGGAATTCGACGGCAGCGGCAAGTTGGTCCGTATCCTCGACGACGGCGGTCGCCTCAATGCGCCGTGGGGTGTCGCGCTCGCGCCCGCGAACTTCGGTCCGCTCAGCGGCAAGCTGCTCGTCGGCAACTTCGGTGGCCTCGGCCACGTGCTCGCCTACGACGACGCCACCGGTAAGTTCGTCGACTACCTGCGCGATGAGAAGGGCCAGCCGGTCGAGATCGAGGGTCTGTGGGCGCTGATGTTCGGCAATGGCGAGAGCCTCGGCGATGCCGACTCGCTGTACTTCACCGCGGGCCCGGATGACGAGAAGGAAGGTCTGTTCGGCAAGCTCCGCTTGAAGTAACCCTGTCTTAGTCGAAGGCGGTTCACGGCAGTGCGCCGGGAACCGCCTTTGTCGTACGCACTACTCGGGATCGGGGGATGGCGGGGGCCATCGTTCGGACCAGCTCCAGAGTGGCCGCAGCGCCGCGGTGAGGTCGAGGCCAGCGGGGGTGAGTTCGTAGGTTTTGTCCGCGTTCTTGGTGATCACGCCCGCGGTCTGGAGGTGTTGCAGGCGGGTCGAGAGCATGCTCGACGAGCAGTTGCCCATGCGACGGCGCAATTCGAGGAAGCCGAGGCGGCCGGGTTCCAACTCCCAGAGGACGCGCAGGATCCAGCGTTGGCCGATGAGCTCCATGGTGGCCAGCATGGGCGCGTGCGCCGGGTCGTCTCGCCCGCGCGACGGCTTGGCTCCATTTGCACTTCTCATTTCGAACTACCATAGTGATTCTAAATTAGAAGCGTTGCTGTGGGCTGATGAACGAGAGGCAGATGGTGGGCGACTCGACGGAACGACGGATTGTGCTGATCACCGGCGCGTCGCGGGGGATAGGGGCCGAGACGGCGAAAGTGCTGGCGACGGGCGGTGATCACGTGATCATCAACTATCGGGAGAAGCGCAAGCGCGCCCAGACGATCGCCGATGAGATCGGCGCTGCCGGCGGCAGTGCCTCGATCGCCGGTGCCGATATCGCGGATGCGAACGCCACATCGGCGATGATCGCCGATGTGGTGATGGAGTTCGGTCGGCTGGATGTGTTGGTGCTCAACGCATCCGGCGGTCTCGAGCGCAATGCCGCCCCCGACTACGCGATGGCGTTGAACCGTGACGCGCAGGTTCGTCTGGTGCGGGAAGCCTTGTCGCACCTGCCGTCCGGCGGCCGGATCGTCTTCGTGACCAGCCATCAGGCCCACTTCCACGGCCGCAAACCCGTTCCGGCGGACTATGAGCCGATCGCCGCGAGCAAGCGTGCGGGTGAAGACGCCTTGCGCGCAATGATTCCGGAGCTGACCGAGCGTGGTATCGGGCTGAATGTGGTGTCCGGCGACATGATCGACGGCACGATCATTGTCCGCTTGCTGGAACGCCGTAATCCCGAGGCGGTTTCGGCTCGTCGCGATCACGGTGCACTGCCGACCATCGAGGCGTTCGCCGCCGTCGTCGGCGAGGCCGCAAGTGCCGCAGGCGAATCCGGTCGCACATTCTATGTCGGTGGTCAGGATTATCTGGCGGAGGGCGTACCCGCGTAGTCGAAGCCGCGCGGTCGCTGATCATCGGACCATAGTTCGGGTTACTGCGCATTTGCCACGGACGCGCCGGTCTGTAACAGATTGATATCGGCGTTTCCGGTCGCGGGCACGGATCTGGGTCGATAATCGAAGTGTGACGTGCGGTCGTGCGGTGCGGAAACGACATTGCTGGTCGGGAGGTTCGCCGATGGCGGCGCATTCCGGCGTCGGTGGGAGGCTCAGATGAGGGATGTCGGAGATAACCAGATGGTTCCGGGCCGGGATATGTTGCTGGCCGCATGCCGCGGTCTACCGCACGACGATCATCCGATGCTGGAGGCGGCGGGGGAGTTGGCGCAGCTGCACGAAATCCGCGAGCGGACGCCGGTGCGCGAGATCCCCAAGCTGGATCGGCGGCGCGGCCAACTGGTGCGGTCGATCGATATGTGGGTGACGCTGGCGATGCCGGTGCCGTGCTCCGAGGCGCAGTTGCACTCCGAAACCGTCGGCGAGGTCGTGGATCGGCTGGCCAGAATGATCACGCAGGCGTTCGTACCGCTGTCCGAGGCGCCGGAACCTGTCTTCTATGACGCGTGGGTGCAGCTCAACGAGCTGGCGGATAGCTATCAGGATCTCATCGACGGATTACGTGCGGGCACCCGACGATTGCCCGGTGGCTAGCGCCCGCGCCCGAAAAGTCGGAACGAACGCGCCGGGCGGCGCGGCAAGGTGGCGTAGACCATCGTCATATCGGCGAATACCTCCGCTTCCCGTTCGCGGTCGGCGCCGAAGTGCTCGCGGCCGAGTACATGCTTGATGGAGGACGACGAGATGGACGGCAGCAGTGCGGCCAGCGACGGTGTGATCGGCTCGCCTGCCTCCGTACCGTCCTTACCGTGCCCGAATAGCATGTGGCCGATCTCGTGCAGGATGATGTGATCCGCATTGCGCTCGGTGGCGGATGCGTCGTAGACGATGATGTCGTCGTGACCGCGCGCGATCCAGAGTCCGCTGCCACGGCACCCGATGTCCGCGAGCGCGGCCGCGGGGATCGCCTGCAGCGAGATGGAACGACCACGGTGCGCGGCGACACTTGCGAGGTAGGCGGACAGATTCCAAGGACTGGGGAGGGGCACGGTCCGCGCTGCTTCACGGAAACGGGCTTCCATGCTGGTCATCGGGGCATACATTACTCACCCCGGGCACGGTAGTCACCTCGCGAATCGGACATTCCGTCGAAACCGATAGCGACACTGCATAATTCACGCACCCGTGAGACGCCGTTCTGCTCGGGTCGGCAAAACACCTTGGTGGGATTCATCGCCCCCTCGGTGTCGTCGTTGCGACACCCGGGGGCGGTATCGAAACGTCATCGGTGCGGCGAGATTGGACGACGAGCCGCTCGCCCGACGCGGTGGCGGCGCGCCCGATTGCGGTGGGCACGGATGATAGTGAGCGAGATCGATCATGCGATACGTACTCGAAGAGTGCGGAAAGCGGTACCGGCTGCGGCTGCGTGCGACATGCTGAGAACAGCCGGTTCCCCACCGACAAGCACGGTTGACGCGCAGGATGGGAGCGTGCGGATGAGCATCGGTAACGACGCGGTATCGAGCACCGTTCAGCAGGAACGCGGCGACGGGGAAAACCGCCGCCTGAGCAGCGAGCGGCTGGTGGACGCGCCACCGCCGCGGATGGCGACGGTGGCGCAATGGTGGGCGCTGACCGCGCGCCTGGTCCGGCCGTCTTGGCGCAATGGTGAGCTATTCACCGCGCTGCTCGCGCCAGTGGTCTTCACCGTCGGCTTCTACGTCCCGCTGAACCTCGTGATGTCGCTGAACCCGCTCCGGCGGGGCGGGCTGAGCAACTACGCGCAATTCCTCATGCCCATGATCGCCATGCAGGCGATCGCCTTCTGCGCCATCACGGCCGCATTCCGAGCGGCCTCCGATGCCAAGGACGGGCTCAATGTTCGGTTCGGATCGATGCCGATGCTTTCGACGGTGCCGCTGGCCGCGCGAGTCACGACCGCGCTGGGTCGGGCGGGGATCGCGCTGGCCGCGGCCCTCGTGTGCGGCCATGTGATCGGCTTCCGCTTCTATGGAAGCTGGTGGGAAACAATCGGTTTCATCGTGTTCGCGATGCTGATCGGGCTGGCGCTGTGCCTGGGTGCCGATCTGCTCGGGAGTCTGACCAAGAGCCCGGAGGCGACCACCCAGGCGCTGATCCTGCCGCAGTTGATCCTCGGCATGGTGTCGAGCGGACTTTCCCCGGTCAGCCAATTCCCGCACTGGATCCAGGGGTTCGCACGCAACCAGCCGGTCTCGCAATACGTATACGGGCTGCGGGCGCTGGCCGGTGACCCATCGGGCCACGCGGGCGTGGTCGGCTGGTCGACCCTCGGGCCCGGGCTGGCCTGGATACTCGGTCAGATCATTCTCTTCGGTGCGGGCGCGGTATTCGTTTCGATCCGGAGGTCGGCATGACCGAGGTACTGACCCCCACGGCGGAACTGCCCAAGGTCTACGGTCGCACCGAGACCTGGCGTCTGCTGCTCCCACAGACAATGATCCAGACCAAGCGGCTGCTGATGCGCTGGTGGCGTGATCCGCTGACCGTCGTGCAGTCGCTCGTCTTTCCCGCACTCCTGCTGATCGTACTGAATACCGTTCTCGGAAAACAGATTTCGGAGTTCTCCGAGGTGAGTGCGCTGTACGGTTTCGTGCCGATGTCGGCGCTGGTCGGTGTGATGTCCGGTTCGGTGGCAGGTGCCATCACCCTCGGACGCGAGCGCGACGAAGGTCTGCTGGCCCGCTTCTGGGTGCTGCCTGTGCACCGCGCGTCCGGACTGATCGCGCGCATTGTCGCCGAAGGGATCCGGATTGTGCTGTGCACGGCGGTGATGTTCGCGGTGGGCGTTGCGCTCGGCTTCCGATTCCAGCAAGGGCTGCTCGCAGGTATCGCGCTGTTCGGGGTGCCGCTGCTGTTCGGCATCGCCTTCGCCACCGTGGTCACCGCAGTGGCCGTGTTCAGTGCGAAAGCCGCACTGGTGGAGGCTGTTTCGCTCGGATCATCGTTGATGATGTTCTTCAGCACCGGGTTCGTGCTACTGGTCGCCTATCCGCCGTGGGCCCAGCCGATTGTGAAGCATCAGCCGATGTCCTACGCCATCAATGCCATGAAGGGGCTATCCGTCGGCGGGCCGGTACGCGACCCGCTACTGGCCACCATCGCCTGGTGTATCGGCGCGCTCGTAGTCTTCGCGATCCCGGCGGCGGTCGGCTATCGACGAGCCAGCCGCAGCTGATCAGCTCATCTCTTTGGAGGCCCTGTCGATCAGCGCCATGGAGTCGCGCGGGCTGAGCGCCATGGCGCGCAGCTGGTCGAAAATAATGCCGAAGCGGCGGATCTGGGGATGGCCCTCGATCAGCTGATCACCCGCGATGCCCTCGACGTACACCAGCTCCGGATCGGCCGGATCCTTGAAGTCCAGCAGTGTGAAGGATCCGGCCATGCCGGGGTGCACCCCCGCGCTGAACGGAAGTATCTGCAGGATGACGTTTTTCATCTGCGAATCGTCGAGCAGCCGCTTCAGCTGTGCCTTCATGACATCGGGGCCACCGACCATCCGCCGGATGGCGGCTTCGTCGAGCACCACCCACAGTTCCAGCGGATCCGCCTTGGTGAGATGCATGGCCCGATCCATCCGCGCCCGCACATTGTGCGACACCGTGGCTCCGTCCAGCTTCGGCATATTGGTGTCGATGACCGCCTCGGCATAGTCCGAGGTCTGCAATAGCCCTGGGATGTAGGAGGTTTGGTAGTGCCGAGCCGAGAGCGCCTCGGATTCGAAGTTGATATAGGCCGCGTGCACCTCGGTCAGCGTCGCCTCGTATGGCCGCGACATCCCGGGCTTGAGTGCGTCCGATAGGAGTTCGAGCGCATCGTCACGTTGCTGTTCGGTGACGCCGTAGAGATCCAGCATCGCCATCAGCGTGCGCCGCTGCGGGCGCGCCTGCGCCGTCTCGATGCGGTACAGCGTGGTGATATTGATGCCGGTCTTGCCGCTGACGTCCTCTTTGCTGAGCCCCGCGTGTTCGCGCATCTCGGTCAGCAGCACCGAGAGCCGCCGCAAACCCGCGGTGAGGACTGTGCGCTTGCCTGCCATGACAACCCTTTCGCCCGGCGCACCCGTTAGCACTCTTGCGTACATGTCTGTAGTAAGTGCCCCGCCACACACGCAAATATGCATTCGCAGCGTGGTCAGAGACTACCGCCTTTCACAGCAATGAAGTTCGGAGTTTTCGCTGCGATATTCCCTTGTCACGGTAGATCGCGGCTCGGTGGCCGGATCTATGGGGTGCTCGTCCTTGTAGTCGCGGCACCGTCTTCTCGAGACCGGGGATGGGATCGACCTAGCGCGGCGACTTCGTGGTGGCGGTTCGGATGGTGTGCTGCTGCTCGATTTTGCCGGGCATTCGTCTTGGCCGAGGCCGCGGTCCTCGACGGGCGACCGGCCACCTGGCGCTGGCCGGCATGCGGTGAGCGCGCGGCGCACTATCCCGGAATCGATGTGGACGCCGATGCCATTTGCGTGCGCGATGGTCCGATCGTCACCTCGGCGGGCGTGGCCGCGGGCATCAATATGGCACTCGCGCTCGCTGCGGATCACGGCGCCGAATTGGCGCGCGCATTGGCCGAACATCCGGTTTCTACGAATCAGGAGGCACGCCCAGATCAGGAGTTGACCCATGCCCGTTTCGCGCCGAACTGTCCTCGGGGTCGGATCTACGCTGCGGTGGTCAGGAAGACCGGCTGCGGCACAACCGGATTCATTGTCATCGACGTTGGCTCGTGCCGCACGGAATCGGTCGCGCACGAACAGGGCTGCACGATATCGGCATCGCCGAAATAGCCCACGATGAACAGCGATTCGAAATGGACGGCGCGGATTTCGCCGCGAAGTTCCTCGAGGACCGCGGCCTCACCGATGAGCGAGTGGATATCGTGTGGGACGGAATCCCAGCGCATACACCGGACTCGGCGATTCGCCGACGTACCGGCGCCGGCGTCCAGTGGAGATCTGGATCGCGGTGTCGGGCACCGGTATCGACGTGGCCGCCGGTCTGTCCGAGCTGCCGCCGGGTACGCCGATCGAATGCACCGCGCGTATCCGCGGCGGGGTGGCACGGGCGCTCGGCCACGCGCAGGCCGACGCCGATCCGAACAAGGCGCCGCTGGGTGACTAGTTACCTCGGGACTCCCCGACCGTAGGCGGCGATCGCATACTGCCCACGCGCTGGGCGATGATGTGGCAAACTCTTGGCCACCGGTCCAGCTCCCTGCGAGTATCGCGCGTGAAAGTCGTTGTCGCTAGCTGTCTGTGGGGTCGCTGCTCGGTGACCATGTCGTTACCGCAGCAATGAGAACGCACTCTTGCGTTCTTGCATATGTAAGAGCATGATCCAGCTACGCTAGTTGTGAAGAACCGATCCGCTGACCGGGATAACCGAATCGAGAGCCAATCATGTTGGTACAAAGCGCGTTGGTGTCGGGTGAATTCGAGGTACGGCGATGAGCGCGCCTACGGTGGGGGTGTTGCCGACCGCTCCGCAGATATTGTGTGCATTTCAGGGACGACGTTTTCAAGATCGTGAATTACTGCGTTCCGCACACGCCCTCGCCGAACTGCACGCACGCCGTGCCGAGATTCAGGACATGAATCTCGTGGCCGAAATCGATTGCCGTCGTGGCGAACTTGTCGACGATATCAATGAGTGGATTGCGCAGGAGATCCCGCAGCATCGCAATGGTGCTTCGCTACATACCGAGAGCCTCGGTGCGGTGGTGGATCGGATGGCGCGCAGTTGGGTGGATGCCAACACGGCCATCGATGTCGATGGCGCGCGTAGCGACAATACCCATAAACACTGGTACCACTTGGCGGAACTCGTCGACGGCTACACTGATCTGGTAACCGACGTGGCCGGTGGCCGCCGCCGTTTGCCTGAACAGTAAAGTCTCGACGGCGACTTTCGTCCGCAATAGTGACACTGCCCCGACAGCGTTACTGCTCAATTGGCGACGTCCCGGGTCCGCGTTGTCCGACCAATGACCCGACCCGGACGCCAACGTCGCCGGCACAGTGACGGCGGGCGCAACGGGGCGCCCCGCCCGGCGTGCCGCGTGGTCGACTGGCGCGGCACGCCCGCCACGGAATTCGCCACTACTGGCGAATTCGACAGTGTCCGAACTCATTCGGCGACCATCTAGACCGCTGCTGCCGCGGCGCGAATATCGATCGTGTCGTGTGCGCGTAGTGCGCCGGGCAGTTCGACCCACGGTGCCGACCAGTCGAAGTGATTCCTGCACTGCTCGATCAGCGTCACCGCGGCAAGCAGGCTGGCCAACTCACTGCTACCGATAGGGCACCCGCAATCGCGAGCATGGTCTCCGCGCATTGCGCACGGCAAGGTCGCCTTCAATCGCTGCGCGGGACGGTCGATCAGCGCGCAACCCCGCGCGACCGCACCCGCCTGTTGAATCGACCGCGCGGTCGGTTTTCTTTCTGCTCAGCCGATTTGGGCCAGATGCAGACTGGCCGGCACTCGCGCCATAACGGCTCGGTCGCCAGCGGGCCCGCCGCGGACCTGGCCGCATCGGAGAGTTCGGTCGCCGTGCCGAGTGCGGTGGTCAGCGCGACGAGGCGCTTCGACTACCGAATTCCGTTCCGCTCGAATCGAGTTCGCCCAGCAGAGCCGTTCGTAGCGACGACCGCGGCCATTATTGCCTGTGACGACGGCGGTACCGAGCGCATCGGCATCGGGCCGAACGTCAGGTATGCGGCTATCGTGGCTCGCGAACGATGAAGGCCATTCTCGGGGATTTCGTGAGTGAGGATTACCGATGTCGTATAGCCCGCCGCCGGAACCGGCCAACCCGACCTGGCACCCCGGCCCGAACACCGGATACTCCGCGCCCGGCCCGCCGCCGGGTCCGAACCCTTATCAGCAGCAACAACCCTGGGTGTATACCAACGATCCCGGATGGCAAGGCGGTCCGCACGCGACCGGTCAGCGGCAGGGGCCATGGTTCGCCGTAGCGTCGGCGATCCTCGGCATCATCGGTTGCGTACTCCCGTTCCTGCCGATCGACCTGACCGGCGTGCGGCCGTTGGTCGGCCTCCCCTTCGCAATTCCCGGACTCGTCCACGGGATCGTCGGCTGCACCGGACAGCGCAGTGCCAAGGCACTGGCGGTCACGGGAATCGTCCTGTCCGTCCTCGCGCTTACCGCAGAGTTCATCATGCTGCCCCAGCTGATGTGAGCAGCCTCCGTTACCGAGTCGTCGCGATCAGGAAGTCGCGATGATCGTGCTGGCGAGCAACGCGGCGGCCAGCCCGATGATTTGGCTCCGGCGCAGTCGCTCCTGCAGCGCGGACACGCCCAGAATCACCGGGACGATCGGATAGAGCGAAGACAGCACGACTGCCACGGCCAGGTATTGAGTCCGGGTGGCGAAGAGGTAGGACACCAGCGCTACGGCGGCGAGCATGCCAGAACATCCGGCTACCAGATCGTTCCGATGTCGTTGAGCTGGTGCGGTATCCCCGGATTCGGACGCGAGTTGCCATGCGAGCAGGGCGACGAGCGCAACGGCCGCGGCCCGGCCCGCCGTCACCGGCCAGATCCCGGCCGCGGGCGCGGCTTGTGCCAGCGCCAGATACTGCACGGCGATGCCGAGGCCGGCGATCAGTCCGTCACCGATGGCGGCCCCGGCCATCGGTCCGGTGCCTGTGGTGCCGCCCGCGACGAGCCAGAGAGCGGGCAGCGCGAGCATAATCCCGGCCCATGCCGACGGTGCCGGATGTTCACCGAGCAGGACGGTTCCGATCAGAACCGGCAGGGCGACACCGCCAACGGCGCTCACCGGTACGACCACCGACATTGCTCCGCGGCTGATTCCGCGGAACAGGAAGGTCATCGCGATACCGGTCCCCACGCCCGATAGAGCTCCCCAGCCCAGATCCACCGGCCGAGGCACTGTGTGCGAGACGAATGGGCCGACGAGAGCGGTGCCGACGAAACCTCCGAGTTGGCCGAGCAGGGCAACACGCTCGAATCCGACACGCCGTGACGCGACCCCACCCAAGAAATCCGAAATCCCGTAGCTCAACGCAGAAACCAACGCCAGTAGCGTGCCCACGATCAGATTCGCCGGTCGTTGTGCATAACTCATGCGTAACCCGGGGGCTGGGCCTATGTCAACGTGGCGCGGCAGCTGAGGTCCGATCCCTTCCGTCGGCGAACGCTGGTTCGGTGCCGATTATGTTTCGGGGCAGAGAACTTGTGTTTTGCGGTGTGCTGTGAATACGCGAGTTCGGCTGTCGGGCAGGATATCTGCTGCATCGATCGAGCGACAGGCAGGCAGCATGTCAGCGGAATTTCCCTTCGCGCAATTGACTCCCAATCAGTTGAGCTACTCCGAACGTGACGAGGGGTACCGGCGGCTGCATGCGTGGCCCGAACCCAGCTATCACCATGATTCCGGGCTACGCATGGTGTGGCGCTACGACGATGTGCGAGAACTGCTGGAAGCCGGCGCCCCGGAGATCTCGAATGCGCAATCATTGCAACCGCTGGTCGGTTTCGGGCGCATTTCCGCGAATCCGCGTGCCGTCGGCCATCTTTGTCGGCACCTGCTCCCGCTGCCAGCGAAGGCTACAGCGGACCTGACCGACGACGTCCTGCACCAGCGGGTGTGGGCCGCCATGGCGGGTCCGACCGGATACTTCACGGTGCCTGCGCACATGCGATCCGAGCGGGCCGAGTCGCTCGCCGAGCATTTCCGGCAATCGCTGCAGGCAGGGCCAACCGAACCGCTCGACGTGGCGGCGATGTCGATCACTTACGCCAGCCGTATCATCGGCGAGACTGTCGGTCTGCCCCAACGAGATTGGTCTGCGGTGGCGGATTGGAGCGGTGCTCAGTCGGGGCTGCTCGGTCGGCGGATGCGCGGACGCGAGTTGGCCGACGCGGTCGGCGCACTCGGCCGGTTATTCACGGTCAGCGGCATGGCGGTTGCGCACAGCAGACAGCACGACACGGGGTTTCCTCGGCACCTTCGTGCGGCCGGTATCCCGCCCAGAGTGGCCGTGTCCGCGGTCGCGAACTCGCTGGCGGCTGGTGTGCATACCATCAGCGGCACCATCCAGCAGGGCCTGCTGCGGCTGCTCGGCGACCCGGATCGGCAGTGGTGGAAGCTGCTCGGCGAACCCGCGGGTATCGCACGCGTCGCGGCCAAGGTGCTACAGCTGGACCCGGGGCTGGTGGGATGGAAGCGGTATGTCGTGCGTCCCATCGCCTTGCGAAGCGGCACAACGCTTCCGAGAGGACCGGTGCTGGTGCTGATCGCCGCCGCCAATCGCGATCCCAGGGCATTCGCGGATCCACTGGTCATGGACAGCACCGGAAAAGCGCCACTCACCTTCGGATTCGGTAGGCATATCTGTCCAGGAAGACAGTTGGCACAGCTGGCGGTGGAAGTGTTTCTGCGCGAACTGCACAGCCGGGCACCGCACGCGCAGCTGGTGGCCCCGGCACCGTCGCCTCGAATCCGTCCGGCCGACCTTTTGTTCAGCGGAGCGGATATCGTTATTCGTTGAGGGTGATCGGGGTGTCGGCATGAGATATGACGAACTGCAGGTGACCGGCGTCGATGAATGGACCGCCGTGGCGAACAGCATCGTTCCGATGGATCATCGGTATCGCGACCGGAACCGGTGGCAGGTCACGCTGATCACCCAGCACGCGGGGAGCTACAACCTGCTGCGCTGGGATCAGCCCGGTGATCGGCTGGCCTTCCGCACGCCGTCGAATATCCGCAGGGCACCTGCCGATAACTTCTACTGGCTGGTGGTCCCGGAGCGCGGCACATTCACGGTCGCCGATGATCGCGAAATCACTTGTATCGCACCGGGTCAGGCGGTGCTGATGGGTTTGGATCAGACCCTGCGGCTGGGGGTGCCCAGCTCGGTGGCATTCGGCTTCCAGATCCCACGCACCGAGGTCGACCACGCGATATCACCCCTCGGCGCGCGCCGTCCGGTATTCGATCTCGACTCCGGACTCGGACGCATCACCCGGAGCATGATCCGCGACACCCATGCCGAGCGATCCCGGCTCACGGGTAGGCAATTCAACGCGGTTTGCGACCGGACCACCGAACTGCTGTGCATGATGGCCATGGGCGACAGCACCCCGCAGCGGCCCCAGCTGGCCGAGACAGCCGAGGCCGTGCGCCGGTATGTGCGTGAGAATACCGGCGTCGCCGACCTCCGGCTGGCCGCGGTGGCTCGGGCATTGAGCTGGTCGCCACGGCAGTTGCGCACGGCGTTGGAGCAAGCCGGAACCACGTATCGTGAAGTGCGTCAGGATGAATCACTGCGTGCGGCGCGCGCCATGCTCGAAAGCCCGAGCACGACATTGACAATCGGCGAAATCGCCGCGCGCAGCGGATTCACCGTCACCTGGTTCTCCGCCGCGTTCAAGACGCGCTACGGCGAAACCCCGAGGGACTTCCGCAAACGCCGGCTGGCCGAGACCACCAACCAGCCGGCACCGGTGATCACTCGTCCGGATGCAACCGCACCGGCAGAGTGAGCGGGCCTGCGGTCAGGATCTGCGGACTGACCTGCAGTGACGCTGAGTCACCCGCCAGGCGCAACTGCGGGAAGCGGTTGAACAGTGTGGACAGCGCGATGCGCGCTTCCAGCCGGGCCAGCGGAGCGCCGAGGCAGATGTGCGGCCCGCGGCCGAAGGCCAGCTGACCGCGGTGATCGTGATCGATATCGAAGACATCGGCGTTCGGGTATCGGTCCGGGTCCCGTCCGACATTGCCGTTCCAGATGACGATCGCCCCCTTCGGCAGGTCCACGCCCGCGATGGTGACATCCTGCTGGGCGTAGCGAAGATTGGCGCTGTACACCGGGGACCGGTATCGCAGTGCCTCCTCGACCACATCCGCCCAGCGGTCCTCGGTGCGCGCCTTTTCCAGCTGCGTGGGGTTCTCGCTGAGGGCGATGATCGCATTGGCCAGCAGGTGCACCGTCGTCTCGTGTCCGGCCACGATCACCAACCACAACATATTGACCAGCTCGTCGGTGGTCAGATTGTCGGTATTGGCTGCAATCAGGGCGGAGGTCATATCGTCGCCCGGCTCGCGCCGCTTGCCTTCGATGAGCTCGGTGAAAAACGCGATCATCTCGCCCATGGCCGTCTGCATCTGCTCGATGGTGCTGGTGTGCGACACGATCGTGGTGGACCAGTCCCGGATTCGGGACCGATCGGCCTTCTCCACACCGAACAGTTCACAGATCACCCGCACCGGAAACGGCGTGGTGAAGCGCGGGACGAGATCGAATTCGCCCGGCTCGTCGGCGAAGTCATCGATGATCTCGGTGGCGATCTGATGAATCCGGGGCTCTAGTCCGGCCACCCGAGCCGGTGTGAAGGCGGCGCTGATCGTCTTGCGTAACCGCCGGTGGTCCTCGCCGTCCTTGTTCAGCATATGGTCGATATCGGTCAGCGCACGCATCGGCCAGTCGGCCGGAATGGTGCCGTCGTGCAGGGCCGGACAGTTCTTGGCGTTCTTGCTGAAGATTGTGCCGTCACCGGCGAGTACTTCACTCACCGCCTGGTAGCTCGCAGCGCTCCAGGCGGCGACGCCGCCGGCCAACTCGACCGGAACCAGCGTCCCGCGTCGAGCGATTCGCTCATAGGTTTCGATAACCGTTTCGCCGTCGGTGGGCAGCTGGATGACCGACTCGGACATTCTGTCTCCAAATTGGTGTGATCGACGGATGGCATCCCCGTCCATCCGAGTTCGTGCAAGGTCAGTGTCGATCAGCCGCCACGCCGTGGCGCACCCGATCGATAACCTCTGCTCCGCAACGGAATTTCGCCGCGACCGGAACATAATTTCGGGCGCGGAAGTACTTTCGGCAGACGCGTGGCAGGGTGTGCTGGATGAGCAAGTTCAAGTGGAGTCACAACGCGTACTACCAACGGTTTCTGATACGGCAGCTGCCCACCCCGTGTACTCGGGTGTTGGACGTCGGTTGTGGGGCCGGGGCTTTCGCGGGGGAACTTGCGCGGCGGGTCGAGCAGGTCGATGCGATTGATCGGTCACCGGTGATGATCGATGCCGCGAAGCAGGCGACGCCGGACAATGTCGGTTGCATCCTCGGGGATGTGTTGACGGAGCCGCTGGCCGAGGGCGCCTATGACGCGATCGTGTCGATCAGCACGTTGCACCATATGCCGCTCGATGAGGTGCTGCCGGTGTTGGCAGCGGCGGTGCGGCCGGGTGGTGTGATCGCTGCGGTGGCATTGCCGCGGCCCGATCTGCTTCGGGAATTGCCCGTCGAGTTGGTGGCGGTGATCGGGCATCGGTTGTTCGGGATGGTGTTTCGGATTCTTCGGGCGCGTGGGCGGGGAAGTTGGTATGCGGTCGAGGAGACCCATGATGTCATGCCGGTTGTGCTCGATCCGCCGCTGACGACACGGCAGGTGCGGGCGCGGGTCGCGGCGGTTCTGCCGGGTGCGCGGGTGCGACGGCTGGTCTTCTGGCGCTACTCGTTGGTGTGGCGCAAACCCGCCTAGACGGCCGCCATGCGTTTGGCCTCGCGCCGTTGTCTGCGGCGAATGCGGTAGCGGCGGATTCGACTCGCCAGCAGATAGACCAAAAGCACGCCGATCAGCAGCAGTGTGCCCGCGCAGACGGCCGCTACGGCCGGGTGGAAGACCGCGATGGTGACGATGCCGCCGACGGTCAGATCCTCCACGAGGCTCATGACGATATTGCTCGCGGGCTCGGGCGAGGTGTTGATCGCCATCCGTGTTCCGGCCTTCACGAGATGGCTTGCCAGGGCGGTGGTTCCGCCGACCGCACCGGCCGCCAGTTGGGGCAGCGATCCGTCCTGGCCGGCAAGCAGTGCCGCGACGACCGCACCTGATGCCGGGCGCACGATGGTGTGTACCGCATCCCAGAAGCTGTCGAGATAGGGGACCTTGTCCGCGACGGCCTCGATGAGGAACAACACACCGGCCGCGATCAGCACATCGGTGCGCTGCAGCGCGTCCGGCACCTCATCGGACAGGCCGGTCACGCCGAAGATGCCGAGCAGCAGGACCACCGCATAGGCATTGACCCCGCTCGCCCAGCCCGCGGTGAAGATCAGGGGCAGTGCTGACATGGGGCCATCGTATGGTGCTCAGCGCAGCGCGGCGCGACCACGCAGCCGACCGAGTGCGACCAAAGCGACCAGTGTCACCGCCAACAGCAGGCAGGTACTCGCGGCCGCATCGAATACCTCACCGCGATCGGTGAGCCCGAAAATGGTGACCGGCAATGTTTTCCAGGTGGCCGGATAAACCATGACGGTCGCGCCGAGCTCGCCCATCGACAGCGCGATCGCCAAACCCGCGGCAGCGCCGAGTGCGGGCAGCAGTAGCGGCAGCGTGACCTGGAACAGCACCCGAACCGGACCCGCACCGAGGGATTCCGCGGCCTGCCGGTAGGCGGGATCGAGCCGGTCGAGTGCGGCCGAGACCGCGCTGAAGGCGTAGGCCAGCACCAGCACCGAATGTGCCACTATGACAATCCATTTGGTGCCGCCCAGCAGCAGCGGCCGCTCATTGAATGCGATAAGCACGCCGAGGCCGATGGCCACCGACGGCACCGCCACCGGCAGATGGAAGACCGCGTCGGTGAGTTTGCGCCACCAGCCGGGGGCATCGTACGCGGCGAGTGCGGCCCAGGTACCCAGGATCAGGGCGACCCCGCCGGAGAGCAGTGCGGTCTGCAGACTGACCGAAAGACTCGCGGCCTCTTGGCCGGACAGCGCTGCACGGAAGTTGGCGACGCCGAGATTCGAGGGCAGCGGTCCGGTCCAGCTGCCTGCCAGCGCGGCCGCAACCACCGTGGTGATCGGCCCGACGAACACCACGGCCACGACAAGCGCGAAAATCGCCAACACGATTCCCCGGCCACGACGCGTCCAGACCAGCATGGTCAGCTCTCCCTTCCGGGGCGGCCGGCGAAGCGGGCGAAGATCAGCCGGTACCCGACGTACAGGCTCAGCGACAGCAGCACCTGCACCGAGGCCAGTACTGCCGCGCCCGGCAGGTCGAAGGTCACGATGCCGCGGGTGTAGATCAGCGCGGGCAGGGTTGTCACGCCCTTCGCGCCGGTGAACAGCACGATGCCGAATTCGTTGAGCGTCAACAGCAGTACCAGACTGCCGCCCGCCGCCAGCGCGGGCCATGCCTCCGGCATGACCACCCGGCGTAGCACCCGCCACGGCGATGCGCCGAGGCTGGCCGCCACATCCAATTGTTCGCGCGGCAGTTGAGCGAATCCGGCCAGGAGCGGGCGTACCACGAACGGCGTGAAGAAGGTGATTTCGGCGAGGATCACACCGAGCGGTGTGCTCAGGAAATCCAGTTCCGGCGTCTTGTCCCCGGTGATCCTGGCGATCAGCGCGTTGACAGCACCGGCGGTGCCGTACAGAAACGTGAAGGCCAAGGTGATCAGGAATGACGGCAGCGTGAGCACCGTATCGATCAATCTACCGACCAGCGCCGAACCGGGAAGCGGCACGAATGCCAGCACAATCGCGAGAAACGTGCCGAGCACCAGACACCCGAGGGTCGAGCAGACCGCAATGGAAATGGTGCGCCACAACGCATTACGGAACGATTCCGAGCCGAGCACCTGCGACCAGACGGCGGTACCCCGACCGTCCTCGGTCTCGGTCGATTCGGCGAGTACCCGCACTATCGGATACACCGCGATGAGCAGCACAACGAGTAGCGGCGGGAGGGTCCACAGCACCGGCCGCCAATTACGCTGAACTGGTGGAGCTTTCGCGGTGAGCTGTGGTTCCAGCAGGGCAGAAGTGCTCATGCCTGAGCCTCACTGCCGCCCGGATCCGACACGCCCGTCGAGGTGAGTTCCGCCGTCATCCCGGCGAAGACCAGCACCCACTCGGCGGTTGGGCTCTGGTGGTCGCCGGGACAACGGAGATGTCCCCTGACAACGGGGAACACGGCGCCCCGCCGACCCGGAATCGTGCCGCCCCTCATTTCGGCACGCCTGGCTCGTGCGCGGCCGAAGTCCCTGCCGTCGACGGGATCAAGACTCCCGCCGGGTCCGGGAACCGTACGCCGACGATCGCGCCGACCTCGGTATCGAGATGGCCGGGCACATCGGCGGTGATCTCGTCACCCAATCCGTCGACCGTCAGCCGCAATCGCGTCGAAGCCCCACGCCACACATTCGATACAACGATGCCGCGTACCGCATTCCGCTCGGAGGTGGCACCGATCTGCACAGTATGCGGACGCACACAAAGCAATCCGGGTGCGTCCACGCCCCAACCGCCGGGGGTATCCGGTGCCTCGGCCCGCAGCGTTAAAGTCCCGACGGTAACCAGCGCTGCAGTGCCGGATACCCGATTCATGATGCAGGGCAACAGGTTTGCGCCACCGAGGAAAGCCGCCGTGAAGTCGCTCGGCGGTCGCCGCCACAGATTTTCGGCGGTGTCGATATCAACCAGCCGGGCATCGCGCATCACCGCAATCCGATCCGCCAAGGCCAGCGCCTCGGCCTGATCATGGGTGACATACAGCATCGCCGTATCCGGCAACGCCTTTCGCAACTCCTGCAACTCACCGAGCATCGTCTGCCGCAACTGGGCATCGAGCGCGGCCAGCGGTTCATCGAGCAGCAACACCTTCGGCCGGATGGCCAGCGCACGCGCGATCGCCACCCGCTGCTGCTGACCACCGGACAGTTCACGCGGCAACCGCTTGGCATAGGCCGCCATGCCGACCATTGCCAGGGCTTCGGCCACGCGCCCGTCGATTTCCTTGCGCGGCACCCGATGCGCCTTCAATCCGAACGCCACATTGTCGTGCACCCGCATATGCGGAAACAGTGCATACGACTGCACTACCACACCGATCCCGCGCTTGGCGGGCGACAGGTCGGTGACATCGCGCCCGGCCAGCCGCACCGCACCCGAGGTCGGCCGGACGAATCCGGCCAGCGCCTCGAGCGCGGTCGACTTGCCCGAACCGCTCGGTCCGAGGAGCGCGACCGTCTCACCGGCGGCGACGCGCAGATTGAAATCGGTCAGTGCGACCGTGGTCTTACGGCCGTGGCCGTAGCTGACTCCCACCCGATCGAACACAATCGCGGGTTCGGTTGCGGTGGTGAGTATTTCGGCTGCAATGACCGATCTGGGATGCGCGTCGCCGACGGACATGATTGCGGCTCCTCGGTTTCAGTGGTTCTACTGCCCGGTTGCCTTGTTGTAAGCCGCCACATCGGCGTCCAGGTCCGAAAGCACCTTGGTCCAATCGACATTCACGACCTCGACTCCTTTGAGCACGGCGCTGGCCGAGGGACCGGAACCGGTCGCCGGGGCATCACGCAACTCCTTGCGGGTAGGCACCGCGAAGGTGTCGGGCAGCGACTTCTGAGCGTCGGCCGAGAGCAGGAACTCCATGAGCTGCTTCGCCTCGCTCTGGTGCGGAGCGCCCTTGGCCAGGCCCATTACGTACGGCACGGCCACGGTGGAGCGCTTACCGTCGGCGGCGGACGGGAAGAAGATATTGAACTTCGAGCCCTTGTCCTTAACGGTGGTGAGGTTCATCTGGACATCGCCATTGGCGACAACCAGCTCACCCTTGTCGACCTTGGCCTGCAGCTTGCCGGTGGACGAGGACGGGCCGACATTATTGGCCTGCAACTTGGCCAGGTAGTCCAGTGCGCCCTGCTTGCCGAGCAGATTCTGCAGCAGGATCAGCACCGCGGTGCCGTCACCGGCCTGACCCGGCGTCGAATACTGCAGCTTGCCCTTGAACTCCGGCTTCAGCAGGTCTTCCCAGGTGAGATTGCTGGTGTCGACCGACGGATTGGCAATGAAGGACAGGTAGTTGCCCGCCAGCGTGACGTACTTGCCGTCGGCATCCTTATCGCCGACCGCGACGAAGCTGGTGTCGATTCCGCTGTCCTGCAACAATCCCGAGCTCTTCGCTTTCTGAATGAACGGCGGCAGTGTCACCAGCACATCGGCCTGCGGGTTGGACTGTTCCTTGTCCACCCGGTTGACCACCTCACCCGAACCGGCCTCGACCAGGTTGACCGAGATGCCCGTCTTCTTCTTGAATTCGTCGAATTGGGTCGTGTACCAGCTGCCGACGCCGTCGGCGGAGTACACAGTGATGGTTTTGCCGCCGCCGCCGCTGTCGGTGCCGGTGCCGCCACAGGCCGCGGTGAGCGCGACGGCGGTGACGGCGGCGACGGCCAGCGCGGTCCGGGAAATGGTGCGTGCCAGACGGCCCTGCGTGTTCGAAGTACGCACGATGACTGCAACTTTCGGTTCGTGTCGGGTGTGGAATCGAAGGGACGGGGGATTCGGGGCGATCAGGTTCGGTCGAGGATCAAGTCCGCGAATTCGGTTACAGAGGCCACCACATGGGTGGCTCCCGCCGCACGCAACTGCGCTGCGTCATGTGCGCCGGTGAGCGTCCCCGCGACGATTCGCGCACCCGCGGCCAGACCACTGGCGATATCGCTGGTCGTATCACCGAGTACCGCAACCTGATCCACGGCATCGATACCGAGCCGCAGCAGCGCGGTCAGGATCATGTCCGGGTACGGGCGGCCGCGTCCGGCATCTGCGGGGGACAGCGTCAGATCGGCGATCTCGTTCCAGCCCAACGCATTCAGCAGCCGATCCCGAGTAGTGCGGCTGAAGCCCGTGGTGAGCGCGACCTTGACTCTCGCCGCCCGCAGTGCGGAAATCGCGTCGGCCGCACCGGGAATCGGAGTGATATCGACCTCGTCGATCAGTGCGTCATAGGCGGACTCGAACGCGAGGTTGGCGGCCCGTGCGCGCTCCTCGTCGCCGAGCAGGGCCCGGAAGACCGCGATCTTCGACTGACCCATTGTGTCGAGCACATACTGGCGGGCCCTATCGCGTTGCGGCCCTTCGTTTTCGATACCGGCACTGGTTACGGCGGCATCGAAGGCGCGCAGTACCAGTCCGCCGTCGGCGACCGTGGTGCCCGCCATATCCAGGACGGCGAGGGTGATGTTCGTATCCGACACGAGTGCTCCTCAGAGATTCAGCAGGTCGGCGGTTTCCGCGCCGATCGCGGGGCCGAGGGTCATGCCGCGGCCGCCCGGACCGGTGACGACCCAGATGTGCGCATCGGCCTTCGCGCGGGTCACGATGGTGGCTGGATCGATGCTCTGGCTGTAGACGCCCGCCCAGCGCCGCACCACCTGCGGGAGTTTGCGTCCCAGCAGCTCTTCGGTGATAGCGGTGAGGTGTTCGTACGGTTCCTCGTCCACATCGAAGGTGAAGGGTTCCTCGTATTCGTGGGTGTCGCCGATGGTGAGACCACCGTTGAGGCGCTGTACACACAGCAGCTGCATCCTGTGCTCGGCGGCGATCGCGGTCTGCGATTGTTCCGCGTTCAGCACGTCCAACTCCGGACCGGCGAAGCCCGGGTAGTAGCGGAAGCTGTCGCCGTCGGCGATCGCGGTGGTCAGTGGCTCGCCGAGCGGTGCGGTCTGCATCATCTGCAGCCGGACTCGGCGCACCGGGATGGTGCCGACGAGTTCGCGGGTCAGGCCGGTATGCGCGGCGCCCGGACAGACCAACACCAGATCTGCTTCGAAGGTGCGGCCATAATCGTCGAGAACCGTTGCGCCGGAGCCAGTATCGGTGACCTGACGCGCCTCGGTGCTCGCATGGAAGGTGTAGCGGTCCGATGCGGTCAGATATGCGCGCAGCGCGGGCAGTGCCTGCCGTGATTCGACGGCGGCATCGGTCGAACAGTGCAGTCCGGCAAGGAATTTGCCGCGCAGGGCCGGATTGATCGCGCGCACCTGTTCGGGTTCGAGCAGTTCGAAGCCGCGTGCAGCGGTATGTGGGCTCGCCGCGGCGGCCTCGGCGACCGCGAGCTCGGTGGGGGTGCGCACCAGCGTGATCGATCCGGCGGGCCGGAATCCGACACCGGGCACCTTGCCACCGATTTCCTCCCACAGTTGCCGGGAGCGCAGCGTGAAGTCCAGTTCGGTGGCCGAGCGTCCGGAAACCCACACCAGGCCGAAATTGCGCACCGTCGCACCGCGTGCCTCGGGCTCCCGCTCCAGCTGCACGACCTCGTGACCACGGCCGATGGCGGCCAGGGCGTGCGCGGTGCCGAGGATTCCGCCGCCGATGATGACCAATCGCATGAATACATAGTGCGCAATGGTCTAGACCAACGAGTGTTGCCCGCGCGAACGCTGGGTTAACAATTGGTATAGACCAATTCGGGGTAGGCTGTCGGTATGGACACATCAGGTGCGACGAGAGCCGAGGCCGATGAAATGCGCGGCGGGCGCATCGATTCGGCGCCGCGGCTGCCGAAGTCGTACCTGGTGCGCACCGAACTCGAGCAGCTGCTGACCGATCTGGAGGAGGGCGACCCCGTCCCCTCCGAGCGCGACCTCGCGGTTCGATTCGAGGTCGCCCGCGAAACCGTCCGGCAGGCGCTGCGAGATCTATTGGTGGAGGGCCGAATCCGCCGCCAGGGCCGGGGGACCGTGGTGTCCCGGCCGAAGATGGTGCAGCCGCTGTCGCTGCGTTCCTACACCGAGGGGGCCATCAGTCACGGACGCGTGCCGGGCCGCCTGCTGGTCGGCTGGGACGACGTGCCCGCTGACGCCGATACCGCCCGTGACCTAGGGCTCACCCTGGGCACCCCGGTCATGCACCTGGAACGCGTACTCCTCGCCGACGGCGAACGCATCGGCCTGGAGAGCACCTTCATGCCCCTCGACCGGTTCGGTCGCCTACGGGATACCTACGATCCGACGACATCGCTCTATGCGGCGGTGCGCGCCTCGGGCGTGGTACTCGGCAAGGCCACCGAACGCATCGAAACCGTCCTCGCCTCCCCGCGCGAGGCCGCCCTGCTCGAGTGCACCACGGCCCTACCGCTGCTACTCCTGCACCGGCGCAGCGTGGACCAACAGGGTGCGCCCGTCGAACGCGTCCGCGCGCTCTACCGGGGCGACCGCATCGCCTTCGAAGCGCAACTCGGCGGATAGGCCCCTGGGCTACATCCACCGCTCGCCGCGACGGCTCGAGCCTCGGTACCGCGCGGCGCGAGTGCGACCGCTGCGGCCGAGATCTGTTGCGCGCGTGGATGGTCGGCCAACTACGCTGTGCCGGTGTTTGCCCTCTACAGTGCTGCGATCGCGATCGTGACCGGTACCACCTCGGCCTGGATCGGTTACTACTTCAACATCCGCAAGGACCGCTTGCAGTGGGACCGCCAGCATGCGACACGATGGGACGGCGCTCGGCGGGAGGCCTACGTCGCCTTCGCCGCGGCGATCAAGCACGAGGTTCGGCTGCACATCAAGATGGCGGCGGCCAGACATCCGCAACTGTGGCCGGGGCATGAAACATTGGAACTGTCGGAAGGCTGGCCGATGCTGGTCGCGGCCGAAGACGCCCGCGCTGACCTGCTCGAAGCGATACTCCTGCTCGCCGACGGTCCGACCGTGGCGGCGGCGCGGACCTGGCAGCAGAAGGCGTGGGACCTGCGGCTACTGCACACCGATCGGTCGGTCTCCGCGGAGGCTGTTGGACTGGCACTCGCGACGGCGTCGGAAGCCAGGGACCGCTTCTATGCCTGCGCGCGACCCGATTTGGGAATTCGCACCGCGCTTCCGACGCCACAACCACGGCACCAGGAGAATGTCCTTACCTCGTGAGGGTCCTTCAGCGCACCTGCGGTGCGACCTTCGCGCCGAGCAATTCGATATTGTGCAGCACCTTTTCGTGCGGCAGGGTGCCGACGCTGGTGTGCAGCATGAAGCGGTCCAGGCCGAGGGTGTCGCGGATGTCGGTGATCTTTTCCGCGACGTAGTCCGGGGTGCCGACGAAGAGGGAACCGCTCTGAGAGCGCAGGGCATCGAACTGTGCGTGGGTCATCGGGCCCCAACCGCGTTCGCGCCCAATGGTGCTCATCGCTCCGGCGTACGGCGCGTAGAAGTCGGCGACGGCCTGCTCGTCGGTATCGGCGATATAGCCGTGCGCGTGTACCGCCACTGGCTGCTTCTCGTGGCCGCCCTCTTCGAGTGCCCGGTGGTAGAGATCGACCAGCGGCTTGAAGCGTGCGGGTTGGCCGCCGATGATCGCGATCGCCAGCGGGAGGCCGAGCAGCCCGGCGCGAACCACGGATTCCGGGCTGCCGCCCACCGCGATCCAGACCGGCAGCGGCCGGTCGTCGGTGCGCGGGTAGATCACCGCATCGCGCAGCGGGGCACGGAATTTGCCGTTCCAGGTCACCGGCTCGTCCGCGCGAATGTGCAGCAGCAGCGCCAGCTTCTCCTCGAAGAGCTCGTCATAGTCGCTCAGGTCGTAACCGAACAGGGGGAAGCTCTCGGTGAACGAACCGCGTCCGGCCATCAGCTCGGCGCGACCGTTCGAGAGTCCGTCCAGCGTAGCGAAATCCTGGTACACCCGTACCGGATCGTCCGAGCTCAGCACGCTGACCGCGCTGGTCAGCTGGATGCGCTCGGTCCGTGCCGCGATCGCGGCCAGCACGACCGCCGGCGCGGATGCCGCGAAATCCTTGCGGTGATGTTCGCCGACGCCATAGACGTCGAGTCCGGCGCGCTCGGTGGCGACCGCCTCGTCCACCACCTCGCGCAGCCGTTCGGCCGCGGTGGGCGCCGGTCGGTCGCCGACCGGGTACAGCTCCGCGAAAGTCGTGAGTCCCAGTTCCACAGCTCGAGTCCTGTTCGTGTGAAGTTTCTACGTCAACCACTAGCCTAAACGGACCGTGGTCCGCGACTATTCCTTCGGTTGACCGCGCGTTCGCGGCGCAGGCAAGGACAGTGCGCGATGACCGGTGCGGATACTCTTGTTCCATGTCAGTGCGTACCCGCCAGCCGCTTGTTCCCGGCACGCTCTCGCCCACCCGTGAGGTTCCGCGCTCGATCGAGCGTCCGGAGTATGCGTGGAAGAAGACCGTGAACGAGGGCCGTGAACCCTGGGTGCAGACCGCCGAGACCATCGAGAAGATGCGGATCGCGGGCAAGATCGCGGCGCAGGCGCTCGAGGAGGCGGGCAAGGCGGTCGCGCCCGGTGTCACCACCGATGAGCTGGACCGGATCGCACACGAGTTCATGTGCGATCACGGTGCCTACCCATCGACGTTGGGGTACAAGGGTTTTCCGAAATCGTGCTGCACCTCGCTGAACGAGGTGATCTGCCACGGCATTCCGGATTCGACGGTGATCCAGGACGGTGACATCGTCAATATCGACGTGACCGCCTACATCGACGGCGTGCACGGGGACACCAATAAGACCTTCCTGGCCGGTGATGTCGACGAGGAGGTGCGACTGCTGGTCGAGCGCACGCACGAGGCGACCATGCGGGCGATCAAGGCGGTACGGCCGGGCCGGGCGCTCAATGTGATCGGGCGCGTCATCGAGTCCTACGCCAACCGCTTCGGCTACGGCGTAGTGCGCGATTTCACCGGGCACGGCGTCGGCCCCACCTTCCACAGCGGCCTGGTCATCCTGCACTACGACCAGCCCGCCATCGAATCGGTCATCGAGCCCGGTATGACCTTCACCATCGAGCCGATGATCAACCTCGGCGGTATCGACTACGAGATCTGGGACGACGGCTGGACCGTGGTCACCAAGGACCGCAAGTGGACGGCGCAGTTCGAACACACACTGGTCGTGACCGACACGGGCGCCGAAATTCTGACCTTGCCGTGACGTGTGGACCGCGCAGTTCGAAGCTCGCGCTGTTGGGTCGTGATCGACACGGGCGCCGAAATTCTGACTTTGCCGTGACGTGTGGACCGCGCAGGCTCGCGCCGTGACCGGCGCAGTGACGGGCGCGATGCTGATCGCCGGAACAACCTCCGATGCCGGGAAAAGCGTTGTGGTGGCCGGACTTTGCCGCTTGCTCGCCCGGCGCGGCGTTCGAGTCGCGCCGTTCAAGGCGCAGAACATGTCCAACAATTCGGTGGTCACCCTCGACGGCGGCGAGATCGGTCGCGCGCAGGCCCTGCAGGCGGCGGCGTGCGGGCTCGAGCCGAGCGTCCGATTCAATCCGGTCCTACTCAAACCCGGCAGCGACCGACGCTCCCAACTCGTGGTGCGCGGCAAGGCCATCGGCACCGTCGGCGCGCGTGACTATTTCCAGCATCGCCAGGATATACGCGAAGTCGTTGCCGCCGAACTGGATTCGCTGCGCGCCGAATTCGATGTGGTGATCTGCGAGGGCGCCGGTTCGCCCGCCGAAATCAACCTGCGCGCGACCGATCTGGCGAATATGGGGCTCGCCCGGGCGGCGCGACTGCCGGTGCTCGTGGTCGGCGATATCGACCGCGGCGGCGTGCTCGCGCACCTGTTCGGCACCGTGGCCGTCCTCGAGCCCGAAGACCAGCAACTGATCTCCGGCTTCATCGTCAACAAGTTCCGCGGCGATGTCGAATTGCTGCGTCCCGGACTCGACCGGCTCACCGAGCTGACCGGACGCCGCACACTCGGCGTCGTTCCCTACGCGGACGAACTGTGGATCGACGCGGAGGACTCGCTCGGCACGGTCGCCGACGCGCCGGTCGGCCGTCCCAGCCCGCCGGTCGGCGCCGAATGGCTCACGGTCGCCGCGATCCGTCTGCCGCGCATCTCCAATTCCACCGATATCGAAGCGTTGGCCTGTGAGCCCGGTGTCGCGGTGCGCTGGGTCGGCGAACCGTCCCGGCTGACCGATGCCGATCTGGTGGTGCTGCCGGGCAGTAAGGCGACCGTCTCGGATCTGGAGTGGTTGCGGCGCACCGGAATCGCCGATGCACTACAGGCCAGAGCGGCATCCGGGCGGCCGATCCTCGGCATCTGCGGCGGATATCAGATGCTCGGGAGTCGCATCGTCGACCGGGTCGAATCGGATGCCGGGACGGTCGCGGGTCTGGGCCTGCTCGATCTGGAGATCGAATTCGCCGACCCAAAGGTGCTGCGACGCAGCACCGGGCGGGGTAACGGAATCCCCGTGCACGGCTACGAGATTCACCATGGTCGCGTCGAGCGCAGCGGTGATCCGTCCTGGCTGGAGCTGGACAGCTCGCCGACCGCAGAGGGCACTGCGCGCGACGCGATCTGGGGCACCCACCTGCACGGCCTGCTGGAATCGGATGAGTTCCGTCGCTCCTGGCTCCGTGGGGTCGCCGCCCGCGCCGGACGGCATGGTTTCGTCGTCGCCGAAAATACTTCGGTAGCCGCGATCCGCTCGTCCCAACTCGACCTGCTCGCCGACCTGATCGAACAGCACCTCGACATCGCCCACATCGAACGCCTGCTCACCGACGGTGCACCTGTTGATCTCCCCACCATCGTCTCCGGCCTGGGAGTCGGCAGCACACCACTCTGACCAGCCCGTACAGCCACCGAAATGTTTACGTTCCTGACTCGCGGGTAACGGACACGCGGTTCCGTTCAATTAGGACGTGTACCGTACTCCGGCATGAAATCTCGGCGGATCACGGTCGGTGACCGGGCATGGACCGTACGGGTCGACGGCCCGGAGTCTCGGCACAGCGTGCTGCTGTTGCCCGATGCCGGTGATCCGGTCGACGTCTACGACCAGGTGTGCGCGCGGCTGCACACCTCGGACCTGCGCACCATTGCGGTGGAATCGATAGCGGACCTGGATCCGGCGGGCGTGCACGCCATCCTCGACGAACTCGGCATCCCCTGGGTGAATGTCGCAGGACGCGGCGCGGGCGCGCAGCTTGGCTGGCAGGTCTGCGCGGGCGGTTTCGGCCGGTTCATCAGCCTTGTCGTCGCCGATCGCGGCCATCCCGCGATTCCGGCTGCCGACGGCACCGTCGCGGACCCCACGTGTCGTCCGGTCGAGGTCGCCGCCACCGTGCTGGTCACCAAGAATCTGCCGCGTTCGGTCGCGGATGCCTCCGGGCGCTTCGTCTACGGCGAATTCCGGGTCGTGGAGATCGACGTCGACAATGTGGCGACCGAGGCCGACCACGAATTGGCCACCGAGATCGTGCTACGCACCAGCCTCTGGTGATCCGGCGGTCTTCCGATGGAAGGCCGCCAGCCAGTCGAGCCAGCTGTCGAGTTCGGCGAAGGCCTTGGCCAGCGGTTCGGCCGAGGACAGGAAGACATCGTGGCGGGCGCCGTCGATCGGAACGATATTGGTCCGATCACCGAGGCAGCCCGACCAGCGCTGGATCTGACGCACATCGAGCACCGCATCCGCCACATCCACGGCCGGACCGTATTTGCGCGCGAATTTCGTGATGCGCGAACGCAGAATCAACGCGGGCACGCCGACCGAGAGCCCCGCCTGCAGTTGGGCGTGCCCGTTGCGGATCGCGCGCAGCCAGCCGAGCCGGACCGGGAAGCCCGCCAGCGGCTTCCAGTCCAGGTTGTAATCCCACTCGCCCGCGACGCTGTGGTGCAGGCTGTCGCCGTAGGAGCTGATCTTGTTGCCGGGTAGCTCGACCATCGACCGGATCCGGCCGAGCATCTTGATCACCGGGGTGCCGATGGTCCGGTAGTACGACGGGCCCTGCAGATCGAACCAGGGACTGTTGAGCACGAGCCCGACAATGCCGGACTTGGCCGTGCCCTTCGCCTTGTTGAGGCGGTTCAGCCAGAGCGACACGATGAGTCCGCCGGTCGAATGCGCGACCAACAGCACGTTGTCGCCCGCCTCTTCCTGGACGATGCGCAGCGACTCGTTCAGCTCGGCGTCGTAGAGCGCCAGATCGGTGACGTAGTGCGGCGTCTGGCCGTCGCGCAGCGAGCGACCGCACTTGCGCAGATCCAGCGCGTAGAAGCGATGTCCGCGCCCGGCGAAGTGTTCGGCCAGATGCTGCTGGAAGAAGTAGTCGGTGAAACCGTGGACGTACAGCACCGCGGGTTCGGTGGTGGCGGCAACGGTGTCGGGGGTGTAGCGAACGAGGGTCGCGACGGCCTCGCCCTCACCATCGGGGTCCGGACCGAGCGGCAGACTGCGCTGCTGATAGCCCGCACCGAGGACATCGGGCTGCCATCGCTCGGCTGCCGGGGCGGTGATATCGGACACGCTGAGCGAAGCTTTATTCGTCACAAGGATCAATCTAGGCGACGTCAGCGCGGTTTCGAAGGTCGAACCCAGGAAGGAATCTATGTCACATTCAGTAGGTTCGTTGTCGGACTTCGAACAGGTGAGGTGCACAATTGGGCTAGGTGAACGGCGGGTAACCTACACCTCGCCGAGTCACGCAGGACTCGCAACAACCACATAGCGCCCGTGCCCAGCAGGCCCACCGTGGGGGTGGGCGTGCGCAGAAGGACAAGGAAGTCGATCTACCCGTGCCGAACGCTGCCATGACTGAAAAGACCGATGTAGTACTCATCGGTGCCGGCATCATGAGTGCCACTCTCGGCGCACTGCTTCGGCAGCTGCAGCCGGAATGGTCGATCTCCCTATTCGAGCGGCTGGACGCGGCCGCCGCCGAGAGCAGCGATCCGTGGAACAACGCGGGCACCGGACACTCCGCACTGTGCGAACTGAACTACAGCCCGCAGAATCCGGACGGCTCGGTCGATATCAGCAAGGCCATCGACATCAACGAGCGCTTCCAGGTCTCGCGCCAGTTCTGGTCCTACGGCGTGGAGAACGGCATCCTCGGCGATCCCTCCGCCTTCATCAACCCCATCCCGCACGTCAGCTTCGTGCACGGCGCGGACAATGTGGACTACCTACGCAAGCGGTACGAGGCGCTGTCGCGGCATCCGCTGTTCTCGACGATGGAATACGTCGACAGCCCCGACGAATTCGCCAAGCGGCTGCCGCTGATGGCCAGGGGCCGCGACTTCTCCGATCCGATCGCGCTCAACTGGACCGATGAGGGCACCGATATCGACTTCGGTTCGCTCAGCAGCGAACTGCTGGCCTACCTCGGCCGTTCCGGCGTCGATCTGGCCTTCGGTCACGAGGTGCGCGACCTCACCAAGCAGTCCGACGGTTCCTGGCTGGTCAAGGTGCGCAACCTGCGTACTCGCCGAACCCGGAGGCTCATCAGCAAATTCGTCTTCGTCGGCGCCGGCGGCGGTGCGCTGCCGCTGCTGCAGAAGTCGGGCATCAAGGAGGCCAAGGGTTTCGGCGGCTTCCCGATCAGCGGTCAGTTCATCCGCTGCACCAACCCGGATCTGATCTACAAGCACGAGGCCAAGGTCTACGGCAAGGCCGCCGTCGGTGCGCCGCCGATGTCGGTGCCGCACTTGGACACTCGCATCATCAAGGGCCGTCCCGGCCTGCTGTTCGGCCCGTACGCCGGGTGGACGCCGAAGTTCCTCAAGGACGGTAAGAACACCGATCTGTTCAAGTCGGTGAAGCCGAACAACATCTTCTCGCTGCTCGGCGTCGGCGTCACCGAACTCGGCCTGACCAAGTACCTGGTCAGCGAGCTGCTCAAGTCCGAGGCGGGCAAGGTGGCCACGCTGGAGGAGTTCATTCCGCGCGCGGACGGCCACGACTGGGAGCTGATCACCGCGGGGCAGCGCGTGCAGGTCATCCGACGCAAGGGTGCGGGCGGTGTGCTCGAGTTCGGCACGGCGGTCATCGCCGCCGAAGACGGCACCATTGCCGGTCTGCTCGGCGCGTCACCCGGCGCGTCGACCTGTGTGAGCGCCATGATCGACGTGCTGCAGCGGTGCTTCCCGCGCGAGTACGACGACTGGTCGCCGAAGCTGAAGGAAATGGTGCCCTCGCTGGGTGTGAAGCTCTCGGAGAATCAGGCGCTGTTCCAGGAAGTCTGGGATTGGTCGACCAAAACCTTGAACCT
The DNA here is from genome assembly GCF_042869435.1 of Nocardia sp. NPDC006982. Lineage (NCBI taxonomy): Bacteria > Bacillati > Actinomycetota > Actinomycetes > Mycobacteriales > Nocardiaceae > Nocardia > Nocardia sp. NPDC006982. Next base: position 84,574 of record NZ_JBIAFV010000004.1, on the reverse strand, counting down.
GAACGGTGTGTCGGACAACACGCCGAAGCACGCAGGGGTCGCGCCGATCGCGTAGTTGTGATAGCAAGACGCGATGATGTCAACGGTTGCACTCAAACGGTCCTGGGCGCTCGATCTCGACACCGCCACCCTGTACCAGCTGTTGAAGCTTCGCGTCGAAGTATTTGTCGTCGAGCAGAAATGCGCGTACCCGGAGCTGGACGGTTTCGACCTGCTGCCGGAGACACGCCATTTCTGGCTCGATGACGAGGGCGAGATCATCTCGACGCTGCGGTTGACCGAGGAGCACGAGAACGGTGTGAAATCGTTCCGCATCGGCCGGGTGTGCACGTCGGCTCCGGCGCGCGGGCATGGGTACACCACCCGGCTGGTGCAGGCCGCGCTCGCCGAGGCGGGTTCGGCGACCGTGCGCCTGAGTGCCCAGACCTATCTGGTCGACTTGTACGCCAAGTTCGGCTTCAAGCCCGACGGCGACGAGTTCGAAGAAGACGGCATTATGCATCTGCCCATGCGCAAGGGCTGAGCTGTGTTGCTGGCCGCGCGGGCGCGGCGTGTTCGCGGCCTCTGGTGTCTCGCGTCCGATCCTTTCGAGCGACCTGCAAGCAGTCGCTAGCGGCGCGGCCGAGACTCGCGACTACGTCGCATGCGCTTCGGCCACTCGGACGCGAGACGGCCGCGAACGGTCGCTCGTAAGACTCGCTCCGTGGTGGTTGATTGAATGGAAGGCTCGCTCTTTCCCTTAGTGCGGCCCTGGAGGTGTCCCGCAGTGGAGGGTGCTGGAGGGTGGGTGTGGTGGCGCTAATAGAGTCTGGGGCGTGTCAATGTCCCGTACCGAAACCGCGCCGCATGCCTCTTCGCTGACCGGGGCGCGTCCCGGTGCTGATGGTGATGCGGGCTTTCCGTTCTCGGCGGTGGTGGGGCAGGAGCGGTTGCAGCTGGCGTTGATCCTGTGTGCGGTGCATCCCGGGATCGGCGGCGTCTTGGTGCGCGGGGAGAAGGGAACCGCGAAATCGACTGTGGTGCGGGCGCTTGCGCAATTGCTGCCGCCCGTTGTCGATGAGACGGGTGCGCGGCCGGCTCGGCTGGTCGAGTTGCCGGTGGGGGCCACAGAAGACCGAGTGGTCGGTTCTTTGGATCTGGAGCGGGTGCTGCGCGACGGCGAGCAGGCGTTCCGGCCCGGACTGTTGGCGGCCGCGCATCACGGCGTGCTCTACGTCGACGAGGTGAATCTGCTGCACGACCACCTGGTGGACGTGCTGCTCGATGCCGCCGCGATGGGGCGGGTGCATATCGAGCGCGATGGGGTCTCGCATTCGCATCCGGCACGGTTCGTGCTGGTCGGCACCATGAATCCGGAGGAAGGTGAGCTGCGGCCGCAGCTACTGGACCGGTTCGGGCTCACCGTCGATGTCACGGCATCGCGGAACGTGGACATGCGGATGTCGGTGGTGCGGCGTCGGCTGGACTACGAGGCGGATCCGGCCGGATTCGCCGCACGCTATGCCGCGGCCGATCGGGAGGTGGCCGAGCGGATTCTCACCGCCCGCGACCGGGTCGCGTCCGTCGCGCTCGATGATGTGGAGTTGCGGCGGATCGCCGCGCTGTGTGCGTCATTCGATGTGGACGGGATGCGGGCAGACCTCGTGGTTGCCAGGACCGCAACCGCGCATGCGGCCTGGCGCGGGGCGGACGCGGTGGCCGAGGCGGATGTGCGGGTTGCGGCCGAGTTGGCATTGCCGCATCGGCGGCGGCGGGATCCGTTCGATGAGCCCGGGATCAGCGAAGAGCAGCTGGACGAGGCGATGCGTGCGGCGGGGGAAGAGGCGGAAAAGTCCAGCGAGCGTGCGGAATTGGAGCACGGTGCGGAGGACCTTGCAGGAGATGATCTCGACGGCCGGTCGAACGGTGGGGGTTCGCGTGGTGGTCCGGACGGCGGCCCCAGCGATGTCGACAGTGCGTTGAGCAATGCGGACGATCGGGATGGTGGTCCCGCTAACGGTGGCCCGGATGATCAAGGCCCGGACGACGATCCGGATGGCGGTCCAGGCCCCGGAGGTCCGGGTGCACCAGCCCCCGACGGCGATGGATCGGATTCGCCGGACGGCGGGCAGTCACCGTCCGCGCGCGAGGGTCGTATCGGCGCTCCCGCGACATCCGTTGTGACACCGCCGCGTTGGGAGGTGCCCGGCATCGGCGAGGGTGCGGCGGGCCGCCGTTCGCGCGCACAGACCAGGCAGGGACGCACGGTGCGGTCCAGTACCGATACCTCCGGCGGTCTGCACCTACTCGGCACCGTATTCGCCGCCGCACCGCACCAGCACTCCCGAGGCCGAGCCGGCGGCCCGTTGAAACTGGCCGCCGAGGATCTGCGCGGTGCGTATCGCGAAGGGCGCGAAGGCAATCTGGTGGTATTCGTGGTCGATGCCTCCGGATCCATGGCGGCGCGCGACCGTCTGTCTGCGGTTACCGGTGCGGTCGTCGCTCTGCTGCGCGACGCCTACCAGCGACGGGACAAGGTCGCCGTGATCACGCTGCGTGGCCTGGAAGCCGAACTCGTCCTGCCGCCGACCTCCTCGGTGGATATCGCGGTGCGACGCCTATCCGGTATTCGCACGGGCGGCAAAACCCCACTCGCCGCAGGGCTTTTGAAGGCCCGCGAGGTCGTGCACCGCGAACGCGTCCGCGATCCGCGCCGCCGCCCGATGCTGGTCCTGCTCACCGACGGCCGTGCCACCGGCGGCGTCGATCCGGTGCCCCGCGCCCGCGCCGCCGCGAATCTGCTTGCCGCCGAGGCGATCACCTCGATCGTCGTGGATTGCGAACGCGGCATGGTCCGCCTCGGCCTCGCCGCCGACCTGGCCCGCACCCTCCGCGCAGGCTACCTCCAACTCGCCGAACTGACCGGCGACTCGGTCGCCGACGTCGTCCGCGCCGGATCCGGTCGCCCCGGCGTGACACGAGCCGCCTGATCGTGGCGGATCTACCTACCGAACCCGTAGCCCGGCATTCGGCCTTTCGGCGCATGATCGCATCGGCATCGGCATCTCGATCCGTCTTGCGTCATCACGTCGCGGAGAAGGCTGGCCGGCGAACCAGTGTGGGGGATTCTCCGCGCCCTCGGTCGTCGATCGGCTCGGAATCACCGCCGATCGGGTTGCTTGCGCGCGAGCGCCTTGGGGGCCATTACTTTTCGCCAGTTCGGCCGCCGTGCGGTCGGATGGAAGTTCTGACCGATGGGCTATCAAGGAGTTTCGATGCCTAAGGGTGTGCCGGAGACGGTTCCGGATGACGGGCTGACCACGCGGCAGCGGCGGAATTTGCCGGTGCTCGCGGTGCATACGGGGCCGGGGAAGGGAAAGTCGACGGCCGCGTTCGGTATGGCGTTGCGGGCGTGGAATCAGGGATTCGATATCGCGGTATTCCAGTTCGTCAAGAGTGCCAAGTGGAAGGTGGGGGAGGAGGCGGCATTTCGCACCCTCGGCCGCCTGCACGAGGAGACCGGTGTCGGTGGGCCGGTCGAATGGCACAAGATGGGCGAGGGGTGGTCGTGGACCCGCAAGCAGGGCACCGATGAGGACCATGCGGCCGCCGCACTGGCCGGGTGGCGCGAGATCGCGCGCAGGCTGCAGGCCGAACAGCACCGCTTCTACGTCCTCGACGAATTCACCTACCCCCTCAAATGGGGCTGGGTCGATATCGACGAGGTAATCGAAACCCTCCGCAACCGCCCAGGTAACCAGCACGTAGTCATCACCGGCCGCGACGCCCCCGAAGCCCTCGTGAATGCCGCCGACCTCGTAACCGAAATGACCAAAGTCAAACACCCCATGGACGCAGGCCGCAAAGGCCAGCGAGGCATCGAATGGTGACGCCGCTCGAGAATGCATTGGTGGCGCGCGGCACTCGACGTTTGCCTGCACCAGTTCATAGTGATCACTCGACCTACAGGCCGCGGGGCGGTACTCCGAATTCGTGTGCGGGAGTGCGAGGTGATCGCTGGACTTGTTGGCGTGCGGGCTGGTACCGGGCACCGCATAATCGGCACCCTGTGTCGGGCTCCGTGCCCGGTGTGGGCGCACACGAGGGGGTCCTAGAAAGCGTGCGGCGGCCGTGAGCACAGGGCAGGTTCCGGCGGTGGTGATCGCCGCGCCCGCTTCGGGCAGCGGGAAGACGACGTTGGCGACCGGTTTGATCGGCGCACTGCGGCGGGCCGGGCATCGGGTGGCGCCGTTCAAGGTGGGGCCGGACTATATCGATCCGGGGTATCACGGCTTGGCGGCTGGGCGGCCCGGTCGCAATCTCGATCCGGTGCTGGTCGGCGCGGAACGTGTGGTTCCGCTGTACCGGCACGGTGCCCACGGGTGCGATCTGGCGGTGGTCGAGGGCGTAATGGGCCTGTTCGACGGCCGCATCGACGAGAACCACGCCGCACCGATCGCCGAGGGTTCCACCGCACAGGTCGCCGGATTACTCGGCGCCCCAGTGGTTTTGGTCGTCGATGCGCGCGGCCACAGTCAGAGTCTCGCCGCCCTCCTGCACGGCTTCGCCACCTTCGACTCCGCCATCAGCTTGGGCGGCGTCATCCTGAACCGCGTCGGCAGCGAGCGTCACGACCAGGTACTGCGCGCCGCGTGCGACCGAGTCGGCCTCCCGGTCCTCGGATCACTACCACGCATGGCCGAACTCGAGGTCCCCTCCCGCCACCTCGGCCTCATCCCCGCGGTCGAACACGGCCACGCCGCCACCGCCGCCGTCGAAGCAATGACCGACCTCGTCGCCGCCCATGTCGACCTCCCCACCATCGCCCGCCTCGCCCGCTCGACCGTCACCGCCCCCGCCTGGGATCCGGTAACCGCGATCCGCGAATACGAGGACTCGATCACCGCGGTCGCGCCGAGCGTGCGCGGAGCGATCGACGCGGACACGACCAGCACGTATACGGCTACCGCGAGTCATCCGAATGCCGAGGCTCGCAACGGCACTGCCGTTGCGGGTACTGCGGGGGTCGCCGGTGAAGCACGTGCAGCAACAGAACTCGCGAATCCGGCAGCACCAACGCCTGCTGCCGAGGCTCGTGACGGCGCCGGCGTGGTAGCTCCTGCCGGCGTTGGTGAGGGAGTGCGCGCAGCCACAGAACTTGCGAATCGTCCGCCGCCAACGTCCACACGCGGCCAGGATGCGGCCACCGGGCTCGATCCCGTGATCGCCATGGCCGGAGGGCCGGCGTTCACCTTCGGGTACGCCGAGCATCGGGAGTTGTTGCAGGCCGCAGGGGCACGGGTTGTGGTCTTCGACCCGATGCGGGATGAACTTCCCACGGGCACAGCCGGTTTGGTGTTACCCGGTGGGTTTCCAGAGGAGCATGCGGCAGCATTGGCGGCCAATGATCGGCTGTTGGCGCAGGTCGCCGCGCAGGCCAGGGCAGGCCTTCCGGTGCATGCCGAATGTGCCGGACTCCTGTATCTCTGCCGCTCGCTGGACGGCCATCCGATGGCAGGGCTGGTCGATGCGACAGCCGAATTCGGCCCCCGCCTGACTCTCGGCTATCGAGATGCCGTGGCACTGGCCGATTCCGCCCTGTGGCGCACGGGAGAACGGGTGCGCGGCCACGAATTCCACCGCACCCGCCTGGTCACCACCGGCACCGATACCCCCGCCTGGGGCTGGCACGCCGCAGGCGACCGGATCCGCGAGGGCGCTCTCATCCACCGTGTCCACGCCTCCTACCTGCACACCCATCCCGCCGGAAACCCCGGAGCCACAAGCCGTTTCGTCGCCGCAGCCGCTGACTACGCCCGCACCCGTGCCGCCGTCTGACACGCCCGAGTTGCACACAGCCGCACCGGTGATTCGGCCTAACTCGTTCGCGGCACAGCTTGATCCGGCGGTAGATCCACACGATCCCGTGGCAGCGCTGTGCGATGCGACGGCAGCGCCAGCAGGATATCCGCGAGCGCCTGAACTGGCTGTTGGTCTCGGCTTCCGGCCGGGCACGTCTAGTGAACGGATTCTCGAGGCGCTGGGAGAAGTGCTGGGCGACAAGCCCATTGCTTGCCTCGCGACTATCGATCGACGCGCCGAGGAACTTCGCGCTGCCGCCGCTGGCTTGGGCGTCTCGGTCCGCGCCTTCACAGCGGCCGAGCTCGCCCAGGTCGGCGTACCGAATCCCTCGGCACGCACCGATGACGCACTCGGCACCGCCAGCGTCGCCGAGGCGGCCGCGCTGCTGGCCGCCGACGGTCCGCTCGTTATTCCCAAGCGGACCATCGACGGAATAGTGATCGCGGCCGCGCTCACCCCGAAATCGCCACTGACATAACGAGCGTCAGGACACCTTTCCCAATTCGATCGGCAGGGACAACGGGCCGACGGTGAAGAACGACGGCTGCTGGCGCTGCACCAATTCGTGCAGGAAGGCCCCGAGTTCGTTCTGGGTCGCGAACGCCACCTCCGGCAGGGTGGTGTGCGCCAACAGAGTGGAGGTCCATTTCCGCAGCCGCGGCCGGTCCGCAGCTGGCACACCGAACAATTCGGCGATGACCGCCATCGGCAGCGCGTCGGTGAAGGCTGGTACCAGATCCACGCCGTCACCTGCGGCGATCACCTCGTCCAACAGGCCATCGATGAGCTCTTGGATGCGCGGTTGCATCGCCTGCACCCGTCGAGGTGAAAATCCCTTCCCGACCAGACCACGCAGCCGACGGTGATCCTCACCATCCTTCGTCGACAGGTGGTCGCCTTGGACGATGGCCCGTAGCGGCCAGTCCTGCGGTATCGATCCGTCGTATAGCGCGGGCCAATTCTTCGGATCCCTGGCGAAGGTCTTGTTGTCGCAGGCGAGGACTTCCGCAACGGCGTTGTGCGTCAAGGCCAAATAGGCGGGCACGCCCGGGAATTCCACTTCGACCGCGGGCGCGGTCTGCTGTAGCCGGATGCAGGTGTCGATCGGGCTTTCGTCGGCGGCGGGAATGCGGGAAGACTTGTCATGATGACCCCTCGGGCGGTGCCGCCGGTGGAGCCGCATAGTGCCAGGCGTCGGGCGCGTCCGCCGGCGTGACAGTTCTCAGCCGCGGGAAGCCGATCGATTCGTGGCCGTTCCAGTAGACCGGCGTGGTTCGGTGGGGTGATGGATATCCGAGGGTCGACAAGCTGAATCCGGTGGGCACGTACGAGTACGTGCCCACCGAATCCTTACGGCGCGACCGAACCCCAGTCGGCGAACCCGGTCGGATCGTGCCGCCCGAGACTTCCGTGTTCGAACAGGCCCCACCCCTCGGAATCCCCGCAGCGCGCGTGCGCGACATGATCGATGACCCCGAACGGGATGCGCCCCGCGATGGCCGGATCGGTGAGGTCGTAACTGCTGCTCGAGGACCAGTCGCGACCCATCCATCGACCGTGCAACCAGTCCGGATCTCCACCGTATCCGCAGCCGACGTGCAGGGGGATATTGGTGACGGTCCGGACTTCGACCTCGAGCGGCTTACCGTCGGGGGTGGTCATCTCCAGCCGTGCGCCGATGGGATGCCTTGTACCGGAACGGTATTCGATGTGGTAGCGCGGCCACCCCAGCTGCTCGGTGCGACCGTCCGGGAAGATGCGGACGGCGTCGTTGAGGGTGCGTTTGCCGTCCGGTTCCTCCTGCAGGATCAGCACGATGGCGAAATCGTCGAAGCGCAGCGGCACGTACATCCACCAGAATCCGCCGGATGGTTCGGCGGCGGCCCGGCCCGGCGGCTCGGGTTCGCCGACCGGGCGAATGCCCCAGGAGCGGTCCCTGGTGCCCATCCAGACGGCCGGGTCGACGGTGAGATCCGTGCCGTCGACGTGCAGCGTTCCCTCCCACGAGCCGACCTGTGCGAACCGGGTGGCCTGGATGATCGGGCGGTTGCCGTTGAGGATCAGATGCGGTTGTTCCTCGACGGTGGGGAAGGATCCGTGCCAGGTGAGGTCGAAGCCGAGGTCATCGTGCTCGCAGATCACCCGGATCCGCTGCAGCGGTTCCTGCACCTCGATGCGGTAGCCGCCGACGCGCAGGTCGACGTCGCGATCGCCGAGCGCGTCGGAGAAGCGGACCGTGCGCTGGATGTCGCCACGCCGGACGCAGGCGTACGCGTCGATCACCCCGAGGTTCGGATATACCCCGCCGCCGGTGACGAAGAAGGTGCCGCCGTCGCGGTCGTGACCGTTGAAATAGCTTCTGTCGTAGAAGTTCCGGTCGCTGCTTGCGACTCGGGACATCGACAGGTGGGTCTGGTGGATGGGGTATTCGTCAAGGGGCGAGGGAGCGGAGCCTGCGGAGCGACCATCAGATGCAGCCATGATTTCCTCTAATCCCATTCGTAGGTTCCGTCGAGCAGCGCCTCCAGGCTTGCTCGGTGCATCACGTAGTCATCGCGATCGGGGGTGTCGGTGTCCTCACCGAAGTGGATCATCCGGCGCTTGACCCTGGCCATCACGATCGCGTGCCGCAGCGCGGCGTACACGATGTAGAAGTCGAGATCCCGAACCGTATATCCGGTGGTCTCCTCGTATTTCGCGACGACATCCGCGCGCCGCAGGAAGTCCGGCAGTCCGGGCTGATCGAAGCGGGTGGCAAGGTCCTGGAAGAAGCGGTGTATGAAGATGACCCAGGCGACATCCAGTTCGCGCGGGCCGAGTCCGGCCATCTCCCAATCGAGTACACCGACCGGGGTGAAGCCGTCGTACAGAATGTTGCCCGGTCGCGAATCGCCCCAACTCAGTACGTCCGGACCCGGATCGGCGGGCCAGTGCGCGTCGAGCCAGTCGAAGGTTCGCTCGATCAGGGGAATCGGGTAGCCGTCGTCGGCCAATGCCCAGCGGTACCAGTTGCGGTGCCATTCGACATGTCGGCGCAGCGCTTGACCAGGACCGTCCAGCATCGGGAATCGTGTTGCCGGATCGGGGATTTCGTGCACCTTCGCAATGACCTCGACGGTCTTGGCGGTCAATTCCGCCCGCTCCTCGGGACTGGCGTCGAAGAGCCAGCCGATGAACACATACGGCGGATTGTCCGACGGCACCCGTCCATCGACGCGCCGCATCACGAAAAACTTTGTGCCGAGCGGCTTCTCGTCGGTCTCCAGCCAACACAGCTCGGGGACCGGCACCGCCGAGGCGGCCGCGACCCCGGCCATGATCTGGTATTGCAGCTCCAGGTCGTAGTTCTCGAAGACCGGGAACGAGTCGGCCTCAGGTGTCATCCTGGCCACGAACGAACCACCGTCCGTGCGCCCGTCCACACTCCATTCAGCATCGAAGAGCACCGTCGGACTCGACATCCCCGCACCCTGCGGCCGCGACAGCGCCGAAATCTTGGGCGGGTGATCCGCGTGGACCTTGCCGTCCAGCCACCGGGACAGGTCCTCGGCGAGGGTGTCGAGGTCCCGCGCGCTGACGGTCAACTGCCGTCGCGCGGTGGGATCGGGATCGTCGGCCATTCTTTGTCCTCCTGACGCATGTGCCTGCGGAAACTGTAACGCGTTCTAGTCGGTGCTTACCGCAGAAATTCGAAGAAATCGAGCGACCCTCACTGGGTGATATTCGGTATTGACAATCCACTGCACCGGGTGGGGGTCATACTTCCGGCGGAGTCGCGTACGCCGATGGATGGGGGTTCGAATCGGGGTTTTCCTGGAAGCGGCCGGGGCTTCGTCGCCGATACCGTCGGCTGACGTGGAGTCGTGAGAGGGAGGGTTCGGTGTGAGCGCGGTCGGTACAGAGGTTCTCGATCGGGAAGAAAGCGTCATACCGCCCGAGCCGCCCGTGCGGTGGAATCCGTTGACCAGGATCGCTTTCCGGTTCTCCTTCGGCTATTTCGGACTGTTCTGCCTGCTGTTCACCCAGATTCCGTTCGCCTTCGCCGGGCTGCTCGCCGGATCGCTGTCCGAGAATGCGGTGCTCTGGGAATTTCGCGCCTTGCGCCCGATCATCGAGCCGGCCGGACGACTGTTCTTCGATACCGATGTCGTGCTGCGCGAGGATTCGGGCAGCGGCGATCAATACTTCATCTGGACCTTCGTCTACTGTCTGCTGATCGCCGCCGCGGTGGCGACCCTCATCTGGACCGCGCTGGACCGGCGCAGGCCGAACTATCGGCAACTACAGGCCTGGTTCCTGCTCTTCATCCGGATGTGCCTGGGCGGTCAGATGCTGCTCTACGGGTTCGCCAAGGCGATTCCGACGCAGATGCCGACGCCGACGCTGGCGAAACTGCTGCAACCCTACGGTGAGTTCAGCCCCGCCTCGGTGTTGTGGAACCAGGTCGGGAGTTCACCCACCTACGAGATCCTGCTCGGCTGTGCCGAAGTGCTGGGCGGACTGCTGCTCTTCCTGCCGAGGACCGCGACGCTCGGCGCAATGCTGAGCCTGGTGAGCTTGGCGCAGGTGTTCGTGCTCAATATGACCTTCGACGTCCCGGTCAAGATCCTGGCCTTCCACCTCATGCTGCTGAGCATGGTGCTGCTCGCACCGCAGGCGCGGCGGTTGGCGAATGTGCTGGTGCTGAACCGGCCGGCCGAACCCACCACGCAGCCGGATCCATTCCGCGGCAACCGAACTCGCCGGATTGCGATCGCGCTGCAAGTCGCCCTGGGCCTGTGGATGGCAGCGGGCTTCGTGCACACCGGCCTGAAGTACTGGAACGAAGGCGGCGGTGGCAGCCCGAAGCCGCCGCTGTACGGGATCTGGGCGGTATCGGAATTCACCGAGGACGGTGTGCCGGTCCCTCCGCTGACCACCGACAAGACACGTTGGCAGCGAGTCGTTTTCGACGTAGCCGGGATGACCTACCAGAAGATGGACGGCACCCTGGTGCCCGCCGTCCCCTCCGTCGATACCGCCGCCCACAAGATCTCGGTGTCCGCCCTGCCGGAGCAGCCGGACGCGCAACCCGCCCAGATCGCCGACTTCACCTTCGAACAGTCCGCGCCCGACCGTCTGAAGCTCAGCGGGCAGCTGAACGGTCAGCCGGTGAGCATCATCTTGCAGCAGGTCGATCTGAACAGCTTCCCGCTGCGCGGCCGTGGGTTCAACTGGGTGCAGGACTATCCGTACTTCCGCTGAAATCGTTTGTCCGACATCAATCCTCAGCTACCCCGATGTCCTCGTGCCAGAGCAGCGGTTGTTCGGCGATGAATTCGGTCATCAGGTCGATGCAGCGCTGGTCCTCGAGCACGGTCACCGCGACGCCGTGCTCGGCCAGCCAGTCATGCCCGCCGTAGAAGGTCTGTGCTTCCCCGATGATCACCGCACCGATCCCGAACTGGCGCACCAGCCCGCTGCAGTACCAGCACGGTGACAGTGTGGTCACCATGATGGTCGAGCCGTAGTCGCGGCGGCGGCCGGCATTGCGGAAGGCATCGGTTTCGGCATGCGTGCTGGGATCGCCGGACTGCACCCGCCGGTTGTGCCCGCGTCCGAGCAGGGTGCCATCGGCCGCGAACAGGGCTGCGCCGATCGGGATCCCGCCTTCGGCCCGGCCGCGCAATGCCTCCTGGTATGCGACCTCCAGCAGTTGCTCTACCTGTGTCATGGCGCCAACCCGTAGTCGAACCCGATCTGCTCCGTGACCGCCTGCGGTCCCACCTGAAAGTGGGTCGCCTCGGTTCCTGCGGCGCGGACATAGGACCCCGGATCCGCCTGTGCGGCACCGCCCGTCGCGAGCCACCCGATCAGCGCTGCCGATACCGCCGCCCGACCCCAGCGATTCATGCGCAGAAGTATAGGGAGGCAGTCCCTGGTGGGTGATTGCCGGGCACGCGCACGCAGGACGTAGGCTCGAACATTGTGCCGAACACGTCAGTACCTATCGATGACCAGCCGGAAATCAACCCGGCCGACCGTCCCGCGAGTGATCCGAACTACCTGGTCGGGCTCGATCTCATTGGGCGGCGCGTCGTCGTGGTCGGCGGGGGGACGGTGGCGCAGCGCAGGCTCGGCCTATTGATCGCCTCGGGGGCGGACGTGCACGTCATCAGTCGCGAAGTCACCCCGGCTGTGGAGGGAATGGCTACGTCGGGGCAACTCACGCTGACATTGCGCGCCTACGCCGAGGGCGATCTCGACGGTGCCTGGTATGCGATCGCATGCACCGACGAACCCGAGACCAATGCGGCGGTCGTCGAGGAGGCCACGCGGCGACGGATCTTCTGTGTGCGCGCCGACGTCGCGCGGCTGGGCACCGCGGTAACTCCGGCGACGGCTCGGCACGACGGCCTCACCCTCGGCGTGCTCGCCGGTGGTCAGCACCGGCGGTCCGCCGCGGTGCGCAATGCGCTGCTCGAGGCGCTGCAATCAGGTGTGGTGACCGATGATTCGACGCCGATCACCCCGGGTGTCGCACTGGTCGGGGGCGGTCCCGGCGATCCGGATCTGATCACGGTGCGCGGCCGCCGCCTGCTGGCCCGCGCGAATCTCGTTGTCGCAGACCGGCTCGCACCGCCGGAGCTGCTCGCCGAACTCGGCCCGGACGTCGAGGTGATCGACGCGGCCAAGATTCCGTACGGGCGGGCAATGGCGCAGGAGGCGATCAATTCCGCGCTGATCGAGGGCGCCAAGGCGGGCAAGTTCGTGGTGCGGCTCAAGGGCGGCGACCCGTATGTGTTCGGACGCGGCTACGAGGAACTCGAGGCCTGCGTCGAGGAAGGCATTCCGGTGACCGTGGTCCCCGGCATCACCAGCCCCATCTCCGTCCCCGCCGCCGCGGGCATTCCGGTGACCCATCGCGGCGTCACCCATGAATTCGTGGTGGTCAGCGGCCACGTCGCACCCGACCATCCGGATTCCCTCGTCGACTGGCCCGCCTTGGCCCGCCTGCGCGGCACCATCGTGCTCATGATGGCGGTCGAGCGGATCGAACAATTCGCCACCGCTCTCATCGAGGGCGGCCGACCGGCTGACACCCCGGCCACGGTGATACAGGAGGGCACCCTGCGCACCCAACGCGTACTGCGCGCGGACCTCGGCACTGTCGCCGCTCGCGTTCGCGAAGAAGCCATCCGCCCGCCCGCGATCGTTGTGATCGGCCCCACAGCGGGCTTCTCAACCGAATCCGCCGCACCGCGAGCCGAGTCCTCCGCCGGGTGATGCTGCACAACCGCTGGACTCCCGCAACTGGAAGGTCTCACAACCGCCCAGTGACTTTCGCTATGACTAGATGAATCGCACCCGCGGGAGCGGAGACCCAGGTTCCGGATCAATTACAGTGGCACACCGTGCTCGATAACCCTCCTGCGAAGACGCAGTACCCGGTGACGCAGCGGGCCTTCGGGCTCGCCATTCTCGTGCTGAGCGGGCTGCAGCTGATGGTTGTGCTCGACGGCACCGTAGTCATCTTCGCGCTGCCCCGGCTGCAGGAGGAGATGGGCATGTCCAGCGCGGGCGGCGCGTGGACGGTGACCTCCTACGGTCTGACCTTCGCGGGGCTGATGCTGCTCGGCGGGCGACTCGGGGATGCGTTCGGTCGCAAACGCATGCTGATCCTGGGCGTCGGGATGTTCACCATCGCCTCGCTGCTGTGCGGGTTGGCGCAGAGCCAGGCCATGTTGATCGCGGCCCGTGCCGTGCAGGGCGCGGGCGCGGCGATTGCGGCGCCGACGGCATTCGCACTGGTGGCAACCACTTTCGCGCCGGGAAAGGCGCGCAATCAGGCCATTGCGATCGTCGGTTCGATGGTCGGTATCGGCTCGGTCGGCGGTCTGGTGGTCGGTGGTGCGCTGACCCAGCTGTCCTGGCGGTGGATCTTCCTGATCAATGTGCCCATCGGTGTATTGATCATTCTCGGTGCGCTGTCTCAGCTCGCGGATACCGAACACCACCGATCGCCACTGGATATCCGCGGCGCGGTGCTCGGCACCGTGGCCTGCGCGTCGATCGTGTTCGGCGCGACCGAGGGGCCCGAATTGGGCTGGGGGAGTCCGGCCGTTATCGGTGCACTGGTGGCGGGTGCGGTGTTGCTGATCGTCTTCGTGGTCGTCGAACGCACCGTCGATGATCCGCTGCTGCCGTGGTCGCTGTTCGACAGCCGCGATCGGGTCACCACCTTCATGCTGATCTTCCTGGCCGGCGGCGTACTCGGTGCGATGACCTTCTTCGTCGCGCAGTTCCTGCAGAATGTGCTCGGCTACGGACCGCTGGTCGCGGGTATCGCTTCGATCCCGTTCACGATCGGCATCGGCATCGGCGGCGCGGTGGCCTCCAAGGCGGCGCTGTTCGTCGCACCGCGCTGGTTGGTGTGCGGCGCGGCATTCGTCCTGGCCGCCGGACTGCTGGTCGGCTCGCAGCTCGACGGTGGCGTGAATTACCTGACCACCCTGCTGCCGCTGTTGATCGTGATCGGCTTCGGTGTCGGCGTGGCAATGGTGCTCGCGCCGCTGTGCGTGCTCGTCGGGGTGCCTGCGTCCGATATCGGTCCGTTGTCCGCGGTGGGGCAGATGTTCATGAACTTGGCGACGCCGGTATTCATCGGTCTGCTCACTCCCATCGCGGCATCGCGCACCATGTCGATGGGCGGGCGCACCGGTAAGGCGGCCGATATGAACGAGGCCGAGATCTTCGCGCTCGGCAGCGGATACACGCTGGTGCTCGCGGTCTGCTCGCTGGTCGCGGTGCTGGCGGGCTTCATCGCGCTGACATTGCGCTATACGCCCAGACAACTGGCCGAGGCACAACACGCGCAAGAGGAATCGCAGCGGACCGGCTCCATGCCGGTGGTGCCACGGACGGGGCCGCTACCTGTCATCCGTCGCTCTGACTACAGTGGCTGACTGTGCCAGACAATCCCGCTACGACGCCATATCCGGTGACGCGGCGGGCCTTCGGCCTGGCGATCCTGGTGCTGAGCGGGCTGCAATTGATGGTCGTCCTCGACGGCACGGTGGTGATTCTCGCCCTGCCCCGGCTACAGGACGAACTGGGTCTATCGAGTTCCGGTAGCGCCTGGATGGTCACCGCCTACGGTCTGCCGTTCGCGGGTCTGATGTTGCTCGGCGGCCGGATCGGCGACTCGTTCGGCCGCAAACGCATGTTCATCGTCGGCGTCGCACTGTTCACACTGGCCTCGCTGCTGTGCGGACTCGCGCAGAACGAAGGCATGCTGATCGCGGCTCGCGCGATCCAGGGCACCGGTGCCGCGCTCGCGGCGCCGACCGCACTCGCCCTGGTGGCGACCACTTTCGCGCCCGGCCGGGTGCGCAATCAGGCGATCGCGATCTTCGGCTCCATGATGGCGGTCGGCTCGGTCGGCGGACTGGTGATCGGGGGCGCGCTCACCGAGGTGAGCTGGCGCTGGATCTTCCTGATCAATGTGCCGATCGGTGCGTTGATCCTCACGGGTGCGGTGCTGCGGCTGCGCGACACCACCCACCACCGACTACCCCTGGACGTACGCGGGGCCGTACTCGGCACCCTCGCCTGCGCGTCCCTGGTATTCGGCGCGACCGAAGCGCCCGAATTCGGCTGGGACAGTCCGGTGATCATCGGTTCGATTGTCGCCGGTCTGGTGTTGTTGATCGTCTTCGTGCTCGCCGAACGGTGGGTGGACAACCCGCTGCTGCCCTGGTCGCTGTTCGACAAGCGCGATCGGGTCGCCACCTTCGGCGCTATCTTCCTGGCCAGCGGAGTGCTGGCCGCGACAACCTATTTCGCGGGATTGTTCGTGCAGAATGTCGTCGGCTACAGCCCGCTGGTCGCCGGGGTCGCGTTCATCCCGTTCACCATCGGCGCTGGTATGGGTACCGCCACGGCTTCGCAGCTGGCGATGACGGTCGCGCCGCGCTGGCTGTTGAGCGGTGCCGCGGCGATTCTTGTCGTCGGGCTGTTGTTCGGCTCGACGCTCGAACGGGGTGTGCCGTACTGGCCGACCCTGTTGGGGCTGTTCATCATGATCGGATTCGGCATCGGTATGGCCGTGGTGATCGTCCCGCTGTGCGTATTGGTCGGCGTCGCGCCGGAGAATATCGGCCCGCTATCCGCGGTCGGCCAGATGTTCATGAACCTCGGCACACCCGTCGCGATCGGCCTGCTCGCGCCGGTCGCCGCATCCCGGACGGTGTCGCTGGGCGGGCGAACGGGTAAGCCCGCCGGTATGACGCCCGCGGAGTTGGATGCGCTCGGAAGTGGTTACACGCTGGTGCTTTTCGTCACCGCCTTCGGCGCACTGCTGGTGGGGATGGTGGCACTGACACTGCGCTACACGGCAGCCGAGGTAGGCCAGGCGCAGCACGCAAGGGAAGAGGCCGGGCAGAGCTGAGCCGCCCGGCCGTGAGCTCACAGGCGACCGGCGACCTTGCGCGGGGTCACCCGCACGATTACGCGTGGTCCGTCATTGACGGAGGCGGGGTTGAATTCGACGTATGGCAGCCCGGTGTAGTGGTGCGACAGCTTGTCCGGCAGCGTCTTGTCGGGATCTGGGGTGATCGTGGCGGTGCCGCGAATCTCCGCGTACGCGTACGGATTATCCGGCGGATTGATCATCACCGTGATCCGCGGATCACGGGCGAGATTCTTGCCCTGCTGCCGATCCACCGTCGTGGAGAACAGCAGATCGTCGCCATCGCGCTCGAGCCAGATGACGGTCAAATGGGGTTGTCCGTTCGGTCCGATCGTCGCCGCGGTCGCGAAGACCTTCGACTCGTCCAGGTACTTCTTCAATTCCTCGGAGAGCACAGCTGTCATGCGTCGATGAAACGATCGCCGACTCGAGAACATTCCCGATCCGGTCGAAATCACCTGTCGGTCCTGGAGTTCGAGTCGGCGGTCAGATCGCGAATGAGCAGTGCGGTATGCAGTGAGGTGCGGGATTCGCCGTCCTCGAGGTCGACGTCGAGAATGCGCTCGATGCGGGCGAGCCGGTCGTAGAGGGTCGGTCTGCTGATATTGAGCCGCTTGGCGAGTTCGGTCTTATTGCCCGCGACGTCGAGGAACTGTCGCAACGTGTGGGTCAGATCGGCCGCATGCCGAATGTCGTAGCGCAGCAATGCGCTCAGCTCCGTTTCGGCGAAGCTCTGCACACCGGGTTCATCGCGGATCAGCGAGAGCAGTCCGCGCAACCGGATATCGCCGCTGCGATAGAACGGTCGCGGCCGATCGGATGCCGCGTCCAGCGATAACGCGACCTCGGCGATGTGCGCCGCCTGCGCCAATTGGCGTGCGGTGTCGAGCAGTGAATCCGCTTGCGCGCCAACGCCTATGACCACCCGCCGCACCCCCTCCACCCGCCGCACCTCGGCGATGATCGCCGAGCACACGGTGCGGAGCGTGTCATCGAGATCGGCGCTGCGCGGGATCGCGAGCACCATGCCGACGCGGTCGCCGTGCTCGGCCGCGGTCAATGCGGTGGCCTTCGACAGTCCGAGACCGTGGGTGACCGCGTCGAGCACGCCCGCGCTGCGGCGCTGCCTGGCGACCTGATCGGATTCGGCAAGGGCGGCAACGTCAATCGCGAGCGGAACGTAGTGCGCGCGGCGGGTCAACAGGCCCAATGCGGCCGCCCTGGCCTGCGCATCGCGTTCGTCGAGGACGCGGCCGTTGACCATATCGTCGATCAGTCCGGTCTGCGCTTGGCGATGCAGGCCGAAGCGATCCTTATCGATCATCCGATGCAGCGTCAGCGTCTGTGCGGCACGCTCGAGCACCATGCGGGCGCGCGGCGTCGCCAACCCGCTCGAACGCAGGATCAGCCGACCCCAGCGCTGGGTATGCGGGCCGACCTGCACCACATCCCAGCCCTCGGGCAGCAGTCGCGAGGTGGTCTCCCAGTTCTCCAGAATCGCCGAGGTGCTGGTATGCCGGGCGGTCAGCGCCAGCACCCGGTGCGCCAGATCTTCCAGTACGACCGAGGAATCGAGCATGTCCGCGGCCGTCTCGACGATTTCGGCCAGCGCGGCGCGGCGCACGCTGAGCTCGGTGAACGTCTCGTGCACGGTGCGCGCGAATTCGAGTTCGGCGTACTGGTCGGCCACGATCACCCGGTGCACCGCCTCGGTGATCTCCACGAAGCGAGTGACGCGATGCAGCGCGATGACCGGGAGTCCGAGTGCGTCGGCCGTCTCGGCGACGATCGGTGATAACCGCGGCACGGCCTCGCCGAGCTCGATGACCAGTCCGGCGACCCCCGCGGTGGCCAGCGAATTCAGATACGTGACCGTCGACTCGTCGCTGCCGGTCAATGCCAAGCCCGTAGTCAGCATCAGCTCGCCGCCGACCAGCAATTCGGCGACCTCCGGCAGGTCGCTGACGTGCACCCAGCGCACCGGCCGATCCAGCGCCGCCGCACCGACGACCTCTGGCTCGCCCGCGCGCACAACCGGCATTGTCAGCACATCGGCGACAGAGAGCAGCATCCGACAAATCGTAATAGGAAATCCGAAATCGCATACAGAACGTCGGGTCGAAATCGGGCATCGATGGTGCAGAGTCGAAACCACGACACCATCCGGAGCTCGGGATCGAATCGAGGAGATATGCAGACAATCGCGCACTGGCTCGACGGCAAACCCTTCGCGGGCACGAGCTCGGCGACCGCGCCGGTAACGAATCCGGCGACCGGGGTGGTGACCGGGCAGGTAGCGCTGGCCGGTGTCGAGGATGCCAGGGCGGTGATCGCATCGGCGAAGGCGGCGTTCCCGGAATGGCGCGACACCTCGCTGGCGCGGCGCACACAGATCCTGTTCCGGTTCCGCGAACTGCTCAACGAGCGCAAGGAAGAACTCGCCAAGCTGATCACCACCGAACACGGCAAGGTGCACGCCGATGCGCTCGGCGAAGTGAACCGCGGCCTAGAAGTGGTCGAATTTGCCTGTGGTGTACCGCATTTGATCAAGGGCGGCTTCACCGAGAACGCCTCGACGAAGGTGGATATCTTCTCGATCCGTCAGCCGCTGGGGCCGGTCGCGGTGATATCACCGTTCAACTTTCCGGCGATGGTGCCGATGTGGTTCTTCCCGATCGCGATCGCCGCCGGGAATACCGTGGTGCTCAAGCCGAGCGAGAAGGATCCGTCATCATCGCTGTGGCTGGCCGAGCTGTGGCACGAAGCCGGTTTGCCCGCAGGGGTTTTCAATGTGCTACAGGGCGATAAGGTCGCGGTCGACGAACTGCTCGACAATCCGCATATCAAGGCCGTCTCGTTCGTCGGCTCCACACCCGTCGCGAAGTACGTCTACCAGCGCGGCACCGCCGCCGGTAAGCGCGTGCAGGCGCTCGGCGGCGCGAAGAACCACATGGTGGTGCTGCCCGATGCCGATCTGGATCTGGCCGCCGATGCCGCGGTGAATGCCGGATTCGGTTCCGCGGGGGAGCGCTGCATGGCGATCAGTGTGGTGCTGGCGGTCGGTGCGGTCGGCGACGAACTGGTCGCCAAGATCGCCGAGCGCGCGAAGACCATCAAGACCGGTGACGGCACCCGCGATACCGATATGGGTCCGCTGGTGACCCGCGAGCATCGCGATCGCGTCGCCGCCTATATCGATGCGGGCGAATCCGCCGGTGCCAGTGTCGTTCTCGACGGCCGCGGCGTCGAAGCCGATGGTGCAGCGGATGGATTCTGGCTCGGCCCGACGATTCTCGATCATGTGGGCACCGAGATGAGCGTCTATACCGACGAAATCTTCGGCCCGGTCCTGTCGGTCGTGCGCGTCGACGGCTACGACGAGGCGCTGGCACTGGTCAACGACAATCCCTATGGCAACGGGACCGCCATCTTCACCAATGACGGCGGTGCGGCCCGGCGCTTCCACAATGAGGTGGAGGTCGGCATGGTCGGCATCAATGTGCCGATCCCGGTTCCGATGGCCTACTACAGCTTCGGCGGCTGGAAGAATTCGCTGTTCGGCGATTCGCATGCGCACGGCATAGAGGGCGTGCATTTCTTCACCCGTGGTAAGGCCGTCACGACGCGTTGGCTCGATCCGAGCCACGGCGGTCTCGAACTCGGATTCCCGCAGAACAAGTAGCTACGCAGGAGAATTCGATGACCCTCCCGAATGGATCGGCACCCGAACTCGCCCGGCAGGCCGCCACCCGCGCCTACGAGCTCGACCGCCGCCACGTATTCCACTCGTGGTCCGCGCAGGCGCACCGGATGCCGATGACCATTACGGCAGCAGATGGCTGCTACGTATGGGACGCCGACGGTAATCGGCTGCTCGATTTCTCGTCGCAGATGGTGAACACCAATATCGGTCACCAGCATCCGAAAGTCGTTGCCGCGGTGCAGGAGCAGGCCGCCAAGCTGTGCACCGTCGCACCGCAGCACATCAACGATGCCCGCTCCGAGGCCGCCCGGCTGATCGCCGAGCGGACCCCGGGCGAACTCGACAAGATCTTCTTCACCAATGGCGGCGCCGATGCCGTGGAACACGCGGTTCGGCTGGCGCGCCTGCATACCGGCCGCTACAAGGTGCTTTCGCGCTACCGGTCCTATCACGGCGGCACCGAGACCGCGATCAACCTCACCGGCGACCCGCGGCGCTGGCCCAACGACCACGGCAACAGCGGCGTCGTCCATTTCTTCGGTCCGTTCCTGTATCGCTCGCAATTCCATGCGAGCACCGAAACCGAGGAAGCCGAAAGGGCTTTGGCGCATCTCGAACAGACAATTGTGTTCGAGGGACCGGACACGATTGCCGCCGTCGTGCTCGAATCCATCCCCGGCACAGCGGGAATCATGGTCCCGCCGCCCCGGTATATGGCGGGTGTCCGGGCGCTGTGCGACAAATACGGCATCGTCTTCATAGCCGATGAGGTGATGTCGGGGTTCGGGCGCACCGGAAAGTGGTTCGCCATAGAGCATTTCGAGGCCGTCGTTCCCGACCTGCTGACCTTCGCCAAAGGGGTGAACTCCGGTTATGTGCCGCTCGGCGGTGTCGCGATCAGTCCCGCCATCGCGGCGACCTTCGATGATCGTCCGTACCCTGGCGGGCTGACCTATTCAGGCCATCCGCTGGCGACGGCCGCGGCGGTCGCGACCATCAACGCGATGCGGGACGAGCGCATCGTGGAGAACGCCGCCGATATCGGTACCCGCGTCCTCGGCCCCGGCCTGCGTGAACTTGCCGAACGCCACCCCAGCATCGGTGATGTGCGCGGGGCCGGTGTGTTCTGGGCACTGGAACTGGTGCGGGACAAGCGAACTCGCGAGCCGCTGGCGCCCTATGGCGGGACCAGCGCGGCCATGAACGAAACGGTTGCCGCGGCCAAGGCGGCGGGCCTGCTGCTGTTCGTCAACTTCAACCGACTGCATGTGGTTCCGCCGTGCATCATCGACGAGGCCGAGGCCAAAGAAGGTTTGGACATTCTCGACCGTGTACTCGTGCTCGCCGACGAGCACACGCTCTGACCTGTTCCAACGCAAGGGAACCCGAGTGCGTAGCCTGCCCCCGGGTTTCTTCGCCACCGACCGGTTCAGCGGAAGAGGTAGCGGAAGATCACATCACCGGTCTTGCGGTCGGTGACCTGGCTTCCGTTCGCCTTTGGCGGTCGAGGCAATCACGCCGGAGGACAGGCGAACCTAGCTTCGCGCCACGTCGACCACCCGGTTCTCTGCTGCGATGCGCGCATGGAGCCTGGCGTCGGCGCCTTGCAGCGGTCGTCAGAGCCAACCTCGACACCGAATTCGGTTCGTCGGTCGCCTTGGCCGGCTCCGATGCGTCGAGTGCGTCGGATTGCCGCCGGCGAGCTGGTGGCGGCGTTGTTCATCGCCGCGGAACCGTCGTCGAAGCCGGTGTGACCGTCAGCCGCGATATCGGAGCGCACCGATGGCATGTCGGAACAATCGCGGCCTCAACTCGGTTGGGACCGGGCATGACAACGCTTGGATTGATCGGTAGCGGGAATATCGGCGGCACCCTGGCACGGTTGGCCGTCGCGGCCGGACTCGATGTCGTGGTCAGTAATTCACGTGGTCCGGAAACGCTGGCGGAGCTGGTGGCCGAGCTCGGGCCGCGGGCGCGCGCCGCAACGGCCGCGGAGGCGGCCGCGGCCGGTGACATCGTCGTGGTCACGGTGCCGTTGAAGAACTACCGGCAGGTCCCGGTGCAGCCGCTGGCAGGCAAGGTCGTCATCGACACCAACAACTACTACCCGGACCGCGACGGCACCTTCCCCGAACTCGAGGACGGCACCACCACCAGCAGTGAGCTGCTGCAACGCCACCTGCCGACCTCGAAGGTCGTCAAGGCCTTCAACAATATTTTCTATCCCCACTTGGCCACCCTCGCCCGCCCCGCCGGTGCCCCCGACCGCTCGGCCCTGCCCATCGCAGGCGACGACGCCGACGCGAAAAAAGCCGCCACCGAACTACTCGACACCCTCGGCTACGACATTGTCGATGCGGGCCCCCTCACCGAAAGCTGGCGCTCCCAGGTAAACACTCCCGTCTACGGCGACCCCTACGCCGCGGACCTCCCGTTCTGGGAGCACCCCGCTGCCCCCGCTCCCGCCGAAAAGATCCGCGCCGCCCTCACCGCCGCGCAGCGCTGACAGCGCTCTGGACGACACCACGCCGAGCACCCGAGCACGCCACGGGTGGTGTCGCATATCCACTGGACGTCGCGCATAGGTTGCAGCTTGTGCGCGGCGTTGCCCTGTTCTGCGCCAACCTCTGTCACTGTGGCTCGCGTGGCCAGGCAGGGGGAGCAGAGTTATGCACAGGGTGCGAGTTATCCACAATCCGTGGGTTGGGGCTTTCGGCTTGGTGGGGGTGGTCGGGAACATCGGGGGGTGGAAATACCTCGAACTATTTCCCGGCGGAATGCGCTGGAAGCTGGATTCACCGGACGTGAGCTGAGCAGGCGGCCTTGGCAGCGGGTGTGTCGGGGGCAGTACCTGAGTGCGGTCGATATCGGCGAAATGACTACTGAACAAAGGCATCTGGTGCTGACCGGTGCTGTCGCCGCGGGCTCCAGTTCAGCTGCCGTCGTCAGTCACATCTCCGCGGCTGTCGTGCACGGTCTGCCGGTGTGGTCGATCCCGTTGGCACGGGTTCATTTGACCCGCGATAGAAGAACCGGGGCACGCACGGGTAGGCGGGTCATGATGCACGCCGCGTCCATCGAGTCGGACGAGGTGGTGCAGATCGGCGATCTGCGGGTGACGACAGCGGCGCGCACGATCGTCGACCTGGCCAGAACCGTGCCCTTCGAACAAGCTGTCGTGGTGGGTGATGCCGCACTGCGCCTCGGGCGTACCAGCAGTGCCGAACTGGCGGAACAACTACTGCGCGCGAACGGCCGCCCGGGCTGTCCGGCCGCGCGCCGCGTCATCGACTTCCTCGACGGCCGCGCCGAGAGCCCCGGCGAATCGCGGAGCCGGGTTGTCTTGTGCCGTGCCGGACTGCCCGCACCGGAACTCCAGCCGACCGTCCTGGATATCAACGGCGGATTCGTCGCCCGAGTCGATTTCCTGTTCCCGACGCTGGGCGTCATCGGCGAGTTCGATGGAATGATCAAGTACCGCAACAACTCCCGCCACGCTTCGCCCGAATCCACCGTGATCGCCGAAAAGCTCTGCGAGGACGCCCTGCGCGCCCTGGGTTGGGCCGTTGTCCGCTGGACCTGGCCTGACCTGGACACCCCGGACCGCTGGCTGACCCGGCTGGCCCGAGCCGCCGCCTTCGCCTCCCGAATCCACCGAGCCGGCACCTGGTGTGCCACCGAGCGCGGATGACCGACGCAACCCACCGCCTTCCGCGAGTGAAGCGGTCACACAGAGCCAGCGCATACCTCGCAGAAGGTAGGGAGGCCGCGGCCGTACCTCAGCTGGTGATGATGAGGAGTTCGGTGGGGGAGGCTATTTCGGCGCGGAGGCCGGATTTGGTGGCGATGCGGGCTACGGCGCGGATGTCGGTGGGGTCGGCGCGGGTGAGGACGAGGGCGCGGGCGAGTAGGCCCTTGTGGTGTTTGTTGAAGTGGCTCACCACGGTTCGTGAGCCGTCCGGATGTTCGGTGAGGACATTGGCGGTGATGGCATCGGGGATGCGGCCGAGCTGCTGGTATGTGCCCGAGCGCAGGTCGATGACGAGTTCACCGGCGGCCTCGGCGACCAGCGCGTCGGGCAGGACATCACGCCAGATGGCGGAAAGTGTCGGGAGGCCGGGAAGTTTGGCACCGCCGGAGAGCCGGTAGGCGGGGATGAGGTCGTCGGCGCGGACGGCGCCGAAGAGAGCGGAGCCGATGCCGAGGCGGGTATAGGCCTTGGCGCGTTGGACCTTGGTGAAGGAGCGGGCATCGAGGGCGTCGTAGAGCACGCCGGTGTAGCGCTCCAGTGCGGGCCGGGTGGCTGACGTGCGCAGCGTCGCATTGCGCGCGATCTCGGTATCGGCCCCCTTGCCGAGGCCGAGCACCGCGCGCGAAGCGTCCGGGTCGGCGGCCAACTTCACGACCTCGTCGATGAGCCGGTCGCGCACCGCCGTGAGCTGCGGCATCGCCAGCGACTCCAGCTCCAGCGGCACATCGGTTCCGCCATCGGACTTGGTTTCGGAAGGGGGCAGCAGCACCAGCACGAGCGGATAGGGTACCGCGTGAGCGAGCGTCAGCGAGTGAACCATCAACACAGCGCGCAATCGCGCACGGCGGAGCCGAGCGCCAGCGAGGTGGAGTCGTGAGCGGTCAGGGCTCGGAGGCGGTAGCTTGCGTAACCACGGAGAGCCCCCGGCTCATGCCGAAATGGGCCAATGCGTTGCAGACATCGTCGGGCCAGCGACTACCCTGTCGTTCCGTGATCACCCGCCTCTCCCACCTGTTCCTGCGTACCCTGCGCGACGATCCCGCCGACGCCGAGGTGCCCAGTCACAAACTCCTCGTCCGCGCCGGATATGTGCGGCGCATCGCCCCGGGCGTGTACTCGTGGCTGCCGCTGGGCCTGCGGGTGCTGCGGCGGGTCGAGCAGGTCGTGCGGGAGGAGATGAACGCCATCGGCGCACAGGAGATCTCGCTGCCCGCGCTGCTGCCGCGCGAGCCGTACGAGACCACCAACCGGTGGACCGAATACGGCGACGGACTGTTCCGGCTGCAGGACCGCAAGGGCGCGGACTATCTGCTGGGGCCCACGCACGAGGAGCTGTTCGCGCTCACGGTGAAGGGTGAATACAGCTCGTACAAGGATCTGCCGGTCACGCTCTACCAGATCCAGACCAAGTACCGCGACGAGGAGCGGCCGCGCGCGGGCATTCTGCGTGGCCGCGAATTCATCATGAAGGACTCCTATTCCTTCGATCTCGACGAGGACGGACTCAAGGCCAGCTACAACGCGCATCGCGAGGCCTACCAGCGCATTTTCAACCGGCTCATGGTCAAGTACGTCATCGTCGCGGCCACCTCGGGCGCGATGGGCGGCAGCGCGTCGGAGGAATTCCTCGCCGACAGCCCGGTCGGCGAGGACACCTACGTGGTGTGCCGCGAGTCCGGCTACGCCGCGAATGTGGAAGCGGTGGTCACGCCCGCTGCCGAACCGCAACCCATCGAGGGCCTGCCCGCGGCCGTCGTACACGACACCCCGAACACCCCGACCATCGCGACGCTGGTGGATTGGGCGAACGGTGCGGGCTTCTCCGCGCAACCGGTCACCGCGGCCGACACCCTGAAGAACATCATGGTCAAGCTGCGCCACCCGGACGGCAAGACCGAACTGCTCGGCATCGGTATTCCGGGCGACCGCGAGGTCGACGACAAGCGCCTCGGCGCCTCGGTCGAACCGGCCGAGGTAGAACTGCTCACCGAGGCCGATTTCGCCGCCAACCCGTTCCTGGTCAAGGGCTACATCGGCCCGAAGGCATTGCAGGCCAACGGTGTTCGCTATCTCGTCGACCCGCGCATCGGCACCGGAACCAGCTGGATCACCGGCGCCGACGAGCCGGGCAAGCACGTCGTCGGCCTGGTCGCTGGCCGCGATTTCACCCCTGACGGCACCATCGAGGCCGCCGAGGTGCGTGACGGCGATCCCTCGCCCGACGGGCGCGGCGTCCTGGTATCCGCCCGCGGCATCGAGATCGGCCAC
Organism: Nocardia sp. NPDC006982; assembly: GCF_042869435.1. Taxonomy (NCBI): domain Bacteria; kingdom Bacillati; phylum Actinomycetota; class Actinomycetes; order Mycobacteriales; family Nocardiaceae; genus Nocardia; species Nocardia sp. NPDC006982. The sequence goes on along the minus strand of NZ_JBIAFV010000004.1, from coordinate 58,561 downwards.
ATCTTCCAGCTCGGCAACAAGTACACCGACGCGTTCGAGGTCGATGTGCTCGGCGAGAACGGCAAGCCGGTGCGGCTCACCATGGGCTCCTACGGCGTCGGCGTCTCCCGCATGGTCGCGGTGATCGCCGAACAGCAGCACGACGAGAAGGGGCTGCGCTGGCCGCGCGAGGTCGCGCCGTTCGACGTGCACGTGGTGATCGCGAACAAGGACGAATCCTCGCGCGAGGGCGGCGAACAGGTTGCGGCGCTGCTGGATACGGCCGGACTCGACGTCGTCCTGGACGACCGCAAGGCCTCGCCCGGTGTGAAGTTCAAGGATTCCGAGCTGATCGGCGTTCCGCTGGTCGTGGTCGTCGGCCGCGGCTGGGCCGAGGGCAAGGTCGAGATCCGCGACCGCTTCACCGGCGAATCGACCGAGGTCCCGGCCGATTCGGTAGTCGAATCGGTGCTCGCGCAGGTCCGCGGCGGGCGGTAGGTCTGCCTTCGACAACCGATGGGGAAGCCCGGTCGACCGAGCCCAGTCGGCCGGGCTTCTCGCATTCGTCCGGACCTACGGTTCCGTAGGCACGATTCGTGGCGCGCGGTAATCCCGGACCCGCTTCTTACTGCTATTACCCGCTGGTAAGTTAGCGGCATGACGAGCACCGACGCGTTGTTGTTCAACCCCACCAGCTATGACCCGAAGCAGTTCGACGCCGAGACGCGGCGGCTGCTCAAGGCCACCATCGAGTGGTTCGAGTCGCGGGGCAAGCGGCAGCTGCTGGCCGATGACGCGGACGCGGTGTGGGTGTCGGATTTCCTCGAGTTCGTCAAGAAGGAGCGTCTGTTCGCGACCTTCCTGACGCCGGCCGCCTACGCCGACGGTGACGCGAGCCGGCGGTGGGACGGTGCGCGCAATGCGGCGCTGTCGGAGATCTTCGGCTTCTACGGTCTCGCGTACTGGTATGCCGAGCAGGTCACCATCCTCGGCCTCGGCCCGATCTGGCAGAGCGATAACGAGGACGCCAAGAAGCGCGCGGCCGCCGATCTCGCCGATGGCCAGGTGATGGCATTCGGTCTGTCCGAGCGCGATCACGGTGCCGACATCTACAACACCGACCTGATCCTGACGCCGACCGAGCCGGGCAGTGCCGATGCCGAGGCCGGCATCCTGTTCCGCGCCAATGGCGTCAAGTACTACATCGGCAATGGCAATGTCGCATCGATGGTGTCGGTGTTCTCCCGCCGCGCCGATATCGAGGGCGCGGACGGCTATGTGTGGTTCGCCGCGGACAGCCGCCACGACAACTACGAGCTCATCGACAACGTCATCCACGGTCAGCTGTATGTCAGCACCTTCGCGCTGCACGACTACCCGGTGACCGCCGCCGACATCCTGTCCACCGGTCCCGAGGCCTTCTCCGCCGCGCTCAACACCGTCAATGTCGGCAAGTTCAACCTGTGCCACGGCAGCATCGGCATGGTCGAGCACTCGTTCTACGAGGCCATCACGCACTCCAACAACCGCATCCTCTACGGCCGGGCCGTCACCGAATTCCCGCATGTGCGAACGAATTTCGTGGATGCGTACGCGCGCATCGTCGCGATGAAGCTGTTCAGCGACCGCGCCGTCGACTATTTCCGCAGCGCCGGCCTCGAGGACCGCCGCTACCTGCTGTTCAACCCGATGACCAAGTCCAAGGTGACCTCCGAGGGCGAGACCGTCATGACGTTGCTGCTGGATGTGCTCGCCGCCAAGGGGTTCGAGAAGAACACCTACTTCGCGCAGGTCGCCCGCTATATCGGCACCTTGCCCCGGCTCGAGGGCACGGTGCACGTCAATGTCGGCCAGATCCTGAAGTTCATGCCGAACTACCTGTTCAACCCGAAGGACTACCCGGAGATCGGCACCCGTGTCGATGCCGCCGACGACGAGTTCTTCTTCCGGCAGGGTCCGGCTCGTGGCGCGGGCAAGGTGCAGTTCGCCGACTGGACTCCGGTGTATGAAAAGCACGCCGATCTGCCGAATGTCGCGCGCTTCTACGAGCAAGCCCAGGCCCTGCGCACCCTGCTGACCACGGCAGCACCCGATGCCGATCAGCAGAAGGACCTCGACTTCATGCTGACCATCGGCCACCTTTTCTCCCTGGTGGTCTACGGCCAGCTGATCCTGGAGCAGGCCGCTGCCACCGGCTTGGACCGCGACATCATCGAGCAGATCTTCGACTTCCAGATCCGCGACTTCAACGGCCACGCCACCACCCTCTACGGCAAGCCCTCCGCCACCCCCGACCAGCAGGCCTGGGCCGCCTCCGCCCTGCGCCCGCCGGTCACCGACCGTCCCCGCTTCGACCGCGTCTGGGCCGAAGTCGCCGCCTACGACGGCACCTACGAAATGCGCCCGTAGTCACTCGCGCGCGGCGCGAAATCTGCCTACCGGGCGCTGCGGGTGTCGAGATCCGCGGCGGTGGTCGCCATCGGACAGCAGGCCCCGAGCTGTTCGTAGTCCAGGTCTGGCAGTGGGTGTCGCGTTCGAGAAATTCGGCACGGAGCGCGCAATCAGGCCTTGCCGGGAAAGGCGACTGTCGGCGGGTTGGCGCCGAGGATGGCTTGCCAGGTGGCCAGGCGCAGCGCGCATTCGGTGAGGGCGTCGACACCCGTCCGGCGGATGGATTCGGAGCTGCCGTTCTCGACGACCGCGCGCCAGGCGACGGCGGTATCGGTTTCCACCGTGACGGCCAAGTTCGCCGCCGGAATCGGATCGTTCACCGGGAACGGCGTGGTGTAGGCGGCGTCCGGCGGCGGCACCGCGACTCCGGCCGCTTTCAACGCATCGATGGTGGTGTCGCGGCGGGCACGGTGGGCGGCGGTGTCCTGCGCGACCATGCGGACTCGCTCGGCGGACGCGTAGGCCGCGATCACGCCGTAGGCGTACACCGCTGCGTATTCGGCGCGCAACGCGTCGAGCAGGGCTTGGCGTTCGGCTTCGGTCATGTGCGCATCCCTGTCCGGATCAGTTGAGCGGTGCGCACGGCATGGCGCGCGAGGTAGGTCGAGGCGGCACGACTCATGCCAGCAACACCCCCGCGTGCGCCGCACACGACGCGCTGATCGAGGCCAATAGCCCTGCCCGATAACCGGATTGGGTGCGGGCGAGATCACCCGCGGACTGCTGCGACTTGGCCAGCCGAGTGCGCAACTCGTCGATGCTCGGCGGCGTGTTGGGTGATCCGGATCCGCCGCCCGATGCCGCGGGGGAAGTTCCGGAAGGGGGCGGGGACACTTCGCGGGTACGGTGCGTCGGAGTGGTGCCGTCACCGTAAACGCCGATCACACGGTTGATTTCGGCACGCAGCGCATCCGCGTGTGCGGTGCGTTCGTCCGCGATCGCGGTCAATGCGGCATGCCGCTGCGGCGTCACCGCGATCGCCGCCGTCGCGGCCGCTGCGTCGGCGCGCGCCAGGTTCTCTTGTGCGGCAAGCGGATCGGGCTGATGTACCGTCTTGTCCGTACATCCGGCCACCGCGCCGACGGCTAGCACACCCACGGTCGTGCCGCCGGCCAGCCGCAACGCGGTGCGGCGGTCGACGATGCCGATGCGGCCGACACCGGCGCTGCTGTGCTGGGATTGATGCCGGTCGTCGGGGATGCCGGAAGTGCACCCGGCGCGCGGCGGGGCGGGGAGGCGGATTGGCACGGCACCATCGTGCCAGATTCGCGCGGCACGGCCGACCGAGCGTCTACCGTGCGGTCGGTGCGAGGCCCGGCGCGCTGTATTGCGGGCGCGTGGCCAGGAAACTTGCTCGAGGCCGCTGGTCCATTACACTCTCGAGGCGCGTTACGCTAGATCTCCGGTAGAGAAATTTTCCGCTAGCGACTGCTTGCAGGTCGCTCGAAAAGATCAGCCGTCTGACAACTGAACCAGGAGCCGCCCCACATGCCCATGCCGACCGAGGAAAGGGTGAGCCAGCTCGTTGCTGGGCTCGTCGAGCGCCGAGGATTCGACCTCGAGGGTGTCGAGATCTCGACGGCGGGCAAGCATGTGGATGCCCAGGCTCGGGTGCAGGTCATCGTCGACAGCGATGCCGCTTCCGATCTCGATGCCATTGCCGGACTGAGTACGGAACTCTCCGAGGCCCTCGACAATGCGGGCGATTTCGGCGAGACGCCCTATCTGCTCGAGGTGACCAGCCCCGGCATCGACCGCCCGCTCACCGCCGATCGCCACTGGCGCCGCGCCCAAGGACGCAAGGTGCGGATCAAGCTACGCACCGGCGCGCCGTCGCCGGATCCGAAGTCATCGGACAAGTTCGAGGCCAGGGTCGGTGTTCTCACCGATGACGCGGTGGCGCTGGTGCTCGGCGGGAAGAACAAGCCGCACCGGGTGACGATTCCGCTGGCCGACATCGCCGAGGCCGTCGTCCAGGTGGAATTCAACCCGCCCGGCGCGCGGGAACTGGAACTCGCGGGCGGAGTCGCGCCCGGTCGTCCGCGGCCGGGGCAAGAGGAAGCGGTGGACCCCACCGCCGATGTCCGAGGAACAACCGATGTACCAAATGAACCGACAGGATCTGTAGCCGCCGGCGACCGCTCGCAGGTCGCTCGAAACAACACAGCGTCCGATTCGCCGACCGAAGGGATCGTGGAATGAACATCGAAATCGAAGCCCTGCGCGCGATTGTCGCCGATAAAGGGATCTCGATCGAGACCGTGATCTCCGCGATCGAGTCGGCACTGCTCACGGCCTACCGCCACACCGAGGGCCACCAGCCCAACGCGCGCATCGATATCAACCAGAAGACCGGCGTGGTCCGGGTGATGGCGCGTGAACTCGACGCCGACGGCAATGTGATCTCCGAATGGGACGACACCCCAGAGGGTTTCGGCCGGATCGCGGCGACCACCGCGCGCCAGGTGGTGCTGCAGCGGCTGCGCGATGCCGAGAACGAGAAGTCCTTCGGGGAATTCTCCACCCATGAGGGCGACATCGTCGGCGGCGTGGTGCAGCGCGATGCCCGCGCCAATGCCCGCGGCACCGTGGTGGTGCGGATCGGCAGCGAACTGCACGGCACCGAGGGACTGATCCCGCCCGCCGAGCAGGTGCCAGGCGAGAGCTATGAGCACGGCGACCGGATCAAGTGCTACGTCGTCGGTGTCTCCCGCGGCCAGCGTGGCCCGCAGATCACCCTCTCGCGCACCCATCCGAATCTGGTGCGCCGACTGTTCGCGCTCGAGGTGCCCGAGATCGCCGACGGTTCGGTGGAGATCGTCGCGGTCGCTCGCGAGGCCGGACACCGCTCCAAGATCGCGGTGCGTACCACCGTGCCCGGCGTCAATGCCAAGGGCGCGTGCATCGGTCCGATGGGTCAGCGCGTGCGCAACGTGATGAGCGAACTGGCGGGGGAGAAGATCGACATCATCGATTACGCCGATGATCCGGCGACCTTCGTCGGGAATGCGCTGTCGCCGTCGAAAGTTGTCTCGGTCACGATCGTGGATCCGGAGGCCCGCGCCGCACGCGTGGTCGTCCCAGACTTCCAGCTCTCGCTCGCCATCGGCAAGGAAGGGCAGAACGCCAGGTTGGCGGCCCGTCTGACCGGTTGGCGGATCGATATCCGCAGCGATGCCACCCCGGATGCGGGCAGCGGCAGTGTGCGGACGGAGGCGCATCGGAGTTGATCGATTCCCGCGAATCGGGCCCGCCGGATGACATGTTCGTAACTTCCGAAGGGGCGGGGTTCGGTGTTCCGAGCGGGACAGCGGTAGAGTGGTCTCAGGTTCAACGCGAGCCTTCGGTTTCTTTGCCCGAACGCATCACCGAGCTGACCCCGGCGCACCGACGTCGAGCGGCTCCGATGCGAACGTGTATCGGATGCCGAAAGCACGAGTTGGCCGTCGATCTGTTGCGGATCGTGGCGCAGGACTGTGAGACCGGTGACGGTTCCGAGGTTGTTGCGATAGTTCCCGACCCGCGGCGCAGACTTCCCGGACGGGGTGCCTGGCTGCACCCCGTTTCGGTTTGTTTGCGCACCGCAGAACGACGCCGAGCATTCGGCAGAGCACTACGAGTGTCCGGAAAACTGGATATCTCAGCCCTGGAGAAGTACCTCGAGAACAGGCACGAGCACTCATGAGCACACCGTGAAGCACCAACGATGAACGTCCATCGGAGATAACCCGAGGTCGTGCGGGCCCGCCACCCCTAGGCGGAGGCACTGCTCGACCTCTCAGTGAGGAGAGCAGTGGCAGGCAAGGCCCGCGTGCACGAGTTGGCCAAAGAACTCGGTGTCACGAGCAAAGAACTACTCGCAAGGCTCAAGGAGCAGGGCGAGTTCGTGAAGTCGGCGTCCTCGACGGTGGAAGCACCCGTCGCACGTCGACTGCGCGAGTCGGTGGCGGGGAAGTCCGCGCCGACCAACGGCACAGCGAAGTCCGGGGCCCGGCCCGGTCCCGCATCGAGCACCCCGTCCGCGAAGCCCGCCGCAGGTGGCGGTCCGCGTCCGGGCCCACGTACCCCGGCTCCTGCGCCCGCGCAGGCAGCGACCCCGGCGGCTCCGGCCGCCCGTGAGACGGCGGCTCCGGCCGCGCGTCCGTCCGACGCTGTGCGTCCCGGTCCGGCCGCACGTCCCGGCCCGGCCAAGCCCGCCGCCCGGGAGACCGCTCCGGTCCAGGAGACCCCGGCGGCTCCGGCCGCGAAGGCCTCCCCGGCGCCCAGCACTCCGGCGCAGAGCGGCCCTCGCCCGACTCCGGGTGGCGCACGTCCCGGTCAGCAGCAGCGTCCCGGTGCTCCGGCACACGGTGGTCCGCGTCCCGGTGGTCCGGGAGCCGGCCCCAAGCCGGGGCCGAAGACTCCGCGGGTCGGCAACAACCCCTTCTCGTCGGCGCCCGATCGTGAGCGTCCCGCGCCGCGTCCGGCCCCCAGCCAGGGTGGACCTCGCCCGGGTCCCGGCCAGGGACCGCGTCCGGGTCCGGCCCAGAGTGGTCCGCGTCCGGGTGGTACCCAGGGCGAGCGGCGTCCGTCTCCCGGCCAGGGTGGCCCGCGTCCCGGTGGGCCGCGTCCGAGCCCCGGCTCGATGCCGCCGCGCCCGAATCCGGGTGCCATGCCCGCGCGTTCGGCCCGTCCGGGTCCGGGCGGCGGCGCCGGTGCGGGTCGTCCGGGTCGTCCGGGCGGTGGCCCGGGTGGTGGCGGCGGTCGTCCCGGTGGTGGCGGCGGTGGCGGTGGCTACCGCGGCGGCGGCGGTGGTGGCGGCGGTGGCACGGGTGCGCCCGGTGCAGGTGCCGGTGCTCCCGCGGCCGGTGGTTTCCGTGGTCGTCCCGGTGGCGGTGGCGGCGGTCGTCCGGGTGGTCCCGGTGGCCGTGGTGGTGCGGCCGGTGCGTTCGGTCGTCCCGGTGGCGCCCCGCGTCGTGGTCGTAAGTCGAAGCGGGCGAAGCGCGCCGAGTACGAAAGCATGCAAGCTCCCGCCATCGGTGGCGTGCGGCTGCCGCGCGGTAACGGCGAGATCATCCGTCTCGCCCGCGGCGCTTCGCTGTCGGACTTCGCGGAGAAGATCGATGCGAACCCGGCGGCCCTGGTGCAAGCCCTGTTCAACCTCGGTGAAATGGTCACCGCGACCCAGTCGGTGAACGACGAGACCCTCGAGCTGCTCGGCAGCGAGATGAACTACGTCGTGCATGTGGTCAGCCCCGAGGACGAGGACCGTGAGCTGCTGGAATCGTTCGACCTGACCTATGGCGAGGACGAGGGCGGCGAGGAAGACCTCGAACAGCGGCCGCCGGTGGTGACCGTGATGGGTCACGTCGACCACGGTAAAACCCGACTGCTCGACACGATCCGTAAGGCCAACGTCCGTGAGGGCGAGGCCGGTGGCATCACCCAGCACATCGGCGCCTACCAGGTGCTCACCCATCTGGGCGATAACGACCGGCTCATCACCTTCATCGACACCCCGGGTCACGAGGCGTTCACCGCCATGCGTGCCCGTGGTGCGAAGGCCACCGATATCGCGATCCTGGTGGTCGCCGCCGACGACGGCGTCATGCCGCAGACGGTGGAAGCCATCAACCACGCGCAGGCGGCCGATGTGCCGATCGTGGTCGCGGTCAACAAGATCGACAAGGAAGGCGCGAACCCGGACAAGATCCGGCAGCAGCTGACCGAATACAACCTGGTTGCCGAGGAATACGGTGGCGACACCATGTTCGTCGACATCTCCGCCAAGCAGGGGACCAATATCGAGCAACTGCTCGAGGCGGTACTGCTGACCGCGGACGCGGCGCTGGATCTGCGGGCCAACCCGGACATGGACGCACAGGGTGTCGCCATCGAGGCGCACCTCGACCGCGGCCGCGGCCCGGTGGCGACCGTGCTCATCCAGCGCGGCACGCTGCGCGTCGGTGATTCGATCGTGGCGGGCGACGCCTACGGTCGCGTCCGCCGCATGGTCGACGAGCACGGCGACGATGTCGTCGCGGCGCTGCCGTCGCGGCCGGTCCAGGTCATCGGCTTCACGTCGGTGCCGGGCGCCGGTGACAACCTGCTCGTCGTCGACGAGGACCGGATCGCTCGCCAGATCGCCGACCGTCGCAATGCGCGCAAGCGCAACGCACTGGCCGCGCGCAGCCGCAAGCGGATCAGCCTGGAAGATCTGGATGCCGCGCTGAAGGAGACTTCGGAGCTCAACCTGATCCTCAAGGGCGACAACTCCGGTACCGTCGAGGCCCTCGAGGAGGCGCTGCTCGGTATCGAGATCGACGACGAGGTGCGCCTGCGGGTCATCGACCGCGGTGTCGGTGGCGTCACCGAGACCAATGTCAACCTGGCGTCGGCGTCGAACGCGATCATCATCGGGTTCAACGTCCGGGCCGAGGGCAAGGCGACCGAGCTGGCCAACCGCGAAGGTGTGGACATCCGGTACTACTCGGTGATCTACCAGGCCATCGACGAAATCGAGAAGGCCCTCAAGGGCATGCTCAAGCCGATCTACGAAGAGGTCGAGCTGGGCCGGGCGGAGATCCGCGCGATCTTCCGTTCGTCGAAGGTCGGCAATATCGCCGGTTGCATGGTCACCTCGGGTTCGGTCAAGCGCAACGCCAAGGCGCGCCTGCTCCGCGACAACATGGTGGTCGCCGAGACGGTCACGATCTCCACCTTGAAGCGGGAGAAGGACGACGTCACCGAGGTCCGCGAGGGCTTCGAATGCGGTATGACGTTGACCTACAACGACATCAAGGAAGGCGACGTGATCGAGGCCTACGAGCTGCGCGAGAAGCCGCGCGACTGATTTGTTCGTCGGTGGTCCGGTCCGGCCGTCAACGCTGGACCGGACCACCGAGACGATCTCTCGTAGGCGCCGATACAGGAGGCTTGGGTGTACCTGGGTGCACTGGAGTTCGACATCCTGCTCGGAGATGTGCACTCGCTGAAGCAGAAGCGTTCGGTGATCCGGCCCGTACTGGCCGAATTGCAGCGCTTCGGCGTGAGTGCCGCCGAGGGTGGGGAACAAGACCGCCACCGTCGCTCACTGCTCGGAGTCGCCATGGTCAGTTCCGGTATGGATCACCTGACCGAGGTACTCGACAAATGTGAGCGTCACGTCGCGGCTCGTCCGGAGTTAGAGTTGCTGGCAGTGCGCCGCAGGATCTTCGGACCCGAAGACTGAGCCGCGGCGGGAACGACGGGCCCGGAGGCGGTAGCTTGCGTAACCACGCAGGGCCCCGGTCCCGCCGCAAAATGAACACAGCAAGTGAGGAGGGTTCAGCCATGGTGGATCAAGCCAGGGCACGCCGACTCGCCAAGCGGATTTCCGCGATCGTGGCGACCGCGATCGAATACGAGGTGAAGGATCCGCGTCTGAATTTCGTAACCGTGACCGATGCGAAGGTCACCGGCGATCTGCGCGAGGCGACGGTGTACTACACGGTGATGGGCGAAACCCTCGACGTGGAACCGGATTACGCGGCCGCGGCCGCCGGTCTGGAGAAGGCGAAGGGTGTGCTGCGCTCGAAGGTGGGCGCGGGCACCGGCGTGAAGTTCACCCCGACGCTGGCGTTCGTGCTCGACAAGGTGCCCGACGCGGCACGGGATATGGAGGAGCTGCTGGCCAGGGCGCGGGCCGCCGATGACGCGGTCGCGAAGGTGGCGGCCACCGCCACCCACGCCGGCGATGCCGACCCGTACAAGGTCGAACGCGAATCCGACGAGTGACGTGCGGTAGACAATGACGACGATGCCCGTCGACCCGGGTAGGGGGGTCGCTGTCGATGCGGTCGATTTCGGACCGGCCCTTGCCGCATTGAACGCGGCACGTTCGGTCACCATCCTGTGTCATGTGCAGCCCGATGCCGACACCATCGGCAGCGGGCTCGCTTTGGCATTGGTGTTGCATCGGCGCGGTGTCCCGGTGTGGGTATCGTTCGCCGAGCCGGCCGAACTGCCCGCAACGATGCGGACGCTGCCCGGTGTGCAGCATCTGGTGCCGCCCGCGGATGTGCCCGCCGAGGTGGATCTGCTGGTTTCCGTGGACTGCGGCAGTGCCGGTCGGCTGGGTGCGCTCGCCGATCGATTGGCCGGGGCCCGAACAACTTTGGTTTTCGATCATCACCGCTCCAACACCCGGTTCGGGACGATCAATGTGATCGATGCGAGTGCGGAATCGACGACAAGTCTGATGGCGCGGCTGCTCGATTCCTGGCAGGAGCCGATCGATGCCGAAGTGGCACATTGCCTTTACGCCGGATTGGTCACCGATACCGGATCCTTTCGGTGGGTGCGCCCCGGCACCCATCACCTGGCCGAGCGGCTACTGGCCACCGGCATCGACGGTGCCGAGATCACACGCTCGCTGATGGATACGCATCCGTTCGGCTGGTTGCCGATGCTGTCGCGGGTGCTCGGCTCGGCTCGGTTGGAGCCCCAGGCCGGTGGTGGGACCGGGCTGGTGTACGCCATTGTGCGGCGCGAGGATGTCGATGGTGTGCGCTCGGAAGAGGTGGAGAGTGTGGTCGATATCGTCCGCACCACCTCCGAGGCCGGGGTTGCCGCGGTGTTCAAGGAATCGCGCACGATTCCGGATCGGTGGACGGTGTCGCTGCGGTCGCGCGACAGTGCGCCGGGGGCGCAGGACGGTGTCGATGTGGCCACTGTCGCAACATCTTTGGGCGGTGGGGGCCATCGGTTCGCGGCTGGATACACCACTAATGGCACGTCCGAATCGATCGTCGCGGCGCTGTTGGCCGAACTCGGGTGAGTTCGGAAGTCAGCGGGGTCGCGTCGAATCCGATCGGCGCGGTGGGGCCGCGACGGATTCTCGGACTCGCCTTGCCGACCTTGGGTGTGCTGGTGGCCGAGCCCATCTATCTGCTCTTCGACCTGGCCGTGGTCGGGCGGCTGGGGGCGTTGGCGTTGGCCGGGCTTGCGGTCGGCGGATTGATTCTGGCGCAGGTCAGTTCGCAGCTGACGTTCCTCTCGTATGGGACCACGGCGCGGGCGGCGCGGCGGCATGGGGCGGGGGATGAGCGCGGTGCGATCGGAGAAGGGGTGCAGGCGACCTGGGTCGCCGTAATCGTCGGGACGCTGGTTCTTGTTGTGGGGCAGGCGATTGCGGTTCCACTGACGAATGTGATCGCCGGTGGTGGGGATATTGCCGGGGAGGCGTTGGTCTGGGTGCGGATCGCGTTGTTCGGGGTGCCGCTGATTCTGATCGCGATGGCGGGTAACGGGTGGTTGCGCGGGGTGCAGGAGACGCGCAGGCCACTGCTGTTCGTTGTGGCGGGACTGCTGGTTTCGGGGGTGCTGTGCCCGACTCTGGTGCACGGGTTGCTGGGTGCGCCGCGGCTGGAGTTGGCGGGTTCGGCGGTCGCGAATGCGGCGGGCCAGTCCGTGACGGCCGGGCTGTTCCTGACCGCGCTGGTGCGCGCACGTGTTCCGCTGGCGCCGCACTGGTCGGTGATGCGGGCACAGCTGGTACTCGGTCGTGATCTGATCGCCCGCAGTCTCGCCTTCCAAGCCAGCTTCGTATCGGCGGCGGCCGTCGCCTCCCGGTTCGGTGCGGCATCGGTGGCCGCTCACCAACTGGTCCTGCAGCTCTGGAATTTCCTTGCCCTGACCCTGGATTCGCTCGCCATCGCCGCCCAAACCCTGGTCGGTGCGGCACTCGGCGCGGGCGATGCCACCGGAGCGCGCGGACTGTCGCGTCGCATCACCCGCTGGTCGGGCGGATTCGCGCTGGTCCTTGCGGCGGCCTTCGCGGCAGGCGTGACCGTCATCCCCGAACTCTTCACCGACGATCCGGCCGTCCTCGAACGCACCTACGTCGCCTGGTGGTTCTTCGTCGCTATCATCCCGATCGCGGGCATCGTCTTCGCCCTCGACGGCGTCCTCCTCGGCGCGGGCGACGCCGCCTACCTCCGCAACACCACCCTCGGCGCCGCCCTCCTCGGTTTCCTCCCCGCCATCTGGCTCTCCCTCATCTTCAACTGGGGCATAGCAGGCATCTGGACCGGCCTCGTAGCCTTCATGCTGCTACGTCTGGTCGCCGTAGTCTGGCGCGCAGAATCCGGCCGCTGGGCGCAAATCGGTACGGAGATCCCGCGTGTGAGTGCGTAGCCCGGTGCGCCACGGTTTCCCATCCCACGCATGTTTTCGCCGAGCGAACGTGCCCGGCGGCTAGCAGGTTGTGAGTGGTGTCGGCGGACGACCACTCCGGCTCGGCGAACTTGTTTGCGGCTGCAGCGGGTCGTCGGTGGTGTCGGCGGACATCTCACCCGCCGGGTGAGTTCGTGTGCGGCGGGTGTCGGCGGGCGCCGACCCTGCCGGACGAACTTGTTCGCGGCGGGTGGCGGGTGTCAGTGGTGTCGGCGGACGACCACTCCTGCCGGACGCACCGAGCGGCCGGAGACCGTCAGCCCGGTTTGGACGACCGATTCCACCGTGCGGTCCAATGCGGGATCGTTTGTCTTCGCGACATCCGCCGCTTCCATGGTGCGCGAGTCGAAGGCGTCATCGGGGCGCGGGGTGACGAGTGTGCCGCCGCGACCGACGATGAGGCGTTCGATGCGGGTGGCGACAGCTTCGAATGCTGTTCGCTCGCGCGGGGATTCGGCGGTGGCGGCGCAGGCGGCGGTGTCGGTGTGGAGGGCGAAGAGTTCCAGGATGAGCGGAAGGTCGGCGCCTGCGCGGTCGCGGCGGTCGCGGGCCTTGGCCTCGTCGGCCAAGCGGTCGATGGTGGTGGCTTGGCGGGCGGCTACTCGGGTGAGGTCGTCGATGCATTCCGCCAGGTGGGCGAGTGAGTCGGTGGATTCGAGCTGTGGTGTGTGGGAGTTGACAGGGAAATCGGTCTGCGGCGCGTTCAGGGCCTCGACCTGTGGCGTAAGGGGATTGGCGGTGTGACCGGCCCGTGGTGCGTCGTCGGTGGGGGTCTCGGCCTGTGCTGCGATTGGGTCGGTGCCGTGACCAGACGGTGGTGCCGCTGCATAGGTCTCGGCCCATGGAGTGCGGGATTTGGCGGGGTGACCAGTGGGCGGTGCGGTTGAGTTGGTGACGTTTTCGAGCGGTGGCGTGAGAGGGCTGTCGGGATGGCTGACCTGTGGTGCGGTCGGGGCCTCTACCTGCGGCGCGGCGGGGGTGGCTGGGTTCTCGGGGTCCGGCGCGGCGGGGTCGGTCATGTTCGCACTTTAACGCGATTTCGCGGGGGTGCTGCGATTGTTTTGGGCGGCATCGGGATCCACTGTCGGGAACTGGGCTGGTGTCGGATGTGGCTGCTACCATCGCGTCTCATGGGGGTCTACGGCATCGACCTTGGTACGACGAATTCGGCGATCGCGCGGATAGACGCCGATGGTCGGCCCGAAGTCATGATCGGTTTGAACGGCGAGGCGACCGTGCCTTCGGTCGTTTTGTTCGCGTCGGCATTCGATCATCTGGTGGGCGAGGGTGCGCGGCGACAGGCCAGGCTCGATCCGGAGCATGTGTGCGCGCTGGTGAAGCGGCGGATGGGCGATACGGATTGGCGTTTCGCCGCGCACGGCCAAACCTGGTCCGCGCCTGCGGTTTCGGCGCTGATTCTGAAAAGCCTTGCCGCAGATGCCGAGTTCAGCGGTGGCGAACCGGTGAAGCGCGCGGTCATCACCGTGCCCGCCTACTTCGGTGACGAGGAGCGGCGCGCGACCATCCAGGCGGGCACGTATGCGGGCTTCGATGTGGCGGGCGTTCTCTCCGAGCCGATCGCCGCGGCATTGTCCTACGGTTTCGGCCGGCTCGACGGCAGCCCTGCGGTGCGAGCGACGGGCCCGGAGGCGGTAGCGCCCGGACAGGCACAGTCGGCCGAAGGCGGCCCGGTGTGGGTGGCGGACGGTGACGGGCGGGCCCACGGAGGGCACCGGGAGCACCGCGAATTCAGCACCGACGTCGGCAAGCCGGGCCCGCGCGAGACGGTTCTCGTCTACGACCTCGGCGGCGGCACGTTCGACGCGACGGTCATCGAACTCGCCGACCGCCGCATTTCGGTGCTCGCGGTCGAGGGCGATCACCAACTCGGCGGCGCCGACTGGGATGAGCGCATCGCGCTGTACCTTTCGCAGAAGTTCTGCGAGGCGAATCCGGATGCCGAAGACCCGCTGGACGATTCGGCGGGTTCGCAGATGCTGGTGCTGGCCGCCGAACGCGCCAAACGCGAGCTGACCGATGCCGAGCGCACCGATGTGGTGATCGCGCACGATGGCGCCCGCGCGGTGATCCCGCTGACGCGCGCCGAAGTCGATGCGATGACCGCCTCGCTCATGCGTCGCACCATCGACCTGACCCGCGATTGCCTGACCGCGGCGAGCAAGCGTGGTGTCGCATCCGTCGACCGTCTGCTGCTCGTCGGCGGCTCTTCACGTATGCCGATGGTCGAGCGCGAACTGCGCAAGGAACTCGGCCTCACCGGTGAACTGCGCGATCCCGACCTCTCGGTGGCGCGCGGCGCGGCGCTGTACGGCGAGAAGCTGGAAATGGAACGTCTCGTTCTCGCCGACCTCACTACCCGCGGCCGACTGCGCGACGGCGCGAATATCGAGGACGCCGCGCCGGCCGATCTGGACCAATCGATCGCCCGCGTGGCCGCCTCCTTCGGGCAACCGGTCGGGCTAGTGCGCCGGATGCTCGAAATCCAGGTCGATACTGTCGTTTCACGCGGTTTCGGTGTCCTCGCGCTCGACTATCAGTACGGGCTGGCGGCGACCTGGTTGGTGCATCGCAATTCGACGCTGCCGGTGAAGGTGCGTCGTTCCTTCGGCACCGTGCGGGCCGATCAGGACGAAATCGCGCTGACCATCGTGGAACAGCAGGGCCAGGCGGCATCGGCGCGCCCCGAGGATGCGAAGGTGCTGGTGGAAGGGCGCATTCGCGGCATCCCCGCGGGCTATCCAGAGGGCAGCGAGGTGCGGGTGACCTTCGAGATGGGCTTCGACGGCGTCCTGCGCGTCACCTGCCATCACGTCGACGCCGATATTCCGTTGGTTCTGACCGCGCAGACCGGCGCGACCCTGTCACAGGCGGATGTGGCGCGCGAACTCGATCAGGTCCAGCGCACCCGCCGCCGCGACAGCTGAGCCGTGACCATGCAGGCGTTCGACCCGAACGACTACCGCAAGCGGGTGCTCGCCGCAGTCGAACGCCGCGGCGGGCTCGAGGAGTCGGATCCGTTCGAGCTTTACGACATTCCGCTGGAGGAGGCGGAGACGCTGAGCGATGCCGAGATCGCCGCGCGGGTGGAGGAGGTCTGGGGTTTCTGGCAGCGCCAGCGCGACCATCCGAAATACCGGGTGCTGGTGGGGCTGCTGGTCGACGCGCACCCGAAGCTGTCTCGCGTACTGCTGGATTCGGCGCTCCGCCGGGTGGAAGCGGCGCGAATCCGGGAGATGCGCGAGCGCCGGGATGCGGACCGCTACGAGATGCTCGACGCGGCGATCTCGCGATTGTTGCAGCGTCACGGCGGGGTTCCGGCCGGGAAGGTCCCCGGGCTGGAGGAGATCGGTGCGATGGGCGGGCTCAGTGCCGCCGAGGTCGCGACTCGATTGCGCAGGCATCGCGTCATCGAGGATGCCCCCGCGCCCGCCGGTGTGCTCACCGACCAACGCAGACAACAGATTCGGCAGTTGCTCGGCGAATGGGAACGGCTCGTCGACGGTGAACCGACGCCGACGTTGTTCGCGCTGCTCCGGGTGGATCCGGCGAAGGCCGGTCAGACCCAGGAGATTCGACTGCGCGCCGAGGCATTGCGCGCGCGGTCCCGGGAGCTGCCGCCCGGTCGCATCCGAGTTGTGTTGGACGAGTTGCTGATTCACATCCACGATGTGCTCGAATCGGGTGACGCGCCGCTGCGGGCGTATCTGCGGACGGTAGCCGAGGATGTCGCCAAGGAATTGCGACCCAAGGTCAGGGCGGCGGTGCTGGTAGAGGACGAACTCGTCGGCGACGACTTCCATTATCTGCTCGACGAGGCGATGCGGTTGGGCCTCGAACGGGCCGACGCCACCCGTGTGCTCACCGAGATTGCCGCGGAACTCGGTGCGCGAGTAGCCAATTCGCCGCCAACCGCGCCACCGCGACCGATATCGCAACCGCCTGCACCCAGACTTTGGGAACCACCGCTCAAGGCTGCCCGAGCGGCGCTGCGTGGGGGTCGCCCACAGGAAGCCGCGCGGCATGTCGAGCAGGCGCACCGGCTGGTCGGGCCCGACGGGGAAGGGCTCACTCCGATCCGTTCGGTATCCGATGAGGTCGACCGGGTGCTGAACGAGGCACAGGCGCACTGGCGTGATGCGACGGTCGCGTGTGCGGCACGGCGATATGTCGAGGCGCTGCCGCATCTGGAACAGGTGCGCCGCACCGCAGCCGATCTGCTGCCACCGAATCAGGTGCCGAGTATCGACCAGTTGCTCGCCGAGGCCCGAGCGGCCATTGCCGAGGCGGACCGGCTCGTCGCCGAGGCACAAGCTGGACCGGCCGATGCCAGGATGCGCGGGCTGCTCGCCGCGGTCGAGGTATGCGCCGATCACGCCGGTGCGTCCGCCGCGCTCGCGGAGTCGCCGATCGAGGCCCCGCAGCGCGTCGAGGCCACCAGATTGGCGAATGGGTCGGTGCTCGTGGCGTGGTCGCCGACATCGACGGATAACGTCGCCTACCGGGTAACCAGGTTGCAGCCGGACGGATCGTGGCGCGTGGTCGGCCGCACACAGGCGACCGAACTCGAAGACGGTGGCGCACCCGCCGCCGGGCAGCCGGTGTACGCGGTGGCCGCCGCTGTCGCCGGCAGATACTCCGAGACCACCCGATCGGATACCGGCCAGGTCGCGAAACCGCAAGGCAGACGGGAACAACCGCGCGACGATCCGTCGCCGAGTGGTATTCCGACCGTGACCGGACTGGCCGAGCAGGCGGGGCTACTGGTTTTCACCTGGCCCATCGGCGTCACCGAAGTCATGGCCGTTGTGCGACCCGACCAGCCGCCGACCGCCCCGGACGACCCCCAGGCCCGCTGCTGGAAGGTCACCAATATGCGCTACGAAATCGACGGTGGTGTCCGGATACCGCCCGATATCCCGCGACCATGTCATATCGCGATCGCATCCTGCCGCCGTGAGACGAACGGAAAGCTCACTGTCGCTGCGGGTTTCGCACCGACGGCGCGAATCCGCTGGCTCGGCTAGCCGGGTGCGAGGATCCGCTGGCTCGGATAGCCGAGATCGGTCTGCGTGCCGTCGATTCCGAGATACAGACTATCTGCGGCCGGGGCGTCGGCACCTCGATAGTGCTGCGTGCGGCCCGCGCCGTCCATTGTTGTGTGGATTCCCAATTCGCACCCGGACCCTGCGCGGAATTGTGTGCGGACGTGCGAGGTTGCGCGCCAACCGGGTCGCCGCGAAATGGGCGGCGCCTCGGCCAGGCGAATTCGCACGGCGACGGTGACATGCTCGAGGGAGCATTCGGCGGCGAGGATGCACTGAGCCACGCCAACGCACGGAGCCACGACGATGCATTCGGGCACGGTGCCGCGCAGGGCGACCATGAGCACGGTTCGGGCCGCGCGCAATGGTTGTTGCTCGCCCCCGTCGCTGCCCTCCTGCTCATCGCACCACCCGCACTGGGCGCGGGCGCGGCGGTAACCAGTTCGCCCGTCCAGGTCGTCCCGCGCGACATCGCCGCGGAGCAGCCGAAGCTCTGGGCCTTTCCACCGTTGCCAGCTGAGCAGGCGCCGCGGTTGCCGATTGTGGATCTGGTGGATCGGGCGCTTCGGGACTCCAGTCACTCGCTGGACGGTCGTGAGGTCACTATCGGTGGGTTCATTATTCGGTCCAAGGATCTTGAGCAGCAGCATCCGGATACGCCCGATGCGGATCTCGCGCGCGTGGTCATCACCTGCTGTGTCGCTGATGCCCGGTATGTACTCGTGCACCTGTCGGGGATGCCGGAGGTGATCGAGGACGATGCCTGGCTCGAGATCAGGGGGGTCGTCCAAACCGGTAGCGCCCAACGGGATCCGGATCACACGCCCACCCTCGTCGTCACCGACTACCAGCGGATCGAGGCTCCGGACCGGCCTACGAACGCGGCCGTTAGCGGGCGGACTCGAACCGGTATCGCCCATGATCATCGAGCCGAACGGTGGCAACTCCCGCGGATATGCCAATGTAGGTGTGGTGATACCCAAGTTGATGGCGGTGAGCGACATTCACGTCGGGCACCAGGGGAATCGTCCGGTCGTCGAGCAGATTCGGGCGGATTCGCCCGAGGACTGGCTCATCGTGGCCGGGGACGTCGGGGAGAAGTCCGACGATATCCGCTGGGCGCTGGAGTTGCTGCGCGGCCGCTTCGCCAAGGTGATCTGGGTGCCGGGGAACCACGAATTGTGGACCACGGCGAAGGATCCGGTGCAGATGCACGGTGTCGCGCGCTACGACTACCTGGTGTCGATCTGCCGGGACCTCGATGTCATCACTCCGGAGGATCCGTTCCCGGTGTGGACCGGAGCGGGGTCCGAACAGCACGGCGGTCAGGTGACGCTGGTCCCGATGTTCCTGCTGTACGACTACTCGTTCCTGCCGAAGGGCACCAAGACGAAGGCCGAAGGCCTCGCCCTGGCCCGGGAACGCAATGTGGTGGCCACCGACGAATTCCTGCTGTCGCCGGATCCGTATCTGACCCGTGATGCCTGGTGCCACGCCCGAGTGCAGGTCACCAAGCGGAAACTGGACGCGCTGCCACCCGAGACGCCGATCGTGATGATCAATCACTTCCCGCTGGTCCGCCAGCCCACCGAGGTGCTGTGGTACCCGGAATTCGCGCTCTGGTGCGGCACCGATCTGACCGCCGACTGGCACACCAGCTACAACGTGGTCTGCTCGGTCTACGGCCACCTGCACATCCCGCGCACCTCCTACTACGACGGCGTGCGCTTCGAAGAGGTGTCGCTCGGCTACCCGCGCGAATGGCAGCGTCGCGGACTGCCCGACCAGTTGCTGCGCCAAATCCTCCCGACCCCGGACTACCCGCCGGGTTCGCTGAACAAATGGGGCGGCCACTTCAAGGTGACACCCGAGATGGAGGCCGCAGCAGCCGAGATGCGCGCAAAAGCCGAGCGTCGCCGCGGCGTTTGACCTCTGTCCGGCATCGCGGCGGCAAATTTGATTCGCAGCGCAACTACTGATTTGGTGTGTACATGGGTAACTCGTCGGGTACGGGCAAACTTGCCTGTCCCCTGATCGCCGGACGCCGACGCTGCTTGCGTGGCAGACGAGTCTGGCCTGAAGGTTCGGGGAGGCGGAGGAGCTGATCGAGAAAATTCTTCCCGCTGGCGTGGCTTCGGCAGAGCTCCTGGAGTATCCCGAGGATCTGCAGCCGCATCCGGCCGAGGCGCACCTCATCGAGAAGTCGGTGGAGAAGCGCCGCCGGGACTTCATCGGTGCTCGGCACTGCGCCCGGCTGGCGCTGGTGGAACTGGGTGAGGCTCCAGTCGCGATCGGCAAGGGCGAGCGGGGGGCACCGGTGTGGCCGCGCGGCATCGTCGGCAGCCTGACGCACTGTGACGGCTACCGGGCGGCGGCCTTGGGCCACAAACTGCGGTTCCGCTCGATCGGCATCGACGCCGAACCACACGGCACGCTCCCCGAGGGCGTGCTGGATTCGGTGAGCCTGCCCCCCGAGCGGGACTGGTTGGCGCGGGTCGATGGTTCCGGACTGCACCTGGACCGCTTGCTGTTCTGCGCGAAGGAAGCCACCTACAAGGCGTGGTGGCCATTGACCGCTCGCTGGCTCGGCTTCGAGGACGCCCACATCACCTTCACCATTGATGAGAGTTCCGACGGTGCGGGTTCGGGTACGTTCCACAGCCAGATCCTGGTGCCGGGACAGGTCACCGATGGTGGCGCGCCGCTGATTTCCTTCGACGGCCGCTGGATGATCGGCGACGGACTCATCCTGACCGCGATCGTGCACGACTGATGGCCGACGCCCGGATCGACGCACTCGGCGGTCTGCTGATCGTTGACAAGGACGGCGGCTGGACCAGCCACGACGTCGTCGCGAAATGTCGAAAACTATTGCGTACCAAGAAGATCGGCCACGCCGGCACGCTCGATCCGATGGCCACCGGCGTGCTGGTGCTCGGCGTCGAACGCGCCACCAAACTGCTCGGCCTGCTCACGCTGACCACCAAGGCCTACACCGCGACCATTCGTCTCGGCCAGGCCACCACCACCGACGATGCCGAGGGCGAAGTACTCTCGACCGCGTCGGCGATCCATCTCACCGACGCCGAAATCGCCACGCACACTGCGAAATTGACCGGCGATATCGAGCAGGTGCCTGCCACGGTCAGCGCCATCAAAGTGAACGGCGAGCGCGCCTATGCCCGGCACCGGGCCGGTGAAGACGTGCAGCTCGCCGCTCGCCCGGTCACCGTCTCGCGCTTCGATATCCTGGCCCGCCGGGATATTTCGGGATTCGTCGATCTGGATGTGGCCGTCGAATGTTCGTCCGGCACCTACATTCGTGCCCTGGCGCGCGATCTGGGCGCCGCACTCGGCGTCGGCGGCCATCTGACCGCCTTGCGCCGCACCAGGGTGGGCCCGTTCACCCTCGAACACGCCAGAACCCTTGACGAATTGGCCGAATCCGAGAACGCGTCGTTGAGTCTGGATATCGACGACGCCATCCGAACCGCGTTCCCGCACCGCGATATCGATGACAAGCAGGCCGACGATCTGCGCAACGGTCGCTGGCTCGAGCCGGTCGGCATATCCGGTGTCTACGCCGCCATCGACCCGTCCGGACGCGCAATCGCGCTATTGCAGGAGAGCGGTAAGCGCGCGGCCTCGGTCATGGTCGTGCGTCCGTCGAATCTTTGACCGCACCGAGCGGTTCCAGCGCGCCGAGCAGCGCGCCGACGCAGATATCGCGGAGTTCGTTGCGGGTGCAGGTGCGGTTTTCCAGCCAGTCGACCGATAGCACACGGACGAAGGTCAGCCAGCCCGTCAGCACCGATGAGGTGAGCTCGCGGATTCGGCCTTCGACGCCCATGACGTCGAGCAGGCGCACCCGGAGTTCGCCGAGTTCGCCCGAGATGATCGCCTGTATGGTCGGATCGCCCGAGAGCAGGCGGTTGGCGGCCACCACCGTATTGGCATTGGCCTCGAAATAGTCGAAATGCTCGTCGAGTCCGGCCGCGAGCTGTTCGGGCAGCGGGGTTTCGGAATCGAGTTTCGTGGCGACCAGCAGGCGATCGGCGGCCAGCTGGTAGATGCCCGCGAAGAGGTCGCGTTTGGTCGGGAAGTGGCGGTAGAGCAGGGCGCGCGAAACACCGGCCGCCGCCGCGACATCCTCCATCAGCACCGCATCGTAGGCGCGTTCGGCGAATAGTTTCGCGCCCGCGTCGAGCAGCAGGCGGCGGCGTTCGTCGGGGGCGAGGCGGCGGCGGGTCATCCTGGGAAGCTTAGTTGACGTATGTCTACTAAGCGTCGTAGGGTCGAGGTTAGTAGACATACGTCTACTAGTGAAGGGAGGAATTCATGACCGCGGCACTCAAATGGCTGTCCATGGCGATGGGCGTTGTCATCGTTGGTATCGGCATATTCCACATGGCCGCCGGAATCGACGGCATCCCCGATATGCGCTCCTCCGGCGTCACCGCCGACAGTCAGACTCGCTTCTTCGGCGGCATTTTCCTCGGCTACGGCCTCGCTTGGATCTGGGCAGCCCGCCAAAATCCGATTTCCGCACCCGCGGTGCGCTGGCTCGCCGGAATCTTCCTACTGAGCGGCGTCGCCCGGTTGATCTCGGTCGCGGTTTACGGCTGGCCGCACTGGTTCCAAATCGTCCTCACCGCAATAGAATTCGCCCTCCCACCGATCTTCTTCTGGCTGGCCGCCGCCCACGAAAAGCGCACTGCCTTCACAACCGACCGCGTGCCCGCCGCCAGCTGACCGGTGTCGCATATCGGATGACTACCTCGCATGGGGTGTGCCCTATGCGAGGTAGTCAGTGGCTATGCGTCAACAAGGCCGGCGATCCGTACAGTGGGCGCGGTAGATAATGCGACGAAGGCAGTGGGGCGATGAGTGGACAACCGGTCGATACGTTCGAGCTCTGGGACCGGGACGGCGACGGTCTGGTGTCGGTCGAGGACATAATCACCGGAATCCGTTCGCTCGGACTGGAAGTCGATGACGAGGCCGTCGAACGGATGGTCGCCGCCGCCGATACCAATGGCGACTTCCTGGTCTCCCGAGCCGAATTCGATGCCGCACTGGTCGGCGGCCGTATCGAGGTCACCGATGCCGATGCGGCCTTCACGGTCTTCGATATCAACGGCGACGGCAGAATCTCGGTCGACGAACTCGAATCCCTGATCCGCCATGTCGGTGCCGGACTGATCGACGAGCCCGCCGAATCGCTGCTTGCGGCGGCAGATACAGACGGGGACGGCTACCTGTCGCCGTCGGAATTCCGTGCGCTGCTGAATTTCCTGTCGCGCTGATCGATTCGGCGCGCGAAATTTCTACGGGGCTTGACCTGTGGTAACTCCCAGGCCCAATGATGCGATAGGTGGATATCGGAGTTTGTTCTTGCCGCGGACGCGGTGGCCGCGGCGGCGTGCGGTGGTGACAACGAATCGTCACCACCGGCACGCGATCGTCAGTCGCTGAGCCAGATGGCTTCGGCCGCAGGGCGGCCGAGATCGATGGTGCGCTCCCCGATGCGAATCGCGATAGTGCCCGCGAAGTCTCGGCGTTCCACCACGACGATCGGTGTATCGAGGGCGATGCCGACCGAATCGAAGTAGCGCAGCATATCCGGATCGGCATCGGAAATCCGTGCGACATGGCCGGATTCGTCCGCGCGGAAGTCGCTGAGCTGGCGGGCGGGCGGCGTCGGCACCGCACCGTCGACCGAGGGAATGGGATCGCCGTGCGGATCCCGGTCCGGATAGCCGAGTTTCGCGTCGATGCGGGCCATCAGCAGCTCCGAGACCGCGTGCTCGAGCACCTCGGCCTCGTCGTGTACCTCATCCCAGCCGTAGCCGAGTTCGTTGACCAGGAATGTCTCGATCAGCCGATGCCGGCGCACCATGGCGACCGCCGCGCGACGCCCGTGTTCGGTGAGGGTGATGGATCCGTACCGGGCGTGTTCGACAAGGCCTTGATCGGCGAGCTTGCGTACCGCCTCGGAGACGGTGGAAGCCGAGACGCCGATCCGTTCGGCGAGCAGTTTCGTAGATACCTTTTCCTGCGACCACTCCTGAGCGGTCCAGATCACTTTCAAATAGTCCTGGGCGACCGAGGTGAGCTCCGGCGCAACCGTCGCGGTGCTGCCGTGGGGGCCTGTGGTCTCGGTCGGCTGCGCTGCGGTGTCGGCCAGCTCGCGTCGGGTTGCGATGTCTCGTTTACCGGGCACATCTTCGAGCTTATGCATTGGACTCCCGATTCACACATTCAGACACTTGAACACTGCTCACCCAGCTGAACCCGCAATTCACCCCATGTACACACGGGGCTCTGGCCGGAGTGCGGATTGACACCTCCGAATACTGTTCGCCCCTCGTTTTGCGTAGGCTGCGGACTGTGCAGAGATGGCGAAGCCTCGATGACGTACCTGCGGACTGGGGGCGGTGCGTGCTCACGATCGGCGTATTCGACGGTGTGCATCGCGGCCACGCGCAGCTGATCAGCAGGGCCGTGAAGTCCGCTGCCGCGCGGGGTGTTCCGGCGGTGCTGATGACCTTCGACCCGCACCCGATGGAAGTGGTGCGCCCCGGCTCGCATCCGGCGCAGTTGACCACGCTGACCCGGCGCGCGGAATTGGCCGAGGAACTCGGCGTCGACGTGTTCTGCGTCATGCCGTTCACCCAAGAATTCATGAAGCTGCCCCCGGGGCGCTACGTACACGATCTGCTGGTCGAGCGGCTACATGTGACCGAGGTCGTGGTCGGTGACAACTTCACCTTCGGCAAGAAGGCTGCGGGCACCATCGAGACCATGCGTGAGCTGGGTGAGCGCTTCGGCTTCGAGGTCGACGGCGTGAAACTACTCGGCGAGCACGCGGTCACCTTCTCCTCCACCTACATCCGCGCCTGCGTCGACGCGGGAGATATGGCCGCGGCCGCCGAGGCGCTCGGCCGTCCGCATCGGGTCGAGGGCGTGGTCGTGCACGGCGACGGCCGCGGCCGTGAGCTCGGCTTCCCGACCGCGAATATCGCACCGCCCATGTACGCCGCCATTCCGGCCGACGGCGTCTATGCGGGCTGGTTCACCGTGCTCGGTCCCGGCCCGACCATCGGCACCGTGACGCCGGGGCAGCGCGCGATGGCCGCGATTTCGATCGGCACCAACCCCACCTTCTCGGGGCGCGCCCGTACCGTCGAGGCCTATGTGCTCGACAGTGAGGCCGACCTGTACGGCCAGCACGTCGCGGTCGATTTCGTCGAACATCTGCGCGGTATGCGCAAATTCGATTCCATCGACGAACTTCTCGAGGCCATGTCTCGCGACGTCGAGAACTCCCGCAAGGTCCTCACCGCCGCCGACTCCTGACCGGATTCGGTTCGGCGTGGCGGTGTCGGGTAAGGTGGCTCCTCGGGTTTGCTGCGGTCCGCGGTGGCACCCGGCCGGGTAACCGGAATCCTCGAGCGCGGAACTGAGAAATAGGAGTGGATGCCCCATGGCGCTGACCACCGAGCAGAAGTCGGCCATTCTCGCCGAGTACGGCGTGCACGAGAAGGACACCGGTTCCCCGGAGGCGCAGATCGCGCTGCTGTCCAAGCGGATCGCCGACATCACCGAGCACCTGAAGAAGCACAAGCACGACCACCACACCCGCCACGGCCTGATGGCGCTGATCGGTCGTCGCAAGCGCCTGTCGAAGTACCTCGCCGACAAGGACATCCACCGCTACCGTTCGCTGATCGAGCGCCTGGGTCTGCGTCGGTAACTGTGTTTGATTTGCCGCGCCTGCGGCGCGGCGTGTTCGCGGCCCCTTGGTGTCTCGCGTCCGAGCCGTCGAGACTCGCGACTTCGTCGCATGCGCTTCGACGGCTCGGCCGCGAGACGGGCCGCGAACGTCGCTCGTAAGACTCGCTCCGTGATGGCGGGGTTGGGTGCGCAAGCGCTCGACACGCTGCTCACCCGAGGCGGTCGATCAGGTAGCCAACGGGGAGAAGTACAATCTCCCCGTTGGCTATATGTGTATGAGCGGTATTTACTCCCCGTTTGCACGACAACATTGCACAGCCGTATGCACCCGCCCGCGTGGCGTCGGTCTTCGGTAGTGGCCTCCCGGCAGGCGAGCAGTCGCCGGCGGGCTTCGATCGATGACCGCCTCCGCGTCGCCGGTTCCAAGGGGATTCGGCCGGGTGTGCGCGTCGCAGCCAGGAGGGTTGCCGCGCGTCCGTATCCGGTACGGCTGACGAGAGCTGGATCGCGCCCACCCGGCGCTCGATCCAGCGAAGACGAGAGGTTGAGAGCAGAAAAATGTCTGAAACAACTACATCTTCGGCTATCGAGGTCGAACCCGGTGTGTTCGAATCCGTCGCGCTGATCGATAACGGCACCTACGGAACCCGCACCGTCCGCTTCGAGACCGGCCGTCTGGCCCGCCAGGCTGCCGGTTCGGTCGTCGCCTACCTGGACGACGAGACCATGCTGCTGTCCGCGACCACCGCGGGCAAGCACCCCAAGGATCAGTTCGACTTCTTCCCGCTGACGGTCGATGTCGAAGAGCGCATGTACGCCGCGGGTCGCATCCCGGGTTCGTTCTTCCGTCGTGAGGGCCGCCCCTCCACCGACGCGATCCTGACCTGCCGTCTGATCGACCGTCCGCTGCGTCCGTCCTTCGTGGACGGCCTGCGCAATGAGATCCAGGTCGTGGTCACCGTGCTGAGCCTGGACCCGAACGACCTGTACGACGTCGTGGCCATCAACGCCGCCTCCGCGTCCACCCAGATCTCGGGCCTGCCGTTCTCCGGCCCGGTCGGCGGCGTGCGCGTCGCGCTGATCGACGGCCAGTGGGTCGCGTTCCCGACGGTCGAGCAGCTCGAGGGCGCGGTCTTCGACATGGTCGTCGCGGGTCGGGTCGTCGAATCCGGTGACGTGGCCATCATGATGGTCGAGGCCGAGGCCACCGATAAGGTCGTCGCACTGATCGCCG
The DNA here is from genome assembly GCF_042869435.1 of Nocardia sp. NPDC006982. Taxonomy (NCBI): domain Bacteria; kingdom Bacillati; phylum Actinomycetota; class Actinomycetes; order Mycobacteriales; family Nocardiaceae; genus Nocardia; species Nocardia sp. NPDC006982. The sequence goes on along the minus strand of NZ_JBIAFV010000004.1, from coordinate 31,903 downwards.
ACGGTGCGCAGGCGCCGACCGAGGCCGTGGTGGCGCAGGGCCTCGAGGCCGCCAAGCCGTTCATCGCCCGCCTGTGCAAGGCGCAGCAGGATCTGGCCTCGCTGGCTGCCAAGCCGACCGAGGAGTTCCCGCTCTTCCCGCCGTACGAGGCCGATGTCTACGAGGCCGTCGAGGGCACCGCCAAGCGCGAGCTGGGCGAGGCGCTGAGCATCGCCGACAAGCAGGAGCGCGAGGCGAAGATCGACGAGATCAAGCTCGCCGTGCTGGACCGGCTGGCCGACGACTTCTCCGGTCGCGAGAAGGAACTGGGCGCGGCATTCCGCTCGGTCACCAAGAAGCTGGTGCGCCAGCGCATCCTGTCCGACGGCTTCCGCATCGACGGTCGCGGTCTGGCCGATATCCGTGCCCTGTCCGCCGAGGTCGCCGTGATCCCGCGCGCCCACGGCTCGGCGCTGTTCGAGCGTGGCGAGACCCAGATCATGGGTGTCACCACCCTCGACATGGTGAAGATGGCCCAGCAGGTCGACTCGCTCGGCCCGGAGACCTCCAAGCGCTACATGCACCACTACAACTTCCCGCCGTTCTCCACCGGTGAGACCGGTCGCGTCGGTTCGCCGAAGCGTCGCGAGATCGGCCACGGCGCGCTGGCCGAGCGGGCGCTCATCCCGGTTCTCCCGAGCCAGGAGGAGTTCCCCTACGCCATCCGTCAGGTCTCGGAAGCGTTGGGGTCCAACGGTTCCACTTCGATGGGTTCGGTCTGCGCCTCGACCCTGTCGCTGCTGAACGCCGGTGTGCCGCTGAAGGCGCCGGTCGCCGGTATCGCCATGGGCCTGGTGTCGGACACCATCAAGAACGACAAGGGCGAGGACGAGGTCCGCTACGTCGCGCTGACCGACATCCTCGGCGCCGAGGATGCTTTCGGCGACATGGACTTCAAGGTCGCGGGCACCCCGGACTTCGTCACCGCGCTGCAGCTGGACACCAAGCTGGACGGCATCCCCTCGCAGGTGCTGGCGGGTGCGCTGAGTCAGGCGCACGATGCCCGCACCACCATCCTGGAGGTCATGGCCGAGGCCATCGCCACCCCGGACGAGATGAGCCCCTACGCTCCGCGCGTCACCGCGATCAAGATCCCGGTCGACAAGATCGGTGAGGTCATCGGCCCGAAGGGCAAGGTGATCAACCAGATCACCGAGGAGACCGGCGCCAATATCTCCATCGAGGACGACGGCACGGTCTACGTCGGTGCGACCAACGGCCCGGCGGCGCAGGCGGCGATCGACCAGATCAACGCCATCGCCAACCCGCAGCTGCCGAAGGTCGGCGAGCGCTTCCTCGGCACGGTCGTCAAGACCACCGCCTTCGGCGCGTTCGTCTCGCTGCTGCCCGGTCGCGACGGCCTGGTGCACATCTCCAAGCTGGGCAACGGCAAGCGCGTGGCCAAGGTCGAGGACGTGGTGAACGTCGGCGACAAGCTGCGCGTGGAGATCGCCGATATCGACAACCGCGGCAAGATTTCGCTGGTGCCGGTCGACGAGAGCGCCGACGAGCCGGAGGCCGCCGAATCCGTTGATGCGGGCCAGGCGGAGACCGAGTAGTACTTGTCTCTGTGACGAAGAAGAAGACGACAACCCCTCTGCTCCGCGGCGAGCAGGGGGGTTCGTCTCTGGAGCTGCGGATGGACCAGATGCGGGGCACCGACGCGGGGGTACGGCGCACCGTACTACCCGGCGGGCTGCGCGTGGTCACCGAACATGTGCCCGGCGTGCGTTCGGCGTCGATCGGGGTCTGGGTGGGGGTCGGCTCGCGCGACGAGGGACCGACCGTCGCGGGTGCCGCGCATTTCCTGGAACACCTGCTGTTCAAGGCGACTCCGACGCGTTCGGCGCTGGATATCGCGCAGGCGATGGACGCGGTCGGCGGCGAGCTCAACGCGTTCACCGCGAAGGAGCAGACCTGCTACTACGCCCATGTCCTCGACGAGGATCTGCCGCTGGCCGTCGATATGGTCTCCGATGTCGTACTCAACGGCCTGTGCCGGGCCGAGGATGTGGACGTCGAGCGGCAGGTGGTGCTCGAGGAGATCGCCATGCGCGACGATGATCCGGAGGATCTGGTCGGCGACGCATTTCTGTCCGCGCTCTTCGGTGATCATCCGATCGGGCGGCCGGTGATCGGCTCCATCGAAACCATCGAGGCGATGAATGCGGCGCAGTTGCGCGGCTTCCATCTGCGGCGCTACCGGCCCGACCGGATGGTCGTCGCGGTCGCGGGCAATGTGGAGCACGACCACACCGTGGAATTGGTGCAGCGCGCATTCGCGCCCCGGCTCGACCCGGCCGCCGAGCCGGCCCGCCGTCGTGAGGGCCGCTTTCGGCCGCACAGCGCACCTGAGCTGCACTGGTGCCATCGCGACAGCGAGCAGGCGCATCTGGCCTTCGGCGTGCGCGCCTTCGGGCGGCACGAGGGGGAGCGTCGCTGGCCGCTGTCGGTGCTCAATACCGTGGTCGGCGGTGGCCTGAGTTCGCGGCTGTTCCAACGCATTCGGGAGGAACGCGGACTGGCGTACTCGGTGTATTCCAGCGTCGACACCTTCGCCGATACCGGCGCGTTCTCGGTGTACATCGGCTGTCAGCCGGAAAATCTCGGCAAGGTGGCGACATTGGCGCGCGGGGTGTTGGAAGAGATTGCGGCCAATGGCATTACCGACGCGGAGTGCGCGCGCGCCAAGGGTTCGTTGCGTGGCGGACTCGTGCTCGGCCTGGAGGATTCGGCATCGCGGATGAACCGGATCGGTCGCAGCGAACTGAGTTACGGCAACCACCGCAGCGTCTCGGAGACGTTGACGCGCATCGATGCGGTGACTACCGATGAGGTTTCCGCGATCGCCCGTACCCTGTTGGCGCGACCGTTCGCGGCCTCGGTGGCCGGACCGTACCGGCGCACCCGGGACTTGCCCGCCGCGGTGCGGCGATTGGTCGAGGACTGAGGTAGATCAACAAGGTGGCCGGTGCGATTCGCGCCCGGCCACCGATCCGATCGGGGTGGATATGACGGGATCGGCGCTGGGGCGTGCCGAGGTGGCGGTCGAACTCGGACGGCTCGACGAGGCGCGCCGGATCATCGGCGAGGCATTGGTCGAGCAACCGGACGATCCGGTGTTGCTGGAACGCATGGCCGACATCGCCTATCGACTCGATCAGACCGACGAGGCGCTGCGCTATGCGACCGCGGCGATCGCCGCCGACCCGGCGCGCATCGACGCGTACCTGACCGCGGCCCTGGCCTATGACGCCTACACCATGCGTGACGAAGCGCAACGGCACGCCCGCATGGCGACTCGGTTGGCACCCGATAATGTCGCCGCCCTGCTGGTGCTTGCGCGAGTCGTCGCCGATGCGGCGACCTCCGATAAACCACGAGCCGAAGCCCGCGATGCTCTCGAACGGGCGATCCAACTCGCCCCAGCACATGCGGGCACACACGCCCACGCGGCGGAAACCTATCGGCGACTACATGATTCGGATGCGGCCCGACGCCACGTCGAGGCCGGTCTCGCCGAGGACCCGGCGCATGCCGAACTGCTGCAGACCCGCGCGCGGCTGGATTTCGAGAACATCGCGACCAGGGATAAGGCAGTCGCGACGCTGCGTGGACTGCTCGGCTCGAATCCGGGCAATGCGGGTGCACGTCGGCTGCTCGCCGAAATCATGTGGCGGGCGCTGATCAGGCTGGCCGCCTGGGTGTGGTTCTTCGCGGCCGCCGTGGTCTCCCTATCGATGTGGATTCCCACGGGTGGTGTGCGGGTGCTGACACCGGTGCTGTTCGTTGGTGTCCTCGGTGCGTGGTTCGGCGTGTTCCGGAAACTGAGTAGTCAGTTGCCGCCGGGATATATGCGTAAGCGGTTGCTAGGGCGTCCGGAAGCGTTGTCGGCGTTGGTGATCGGGCTGCTCTCGAGTTTCGTCGCCGATATCGGTGCGCTGGTATTGCGATCGGATTGGTCGGCCGAGGATGTGCGCGGCGGGTACATCGTGGTGCTGGTCGGGGTGGTGGGTGCCGCGCTGGCGCATCTGCTGCTGTTCGGGGCGTGGGTCGTGCGGCGCGACAGTGAGTCGGATCGCAGTGCGGGGGAGGAGTTCGCCCTGTTGAGCGTGATCATCGTGGTCGTCGGCGGGCTGCTGCTCGTCGGAATGCTTGCCGCGCTGCGGCATTGGGCTCGTCAGCCTGCGGCGTTCGGGGTGTTCGTCGTGATCGTGGGCATTGTGGTTGCGACGTTGCTGCTCGAGATTCTGCTGGTGCAGGCGCTGGAGTACCGGTGGCGGATGTTCGACGCATATGCCGGGGGCGTGCTGTTGGTCGCGGCGTTGATGGCGCTCGCGATCTGGTGGGGTTTGCAGCAAACCGCGACGCAGACCTTCCACAGCGATGAGCGAACTCCGGTGCCGACCGCCCCGAAATCACCGCCGACTGTGCCGACCTTCCACTTCGCACCGCCGCCCATTCCGACGTTCCATTTCACGCCGCCGGCGCGGCCGACGCCAACGGGTTGACTCAGTCGCTGTGGGCGCGGTTCGCCGCCTCGACGATCGAGGGCAGCAGGCCGGGCAGGGCATTGTCGAGGTCCTCGGAGCGCAGACGCTGGCAGGTCTGCCCATCGATAATCAGTCGCTCGATGACACCGGCTTCGCGCAGAATCTTGAAGTGATGGGTGGCTGTCGACTTGTTGATCACCTCATAGAGCGCACCGCAGCGCACGGCGGTGCCCGCATTGCTCAGCCGTCGCACCATCTCCAGCCGCACCGGATCCTGCAGGGCGCCGAGCACGGCGGGTAACGAGGCGACCGGGAGCGCCTCGGTGGCCGATTCCTTAGTTTCGGTCATGATCTACCTCACAGTGGTTTGATGGTCATCGTACCGGCTGTATCGTCTAATGAAGTTCGATCATCATCAAACTTACCTGATCGGGGTTCCGATGGCAGCGACAATGACGGTGGCGGCCGACCAGCAGACCTCTCAGCGCTGGGCCTACGCGCTGATTCTGGCGGCGAGCGGGGTGGCGCTCGGTGTCTCCGGGGTGCCCGCGCCGCTGTACGGCATGTACCAGAAGGAGTGGCATTTCACGCCACTCACGACGACCTTCGTCTTCGCGGTATACGCATTCGCGGCGCTGGCCGCGGTGCTGGTATCCGGTCGCATCTCCGATGTGGTCGGTCGCAAGCCGGTGCTGCTCGGCGCATTCGCCACCATGATCATCGGGCTCGTGGTGTTCCTGTTGGCCGACAATGTCGCGATGCTGTTGGTTGCGCGGGCGTTGCACGGGCTGGCGGTCGGCTCGACGGTGGTCGCCGGTGCCGCGGCACTGCTGGATCTGCGGCCGAAGCACGGTGCGCGGTCCGGTCAGCTCAGTGGTGTTGCCTTCAACGTCGGCATGGCCGTGGCGATTCTGGGCTCGGCATTGCTGGCGCAGTACGCGCCGCATCCGCTGCGCATGCCGTATGTCGTCATCACGGTGGTGTGCCTGCTCATCGGCGTCGGTGTCATCGCCTTGCGGGAACCGCATACCGCTCGGATCGCCGGACGCATCACGATCGCGAAACCAGCGGTGCCGCAGGAGATTCGCGGTGACTTCTGGTTCTCCGCGCTGGGTGTGATGGCGGCCTGGTCGGTGCTTGGCGTGCTGCTGTCGCTGTATCCGTCGCTCGCTTCGGCGGAAACCGGCATCCACAATCTGGTCTTCGGTGGCGCGGTCGTCGCGTCGACCGCGGTGGCCGGTGCCACGGCGCAGCTCTTCGCGACCGGAATTCCGGCGCGGCGCGCGGCAATCGGCGGCGATACCGGTATGGCGGTGGCGCTGGTGCTCACCGTGCCCGCATTGCACACCGGCAACTGGGTAGTGGTGCTGCTGGCCGGAGTATTACTCGGCGCGACCTTCGGACTCGGCTTCGGCGGTTCGCTGCGGCATCTGTCCGAGGTTGTGCCGCAACACAAGCGCGGCGAGACCATGTCGGCGTACTACCTGCTCGCGTATACCGCCATGGCGCTGCCGACCATCCTCGCCGGCTGGGCGGCCACCGAATGGGGTCTGAGCGAGGTGTTCCCATGGTTCGTCGGTGCGGTCGCCTTCGCGTGCCTGGTGGCGGCGGGGCTCGGACTGCGCCGGAATCAGGAAGCGAAAATGCAAGGGGCGCAGGGGTAGCCGATTCGGCGCTACCCGTCTGGCGACTCCTGCGACAGGCGCGCTTTGGTCCAGTCCGCCCACTCGCCGAGGGCCGAGGACAGCCGGATTCCGGCCTCGGCGGCGATGCGCAGCGAATCCGTCTGCGGGCTTCGACCGTATTCGCCGCGATCCTTGGCGGCGGCGATCTTGCGGTAGTTCTCCGCGAGGCCGTGGTAGTAGGCGGCCTCGCGGTCGAGGTGCTCGGCTACCTGTTCAGGTGTCATCAGCCAGAAGAACACCGAACGCAGCAGCGGTTCCAATCGAATGGTGTGGTCTACTTCGGTCTCGGTCAGCCAGCGCCTGACCTCGGTCAGGCCCGCCTCGGTGATCCGGTAGTCCTTGCGTCCGCGCGGGCCCTCGGCGTCGACGGCGATGTATCCGTTCTCCTGCAATTTGCGCAGCTCGCTGTAGATCTGTGGATGCCCGGCGGGCCAAACCGAACCCAGTACCTCGTCGAATCGCTGGCTCAGATCCCAGCCGCTCGCCGGGTTCTCGGCGAGTAGTCCCAGCAGGGCATGCCTCAGTGACACAGTTGATCACCCGCGTTGTGTTCATGTGGACATGTTCCTGTTGACATGTCGATAGACATCTGAGAGGCTTCCTTCGCATTCACCTGTTCAAAGTAACATGTTGATTCGAACATCTGGAGGAGCCGTGCCGAAACACGGTCAGGGCAATGTCTTCATTACCGGGTCCACCGGCGGCATCGGCGCCGCGGTCACCGATCTGCTGATCCAGCGGGGCTACACCGTCTATGCGGGTGTGCACTCCACGGCACCCAGTCATGATTCCGCCGAAATTCGTTCGGTAGCAATGGATGTCACCGATCCCGACAGCGTGGCACGAGCGGCCGCCGCCATCGCCGAGCAGGTCGGCTCCGAGGGGCTGCACGCGGTGATCAACAACGCCGGAATCATCGTGCAGGGGCCGCTCGAGCTGGTAACGCCCGATCAGCTGCGCCGCCAGTTCGACGTGAACACGCTCGGCCCGGCCTACGTCTGCCGAGAGTTTCTGCCGCTGGTGCGCGCGGGCCGAGGCCGCATCGTCAATATCAGTGCGCCGACCGCGCGCCTCCCGATACCGTTCATGGCGCCGATTTCGGCCAGCAAGGCGGCTCTGGCCTCGTGGTCGAATGCACTGCGGCTGGAACTGTCCGCCTGGAATATTCCGGTGGTTCTCGTTGAGCCGGGCGGCACCCGCACGGAGATCTTCGCCAAAGCGGAACTGGGTGCACAGCAAGCGTTCTCCGAGTCCGATCCGGAGCGCGTCGCGCTCTACCGCAGCCAGCTCGACGCCGTCGCGGCAGCCGGTGAACGCATGCGACTCGGTCCGGTCGGTCCGGTCGCGCGCGCGGTGGTGCAGGCGGTGACGACGCGAAAGCCCAAGCGACACTACGCCGCGGGAACCGGCGTCCGCACTTTCGCGCTGCTGGTCCACCTGCCCGCATCGCTGCGCGAACGCGTGATATCCGCCGTCTACGGGCTGCGCTCGGCATCTGGTGTGGCGGGTGCGGCATGAGCGCATCGGTATCGCGAACCATCGTCTTCGTCGGGGCCACATCTGGAATGGGCAGGCATGCCGTGCGGCGGCTGGCGCGCGACGGACACCGGTTGATCCTCATCGGGCGTGACCCGCGCCGCACCGCCGAGTTGCGCGTCGAATTGCCGGATGCCACCGTGATCACCGCCGATGTCGCCACGGCGGCCGGAATCGACCGTGCCGCAGGGCAGATCGTCCAGGTCACCGACGCGGTGGACACGCTGGTGAACAACGCCGGAGTGATGGTGCCCGACCGAGAGGTCACCGCCGAGGGCGTCGAGCTGAACTTCGCCGTGCACCACCTGGCGCCCTTCTCGATGACCAGCGTTCTCCTGTCGCTGTTGCGGCGCGGTGCCGGGCGAGTGGTGAATGTCAATTCCGAGGGCCATCGCGCAGCGCTGTTCCACTCGGGTGCAATAGATCTCGACTTCGCCGACCTCGGCAGCGAACGTCACTACGATCCGTTCATCGCCTATAGCCGCAGCAAACTGGCAAATCTCTTGTTCAGCTATGAATTGCAGCGTCGGCATCCCGAGTTGGCCATCCTCGCATTGCATCCTGGAATGGTTCGCTCCGATCTCGGACGGCAGTTTCCGCGCCTGCGGGTGGCGGCCATGCACGCCATTTCGCTTCCGACGGCCAAGGGGGCGGCGCCGATCATCGAACTTGCCACCAGCTCTGACATCGAAAGCGGTTCTTACTACAACAGATTCAACCCTGTCAGGTCGTCCCCACAGTCTTACGATGTGGCCACCGCGCGGCGGCTGTGGGAGGTGACCGAACAATTGCGCGGCCGGTTCGACCAGCAGCCGATCCGGGGGCGTGCCTGACCGATCTGCCGTGACCGCCGGATCGGTCACCCCGCCACGCATCATGAATCGCATTCGAAAAGGTAAGGGGCGCAGGGGTAGCTGATCCGGCCGGGTAGTCGGCGAGCGACAATCCAGCTACCATGCGGGGATGCGATGGGGGCGGTTCGGCAACCGACTATACCGCGCGGCACTGTTGCTCGCGGTGGTGGGCGCGGTGGTCGGTGGATTGGTGATCGCCGGGCTGACCTGGTGGTTGTTGTGGTGGCTCTTGGGTGCGAAGGCCGAGACGCCGAATCAGTTGGACCTCACCAAGATCGCGCTGTCGGTGGCCGCCGGGGTTGGCGGAGCGGTCGCGCTGGTGGTGGCGTATCGGCGGCAGCGGGATCTGGAGCGCGGGCGGTTCGCGGAGTTGTTCGGAGCGGCGGCGCGGCAGTTGGGGGATGCGGATGTGGCGGTGCGGATCGCCGGGGTTTACGCGATGGCGGGGGTGGCCGATGAGTTCTCGGCACCGAGTCGAAGACAGCAGTGCGTCGACGTGCTGTGTGGGTATCTGCAGTTGCCGTACGAACCGGACGATGGCGCGAATCATCTTGTCTCGCGGGCCGAATCGACGGAGGAAACGGGGATCAAGGTCGAGCGGGTCTACCAGTTCCGGCAGAACGATCGGGAGGTGCGCCGCGCCATCGTTCGCGTGATCGCACAGCACCTGAGACCGTCGGCGGACATCTCGTGGTCGGCGTGCAACGTGTCTTTCCGAGGTGCGGTGCTGGAGACGGCTGATTTCCGAGACGCGGTGTTCTCGGGGCGGCACACGGCGTTCGCCGGGGCGAGGTTTATCGGACCCTCGACCTTCGAGCGCGCGCGGTTCGACGGTCACCATGTCACCTTCCGTGGCGCGACCTTCCGGGACGGCCCGGCGCTGTTCGACCGCGCGACGTTCGATACCAGCCTCATCGAGAAGCGGGAACCAGCAGGCTATGGTACGACCTTCGCTGACGTCACTTTCGAAAGTTCGGTGTCATTCGAGAGTGCGACTTTCAAAGGTCCGCGCACAAACTTCAGCGGCGCCCGCTTCCTCGGCGCGCGAACCTCGTTCCAGGACGCGAAGTTCCGGGCGGAGCTGACCTTGTTCGAGCGTGCCGCCTTCGACGGTGACCACATCGCCTTCGATCGCGCTGAATTCGTGAGTGCCCGTGTCACATTCGGAGGCGCGCAGTTCTACGCCACACTCACGGCCTTCGACGAGGCCAGAGTAGGTGCGTCGAATCGACTGCGAAACAGGGGCACCCGCGAAACGGACTTTGCGCGCGCCGAGTTCCACGGTGGCGTCAGATTCCCGCAGACGGTGCTCGGCGGGCGCATAGTCGATTTCACCGAAGGCGACTTCTTCGGCGACATCTCCTTCGTCGGCACCCGTTTCGCCGCCCAGGAAATCAACTTCGATCGTCCGAAGGCCTGGGTGGGCATCCACTTCGATTGGGATGATGTGCCGACCCGCAAACCGACCAGCGTCAAACCCAATCCCTGGCCACCGACCGCCGCGGTGTGACGCTCAGCCGATCCGCGCGAACAGGCAGGCAGGGCTCCGCAAAACCAGCCCGTCGGGGCATCCGCAGGTGACGGCTGCCCCGACGGAGCGCACTACGTCGGCCACCCGCCGTAGGGAACGGTGATCAATTCCATGAAGTGACCACTCGGGTCGAGGAAATAGACGCCGCGACCGCCATCGTTGTGGTTGATCTCGTTGACGCCCTGTTGTCGAGGGTCGGCCCAATGCTCCAGTTTGTAGCGCTGGATCTTGGCGTAGGCCGTGTCGAACTCGGCCTCGGAGATCAGGAATGCGTAATGCTGGGGCTGGATTTCGGTGATGTGCGGCGGCACGTTCGCGAAGTCGAAGGTGACTCCGTTACCCGTCGGCAACGGGATGAACGGACCCCACTCTTTTCCTAGTTCCAAACCAAGGATGTCCGACCAGAATTCGGCTGACACCCGATTGTCGTGGCAGCCGACGATGGTGTGATTGAACTGGACAGAGGGCATCGCGGAGCGATTCCGTGAGGGGTGGTGGTCGGGTGACGGGTGGGCCAGGGGATTTCTCCTTGTGTCGTGACGGTCCCGACCCCGGGCTCGGTACAAGGCGGCCTACGGGAGCACCGTCACGGGCGTCGAGGTTAGCCAATCGCGCTCTATGGTGCCACCCCCGAGTGATGCGGGCCATGCTGGTCGGTCTGTGACGCTGCGCGGTAGCGTCGTGGAATGAAGATTCGAGGGGCGGTCCTGGAGCGGATCGCAGCGCCCACGCCGTTCGCCGAGTCGGCGCCGATCACCGTCTGTGAGCTGGATCTGGGGGAGCCGGGTCCGGGTGAGTTGCTGGTGCGGATCGAGGCCGCCGGGCTGTGTCATTCCGACCTGTCGGTGGTGGACGGAAACCGGGTGCGACCGGTGCCGATGCTGCTCGGGCACGAAGCGTCGGGCATCGTCGAAGCCATCGGGCCCGGTGGCAGTGATCTCGCGGTGGGGCAGCGCGTGGTGATGACCTTCCTGCCGCGCTGCGGGGAGTGCGCGGGCTGTGCCAGTGAGGGCCGAACGCCGTGTGGGCCGGGCAGCGTTGCCAACAATGCGGGTGAGCTATTGAACGGTGGACGACGGCTGCACCGCGAGGGTGCGGAGGTGCATCATCACCTCGGCGTGTCCGCCTTCGCGACGCACGCCGTCGTCGATCGCCGATCGGTGGTGCCGGTCGACGCCGATGTCCCGCCGGAGGTTGCCGCGGTACTGGGCTGCGCGGTGCTCACCGGTGGTGGTGCGCTGCTCAACTCCGCGAAACCCGGTGCGGCAGATCGGATCATGGTCGTGGGGCTCGGCGGCGTCGGCATGGCGGCGGTGCTCGTCGCGGTGTCGCTCGGTGGGCATGAGGTGATCGCCGTCGATACCGTGCCGGAAAAGCTCGCTCTCGCAAAGGAACTCGGCGCGAGCGCCGTGTACACACCGGCCGAACTCGCGGAACAGGACATACAGGCCGATGTCGTGGTCGAGGCCGCAGGCAATGTCCGTGCCTTCGAAACCGCCATTGCCGCAACAGGACCCGGCGGTACGACCGTTACCGTCGGACTGCCTGCCCCCGATGCCCGTGCGAGCATTTCGCCCCTCGCACTGGTCGCGCAGGGCCGCACCATCATCGGCAGCTACCTGGGCTCGGCGGTGCCCTCCCGCGATATCCCGGAGTACGTTCGGATGTGGCGCGAGGGTCGGTTGCCCGTGGAGAAGCTGGTTTCCTCGCACGTCGGATTGGACGAAATCAACCGCGCCATGGATGAACTCGCTGCCGGGCATGCGCTGCGGCAGGTCATCGTGTTCGATTAGCGCGGCGGTGTTTTCGTCCTCTCGTGGGGTCTGTGCAGGGTTTTCAGTCGCGCGGACCGGGGTGTTGGTCGAGTGCGTCGACGAATCGTCCTAGCAGGCGGGCGAATTCGGTGCGCTCACGGTCGGTCCAGTCCGCCATCGCGGCCGCCATGGCGCTGCGGCGGCCGTCGCGTGCTGCGGTCACGACGGCGCGTCCGGCGGGGGTCAGTCGCAGCACGGCTCGCCTGCCGTCCTGCTGATCCGCCACCCGCTCCAGGTGACCGGATGAAACCGCCTGGGCGACAAGGCGACTCGCGCGAGGCTGATCGACGCCCAACGCCGGGGCCAGGGCTCCGACGGTGTCCGCATTCGCGCCTGCTACCGCGTCCAGCACCCGGAACACCGCGATCGGCACCGGCGAATCTTTGCCGAGTGCCCCGCGGGTCTGCCGCCGCCGGATCCGCACCATCGCCGCCTCGACGTCCGCGGTCACCGCATCGCGCTCTTCCATCGGGCCTACTTTCATGTCATATTACATGTAGTTGTAATTCTACATGCTTTGGAGGAACGATGGCAGCACTACGTCCGATCGGCTATTGGCTCAAGGAACTCGATCGCCGGATCGACGCCCGCTTCGAGGACGATCTCGCCGCGTCCGGTCTGACCCGCCGCCACTGGCAGATCCTCAACTCACTCGCCGAAGGCCCGCGCCCCGCCGCCGACGTCCGCGACGGCCTCGCCCCCTTCTGGAACGACCCCGCGGAGTGGGGCATCCAACTCGCGCAGCTGGTGGATCGCGGTGACATCAGCGACGATTCGGGCACCCTCGCCCTGACCGGCACCGGCCGCACCACCCACCACCAAGCCTTCACCCTGATCGGCAAGCGCCGCCGCGCCATGCTCGACGGCATCACCGACGACCAGTACGTCGAGACCGTTCGCCTGCTGGAGCAGATGGCCGAGAATATGGCAGGCGCCTGAGCTGCGTGCCGCCGATCACCGGAGGTCAGCGGACCGGGAGGGAGCGGGGTCGATAGGCTGGCGGAGTCGTTGGTGGAATTAGGAGGTGCGGTGACCATTCGGGTCGGAGTGCTCGGTGCGCGGGGGAAAGTCGGTCAGGCGATCTGTGCGGCGGTGCAGGCGGCCGACGATCTGGAGTTGGTCGCGACCGTCGACAAGGACGATTCGCTCGAGTCGTTCACCGAGTCGGGCACCCAGGTGGTCGTCGACTTCACCAATCCCGATGTGGTGATGGGGAATCTGAAGTTCCTGGTGGAACGCGGAATTCACGCGGTCGTCGGGACCACCGGATTCGATGAGGGGCGCCTCGACGAGGTGCGCGGCTGGTTGGCCGGACGGCCGGAGACCGGTGTGCTCATCGCCCCGAACTTCGCCATCGGCGCCGTGCTGTCCATGCGGTTCGCCGAGCAGGCGGCGCGGTTCTTCGATTCGGTCGAGGTCATCGAACTGCATCACCCGAACAAGGTCGACGCGCCCTCGGGCACCGCATATCGCACCGCGGGCCTGATCGCCGCCGCGCGGGACAAGGCCGGAGTCGGCCGCAGCCCCGACGCCACCACGCAGGAACTCGAAGGCGCGCGCGGCGCCGATGTCGACGGCGTTCGGGTGCATTCGGTGCGCCTGGCCGGACTCGTCGCACACCAGGAGGTGCTCTTCGGCACCCAGGGCGAAACCCTCACCATCCGCCACGATTCGATCGACCGCTCCTCCTTCGCCCCCGGCGTATTGCTCGGCGTCCGCGAGATCGCCAATCGCCCAGGCCTGACCGTCGGGCTCGACCCGTTCCTGGATCTGTGACACAGGAACCGGTCCAGCCGGAAGACCAGGGCTCGGACACCGACGCGCGCGGCACCGACGTCCGCAAGGTCGTCGCATTCATCGCGGCCCTGGTCGTCGTGCTCGGCTTCTACTTCGTGTTGCTGGGCCGCATCGCGCTCAGCCTCATCGGTTCCGGTGACCTCGCAGCCGTTGTCATCGGCATCGGCGTGCTGATCCTGCCGTTGCTCGGCGTCTGGATCGTCGTCGCCACCGTCCGTGCGGCCCTGGCGCATCAACATCTGGCCCGCCGCATCCACGACGAGGGCCTCGAACTCGACACCTCGAACCTCCCGCGCCGCCCCTCCGGCCGCATCGAGCGCGCCGCCGCGGACGAACTCTTCAACAAGGTCAAACAGGAATGGGAGGCCGACCCCGACAACTGGCGCGTGTCCTACCGCCTGGCCCGCGCCTACGACTACGCCGGCGACCGCACCCGAGCCCGCGAAACCATGCGCCGCGCAGTAGCCCTGGAAAAACTGGACCACACCCCCTGACCCATCGCCATATTGGAGCCACCCCGAATCCGCTCAGCCGATCACCATGCATTGGCGCACCCAAACACCAGGAAGCCCCCGCCACCAGCGCATTCTCGTGGGCTTCGATGTCCTGTGCCGAGGGATTCCTCGCCCCTTTCGCCGACCCCCGCGCGCCGAGCAAGATGGATGATCACCATGTAGTGGTGGCGGCAAAAGCGAGAAGGCTGCGCCATCAGTGCATTGTCGTGGGCGCGATATGTGCGGCATCGGGATATGTCCGGATGTCGCCCGAATAGCTGGAATCGAAGGCGCTCCCGATTTGAGCCCTCGGGAACAGGCCCTCGAGCAAAAGAACCCCCACACAGAGCAGTCCCCGGTAGTCTCCATCGAATTCATGAGCTTCAGTCGTCGCTGACAGCTCCGATATTCGACTGGCTTGCCGGGGGCCTGGCCAGATCCTCGAAAGTGTCTCCGATGCCTTTGGACGTCTCCGCCGACAGTTCGGCACTTCCGGTTTTCTGGTGTAAACCTTTATTTTCCTCTTATTTTGTCGCCAGTCAATAGCTAAGGGCACTTAGATCCGACTCGAGTTCAAGGCGGCAGTACGCTGCTGGATGTGCCACGGCTGCTGATCATTCATCACACTCCGTCACCGCATATGCAGGCGATGTTCGAGGCGGTGGTCTCGGGAGCGACGGATCCGGAGATCGAGGGGGTGGAGGTCGAGCGCAGGGCTGCGCTCGCGGTCACCGCGAGTGATGTGTTGGCCGCCGATGGTTATCTGCTCGGTAGCCCGGCGAATCTGGGCTATATGTCCGGCGCGCTCAAGCATGCGTTCGACACGTTCTACTACCCGTGCCTCGATTCGACGCGCGGTCGGCCGTTCGGCTTCTATCTGCACGGCAATGAAGGCACCGAGGGGGCCGAGCGGGGTGTGCGAAGCGTGACCACCGGACTCGGCTGGGAGCAGGTTGCCGCGCCGGTCATCGTGATGGGCGCGCCCGGTAAGGAGGAGATCCAGCAGTGCTGGGAACTCGGCGCGACCGTTGCGGCGCAGCTCATGGGGTAATGCGCGTCCCCCGAATTTTGGTGTCTGACCGGCATCCGGCGGATCCGGGCATACTACGAGGCGACGATGTAGCGGCGGGGATGTGACGAGTTTGCTCGGGAACGGAGTATCGAGGTGATGTGGGCCGAAGGGGGCGAAACAGCACCGCGCCGGATCGGGCTGGTCGAAGACCACGAATCGGTGGCGATCGGGCTTGCCGCGATGCTGGCGCCGGAACCCGATCTCGATCTGGTGCTGACCGCGGGAACCGTACCGGAACTGCTCGCGGCGGCGGCGAATAGCGCCCCGCTGGATCTGGTCGTGCTGGATCTGCGACTGGCCGACGGATCCTCGCCCGAAGACAACGTGCGCGGGCTGCGCAACCGCGGCGTCGAGGTCCTCGTATTCACCGGCGCGGACAACGCGTTTCTCGTGCGCGCCGCGGCGAAGGCCGGTGTGCTCGGCGTGGTGCGCAAATCCGAGGATGTGCCGACGGTGGTCGCGGCGGTGCGCCGCGCCGCCTCGGGTGAGCAGGTGGTGACCACCGACTGGGCCGCCGCCATCGACGGCGATCCGCAACTGTCCGATGTCGGTCTGAGCCCGCGCCAGGAAGAGGTACTCACCCTCTACGCCTCCGGTGAGAAGGCCTCCCGCGTCGCGCGGCTGACGGGTCTGTCCGAACAGACCGTCAACGATTATCTGGGGCGCATCCGGCAGAAGTACGCCGATGCGGGTCGTCCGGCTCCCACCAAGACCGACCTCTACAAGCGGGCGGTAGAGGACGGATGGCTACCGGTTCCCGAGCGGCATCCCCGCGGATGACCGCGTCCAGCGCGCTGGACACCTCGATAACCACTGCGAGCTCCGCCGACCCGTTCCGGGCGAGTCGGTGGCGCCGTGGGCGGACCGCGGTGTCCAGGGAGAAAATCATCGAAGCGGCCTCGGATCGCATTCTGCGCCGGATGGGCCTGGCCGTCGGAATCGCCGGTGTGATCGTCGCGATCGTCGAATTACCCGACATCGCCGACCAGGCGAAATTCGTCTCCGGCCCGTGGGCGAGCCTGGTGGTCGGTGTGGCGCTCGGCTGGTTCCCGGTGCTCGCGGTCGTCTCGTTCACCATGGGCCGCAGGGCGATTCGCGTGGTGGCCGGTGCGGCAGCGCTGAGTTATCTTGCGGCGCTTACGACCATGCCGTTCATCTATGCCGTGCCGTTGACCGACACCACATCGGTGTGGATGTATCGGGTGATCGCACTCGGTGTGCTGGCGGCCGTATTGGCCTGGCGCCCGGCGCTGGCCACCTGCTATCTGCTGGTCGGCGTGGCTACCGCGGCACTGGCGAACCGGTATGTGCTGCCCGAGGCGACGGTCTGGTCGCTGATCGGCGATTTCGCCAGGGCCGCCGGCCTGTGCGCACTGTTCCTGTGGTGCTGCGTCTACGCACTCGCGGCGGCCGCGCGGGTGGACCGGGAATCGGTGATCGCGAGCCGCCGCGCGGCCGCCGTGGCCGGCGCCGCGGCACGCGATCGCGAGCGCGCCCGCTTCGCCGCATTGATCCACGACGCGGTGCTGTCGACCCTGCTCGACGCCTCGCGGGCGGGTGCCGAATCGCCGGTGCTGCGCAGTCAGGCCGAACGCACACTGGAACAACTCGACGAATGTCGCGGCACCAATACCGAACCCGACCGACTGGACGCGCAATCGGCGATCGGCTTCCTGCGCTCGGCCATCCACGAGGTGAATCCGGGCATCCGATTCACCGCGCGCCGCTGGGCCGGACTCGACGACCTGAACCTGCCGGTGCACGCGGCGGGCACCATTGCCGCTGCCCTGGCCGAGGCGGCGCGAAATAGTCTGCGCCACGCCACCGTTGCGGGCCGCACCGTGCAGCGCACCGTCACGGTGACGATCAGTGCGGGCGGTATCCGTGTCGTATTCCGCGATGACGGCGCGGGTTTCGATCTGGACCGGGTGCCCGCCGATCGGCTCGGCGTCTCGGTCAGCATCCTCGGCCGGATGCGTCAACTGGCCGGCGGCGCCGGATTCGTGGAATCCCAACCGGGGGAGGGGACCACGGTGACCTTGGTCTGGGGTGGCGATGGCTGATACCGATAACGAATTCGGCCTGCGCGACCTGCTCGGGCTGCGGGACCGGTCCGCCTGGCTCTTCCTGGTCATCTTCGAGGCCACGATCCTGCTGTACATGGTGCGCAATTTCGCCGAATCGCCGCTGCTGCTGGCCGCGACCGCGCTGGTGTTGGTGGCCGGCGCCGGAGTGCTGGTCCTGGTTATCCCGGTCGATCCGCTGCCGCTGCCTGCCGCCATCGCGGTGGCCGCCGCCGGTCCGATCGCGGCGGCGCTGACCACCGTGAGTATCGACCACGGCATGTCCAAGCAGGTCTGGACCGCATTCGCGTCGTCCTATGTGCTCGCGGTGCTGGTGGTCCGCGGCCGGTTGGGTGCGGCGTGGTGCGGTGTCGCGGGCATCGCCGCGGTTATCGCGGTGGTCGGCGCGACGAACGGCCTGCGGGTGGTGGTCGGATCCATCGTGCCGATCGCCACGGTTGCCGGCGTCTCGATCGGCGCGGCGGTCATGCGGCCGATGCAGCGCTCGCTGCGGCTGCTGCGCGAGGAGGCCACCATGCGCGCGGCCGCCGAGGCGACCATGGCCGCGCAGAACGGCGAACGGGATCGGCAGCTGGCCCGGCTCGACAAGGTGGCGCGGCCGATTCTGGAACGCATCGCCGACGGCGCCGAACTCACCGCGGGCGAACGCGAAGAGTGCAGGCTGCTGGAGGCCGAACTCCGGGACGGTCTGCGCGCACCGCAATTGGTGACCGACGAATTGAGCAGTGCCGCCCGCGGCGCACGTTCGCGCGGGGTCGAGGTGGTGCTGCTCGACGACGGCGGATTCGCCGGGGTGCCGAAGTGGGTGCGCCAGCAGGTGATCGAGTCGGCGACCCGGGAATTGGATGCCGCCAATGCCGGTTCGGTGACCGTGCGGGTATTGCCGATGGGCCGACGGGTACTGGCTACGGTGCTCGCGAACGCACCGGATCGGGATCGGCGCACCGAGATCGATACCGCGGGAGAGGTCTCGGTCTCGACCTAACCTGTCGTACCCCCATGGCATTGTCGTGATCATGCGGACGATGAGTGCGGTCGCGGCGCGCCGGACGGCGCTTGCCGCGCAGGGGTTCGGGCGGCGCAAACCGGCCGCGCCGACCCGGCGGACGATCCTCGACGTGCTCGGCAGAACCCAACTGCTGCAACTGGATTCGGTATCAGCGGTGGTGCGCGCGCACTACGCGCCGGTGTTCAGCCGGATCGGCGGTTACGACCGAACGGTGCTCGACGATGCCGCCTGGAGCAATGGTGTGCGCCGCCCGCGGCGGCTGGTCGAATACTGGGCGCACGAGGCCGCACTCATCCCGGTCGAGGACTGGCCGCTCATGCGCTGGCGGATGCGGAAATACGAACACGGGCGCTGGAGCGGCATGCGCCGGGTGACCGAACGCAATCCCACCCTCGGCAAGGACATTCTCGACGTCATCACCGAGGTCGGCGCCGCCACCGCCGGTGAGGTGGAGCGCCACCTCGAGCTGGACAAGCCGCGTCCCAAGGGCTCCTGGTGGAATCTCAGCGATACCAAGATGATCTGCGAGGCGCTGTTCGCGGCAGGTGCGCTATCGGTCGACAAGCGGGTCGGGTTCACCCGCCACTACGACCTGGCCGAGCGAGTGATCCCACCGGAGATCTTGGCGCGCAACGTATCCGAGGCCGATGCGGTACGGGAATTGGTGCTGCGCGCGGCCACCGCACTCGGCGTCGCGACCGAGACCGACCTGCGCGACTACTACCGCCTGCACCGCTCACAGACCGAACCGGCCATCGTGGAGTTGGTCGATGCGGGAGAGCTGGAACCGGTCGAGGTGGCGGGCTGGGGGAAACCCGCCTATCTGCGGGCCGGTGCCTCGACACCGCGCCGAATCGAGGGCGCGGCCTTGCTGTGCCCCTTCGATCCGCTCATCTTCTTCCGAACCCGCACCGAGCGGATCTTCGACTTCCACTACCGAATCGAGATCTACACGCCGGAACCCAAACGGGTGCACGGGTATTACGTATTTCCGTTCCTCCTGAACGGAGAACTCGTGGGACGCGTCGACCTACGTGCCGAGCGTGCGTCAGGCAGGCTGCTTGTGCCGGGTGCCTTCGCCGAACCGGGCCACAGCACTCCGGAGACAGCGCGGGCACTCACCGATGCGCTGCGTGAGATGGCCGACTGGCTCGAACTCGACGAAGTGGTGATCGGTGATCGCGGAGATCTCGCGCCGCTGTTGTGAATTTGCTCAGGCCGATTTCGGTTTCCGAGTGGACTGCGATTCCACCCGCGCCACGAACTGCTCGACGTCAGCGAGCGCCTCGTCGGCCTCCGGGAGGAGCCGATACGCCAGCTGGAATACATGGAACATGCCCGGCCACGTCTGGACCGCGCGCAGCGCCGCACCATATGCTTCGGCGTCGGCCGACAGCACCTCGGCGGCGCCTGCCTGCAACAGGATCGGCGGTAGATCCGGCCCGTCCGCACCGAGCACATTCAACCGCGGGTCGTCGAAATGGTCCGAGCCGGTGTAGAGCTCGGTCAACTTCTGCGCTGCCCGCACTCGCATAAACGCGTCATCGACGGGCGGTTCGCGCTCCCGCGACAACGTCCAGGTCGAGTCGACCAGCGCCGAGAACCCGACCACCGCCCTGGGCTGCGCGAGCCCCAGCTCACGCAGTTGCACACACCACCCGAGCGCGAGATGGCCGCCCGCCGAATCACCCATGACGACGATGTCCTCGGCCGCATGTCCGCGAGCGAGCAACCACAGGTAACCGTTGAGCGTGTCATCGTGGGCAACGGGAAACCGGTGCTCGGGCGCGGCGATAATCCAGGCTGAAGGCCGGTCGGTCCAACCGCCGCGACAGCTCGCTGACCAGGCCGCGATGAGTTCCCGGAGTGCAGCCGACATAGCCGCTGCCGTGCAGGAAGTAGAGCACGGGACGGCCCGGTTCGGGCACCACGCCGACCCGAAGTGACATCCAAGTTAGATGTCGCGCTTGGGTCCGTACCCGCGCATCTGATCGCGCAATGCACCGCTGACGGCATTCGACAGCCACGAGTTCAATGAAACCCCGCTGGCCGCAGCGGCTTCCTCGGCTTTGGCCTTCAATTGCTCGACCATCCGCAGGGTGACTCGGCTGATATCGCCGGTCATCTCCTCGATCGTCGGATGCTCGTTTTCCGCCGCCGGATTCTTTCGGACGTCGACGGTCGCATCGGTGCCGTCCACCGAGACGTGAACTGTGCGGTCGCCGAGCTCCGCGCTGACCTCCGCGGCGAGGTCCGAGAGCGCCGCGAGCAGCGCCAATCGTGCCGAACTCTCTGTCGCAGCGGCTAGGGCGGCGGCGGTGGCCTGGGTCTTTTCGTCGCCGAGCGCGGCGGCCGCGATGAGGTCCTCGCGTAGCTGTGCGGTGTATTTGTTCAAGTCCATGACATCAGTGTGACGCCATCAATGGCGTCATTCAAGGGTCGATTTGACATCATGATCGAGTACTGCGAGGTGAATCACTCGCCGTGGCAGGCCGTTCGGTGATGAGGGTGTCGAGGCTGTTCCCGGGAGCGGGTAGCCTTTCTGACCATGACGAACGGTGAATCGACGCCTACGGAGCTGCGTGCGTCCGGCACAGTAGGTGTCGCGATGGTGACTCCCTTCGGTGTCGACGGCAAGCTCAATGTCGATGCCGGGGTCGCACTCGCGGCCCGCCTGGTCGACCGCGGCGTCGATTTGCTGGCGATTTCCGGTACCACCGGGGAATCGCCGACCACCACCGAATCGGAGAAGGCGGATCTACTGCGCGCTGTGGTCGATGCCGTCGGCGCTCGCGCCACCGTGATCGCGGGCGCGGGCACCTATGACACCGCGCATTCGATCGAACTCGCCCGCAATGCCCAGCGTGCGGGCGCGCACGGCCTGCTCGTGGTGACGCCGTACTACTCCCGGCCGACCCAGGACGGCCTGATCGCGCATTTCACCGCCGTCGCCGATGCCACCGACCTGCCGGTCACCCTGTACGACATTCCGCCGCGCTCGGTGGTTCCGATTGCCAGCGACACCATTCGCAAACTCGCTGAACATCCGCGCATCGTCGCGGTCAAGGATGCCAAGGGGGATCTGAACGCGGGCGCGGATCTCATCGCGAATACCGACCTGGCCTTCTACTCCGGTGACGACGCGCTGAACCTGCCGTGGCTGTCGGTCGGCGCGACCGGATTCATCAGTGTCATCGGACATCTCGTGCCCGAGCGGCTGCGCGCCCTGCTCGAGGCCTACACCGCGGGTGACGTGGTGCGCGCCCGTGAGATCAATGCGGGCATGTTGCCGTTGAACGCCGCGATGTCGCGACTTGGTGGCGTCGCGATGAGCAAGGGCGGGCTGCGTCTGCTCGGTGTGGATGCCGGCGAACCGCGCCTGCCGCAATTGATGCCGACCACCGAACAACTCGATGCCCTCGCCGTCGACCTCCGGCTGGCAGGGGTGCTTTCATGAGGAGTGAGCGAATCAGAATCACCGCATTGTCAGACATGATCGAACCGACCAGTAGTGAGGTGCAGTCATGACTGAAGCAGCAGGTCGTCGCCCCCGCCGGACCGCGACCCGGCCCGCGGGCGCGCCAGAACCCGCCGCGCAGCGTCCACCGGCCGGCACCGAAAAGTCCGATCGGACAGCGCAATCCGACGTCGGCGAGCTAGCACAGTCCGATACCGTGTCCAGGCAGACCGCACCGGAGCAGGCCCCCGCGAAAAAGGCCGCGCTCAAGGCCCCGGCTGAGCAGCCACGCAGACCGGCGCGCGGCCGTCAGCAGCGCGGCCGCGGTCGCGGTGAGCAACCCGTGTCTGCTCCCGTCGAGCGGGCAGCAGCCGACCGGCTCGGTGCCCCGCCGAAGCTGCCCAAGAATGGTCTGCGTGTCTTCGCCCTGGGCGGCATCGGCGAAATCGGCCGCAATATGACCGTTTTCGAGTACGGCGGGAAACTGCTCATCGTCGACTGCGGCGTGCTTTTCCCGGAGGATCAGCAGCCCGGCGTCGACCTGATCCTGCCCGACTTCCGGCCCATCGAGGACCGGATGGACGATGTCGAAGCCATCGTGCTCACCCACGGCCACGAGGACCACATCGGCGCGGTGCCGTTCCTGCTGCGCCTGCGGGCCGATATTCCGGTCGTCGGTTCGAAATTCACCCTCGCGCTGGTGGCCGCGAAATGCCGCGAGCACCGGCAGCGTCCCAAGCTCGTCGAGGTGATCGAGGGCCAGCACACTACGCACGGCCCGTTCGGCTGCGAGTACTTCGCGGTCAACCACTCGATTCCCGATGCCATTGCCGTCGCCATTCGCACGCCTGCCGGTGTCGCGCTGCACACCGGCGATATCAAACTCGATCAGCTGCCCCTGGACGGTCGCCTCACCGATCTGGCCGGTTTCTCCCGCCTCGGTGACGAGGGCGTAGATCTTTTCCTGGTGGACTCCACCAATGCCGAGGTGCCGGGCTTCGTCACGCCGGAACGCGAAATCGGCGGCGTTCTGGATACGGTGATCGGCAAGGCCAGGCACCGGGTGATCGTCGCCTCGTTCGCCAGCCATGTGCATCGCATCCAACAGGTGGTCGATGTTGCCCAGAAGTACGGGCGGCGAGTGTGTTTCATCGGTCGCTCGATGGTGCGCAATATGGAGATCGCGCAGGAACTGGGCTATCTGACGGTGCCCGACGGTGTGGTCGTCGATCTCGATGTCGCCGCGACCCTGCCGGGCGATCGGCTGGTGCTCATCTCGACCGGCTCGCAGGGCGAACCGCTTTCGGCGCTGTCGCGGATGGCGCGCGGTGAACACCGCCAGATCAATATCCGCGCCGACGATCTCGTGGTGCTGGCCTCCTCGCTGATTCCGGGCAATGAGAATTCGGTATTCGCCGTGGTGAACGGTCTGTCGCGGCTCGGCGCCACGGTGATCACCCAGCAGAATGCGAAGGTGCACGTCTCCGGGCATGCGTCCGCGGGTGAATTGCTGTACCTGTACAACGCGGTGCGGCCCACCAATGCCATGCCGGTGCACGGCGAATGGCGGCATCTGCGCGCCAATGCCACGCTGGCCGTGGCAACCGGTGTGGCGGAGGATCGGGTGGTGCTCGCCGAGGACGGCGTGGTGGTGGACCTGGTCGACGGGATCGCTTCGATCGTGGGACGCGTGCCGGTCGGACATGTGTATGTCGACGGACTCTCGGTCGGTGATGTCGGTGAATCGACGCTCTCGGATCGACTGGTCCTCGGTGAGGGCGGGTTCATTTCGATCACCCTCGCGGTCGACTCGACCACCGGTAAGGCGGTCAGCACGCCCGAGGTCAGCGGACGCGGGTTCTCCGATGATCCGACCGCACTTGTCGATGCCGCGGAACTCGTCGAGGCCGAACTGCTGCGACTGGCCGGTGAGGGCGTCACCGATACCCACCGCATCGCACAGAGTGTGCGGCGGGTGGTCGGTCGCTGGGTGGCCGAGACCTACCGTCGCCGCCCGATGATCGTGCCGACGGTCATCGGCGTCTGACAGCTACGTCCGTCGGAGTCGGACTGCCGCGCCGACTCCGCATCCGATATGTTCGGCAGATGAGCATGGCGCAACGGGAACGTCGGGCACTGGTGGACACGATGTCTGCGGTGGGACCGGACGCGCCCACGCTGTGCGGCAGCTGGACGGTGCGAGATCTGGCCGCGCACTTGGTAGTTCGGGAACGTCGCCCGGACGCGTCGCCCGGCATCATGCTGAAACCGTTCGCCGGATATCTGGAGTCGGTGCAGGCCAAGGCGGCGCGGCGGCCGTTCCCGGACCTGCTGGCGGATGTGCGCTCCGGCCCGCCGTGGTGGTCGCCGCTCAAACCGGTCGATGCGGTCGTCAATCTGACCGAGATGTTCGTCCATCACGAGGATGTGCGCCGTGGCGAACCCGGCTGGGAGCCGCGTGACCTGTCCGCCGCCGAGGAGGACAAACTATGGTCGGCGCTGCGGCGCATGGGCCGGATGGCCTACCGCAAAGCGCCGGTCACCGTCGAACTGGCCACCCCCGACGGCAGGCGGGCCGTGGTGCACGCGAAGTCCGGAACGGCACAGGTAACGCTGACCGGCAAGCCCTCGGAACTACTGCTGCACGCCTTCGGCCGCGATGAGGTCCGGATCGAAACCGCGGGTGATCCGGTGGATGTGCGGGCTGTCCTCGAGGCGGATCGCTCTTTGTAATCAGGGCCGACACGCCATGAGCGACCGATTTTCGCGACAACTGATTTCGTACGCACATGGGTAACTCATCGGGTACGTCCAAAAGCTGCCTAGCTCATTACTTCCGGCCCGGTCAGGTACTCCAGTGGCACTCACGACCGGCAAAATACTCGGGGAGGCGGGGGAGCGACGTGCGATACTCGTGTGGTTGATGGTCTGGATGGGGCGTTTGCGGCTAGCCTGAGTCCATGGCAGGTAAGTCCCGCAGCTCCACGACCTCTCGTGCGCGGGCGGGATCGGCCCGGGGGAGGACCACGGCGGCATCTCGTTCGAGCCAGGCTCGCACCACCGCTCAACGCCGCTCGCCCGCACCGCGCGCCCGCACCACACCGGCGCGCCGCCCGGTCCGCCGCAAGTCCGATACCGCACCGCTCGCGGTGATCAGCCGCGGGATCAGCAGCGGCTGGAATATGCTCGCGCGCGGACTCGGCGCCACCACGAGGGCCGTGAGCCGGGCGGGCGAAATCGAACACGGTCATCGCCGCGACGGCATCGCGCTAGCCCTCATCGCCCTCAGCGCGGTGATCGCGGCCGCGGTATGGCTCTCGGCGGGCGGGCCGATCGGACACTGGGTCGAGGAGGCGATTCGTGCGGTCGCCGGGTCGGCATCAGCCGGATTGCCGTTCGTGGCTACCGGAATCGCCATTGTCCTGATGCGGACCGAGGCACGTCCGGAGATCCGGCCGCGGCTGGTACTCGGCGGATTGCTGATCGGATTGCCGATACTTGGCCTGTGGCATATCGCCGCCGGATCGCCGACCGATGCGCACGGGCGTTCGCGCGCAGCGGGGTTCATCGGATTCGTGGTCGGCGGCCCGCTCACCAACGGGCTCACCGCCTGGCTTTCGGTGCCGATTCTGTTGCTGGCCATCGTTTTCGGCGTGTTGCTGGTAACCGGAACCACTGTCCGCGAGGTACCGCAGCGGTTGCGCGAGTACTTCGGCACCGGCAGCGGTGGCGACGAATACGGTGATTATGACGGCGAATCCGATTTCGATCCGGCCAATTACGATGCCGACGGATTCCCGCTGCATCGCAATACCAAGTCGAAGCGGCGCGGTCGCACCCCGGAGGAGAACTACCCGCCCGACGAATTCGGCGGCTCCGATGCGGTCACCGAGGTCATGGGCGAACCGCCACTGCGCGATGCGAAACCGATTGCGACCGAGGCGGCGCCCGAAGAGAAGCCCAAGCCGAAGAAGCGCGCCCCGATCAAGGTCGAGGACCAGACCCCACCGCCGCCCAAGCAGCTGGAGTTCATCAACGACCGCGAGGTCGAGGGCGACTACACCCTCCCGCCGCTGACACTGCTCACCGACGGCGATCCGCCCAAGAAGCGCAGTGCCGCCAATGAATCGATGATCGAGGCGATCACCGAGGTGCTGGTGCAGTTCAAGATCGACGCGGCGGTCACCGGTTTCGTGCGCGGCCCGACGGTCACCCGCTACGAGGTGGAGCTCGGGCCCGGTGTGAAGGTCGAGAAGATCACCGCGCTGGCCCGCAATATCGCCTATGCCGTTGCCACCGAGAATGTTCGGCTACTGGCCCCGATTCCGGGTAAGTCCGCCGTCGGTATCGAGGTGCCCAACTCCGATCGCGAACTGGTGCGCTTGGCCGATGTGCTCAAGGCCCCCTCGACCCGAAATGACCACCACCCATTGGTGATCGGACTCGGCAAGAATATCGAGGGCGATTTCGTCTCGGCGAATCTCGCGAAAATGCCGCATCTGCTGGTCGCCGGTTCGACCGGTTCCGGTAAGTCGAGTTTCGTGAACTCGATGCTGGTGTCGCTGCTGGCGCGCTCGACTCCGGACGAGGTCCGGATGATCCTCATCGACCCCAAGATGGTGGAACTCACGCCGTACGAGGGTATTCCGCACCTCATCACCCCCATCATCACCCAGCCGAAGAAGGCCGCCGCCGCGCTGGCATGGCTGGTGGAGGAGATGGAACAGCGCTACCAGGACATGCAAGCCAATAAGGTGCGCCACATCGACGACTTCAACAAGAAGGTCAAGTCGGGTGCCATTACCGCGCCGCTGGGCAGCGAACGGGTCTATCGGCCCTATCCGTACATTCTCGCCATCGTCGACGAGCTCGCCGACCTCATGATGACCGCGCCGCGCGATGTCGAGGACGCGATCGTGCGCATCACCCAGAAGGCCCGCGCCGCAGGCATCCACCTGGTACTCGCGACGCAGCGGCCTTCGGTGGACGTGGTCACCGGTCTGATCAAGACCAATGTGCCGTCCCGATTGGCCTTCGCCACTTCGTCACTGACGGATTCGCGAGTCATCCTGGATCAGCCCGGCGCGGAGAAGCTGATCGGCATGGGTGACGGACTGTTCCTGCCGATGGGGGCGAACAAGCCGACCCGGATGCAGGGCGCGTTCATCTCCGATGAGGAGATCCACGGGGTCGTCGACTTCACCAAGAACCAGGCCGAACCCGAGTACCAGGAGGGCGTCACCGCCGCCAAGGCCGGTGAGAAGAAGGATGTCGATCCCGATATCGGCGACGATCTGGATGTCTTCATCCAGGCCGTGGAACTGGTCGTCACTTCACAATTCGGCTCGACCTCCATGCTGCAGCGCAAGCTGCGTGTCGGCTTCGCCAAGGCCGGTCGCCTGATGGATCTGATGGAAACCCGCGGTGTCGTCGGCCCCAGTGAGGGGTCGAAGGCACGCGATGTGCTCATCAAGCCCGATGAGCTCGAGGGACTGCTGTGGACGATCCGTGGTGGCGGGGACGCGGAGCCGGGTACCGGCGAAGAGTGAAAATGCCTCGGCGGCAACTATTCTCACCGTCGGTGGGGCGCGGTGTCGTCGGTACAGTGGCGCGACGTGATGATCTGCGGAATCAAGGTGTCGCACGACGGCGGTGTCGCGATTGTCGAGGACGACCGGTTGGTGTTCAGCATCGAGATGGAGAAGCTGGACAACGGACTCCGCTACAGCCAGCTGGGTGATCTCGACCGGGTCGCCGAGATCTTGCGGTCGGAGGGGTTGCGGCCAGCCGATGTCGACCGGTTCGTCGTCGATGGCTGGTTCGCGAATGGTGCAGTGCCGGATACGGATTCGACGGAGCCCACGAGCATTGCGACGCTATCCGGTGGTCGCCCGATCGAACTCGCGGTCGCGCCGTATCAGGATCGGCCGGGACGTACGGTTCCGCTCGCGCGACATCGCTTCCATGGGCACGGATTCGGTTCCGCCGTTGCGGAATACGTCAGCTATCACCATGTGGACCAGCACATCATGGGTGGCTACTGCACGAGTCCGTTCGCGGAGCGCGGGGAGGATGCGCTCGTGCTGGTCTGGGACGGCGGCACTGTCGCGCGGGTGTACCACGTCGCGGCGGCGGCTCGAAAGGTCCGCTCGGTCGCGGTCGTGCTGCCGATCGTCGGTAACAGTTTCACGTACTTCAGCGAACGATTCGAGCCGTTCATTCCGAACGTCGAGGGTCGATCGCGGGATCGGATCCTGCGTCAGCACCTGGCCATTCCGGGTAAGGCCATGGCTTATGCCGGGCTCGGCACCGTGACTGAGTCAGTGTATCCGGTGTTCGACGAGATCATCGCGGCCGCCGAACCTCGGGCATCGCAGGATGCGGCCCGGCTGGTCGGGGCGAAGGTGGCGGCTGATCGGGGCGAGCTGCTTCCCGGATTGTCCGAGGCCGATCTCATCGCCACCTTCCAGGCGTATTTGGGGGACCGGTTGGCGCGTGGACTGAATTCACTTGTGCGCCAGTATCCTTCGTTGCCATCAAAGCTGGTGGTGACAGGGGGATGCGCGCTGAATATCAAGTGGAACTCGCTGCTGCGGGCGAAGGGGATTGTCGAGGAGATCTGGATTCCGCCGTTTCCCAACGACTCCGGCGCGGCCATCGGCGCCGCGTGCTGTGAAATGTTCCGGAAGGGGCGTGGTCCGGCATTGCGGTGGGATGTGTACTCCGGTCCGCGGGTCGGTGTCTGTGGTGTGCCGACCAACTGGCGCAGGCGGCCCTGTGACGAGTCGGGAGTGGCCGAGTTGCTGCACAGGGAAGGAGAGCCGGTCGTGGTGCTGTCGGGTCGTGCGGAGATCGGTCCGCGGGCGCTCGGCAATCGCAGCATCCTGGCTCCCGCAACGGATTCGGCGATGAAGGACCGTCTCAATGACATCAAGAACCGGGCCGCCTATCGGCCGGTCGCGCCGGTGTGTTTGACCGAGCGGGCGGCGGAGGTCTTCCAGCCCGGCGGTCGCGATCCGTACATGCTCTTCGAGCACCGCACCCGTCCGGAGTGGACCGATCGCATTCCCGCTGTGCTGCATGTGGACGGTACCGCCCGGCTGCAGACCATCGATGCCTCGGCCAATAGCGCGACCGCGCGGATTCTGGCATCGTACGAGGCCATCAGTGGGATTCCGGTGTTGTGCAATACGAGCGCGAATTTCGAAGGGCGCGGATTCTTTCCGGATGTGGCCGCAGCGGCCCGATGGGCCGGCACTCGATACATCTGGTCCGAAGGATATCTCTACACGAATCAGACCTTCGGGGGATGACCGGCACAGCCCGGCCGGGATCTCCGGCCGGGCTGCGCTCGGGTCAGCAGCGGTTCGACGGAACCTGCGGCATGTCGACCTGTCCTTGCGATGCGAACATCGCGGCGATCATATTCAACAGTGCGTCCACGGAACTACCTCCTCTCGGTTGTCGTTCGACCCGGACCCGACCGGAGCGGGGCATGTCCGAACGGCTCGGGTTCGTGGCGGTGTGGTGCCTACTGCTTGTCGAGATCGGCCAATTTGCAAACACACAGGGTCACGGTGTGCGCGAGAATGCCGCCGAAGTAGCTCTTGCAGAACCCCGCGTAGCCGATCGGGTCGCACTGGTGCGCGTGCCAGGCCGAGTCGACCTCGAGGTCGTCGGGCAGGTAGTTGCCCTGCATGCCGCTGGCCCGGAAACGCTCCAGCGACCGCTGATAGCGGGTGACCCGGTCCTTGATCTGCGCTTCGGTCAGCGCCGTGGA
This sequence comes from Nocardia sp. NPDC006982, assembly GCF_042869435.1. Taxonomy (NCBI): domain Bacteria; kingdom Bacillati; phylum Actinomycetota; class Actinomycetes; order Mycobacteriales; family Nocardiaceae; genus Nocardia; species Nocardia sp. NPDC006982. The sequence continues at coordinate 2,258 of NZ_JBIAFV010000004.1, read as the reverse complement.
GCCCGGCCAGAACAGGTGGCCCCAGCGCAGATTCTCCTCGAGGTGGGTGGTATCGAATTCGGCAGGGGGGACATCGATTTCGGTCGACACCGGGGCGGTCGTAGTCGTCATAGCCTGGTTCCTCGATTCGCTGAGAACTCACCATGTCGGCCAACAAGGCTCCAGAAATGCTGGAGAACTACGAGTTTCGGCAACGGCCCGAACAGTGTCAACGATCACATCATCCCCAGCCTTGGGGGTCATTGAAGTTGAAACTTGTGCCGCAAAAGGTTTGCTATACCCTGTCAGAGGTCGGCGGGGAAGTCGTAGTGGTCGGGCACCGCCGGCGTCATCGCGCGGGTGCCGACTACCAGCGCGACTTCGTCGTGTGGCGCAAAGCGATACGATCCCGGATCCCCGGGGAACCGGGTGCCGTTGATATAGAGCTGGACGGTCTCGACGGGTGTGAGGTGAATCGGGCCGACCTGGTCGCCGGTCAGCGGCTGGCCCCACTGGGTGAAGAACTGCTCGAGGGTGAAGGGGATGTCCTCCTCCGACTCGAGGTGCACGATACCGGTCGCATCATGGGTGTGCATGGGCGAACCCATTCTCCTGGCGTCGTCGATACCGACCAGGGCCGGAACGACGACCGGCTGTCCGTACACGATGACATCGAGATGCGCGTGATAGTGGTACGTCGTCGACATCGTGCTCAGCAGCGGCAGACCAGCGGCGTGCACGGCGGCGGCGGTATCCGTCGGCAGGTCCCAGCTCGTTTGCAGCAATGCCGAACCGGACGGCGGCGCAGCCACTGCGGTGGCGCCGACCGGACCGGCCAGCGTGACCAGTGCGGCGACGAGAAGTGAAGAGGCAATTCGCATTTCATGACACTATGCACGAGCGGACACTGGACCCGCGCGTCATTCCCATGGGTGACGATGCGGTGCGGTGGTAGCTCATCGTGGAGTCGAACCACGCGGCAGGGCCTTATGAGAGCCCCGGGGCGAACCTGCATGAGCCTCGGTCGGTGTGCGCTGGAGTGCCAGGATTCGAACCTGAACCGGCGGAGTCAAAGTCCGTCATGCTAGCCGTTTACACCACACTCCATCGGTGCGCTCGGAAGGATTCGAACCTCCATCCGCCTGAGTCGTATTCAGGTGCTCCGTCCGTTGAGCTACGAGCGCTGATCCACGCAAACCACGCGGACTGGTTCCCTCGGCGAGATTCGAACTCGCACCGTCCGGATTCTAAGTCCGGTGCCTCTGCCAATTGGGCTACGAGGGAATGGTTTTGGTACCCGTGGGTGGGATCGAACCACCGGCCTGCGCCGTCGGGGGATGCCGCTCTGTCCACTGAGCTACACGGGTTCAAAACTGGTATGCAGCAGGGTTATTCATATCCAGTAATACGAAATGCCTACTGTCGTATATTCACTGTGGAGTTATTGCGCGGATGGAGGGACTCGAACCCCCAGGCCGACGACTTTGGAGATCGTTGCTCTTCCAGTTGAGCTACATCCGCTGGACAGAAAAAGGGCCGCTCCGTGGCGAGTATTTCGCCGGGAGCGGCCCCTGCTCAGGCCTTCTCGAATCGAGACCTCAGGGGCGGCTCCGGATACTCGCCTGTCGCAGCTGCGACATCAACAGCCAGGTCAGGCGCAGCTGCGACATCGGCCGCCGGGTGCCGGAACGCAATTGCCAGGCACCGGCGAGGGAGCGTAGTCCCTGGTCCTGGGTGCTGGTCATTGCCTTTGCCTTTCGCGGTTCCGATTACCGATCGATTACGTTCTGGATAACGCTAACACCGAAAGACGCGATGAGGAACCCATTTATTCCCCACCGGCGCGTTGTCGGCGTGCCTGCAGTGTGTAAGTCAGTGGAAGACGTTCCGGATGCTCGCTGAGCCGCCACTCGCCATTCGCCTCGCGCACCATCTGTCCGGGCAATGCCTCTCAGGGAACGCTGCGGTGCTCCACCCGTCCGGTGATCGTCATACCGTGATCGAGAAGCGCGGTCACTACATCACCGAGTCCGTGGTCCCGGTCGTGCGTTGTGAACTGTATGAATTCCGTATCGGTCTCGACATAAGTCGTTCCAGACGAAAACACAGTGGGCTCAGGCATTTCGAAGTAGGGATCGCCGACAGTCGGTCGGTCGCTGCGGGTTTCGTCCATGAACCGCCGCTAGGACGCTGCTGAATAAGGCTGATTCCGGGGGTGGGGGCCCGGGGCGGGGGGCCCCCCCCCCCCCCCGGGGGGGGGTTGGGGGGGGGGGGTGGGG
>NZ_JBIAFV010000003.1:772541-780700 GCF_042869435.1 Nocardia sp. NPDC006982 | reverse complement strand
TGGGACGCAACCAGTATCGGCCCCCGGGAGCTGGACCTGATCGGTACGGTTCCCGACCATTTCCACGAATCCGACTGCTATCGGCAGCAATTCGCTGCCGCCTATGGCTACGACATGCTCATCTGGCCGGGCTGGGTTCTGCTGCGCGACATCGTCGAGCTGCACTCGGTCGGCTCCTATATCCGTCTAGCGCCGGACAAACCACCTGCCGCGAACGAACTCCACCGCCGGGTCCGATCCTTGCGCAGCGCAGACCGATCCGTCCTCTGGCACCCGGTGCACTGAGGCCCGCCACCGTGGGCGGGTGCAGCCGAGTATTCGGCCGCACGATCGAAGTTCGGAAGTTTCCTCTCCGTCCAATGGTGTTTTCGCACAGGTTTTTCCGGCATCTGGCCAGGCGAGATATTCGACGGTTCCCGAATGCGATCCCTGGCAGGGATATCCCTACCAGGGATTGGATGCCCCCTTCGCGCGCACGAGTCTGATACAGGCATCCGGCATCGGATTCGCTTCGGTCACATCGTCGTGAGCGACCCGCCGTCGGGGACGTGGCGGACGGCGGGCCCGGCGTCCGGATGCTGTCGGGCTGGCTAGGAGGCGCGCATGACCACCGTTGTGGACAGAGAGCTGTGGCTTGTCGAACACGCCGACTGCGCCGCCCATGGCGATGTGCGGTTCGGGTCGATCGACGAAGCCCGTTTCATCCGCGTGACTCACTCCGGGCACGGTCCGCAGTGCCGCCAGTACCTCGCCGCGGCCGCGTACAGCGGCGGGGTGAACGCCCTAGACGACTGGGACGACTAGCTGGTGCCCGCGGTCCATCGGTGTGCAGTCACTGTCAGGGGGCGACTGCACCGAGGGACGTGGCGGGACCGCATGACGTGCACGCCGGGTGCCAAAGTCCGTGCCTCACAGTGAAAGGCCGAATGTCAGTGACCACTGGGCAACCAGCTTCTCCGCTACCGCCTGTCAACACCTCCGAGTCCCGGGTCGCGATATACGGGCCGGAATTCGCAGCCGACCCGCACGCCGCGTGCCGGAAGATGCGCAAACGGGGGCCGGTGGCGGCGGTGGATGTCGCGCCGGCGGTTCCGGCCGCGCTCGTGACCGATTACCGTGAGGCACTGCGTATTCTGAACGACCCGCGTTATCCGGCCGATCCTCGTGGCTGGCAGCAACGAGTAGGTCCCGAATGCCCGGCACTTCCTACATTGGGGTGGCGGCCCGACGCACTGCGCAGCTCCGGCGAAGAACACTCCCGCTTACGGCGCGCCATCAGCGCCGCCCTCGATCGTGTCGACCAGTACGGCCTGGATTCCACGGCCGCGCACATCACGACAACGCTGATCAACGGCTTCTGCGAACACGGCCACGTCGATCTGCTCAATGATTTCGCTATCCCGCTCGTGGGGCAGGTACTGAATTGGCTTCTGGGGCTATCGGCAGAAACCGGGAGAGCCGCGTTGGACGCGATCATGGTGTTGCGGGCGGCGACCGATTCCGAAACGGTCAAGGCAGGCAACCAGCAACTTGTCGCGGCGATGGCCGATGCTGTGATGGCCAAGCGTTTGGACCCGGCAGCGGATGTGACGACGTGGTTGATCGGGCCCCCCGCAGGCTTGAATGACGCTGAGGCGACCTATCAGCTGGCGATGTTGTACGCCACCGGTAGCCAGCCGACCTGGAATCTCATCGCGAATATCCTGAGGCTGATGTTGACCGATGACGGGTTCGGAGGTCGTCTTCTTTACGGAGCGTTGTCGGTCACGGACGCGATCGATGAAGTGCTGTTCACTGATCCACCGTTGGCGACGATGTTCCCACGGTTTCCGCAGCAGATGCAGATCGTTGACACAACGATGCTGCCCCCACATCAACCGGTATTGATCAGCGTATCGGCGTGCAACACCGATCCGGTCGTGCACAGCGACGACCACCTCGGCAACCGCTCCCATCTCGCGTGGGGCGCGGGTATCCACGCCTGCCCAGCGCGATCATTGGCGACGGTCATCACCACCAAGTCCGTCACTCTGCTGCTGGATGCGTTGACCGAGATCCAACTCGCGGTTCCCGACGGCACCGGTTTGCAGTGGCTACCGGGCCCCTTCCATCGCGCGCTCACAGCGCTGCCGGTCACGTTTTCCCCATGCCCGCCGCTTGAACTTCCGCTCGCATAGGAGACCCACTGTCGTGCAGCAGCACACCCTCCCGGCGCCCGGCAAAGCCAAAGGGATCCCGGTCGAAGCCCTCGGGCCTCGAATCAGCATCTACACCCCCGAATTCGCGGCCGACCCGCACCGCGCATACAAGCAGATGCGCGAGAACTATGGCCCGCTGGTGCCGGTGGAGCTCGCACCCGGGCTGGCCGCGACGTTGGTGATCGACTACCGCACCGCGGTCAACATTCTCACCGATCCCGAACACTTCTCCGCTGATCCCCGCGAGTGGCAGAAGACGTTGCACGACCGCACGTGGCCGATCCTGGCGATGCTCGAGTGGCGGCCGAACGCGTTGCGCAGCAACGGCGAAGAACACGTGCGCTACCGCCGGGCGACCCACGACGCCCTCGCCGGAATCAACCAGTACGGGCTGCGCGCCTTGGTGGAGAGCACCGCGGTCGGCCAAGTCAATACGTTCTGCCGGTCGGGGTCTGCCGATCTGCTCAGTCAATACTGCCTGCCGGTGGTATTCGCGGTGGTCACCCAGATCATCGGGTGCACACCAGAACTCGGGGAGAAACTCGTCGCTGCCAGCGCGGCGCTGTTCGACGGACAGGACAACGCCGAGGAACTGTTCGACTCGGCCTTGCGTGAATTGACCTGGCTCAAACGCACCAATCCCGGCGACGACGTCACCACACGGCTGGTGCAGCATCCGGCCAAGTTGACCGATGACGAGATGGTCCAACAACTGCTGACGATCATTTCGGCCGCGATCGAGGTGCCACAGAACTGGATCGCCAACACCCTGCTGCTGATGCTGACCGACCGCCGACGGTTCATCGCGGACATCAACCGTGGCCTGCCGCCCTCGACGAGTGCCGCGCTCGCCGAGGGGTTGTTCACCAACCCGCCGATGGCCTGCTACTGCCTCACTTATCCGGTCCAGCCCATCCTCGCCGGCACGGTCTGGTTACCCGCGCATCAGCCGGTGATCATCAGCATGACCGCATGCAACAGCAGCCCCGAGGTCAACACCGGCCAGTACACCGGCAACGACTCCCACCTGGCCTTCGGTGCGGGCCCACACGCGTGCCCGAAACCGGCCCGCATCGTGGCTGAGCTGATGGCCGAGACAGCTATCGACCAACTGCTCGACTTCCTCCCAGAAATACGACTCGCCATACCCGCCGAAGAACTCGAATGGCGGCCCGGCCCGCTCCATCGCGCGCTGTCCACATTGCCGGTCATCTTCCCGCCTTCACCTACCCAACACATTCTGTAAAGGACCATGATGATCGACGTACTGCGCCCGCCAGTCCTCGACCGCGACGGCAACCAGGTCCCGCACCGCTTCCTCGACACCTACTGGCAGCCGTTCATCAACCACCGCCGCAGCAGCGGAACACTGACCCCGCTGCAGTTGCAGGCTCTCGATGACGACCCCCATTACTACTTGGAGTTTTTCGACCAGCAGCTGGCCGCCGCGCGCCGGGCGTGGAATCCGGAGCAGGCGGTTGTGTCGACGCTGACGCTGTGTGACGTCATCGACACCCCCATCGCGCGGTTCGACCACCGATGGTGGCCCCACCCCGGTGCCGCCATGGCGACCAGGATCCGCACCGGTGCCATGGTGGCGCACCACAACGAACGGTGGCGCGCGGATTGGACGGCACTCGCCGGGATGTGCGAATCCTGGCGTCCGGAAGAGGCGTTCGCCGTCCTCGACGCCATCACCCGCCATCGCGTAACCGATTGCGACTCGGTCTCAGCCCTCCAAGCGGTCGGCCTCTGCCCCTGATCACCCAGTCCGGGGCGGCAAGACGTTGCGGCCTACCGATGACATTCCCCGGACCCGAACACACACGAAAGGCATCGCAACCCAACATGATTCAGCGACTCGCCGTGGCTACAGCCGCCGGTGCGTCGCTTGGCGAGAAGGCGAGTTCTACATGACCATCGATCTCACCACCACACGCACCCACATCGGCAGCGAACCTGCCGTCGACGCCTTGCGGATCGCACTGCTCGGCCCGGACACCGAACTGCGGGCCCGGGTCCGCGACACCGTGACCGCGCTCGGGGACCTCCCCCGGTCGGGCCTGACGTACTCCGAACAGGCTGCACTCGCCCCGGATCTTTTGCGATCGGTGATTGCCGCGCTCGGTGGGTCCGGGACAGCGATCGCAACTGACGTCGAGCTGCGGGGCATCCTCTGCGAGGAGGCCGCGGTCAGCGCGCCCAGGCTCCTGCCGGTGTTGACCGGGCATTTCGACCTGACAATGGGGGCGATTCTGTCGCTGGGGTCCGGCGCGGACTATCAACAGCAATGCCTCGCTGAACTCGACACCGGCGCGGCCCTTGGGGCGTTGATGTTGACCGAGCTCGGTGGCACCAACGCAGCGGCCGATCATCGGACCACAGCGACATGGGATCGCGCTCGCGGTGGATTCCTGTTGTCGACACCCGACATTCGCGCGGCGAAGTTCATGCCCAACGTTGGTTCTGATGCACCGAAGATCGTGGTGGTCACTGCCCGCGTGATCACCGATGGCCACGACCAGGGCGTGTTCGCGTTTCTGCTGAAATTGCGGAGCAGCACGAGCCTGGCTGCTGGTGTAGAGGTGGAGTTGCTACCCGATAAGGCCTTCGCGCCGATGGACCACGCCATCATCCGGTTCCGTGACTGCTGGGTGCCGCGGCAGGCGCTGCTGGGCGGGGACTGGGCCTGCATCGATGCCAACGGCCGGTTCGAGTGCGACCTGCCGATCGGTGAGCGGTTCCACCGTGCGGTAGCAGGGTTGAGTAATGGCCGACTCGACTTGGCGAATGCTTCTGTCGCCAGCGCTCGCGCCGCTCTGACGGGTTTGGCGAACTTCGCCAGGCAGCGCGGGTCTCGCGTCCGGATGGCCGACCGCGATGCGGTTCAAGCCAACCTGGTCACCGGGCTGGTTTCCCTCTATACCGCAACCATCCTGGGCCGACACCTTCGCGACATGCGCGCGGGCGCCGACGGCGGCGACCCCGACCACGCGCTGTGGTCGATGCTCGCCAAACCGGCACTGACTCGTGCGGCGCAGTGGGTACTGGGCATGTGTCGAGAACGCACCGCCTCGCACGGCTCGCTGCTGATCAACCACTTGGGGGACTGGGCGGGCAACGTCCTGGGAGCGCGCATGGCCGAGGGCGAGACTCAGGTTCTGCAAAAGACGGCAGGGCGGGCGCTGCTGCGCTGGCCGCCGCTGCAACTGCCCGACACACCGCCACAGCTGCCGTGGACTGTCGAATTGCTCGCTGAGCGCGAGCGGATCATCGCCGATGGTCTGCGCCGTGGCGACTTCACCGTCGCTGGACCGGTGCTAGGTCCGGACAGCGCTGCCATCGAACTGGCCACCGCAACCGTTGAACGCGCTCTGGCAACCGCCCCATTGATCGCGGCATCCACCGTCCCCGATCCGTTCGCCAGCGATCTGCTCACGACGGTAGGCGCGGCGTACGCGCTGGAACGCATTCACGCGCGCCGCGGCTGGTACACCGACCACCCGATCAGAATCGGCGATGAATACCAGCCCCCGATGACGATCGCAACTGAACTCATCGGACACCAGCGCGTGCTCGTCGACCACTTTCCGCAGCTGGTGGCCGCCTTCGACATCCCCGACATGCCCGGCGCGCCGCTGTTCGCCAGCGACTACACCAAGCCGTACAAGACGCTCACCGGCTGGCGCGATGAAACCTTCCCCGGCAACCACACACACCGTGACCGATCCAGCGATGCCACCGAGAGCTCGAAAGGTTAAGCCTGCGAATGAAGTTGACAATGTCTCCACCAGGGCAGCCAGCACTACCACCATGGCTGACCGAACCGCCCGTCGCAGCCCGAAAACCACACCGGCACGGCAATCGCCGCTGGCCGGTGAGGGATACCGCCCTGGGCCTGTGGTGGATAGTTGTGATTCTCGTCGTCGACGGTGGGCATCGGCAATATTCGCCGCCACAGCGAAATCCGATGCCAGAAACAGGTTTACAGCGCTGATGGGAGCCGTCATCGCTGTGCGCATCAAGCGCCCGTTGGCAATACGAGCTGCAGCAATCACGCAAACCGTGCCATGTCCAGTCCGCGGCTTGGCACCGTGCCGACGTGAACAACATCCGTACCCTCTGAGCCCGGGTGGGGAGGTCAGTCAGTCGGGAATTGGCATCCTTTGCCTGGCAACGCGGATGCTTGAACGGCTCCGGGCAGCTGCGGCACCGGTCCGACGGCACGCGGGGCGAGTGGTGTTGTGGGACTGCACAAGTCGGGGAGATCGTTGTACTCGTTGCTGGAGCCGAGATTGCCGGAACACCTCCGATCTCCCTGCCATGGCTGGAAAACTCACCGCTGAGACCTCGGCGAGAGTACGAGTACCGCTACATCAACCCCTGACCAGCACGACAACCCGTCGCAACGGCAATGAGCACAGCAATGGCCTGAATGGCCTGACCGGCCACGCGCTAGCCAGGGATGAAAGCCCTCAAATGGATGTAGTCCGAACTGCTTGCCAGCAAGGCCACGTTGTCGGTGGGCCGAGTCCCGAATGCCACGGACCACACGCTGTCAGTGTGCCCTGTCAACGGAAGGCCAAGCGGTTCGCCGGAAGCCATTTCCCATACCCGCACGGTGCGATCGGTGGACCCACTGGCCAACAACAAGCTGCGATCAGCCAACACTCCGAACGCCACCGACCGCACCGAATCGGTGTGGCCGACCAGAGGCGGCCACCTCAACTGACCGGACACGGGATCCCATACCCGCACCGTGTTGTCGTCAGAACCGCTCGCCAACAGCAGACGACCGTCAGCTTGGCGCCCGAATGCCACCTGCCGTACCCAGCCGGTATGGCCGGTCAGAGATCGTCCGCTTGGCTCGCCGGAAGCCATTTCCCATACCCGCACGGTCCGATCGGTGGACCCACTGGCCAACAACACAGTGCCATCAGCCAACACTCCGAACGCCACCGACCGCACCGAATCGGTGTGGCCGACCAGAGGCGGCCACCTCAACTCACCGGACACGGGATCCCATACCCGCACCGTGTTGTCGTCAGAACCGCTCGCCAACAGCACAGTGCCATCGGGCAAGGTTCCGAAAGCCACCGAAGTTACGCCTCGCGTATGCCCCGTCAGCGGAGGCCCCACCGGTTGCCCCAAGATCGGATCCCAGATGCGCACTGTACGAACTTCAGAACCACTAGCCATTAGTGGGGTGCCATCGGCGAGCATCCCGAATGCTACCGAGGACACTGGGCCAGTATGGCCGATTAGTGGCGGCCCAGTCGGCCGCCCCGACGCCGAATCCCACACTCGCACAGTGCCATCTGCGGAGCCGCTGGCCAGCAACATGCCACTGTCAGGACCAGCCCCGAACGCAACCGATAGCACCGAACCGACACCGCTGCTCCGGGGTTGCGTCTCTGGTTGATCCGCATTCGGATCCCACACTCGCACTGTTTTGTCGTCGGAACCGCTGGCCAAGAGCAAGTCACCATTAGAGAGATTCCCGAATGCCACTGTATTGACCTCGTCGGCGTGCCCGGTCAAGGGTGGTTCGACGGGTTGCCCCGAGTCCGGCTCCCACATTCCCACGGTCCCATCGCTGGAGGCGCTGGCCAGAATTAACCTGCCATCAGTACGGGTCCCCAACGCCACAGACCACACCGTGCCGGCGTGACCAGTCAAGGGTGGCGGCCGCCGCCCGTGGTCGTCCCAAACTCGCACCGTTCGATCGCGGCAGCCACTCGCTATAACCAGCGCGCCGTCGAACTGCTGTCCCAAAGCCACAGACCACACCGCGTTGTACCGGCCGACCCGAAATCCCCCGACCGATCTGAGAGGCATCAACTCCCACAGCCGCACTATCCCGTCTCGGGAGCCACTCGCTAGGACTAGCGCTCCATTGGATTGGGTCCCGAACGCTACTGACGACACCTCATCAGCATGGCCGGTCAAAGGTTGCCCAAC